>NZ_JAGGQV010000008.1:240462-374686 GCF_018613135.1 Bacillus sp. ISL-57 | reverse complement strand
CCGCCGCTAATCTCAGGGAGCAAGCTCCCATCGATTCGCTCGACTTGCATGTATTAGGCACGCCGCCAGCGTTCGTCCTGAGCCAGGATCAAACTCTCCGAAGAAATGTTTGACTTGCTCGTTTGCTTTTTTGATAGTGTGTGCTCACTTAAAATTTAACGTTGGCGCTTTGTTCTGTTCAGTTTTCAAAGAGCGATTTTTCGTCGTTACTTCGTAAGCGACTTTAATAATATAGCATCTATATTATTACTTGTCAACAACTTTATTCTTTCGCTGTCGACTTAGTTATTATATCTAGTATCAGGAATAAAAGCAATAGTTATTTTAAAATAAATAATATATATACATTCATAGATTTCAAATACTATGACTTTATCCCTGATCAAGAAGAAAAAGCTTACATTTCAAGAGTGATTTTTTTAAAAAAACATTATAGTATTTCTTCTATATGTAATTCACGATTAATCCCTAAATTGATAATTTGCCCACTATCCATCACCTTTATGACTGGTCTTGTTTGCGAGCCGGCATCAATAAAAATGATTTCAGCGATGAATCCATTGTTCAGTTTGACCTGGCTTCCTATGGAAAAATTAGCGAAGCTTGATAACAAGGTTTTAACTACCGCAATATCAAATTTACCAAATTCATCATGGAAGATCATTTCCAATGCCTTAAACGGTGACTGTTTCTTTCTATATGCCCTTTCGGAAGTCATGGCGTGAAATACATCTGCAACAGCTATGATTTTTGAAAATAAGTTCATGGGCTTTGTTTTCAACCTTTTGGGATAACCTGTTCCATCTAACCTTCCATGATGCTCTAGAACGGCTACCTTCACACTATCCTTAATGATGGAACTATCCTTGATCATCTTGTAGCTGAAAATGGGATGGGCATGTATCTCCTTATAATCATCTGCCGTCAGGCTTTCCCTTTTATTTAATAATCTTGGTGGCAGCTTTGCCATCCCGCAATCTGCCAGACATCCGCCAATTGCAGCTTGATAGACATCAGCCCTATTGCATTTCATTTTAAATGCAATATATCCTCCTATCAATCCAATGGAAATAGCATGATGATATACATATTCTTCTTTATTGCAAAAGTGGTGCAGCATCAAAATGTTTTCTGGTTCCTCTAAAGCCTTGTCCATAAGGGGGATCATGATTAAACGAATCATGGCCACCTCGACTTTACTGCCCGCCTGCCAATTTTTAAATAATTTTTTATATGTTTGTACTGACTTAAGATACAAATCCGTAAAATCCGGTGACTTTCCCCTTTCTTGCAATTCTGGATCGATTACTTCTTTCGGCAAAAATTCCCTTCCATCCATCAAAGTTTTTTCAACGCTTACCTCTGTTATTAAAAAAGCTTGCAATGCCTCAATTAATCGTGTGGTCAATATTGTTTTTTCATACATTATAGGGCGGTTCGAAAGACCTCTAATCTCTTTAGAGAGGATGCAGCCTTCAATTAAATCGTGAGTTTTCACCAGCAAAACGTTTCACCTCGGAAGTATTAATGAGTATCAGTTTAATTGAAAAACACGGTGAAAACTATCCTTTTTATGATTAAATACCTAAAAAAAAGTAATTTATCAGGAAATCACTTCGAAGCGAACGAGTCTTTATACCCAAACTCCGAACACTCTGATATCATTTTGAAACCGAGCTAATGCAAAAAAAGACCCAGCTTTATTGCTGGGTCTACAGTTCGAGCGTTGCCTACAGGTACTCGCTTTCTCGTTGTTTTAAAAAGAATCAAAAGGAATTTTAAAAGGGGGTTTGGAATTTAAATTCCGAACCCCCTTTTTTAGTAAAAGATTACTCTTCCGTATCTTTTTCAGTTTCTTCATTTTCTTCATTTACCGTAGGCTCAGGATCAGAATCCGGATCTAGAGTTGTTACCGCCTCTATTTCCATGTCTTTTTCTTCTTCTTCTTCCCTTCCTACGATGGCTACCGTAGAAACATATTCATTATCTGCGGATTCGAGTCGGATGAGCTTAACCCCTTGTGTATTACGGCCCGTTTTAGAAATGCCTTCGACTTCCATTCGGATCAATACACCAGCTGCTGTAATCAGCATCAAATCTTCATCTTCACCCGTAACTGTTTTCACGGCTATAAGTTCACCATTTTTCTCAGTGACATTACATGTTTTTATTCCTTTGCCTCCACGGCTTTGAATACGGTATTCTTCCGCAGAGGTCCTTTTTCCATAACCGTTTTTCGTAACGATCAGGACTTCTTCATCATCTTCGAGAATTTCCATTCCGACAACTTCATCATTTGTCCCTAAGGAAATTCCTTTTACTCCTGCTGCAGTACGTCCCATTGTCCGTACATCCGTCTCTGGAAAACGAATCATCATACCGGACTTCGTTCCAATTATGATCTGTTTCTCTCCATTCGTAAGTCGGACAGAGATCAATTCATCATCTTCACGTAAACCTAGGGCAATTAAACCGTTATTACGGATATTTGCAAAAGACGATAAAGGTGTACGCTTTGATATCCCATGTCTGGTCGTGAAGAATAAATACCAATCGTCCGCAAATTCCTTCACAGGTATGATTGCATTGACCCACTCGCCTTTATCGACTTCCAACAAGTTGATAAGCGGCAATCCTTTTGCCGTCCTGCCATATTCAGGTATTTCATATCCTTTTGAACGATAGACTTTACCTTTGTTGGTGAAGAATAATAGAGTGTCATGAGTAGAAGTGGTTAACAAGTGACCGACAAAGTCATCTGTATTCGTTCCCATACCCTGTATTCCGCGCCCCCCGCGTTTTTGACTGCGGTATGTGGTTGCAGGCAAGCGTTTAATATAACCGTTATGCGTAAGTGTCACGATTATATTTTCTTCTGGGATTAAATCTTCATCTTCCAGGCTTTCAAAGCCGGCTAATGTGATTTCAGTTCTCCGTTTATCATCAAAACGTTCTTTAATTTCAAGAAGCTCTTCACGGATAATTTCAAGAACCTTTTCTTCATCAGCAAGAATCGCTTTATATTCTGCAATTATAGCCATTAATGCCTGATATTCATCTTCAATTTTTTCACGTTCCAGACCTGTCAAGCGCTGTAAACGCATATCCAAGATAGCTTGCGCCTGTTTTTCGGAAAGTGAGAATTGTGTCATTAAGCCTTCCCGGGCAATATCTGTCGTTTGGGAACTGCGGATCAACGAGATGACTGCATCCAAATTATCAAGTGCAATGCGCAAACCTTCTAAAATATGGGCACGTGCCTCCGCTTTCCGCAGTTCAAACTCAGTCCTGCGCCGTATGACTACCTGCTGATGCTCCAAGTAGTAGCGCAGGCATTGTTTTAAATTCAGCACTTTTGGCTGACCGTCCACCAAAGCAAGCAGATTGATTCCGAAGGTGGTCTGCATCGCGGTATGCTTATACAGGTTGTTTAAAAGGACGTTCGCATTAACATCCTTACGAAGTTCCATGACAATACGCATGCCATTGCGATCCGATTCATCCCGTAGGTCGGTGATGCCTTCGATTTTCTTATCCCGGGCAAGTTCTGCAATTTTTTCAATCAATCTTGCTTTATTCACTTGATAAGGGATTTCCTTAACAAGAATTACCTGTTTACCATTCGGCTTCTCTTCAATCTCGACTTTCGCCCGTTGAATGATTGACCCTTTACCGGTTTCATAGGCCTTTCTGATTCCGCTTCTCCCTAAAATCAAACCGGCAGTCGGAAAGTCCGGACCAGGAATATATTCCATCAACTCTGGAATTGTAATCTCAGGATTCTTGCTTAAAGCCAAAACGCCGTCAATTACCTCACCTAATTGATGGGGCGGAATATTGGTTGCCATTCCTACCGCTATTCCTGATGAACCATTCACCAACAAGTTCGGGAAACGGGCAGGCATGACGGCTGGTTCTCTTTCCGAACCATCGTAGTTATCCTGGAAATTGACCGTATCTTTATTTAAGTCGCGGAGTAACTCCATCGAGATTTTTGACATTCTCGCTTCGGTATACCTCATTGCGGCAGCTTGGTCACCATCGACCGAACCGAAATTCCCATGTCCATCCACAAGCATATAGCGATAGTTAAAAGGTTGCGCCATCCGTACCATCGTTTCATATACCGCCGAATCACCATGCGGGTGATATTTACCGATAACTTCCCCGACAATACGGGCTGATTTCTTAAATGGTTTATCCGAAGTCATTCCAAGATCGTTCATTGCATAAAGAATTCTTCGGTGTACCGGTTTCAAACCGTCCCTTACATCAGGCAAAGCCCGCGACACGATAACGCTCATCGCATAATCCAAAAACGATGTCCGCATCTCGGTACTTATATTTATTTCTTTAACACCTGATCTTTCATTTTCTGACATGGAGCCAACCTCCTATTAAAAGCTTATATCTCATTTAAGTTTAACTGTTCGTGCACTATTTAAAGAACAGGATGTAAAAAGCATCCTGTCAAAAATCAGATATCAAGATTTTTTACATAAATTGCATTTTCTTCAATGAAGTTACGTCGCGGTTCCACCTTGTCGCCCATCAGCATCTCGAAAGTTTCATCAGCCTCGGCGGCATCTTTCAAACTGACTTGAAGCAGCGTTCTCGTTTCTGGGTTCATGGTCGTTTCCCACAATTGCTCCGGATTCATTTCCCCCAGCCCTTTATAACGCTGCAGGTTAGGTTTTGGAGTACTTGGCAAACTTGCCATGATTTCTTCAAGCTCGCGGTCATTATAAGCATAATCCACTTTTTTCCCTTGCTGAATCTTGAAAAGTGGCGGCTGAGCAATATATATATATCCATACTCGATGATTTTTCGCATATACCGGTAGAAGAATGTCAACATCAGTGTTCTGATATGGGCACCATCCACATCCGCATCGGTCATGATAACAATTTTATGGTATCTGGCTTTTTCAGTATTGAATTCATCACCAATGCCTGTTCCAAGTGCTGTGATGATCGTACCTATTTCTTCATTGTGCAGGATTCTGTCCAATCGCGCTTTTTCAACATTCAGGATTTTCCCCCTTAGCGGCAATATGGCTTGGAAATGGCGGTCCCGCCCTTGTTTTGCCGAGCCTCCCGCAGAGTTTCCTTCAACGATGTATAATTCGCTGATACTCGGATCCTTAGAAGAACAATCCGCCAATTTACCTGGTAGATTGGATACTTCCAAAGCACTTTTCCTCCGGGTCAATTCACGTGCTTTCTTCGCTGCCAAACGGGCTCTCGCTGCCATTTGCCCTTTATCTACTATTTTTCGGGCCACGGCAGGATTTTCGTATAAGAAGGCATCAAGTCGTTCCGAAAGAACGGAATCAGTAACCGTTCTTACCTCAGAGTTTCCGAGTTTGGTTTTCGTCTGACCCTCAAATTGCGGATCAGGATGCTTAATCGAAATGATTGCCGTTAAACCTTCCCGGACATCTTCACCTGAGAAATTGGAATCCGCTTCTTTTAATAGACCATTTTTCCGTGCATAATCATTGATGACACGGGTCAAAGCAGTCTTGAATCCTGATTCATGTGTACCGCCTTCATAGGTATGAATATTATTGGCAAAAGAAAAGACATTGCTGATATAGCTGTCATTATATTGCAGGGCCAATTCAACAGCGATTCCATCTTTTTCGCCTTCCATGAAAATCGGTTCCTCATGCAAAACCTCTTTTGAACGGTTCAAATGCTCGACATAGGATTTGATGCCGCCCTCATAGTGAAACTCCCTGATTTTTTCTTCGTCTTCACGTTTATCTTCAATGATCAGCTTCAAGCCTTTATTCAGGAATGCAAGCTCACGGATTCGTGTGGCTAATGTATCGAAATCATATTCCAAGGTATCAGTGAAGATTTCACCATCAGGAATGAAGTGTGTAGTCGTTCCGGTATGATCGGTTTCCCCGATGATTTTCAAATCTTCTTTAGGGACACCGCGGTTAAATTGCTGATAATGGATTTTACCTTCACGATGAACGTAAACTTCCAATACCGTGGATAAGGCATTAACCACTGATGCTCCCACACCATGCAGACCGCCGGAAACCTTATAACCTCCGCCGCCGAATTTACCGCCCGCATGAAGGACCGTCATGATTACTTCTACAGCTGGACGTCCCATTTTTTCATGGATTCCCACTGGAATTCCCCGACCATTATCGACTACGGTTATGCTATTGTCTTCTTCGATCGTCACTTTGATTTCCGTACAGAAACCAGCCAGTGCCTCATCAATACTATTATCGACAATTTCCCAAACAAGATGGTGAAGTCCTTTTGCAGAGGTAGTGCCGATATACATCCCCGGACGTTTACGAACTGCTTCTAAGCCTTCTAAAACCTGTATCTGATTCTCATCGTATGCCTGAGCTTGTACTTCTTTTTGTTCCATTGTCATACGTATCACCTACACTTTTCTTTTGGCATTTATCAATTTTCAGGAGTAATTATAACGTTTAGCTACAATTCAAAGAATATCTATATCATCGATTAAGAGCGATGGCTGCAGTGAACGCTTTTTCAAGGTGGACGACGCAAGCGGTGAATAATATACCTGTTTGTCCGTCACTACAATCGATTTAACCGAGTTTTTTGCTAAATGGGAAGTTACATCCGCCTTTTTCTCCAAAAATTCACTCATGATTGGAGAGGCCTGAAGCAGCTTCTTATCTAAGATGGCTATGACATCGTCCGTTTTCACAAGAATGTCTTCACCAATATGAAGATACATACATTCACCTCATCATTTAACCTTTTTTATACTTCCTTGACTAACATAAAAGGTGGACGCTTCTCGTAGGGTTTGATGATCGATTCCATCAACGGAGGGTGTCGTCACAAATGTTTGCACTTTTCCTTGTATCGTATTCAGTAAATGGGATTGGCGGAAATCGTCGAGTTCCGATAACACGTCATCCAATAATAAAATGGGATACTCGCCGATTTCTTCATGGATCAACTCAATTTCGGCAAGTTTCAAAGACAAGGCAGTCGTACGCTGTTGACCTTGTGAACCATATGTCTGGACATCACGGTCATTCACAAAAAAAACCAGGTCGTCACGATGAGGACCTACCAGTGTAACACCCCGTTCAATTTCCCTTGTTTTTATTTTATCAAATTTTTCTGTGTATACTTCTATCATTTTCGTCAAATCCATAGATTCTGATACATCAAGCGACGGTTTATATTGGATTTTCAATACTTCTAGATTTCTGGAGATCCCCGAATGAATAGGCTCTGCCCATTGCTGGAGCTTTAAAAGAAACTCGTACCTTCTTTCGACAATTTTCGCTGCATACTGAATAAATTGATCGGTCAGCACATCAAGCATCGTCGTATCCGTTTGTTTCCGGGTCTGCAGAAGCTTTAAGTAATGATTTCTTTGTTGAAGTATTTTATGATATTGGCTCATATCATGAAGGTATACGGGAGAAACCTGGCCAATTTCCATATCTATAAAACGGCGTCTGACTAGAGGACTTCCCTTTACAAGGTTAAGATCCTCAGGCGCAAACATGACCACATTCATATTTCCGACATATTGACTCAACTTTCTTTGTTCAATATGGTTGCACTTCGCCTTTTTCCCTTTTTTTGAAATGGTCAGCTCAAGTGGTATTGAGGTATTTCTCTTTCTAACTCTTCCTTCTATTTTAGCATATTCTTCATCCCAGCGAATAAGTTCTTTATCATTTGAGGTCCGATGGGATTTTGCCATTGCTAAAACGAAAATAGATTCCATGACATTTGTTTTTCCTTGAGCATTTTCGCCGAGGATTACATTGACTTTATTCTCAAAAGCCAGATTCAATTCGGTATAGTTGCGGTAATTTTTCAAACTTATATTTTCAATATACATATTCCGCTCTTCCCTTATGTTTTAGCTTGTAATTGTGTAGGTGCCAAATCCAGGAATCTCTATTTTATCACCTGATCTTAATTTTCTGCCTCTTCTCACGTCTAATTCCCCATTAATGTAAACCTCGTATTCACTTAAGAACCATTTCGCCATTCCGCCGCTTTGGATCAAATCGGCCAATTTCAGAAATTGTCCAAGCGTAATATATTCAGTATTGATTTTTATGGAGTCCATTTTGCCTCACTCATTTCTAAGTAGTCTTTAATATTTCATTTTACTAAATTAATCCCATTAAGACAAAGTATAGCTTTTTCAGTTCTGGTTTTTAGCGATTCAGAGTCTCGTACAGCATTGAAAAACCGCCCAATACCCTTTGGAAACCTATGTTTAAATATAAAAAAATTAAAGACCTGCTATACAAGCCTTTAATTTTTTTGAAATATTATTTTAGCTTAATAAGTCCTTACCGGGAGAATTAATTGCAGCATGGAATCGTCATGTAGCGGACGAATGACAAACGGACGCATTGCACCTGTGAAATTAATTTTTATATCGGAACCTTCCAATGCCTTTAGAGCATCCATTACAAATTTGGCACTGAAAGAGATCTTCAGGTCTTCACCTTCAATGGCTTCTGCCTGAACTTCCTCAATTACTTTACCAATTTCAGGAGTATTGGAAGAGACTTCGATTATACGGCCCTCCAGGGTTGTCAATTTAACGACATTATTTCTTCCTTCTCTCGCCAATAAAGAAGCCCTGTCGATCGCTTGAAGGAAATCCTTGGTGTGAACAGTCACATCGGTTTTGCTATCTGATGGAATCAAGCGTGATGTATCAGGATAATTCCCTTCAAGAAGTCTTGAGAAGAATAATAAATTTTCAGCTTTGAAAAGTACTTGGTTTTCGGTAATGACGATTTCAATGAGTTCGTTTGTATCATCAAGGATTTTACTTAACTCATTCAGACTTTTACCTGGGATGACGACGCTATAGGTACCGTTAATTTTATTTTCTATTTTGGCTGTTCTCATTGCAAGCCTATGACTATCTGTTGCAATACAGGTCAATTCGTCATCTTGAACCTTCAAGTTTACACCTGTTAAGATGGGGCGTGTTTCTGACGTGGACACTGCAAAGCCAGTTTGGCGGATAAGGGTCTTTAAAAGGTCCGTCGGAAGTTTGAAAATATTTTCTTCTGCAATGATCGGAAGATGCGGATATTCCTCAGGATCCAGTCCATTTAGATTAAATTCAGCTTTTCCCGAGCGAATAATCGTTTGAAAGTTATTCTCCACTTCAATTTCTACAGTATCCATCGGCAGCTTTTTGACAATTTCACTGAAAAAACGGGCATTCAGGACAATACCGCCGCTGCTTTTAACTTCAACAATCTCATCTCCGTCAACCTCAGCGGGAATGAATGATTGGATGGAAATATCTGAATCACTACCTGTTAGAGTGACCCCCTCACTAGTAACGCTTATCTTTATCCCTGTTAGGATCGGAATCGTCGTTCTTGATGTGACTGCTTTCATTACTTCTTGGACACTATGAACTAATCGATCTCTTTGGATTATAAATCTCATGTTTCATCCTCCAATTTTTTATTGCCGAATAGGCATATTTATTAATAATTTTTATTAAAAAAGATAGTAGTAATAGTAGTAGGGCTTGTTGATATGTGGATAAGTCCACTCAACCTAAGGAAAAACAGTCTATCCACATGTGGACAGACTGTGTGTAAGTAGTCGCCAGTTATTCACATTATCCAGAATCCATTATACCCTCAGCTGGTCCTGGATTTCTTTAACCTGACGTTGAAGCTGGGTGTCCGTTTGCATGAGTTTGGAGATTTTTTCATGCGCATGGATGACGGTCGTATGATCGCGGCCTCCAAATTCATCACCTATCTTGGGCAGGGATGAGTCCGTCAACTCCCTGGAAAGATACATGGCAATCTGCCTTGGAAAGGCCACGGATTTAGTCCGTTTTTTCGCCTTGAAATCCTCAAGTTTGACACTATAATGTTCACCGACCGTCTTCTGGATTTCCAAGATGGTGATTATTTTAGGTTTTGAGCTGGGAATGATGTCTTTTAATGCTTCAGCTGCCAAATCGGCATTTATATCTTTATTGATCAATGAAGAATAAGCGACGACACGAATAAGTGCACCCTCAAGCTCACGAATATTGGAATCGATTTGGTTGGCTATATAGAGCATGACTTCGTTCGGAATATCAAGACCTTCAGCTTTTGCCTTTTTACGCAATATGGCAATCCGCGTTTCCAGATCAGGTGGCGTGATATCCGTGATCAAGCCCCACTCAAACCTTGAACGGAGGCGATCCTCTAGTGTAGGTATCTCTTTTGGCGGGCGGTCACTCGAGATGACGATCTGTTTGCTTTCTTCATGCAGCGCATTGAATGTATGGAAAAACTCCTCTTGAGTTTGTTCTTTTCCCGCAAGAAATTGAATATCATCAATTAATAAAACATCCACGCTTCGGTATCTATCACGGAATTCCCCAGCTTTATTGTCCCGGATCGAGTTGATGAATTCATTCGTGAACTTTTCGGACGATAAATAAACGACCTTCGCATTAGGATTATGCTCTAGAACATAATGCCCGATTGCATGCATTAAATGAGTTTTTCCTAGGCCGACGCCCCCGTATATGAATAAGGGATTATAGGCTTTGGCCGGAGCTTCTGCGACAGCGAGAGACGCGGCATGGGCAAAACGATTGCCGGAGCCGATGACAAATGTATCGAATGTATTTTTAGCATTAAGCATATGCTGTGGAAATGCAGCATGCTCTTTATCCTGTTTTTTTATCTTTTTAGGCTGAACAGGAACGGCAAAATCATCATCTTCTTGATTGGGGGGAATGATGAATTTTGCTTCCAATTCCTCACCGGTAAGTTCAAACAAGACATCGGAAATAAGATGGGAATAGCGTTCTTCAAGCCAATCCCTGGCAAATTCATTGGGAGCGGTGACTGTTAATGTATCACCTTGCAGTAAATAAGCCTTGGTTGATTTAAGCCAAGTTTCAAAGCTTGGTTTACTGATTTTCTTTTCGATTTTTCCGAGCGCCTGGTTCCAGAGGCTATCGATGTTATCCAAACTTATCCCTCCTTTGCAAAAAAAATTTTAATCAGTTTATTTAAATGTATAGGCACAAATAAACTCATCGATTGCCGTCTTTATATTAATTTTGACAGCAAAGGTTCGGTGAGCTGTATTAAGGAATTTTTGTGTTGTTTAATGTAAAGTGCCCAAAACTATATCTTGCGCTGTACAACCTTTGTACAGACTACATCTGGTGAGCCAGTGTAGATTTGAATGTTTATTCATCAACAGGTATTTTAAGAAATATATAATAAAGAAGAAAAAAGGGTTTTCGACAATATCCACCATCTGTGGACAGATTAATATACACAGGTCGGATAAACTATCCACAAGTTATTCACAGTCTGTGGATAAGCCTTACCTGTTGATAAAGTTATTCAGAGTGAAAACACAAATATAATATCAGAAATTCAGGCGTCTTGCAATGGGTTAGAAAACTTTATCCACAACTTACCGAGCTTGTGGGAAAAACTTTTCCACAGGCCATTGTTATGTGCAAAAGTCTCTTTAATGGGATGTGGATAGAAAAAAACATGTCGAATTTTATCCACAGACCGGGATTATAGGCTCGAGTTAATTTGATTGAACCAGGTGTTCAAGCCGGAAGACCTGCATGGGGAAAGATCAAAAGGGATTCAGGCTCGTTCTTATAATTTGTCGAATGGTGTGTCGTAAGGGAGGATTACTTGTGAATCCCATATTCGTGCTCATGGATAAAATGATGGAAATTTCCCTTTCCCCAAAAATTTCTATATCAGTTCGGAGCAAAATCATTTACAATAGGCTAGGTAGTAAAAAAAGGCCTACTGGACATTGAGCATTAAAAAAGAAATTTTTTATGGATGAGGTTGACAAGTAGAAACCTCCATCTATATAATTGTAAAGACTGTCTTTAACTGTTATTCCTCAGGGAGGTGTCATATAATGAAAAGAACTTATCAACCGAATAACCGCAAACATAGTAAAGTTCACGGTTTCCGTGCACGTATGAGCACGAAAAACGGACGTAGAGTAATCGCTGCACGTCGCCGTAAGGGCAGAAAAGTATTATCTGCATAGACCACTGAAAAGTCTCAGTGGTCTTTTTTCGCAAAATAAGGGATTTACTGAGACTCAATTCATGTAATGAAGGTGTAAAAATGAAAAAAAAGTTAAGGATTAAGAAAGAGGATGAATTTCAGCTTGTGTTTAAAAAAGGTGAATCTTCTGCTAATCGGCAATTCGTTGTCTATGTCCTTGAAAAGCCGGGTCAGGATCATTTTAGGATCGGCCTTTCTGTCAGTAAAAAAATCGGGAACGCCGTTATAAGGAACCAAATCAAAAGATACATACGGCAAGCGTTTTTGGAATTGAAAGAAGATATAGAAGAGGGTAAGGATTATATTGTGATTGCTCGAAAACCAGCGGCGGAGATGGACTTTTTCCAGGTGAAAAGCAGCTTGATACATGTCCTGAAACGTTCTAAATCACTAAACTTTAAAATGAAAAAACAATAAAGTCCCCTTAATATCGAATAAGCACTCCTCGTTTCATATGGTTACTTGAGTATGATGACATAGAAAATTCCGATTGTAACTGTGGAAAAAGTGGATTACTTTTCCTTGAAATCTTCTAATAAACAGTTCACAATTGTTTCAAAAAAGATTGATTGCAGTTAGGAGGAAATTACGGTTGAAAAAACGAATATTACTCATTATTGGACTAGCCTCGATAATGATGCTTTTGGCAGGGTGTACGGAAATTAAAGAACCTATTACTGCGGATAGTGAAGGTTTTTGGAATTCATACATTGTCTATCCATTATCAGCCCTGATCATCTGGCTTTCTGAAGCATTCGGCGAGAATTATGGTTTGGGAATCATCGGCGTTACACTAATCATTCGCCTGGCATTGCTTCCATTAATGATCAAACAGGTGAAAAGCTCGAAAGCCATGCAGGCCATTCAGCCTGAAATGAAAGAACTTCAAGCGAAATACAGCTCAAAAGATGCTGCCACACAACAAAAACTACAGCAAGAAACAATGGCTCTATTTTCGAAATATAATGTGAATCCATTGGCGGGATGTTTGCCGATATTGGTGCAAATGCCGATTTTGATCGGATTTTACCATGCAATCAGCCGTACGGAAGAAATTGCTTTACATAGTTTTCTATGGTTTGATTTAGGTTCCCCGGATCCTGTTTATGTTTTACCGGTCGTTGCAGGTATCACGACTTTCATCCAGCAAAAGATGTCCATGGCTGGAATGAACTCCAATCCACAAATGGCGGCACAAATGACGATGATGCTTTACATCATGCCAATCATGATTGTTGTATTTGCTATTAATTTCCCCGCTGCTCTTTCTCTTTACTGGGTAGTTGGTAACATTTTTGGTATCGTTCAAACATATTTCATCAAAGGTCCGGATCTTAGAAAAGCAGCTGCGGAAAACGCGGGAGGGGCAAAGAAAAAGTGAAAAAAGTGACTGCTACAGGACAATCTGTCGAAGAAGCAGTAAATTTAGCTTTAGCTCAACTGAACAGCACTAAGGATCGCGTGGAGATTGAAGTAGAAGATGAAGGTAAAAAAGGATTTTTTGGTTTATTTGGTGCAAGGAAGGCAATTGTCCATGTGACATTGCCACCGGATCCCATTGAAGAGACACTTGGATTTTTGAAGAATGTCTGCGGGAAAATGGAAGTCAATGCACAAATAGATGTCACCCGAAAAGGTAAGAACGTAACATTCCACTTATCAGGTGATAAAATTGCATTATTGATTGGAAAAAGGGGTCAAACACTAAATTCACTTCAGTATTTAGCACAGCTGGTAGCAAATCGATATTCGAAGCAGTTTTTGAATATTACCGTAGATGCAGAAGATTATCGAAGCCGCCGCAATGACACCTTAATCCAATTGGCTGAACGAATGGCAAATAAAGCCACGAAAACAGGTAAAGCTGTTTCACTGGAGCCGATGCCATCCTATGAACGTAAGGTCATCCATAATGCTCTTCTGGATTATCCAAAAATAAAAACGACCTCAAGTGGGACGGAGCCATATCGTCACTTGGTCATTACTCCACTTAAATGAACCTTCTGCTTTTAGCAGGGGGTCTTTTTTTTAGGCCTTGAATGTCGAATATTTTTTTTGCGAATTTTCCATTCAACAATAAGTGACAAACTTTTTATATTTTCTTGATCCCTTAAAGGGGATGGAAGAAAACGAAGCGGGCGATATTTGTTATTCACATGTGGATAAGTTAAAATAGTTGTTACAGAATATGGATTAAGCGAATGTGGATAACTCTTGGAAGGAAGGAGTATCTACTTTTTTTCATGAATATACTGTGGTATTGTAGTAATTTAGGGATTCGACGATTTTATCATCAGAAAAAAATAGAACCATCAATATATAAGAGGTGAAAGCATGGAATTCGATACAATCACCGCTATCTCTACTCCCTTAGGGGAAGGGGCAATCGCCATCGTTAGAATCAGCGGTGATGAGGCCATAGAAATAGCCGATAGGATCTTTAAAGGACCAGGTGGAAAAGGATTGCTTGAAGTGAAATCACATACGATTCATTATGGCCACCTTATCCAGCCTAAAACAGGTGAAATCATAGAGGAAGTCATGGTTTCGGTCATGATGGGTCCAAAGACATTTACAAGGGAAGATGTAGTTGAAATAAATTGTCACGGTGGAATCGTTTCGGTCAATCGGGTACTGCAGCTTATTCTCTCACAAGGTGCTCGTTTAGCGGAACCAGGTGAATTTACGAAACGGGCTTTTTTGAATGGCAGGATCGATCTTTCCCAAGCTGAGGCCGTCATGGATTTAATCCGTGCCAAAACGGATAAAGCCATGAATGTTGCATTAGGACAAATGGAAGGCCGGCTTTCGAAATTAATCCAAAATCTGCGTCAAGAAATTTTACAGACACTCGCTCAAGTCGAGGTAAATATAGATTATCCGGAATATGATGATGTCGAAGAAATGACGCATCGTTTATTTTGGGAAAAAGGCAGTTATGTGAAAAATGAAATAGAGAAACTGCTTCACACGGCCCAACAGGGGAAAATTCTTCGGGATGGGCTTGCGACCGTTATCATAGGTCGTCCTAATGTCGGAAAATCTTCATTGCTTAACAGCTTAGTTCATGAAAACAAAGCAATCGTCACTGATATTCCAGGTACAACACGTGATGTTATTGAAGAGTATGTCAATGTTCGCGGTGTACCGCTTAAACTTGTCGATACAGCAGGAATTCGCGAAACGGAAGATATCGTTGAACGAATTGGAGTTGAACGGTCTCGTGCAGTATTGAAAGAAGCGGACTTAATATTGCTTGTATTGAACTATTCCGATGAGTTCACTACTGAAGATGAGAAACTATTCCAAGCTGTTGAGGGAATGGATGTTATCGTTATCATCAATAAAACAGACCTTCCACAAAAAATCGATATGGCAAAAGTTAAGGAAATGGCAACATCCCATAAAGTTGTTACGACTTCATTACTGGAAGATCGAGGGGTCGATGAATTGGAAGAAGCGATCGCTTCTTTATTTTTTGAAGGTTCATTAGAAACGGGAGACCTGACCTATGTGTCCAATGCAAGGCATATAGCTTTGCTGGGACAGGCATTACAGGCTATCGAAGATGCAATTGATGCTATTGAAATGGGTACGCCGGTTGATTTGGTTCAAATCGATTTCACGAAAGCATGGGAGTTACTTGGAGAAATCATTGGCGAAAGCGTTCAAGATAATTTGATCAACCAATTGTTCTCTCAATTTTGTTTAGGAAAATAAGCGTAAAAGGAGGAAAAGGATATGCAATACGAAGCAGGTAGCTATGATGTCATTGTTATTGGTGCCGGTCATGCTGGCAGTGAGGCAGGCCTTGCAGCTGCAAGAGTAGGAGCTAAAACGTTGATGATCACCATTAACTTGGATATGGTCGCCTTTATGCCATGCAATCCCTCCGTCGGTGGGCCGGCAAAAGGGATAGTCGTAAGGGAAATTGACGCTTTAGGCGGAGAAATGGGAAGAAATATCGACAAGACCCATATTCAAATGAGGATGCTCAATACGGCAAAAGGTCCGGCCGTTCGTGCGCTGCGGGCGCAGGCAGATAAATTTCTCTATCAGCAAGAAATGAAAAAGACGATAGAAGACCAAGAAAATTTGACATTGATTCAAGGAATGGTAGAGGAGTTAATTGTTGAAAACGACGTATGTACGGGTGTCATCACTAAAACAGGTGCGGTGTACCGTGCGAAAACTGTCGTAATCACGACAGGAACATATTTACGCGGTGAAATCATTTTAGGGGAACTGAAATATTCAAGCGGCCCTAATAATCAGCAGCCTTCCATCAGGCTTTCTGAACACTTGGAGCAGTTAGGATTTGATTTGGTCCGTTTTAAAACAGGAACGCCTCCGCGTGTGAATAGTTCTTCCATAGACTACAGCAAAACGGAAATTCAGCCTGGCGATGAAGTGCCCCGTGCCTTTTCTTATGAAACGACAAAGTTCATAACGGATCAATTGCCATGCTGGTTAACGTATACGAATGAGGGGACACATCAGCTCATTGATGAGAATCTACACCGTTCACCAATGTATTCCGGAATGATTAAAGGAACCGGACCGCGTTATTGTCCATCGATAGAAGATAAAGTCGTTCGTTTTAATGATAAACCACGGCATCAAATCTTCTTGGAACCTGAAGGTCGTAATACAAAGGAAGTTTATGTGCAAGGTTTATCAACCAGTCTGCCTGAAGATGTGCAAGTGAAAATCCTGCAAACAATTCCGGGACTTGAAAAAGCGGAAATGATGCGTGCTGGATATGCAATTGAATATGATGCCATCGTTCCTACGCAGCTATGGCCTACACTTGAAACGAAGAAAATCAAAAATCTTTATACTGCTGGCCAAATTAACGGGACATCCGGCTATGAGGAAGCAGCAGGACAAGGATTGATGGCCGGTATTAATGCAGGATTGAATGCAATGGGTAAGGAAGAACTGATTTTAAGCCGTTCGGATGCCTATATTGGTGTTCTCATTGATGACCTTGTAACGAAAGGCACGAATGAACCATACCGATTGCTGACTTCCCGTGCAGAATATCGTTTATTATTGCGTCATGATAATGCCGATCTACGCTTAACGGAAATTGGATTCAATATCGGAATGATCAAAGAAGAACGCTACAAACGTTTCCTTATGAAAAAAGAAGCGGTTGAAGTGGAAAAGGAACGATTGAAATCAAACTTCATCAAACCGACCAAAGAGGTGCAAGAAGTCATTACTGCAAGTGGCGGCAGTGAGTTAAAGGATGGAATCCGTGCCTCCGATTTATTGAAAAGGCCTGAAATGGATTATTCCCATATTCAGAAGTTGGCGCCAAGTGATGTCGAACTGAGTGAAGAAGTGACGGAACAGGTCGAAATCCAGATCAAGTATGAAGGATATATCGAAAAATCGTTGCAGCAAGTCGATCGCCTGAAAAAAATGGAGAACAAAAAGATTCCAGAGAATATCGATTATGATGCAATTTCTGGTCTTGCAACGGAAGCACGTCAAAAATTAAAGCAGGTCCACCCGCTATCAGTAGCTCAGGCTTCAAGAATTTCCGGTGTGAATCCCGCTGATGTTTCCATTCTGCTTGTTTATTTGGAACAAGGTAAGATTGCCAGAGTATCTCAGTAACGGAAATACCCGAAAAGGATTGAAAAAACATGAATATTGAACAGTTCCAACAAGCACTGCTGGAGAAAGGGATCGAGCTTTCTCCTCAACAGCTTGATCAGTTTGACACGTATTATCGATTATTGGTGGAATGGAACGAAAAGATGAACTTAACAGCCATCACAGATAAAGAAGAAGTTTATCTAAAGCATTTTTATGATTCAATCAGTGCAGCCTTCTATTTTGACTTTAACGAATCCTATCGAATTTGCGATGTTGGGGCTGGAGCTGGATTTCCGAGTATTCCATTGAAGATTTGTTTCCCTGATATCCACGTCTCGATTGTGGATTCCTTGAATAAGCGAATTTCTTTTTTGAATCACCTTGCGGATTCATTGCAATTAAAAGGAGTTTCTTTTTATCATGACCGTGCGGAAACCTTCGCCCAAAATCCGGAGCATCGCGAATCCTATGATATTGTGATGGCGAGGGCGGTAGCCAGGATGTCGGTTTTAAGTGAACTATGTTTGCCGCTTGTTAAACTGGATGGGACGTTCATTGCCATGAAGGCGGCTAGTGCACAAGATGAAATGGATACAGGGAAGAAGGCCATTTTTACATTAGGCGGAGAAATCGAAGAAATTCATCCTTTCACATTGCCAGAGGAAAATAGTGAAAGAAACATCATTACTGTAAAAAAAGTGAAGAAGACTCCTAAAAAATACCCAAGAAAACCAGGGACACCGAATAAGCAGCCTATTGAATAACCTCTGTACGATGAGTATGTTTTCATAGTAAGAGCAGAGGATTCAGGTATATATGGCTGGTGCTTGCCCTTATTTTCTTTTACTATAAATGTATGACCTTATTATTTTCACTTAATACTGCATTTGCCAACAAGAAGGCATTTTCGGTACAGGTTAAGACGTGTGCCCTTAGCTTGCTGATTCAGGGAAATAATTTTGGGAAAGCCGGCCGCTATTTATAAAAAATGGCCGTCGACCCTCATTATTGCCTAGATGGCGCCAGTCGACATGTTTTTTACAGTGAAGGGCCATATGTATAACCATGTCGGGAAATGTATGCAGGACTTGTCCTTTAAATAGAGAATATGTTATTTGGGAGTTTTAAAAGGTGGTGTAGGAAGATGAAGCATCCTTTTTCGCGGTTCTTTGGGTTTGGCGAAAAAGAAGAAGAGCAACTAGAGATGGAGACACCTAGCAATAATAATGAAGAAATAAGAAAAATTTCCATTTCTGACATTGTGCCTAATCGATTTCAACCAAGGACCGTTTTTAATGACGATAAAATTGCCGAATTGGCTCAAACGATCCATACACATGGGATCATTCAACCAATTGTAGTAAGGGCTTATGGTCAGGGAAAATATGAAATCATTGCAGGTGAGCGTCGTTTCCGGGCCATGCAAAAGCTTGGCTGGGAATTGGCACCTGCTATAATCAAAGATTTCACCGATACAGAAACGGCTTCCGTTGCGCTGATAGAAAACCTTCAGCGTGAAGAACTGACACCGATTGAAGAAGCTTTGGCTTACGGAAAACTATTGGAGCTGCATAGTTTAACCCAAGAAGCCCTGGCACAAAGACTGGGAATTGGTCAATCTACCGTGGCGAATAAGCTTCGGCTGCTTAAGCTGCCGCAGGAGGTTCAGGATGCACTTCTTCAAAAGCAAATTACGGAACGCCATGCCCGCTCGTTGATACCGTTAAAGAGTCCTGAAAAGCAGTTGAAACTGCTTTTGGAAATCATCGAAAAAGGGTTAAACGTCAAGCAGACCGAAGAGCAGGTCGTCAAGCTCTTAACGGGTACTGTACAGAAGCCTAAACCTAAGCGAAAAGCGTTTAGTAAAGACATGAGGATTGCCGTGAATACCATCCGCCAATCACTCAGTATGGTTACAGACAATGGAATAAATCTGGATGCAGAGGAAGAAGAATTCGAGGAGTATTATCAGTTCACGATTAAAATACCCAAGAAAAAAACTTGATTCCCCATCCTTAGCCCGCTTGGTAGTCTCCGATTACCAGGCTTTTTTTATGTTCTCTCCAAAACTGGCATTTTCCACTTTAAAACATTCAACTTTTCCTGGGTTTTTAATGCTTTTAGAAGTATTTCAAATTTTAAGGTGAATTTCAGAAAACGATTTCTTCCAGTAACATTCATGATAAAATAGAAGAAATAATTGGATTCACGGTAAAAATCAGTAGATATAGCGTCATGAAGATAGTTGAAAGCGGGTGAATTCGTGGGTAAGATTCTCGCCATTGCCAATCAAAAGGGCGGTGTTGGAAAAACGACAACTTCTGTCAGTTTAAGTGCTTGTCTTGCATACATTGGACAGAAAGTCTTAATGGTCGATATTGACCCGCAGGGAAATGCGACAAGCGGTGCAGGTATTGACAAAGCAGATGTGGAACAATGTATTTATGATGTGCTGGTTGATGATGTTGAGGCCAGTACCGTTATCATGGAAACAAAGGTAGAAAACCTATATGCTATACCTGCGACAATTCAACTTGCAGGTGCAGAAATTGAACTTGTTCCAACCATCTCAAGGGAAGTCCGATTAAAAAGGGCGTTAGAAGAGGTGCAAAGCCAGTATGATTACATTGTGATTGACTGCCCTCCATCATTGGGTTTGCTCACGCTTAATGCCTTAACGGCTGCCGATGCTGTTTTGATCCCGGTACAATGTGAATATTATGCATTGGAGGGTTTGAGTCAACTATTGAATACGGTCCGCCTCGTCCAAAAGCACTTGAACCATGATTTGAAAATCGAGGGTGTGCTATTGACGATGTTGGATGCAAGAACAAATTTAGGTCTCCAGGTCATAGAAGAAGTCAAAAAATACTTTCAGGATAAAGTCTACCAAACCATCATTCCCCGCAATGTCCGTTTGAGTGAAGCACCGAGCCATGGAGAACCGATAATTATATATGATCCAAAGTCACGAGGGGCGGAGGTCTATCTAGAATTGGCAAAGGAAGTGGTATCAAATGGCTAAAGGGCTTGGCAAAGGACTTAACGCACTTTTCAATAGTGGGGAGATCAGTAAAGATGAAATCGTGCGCGAAATCAAATTAAGGGAATTAAGGCCAAATCCTTATCAGCCCCGAAAGAGCTTTCGGCTAGAAGCTATAGAGGAATTAAAACAATCCATCATGGAGCATGGGATACTACAGCCGATTATTGCCCGGAAAAGTATTAAGGGATATGAAATCGTGGCTGGGGAAAGGCGTTATCGTGCTGCCAAGGAAGCTGGTTTAGAGACAGTTCCAGTCGTTGTGAGGGAATTGAGTGAACAGCAGATGATGGAACTGGCCATTTTGGAAAACCTGCAACGGGAAGATTTGAATCCGATCGAGGAGGCTGCCGCTTATCAAACGCTTCTTGAAAAATTGGAATTCACCCAGGAGCAGCTGGCCAACCGGCTGGGAAAAAGCCGACCCCATATTGCGAACCATGTTAGATTACTATCTTTGCCTGAAGGAATTAGGAGATATATCTCCGACGGGGAAATTTCCATGGGACATGGCCGGGCATTGCTAGGTTTAAAGAAAAAAGAAATGCTCAAGCCGGTAGCTGATAAAATCCTCAAGGAAGGTATGAATGTCAGACAGCTGGAGCAGTATATACATCAATTGAATGATACCGTTTCACGTGAAACCAAACCTAAGAAACAAGAGAAAAAAGATATCTTCATAAAGCAAAGGGAGACAAGTCTGCGTGAAAGACTAGGTACGAGCGTAACGATAAAACAAAGCAAGAAAAAAGGAAAAATAGAAATAGAGTTCTTTTCAAAAGAAGATTTAGAGAGAATTTTGAACTTGATCGATCAAGAGAATCTTTCCTCTTAGATCCCCTTATGAAAAGATCAAGAAGGCATATGCAGAAAATTAGGTGGATGAGATGGTATTAATAGGGGCTTTGGTGAACGGTGCCTGCATTTTAATCGGCTCGATTCTAGGAAGGTTTTTACAACATATACCTGAGAAGATCAAAGAAACGGTCATGAGCGGTATCGGTTTAGCCGTGATGGTTTTAGGTTTGCAGATGGGGTTTAAAAGTGATAATTTCCTTGTTGTCATTTTAAGCATTGTCGGCGGGGCGGTCCTCGGTGAATGGATGAATCTTGAGGGCAGGCTTAATTCTTTAGGGAATTGGATTGAACGCAGGATGAAGGCGAAGGAAGGAACCTCGATATCTCAGGGGTTTGTAACGGCTACCCTCATATTTGGAATTGGGGCGATGGCCATTATAGGTGCCCTGGATAGCGGTATCCGGAATGACCATGACGTTTTGATAACAAAGGCGATAATCGATGGATTCACAGCACTTGTCCTCGCCAGCACGTTAGGCATAGGGGTACTTTTTTCAGCATTTCCGATCATTCTTTATGAGGGATTCCTGGCGGTTTTTTCAAGGCAGATCAATACGATGATCCCATCTGCATTAATGGATTCCTTCATATTGGAAATGACGGCAACTGGTGGAGTCATGATTTTGGCGATTGGTTTGAATATTATCGGTGTCACCAAAATCAGGGTGGCGAATCTGCTTCCGGGCATAATGATCACTGCCATTCTGGTTACTTTCATGTATTATGTATAAAAAAGAAGGAAGGGGCTGGCCCCTTCCTTCTTTTTTATGAAAAAACCGATCAAAGGGTTTTTTCTTGCTTGAATGACCATGTGAAAGGAGTGATGGCAGGTTTTATTGGATAATGATTTTGTGCTTCATAAATCCCCTCGGCAATGGTTTTGGCCATTTTTAGTACAAGATTAAGACGCGTGTTCTGCAAGACCATGAATTCCATGAATCCACTTACATTCACGATGCCTGTAATATGGGCATTTCCGACGGAAGGAAGGTCTTTATTGACCCCGGCACCTGGCTTAACTGGTCCCTGGCCGATCTGAACGATACCGACGCTTTTCATTTTCCCCAAGCAAGCATCGATTCCGACTATAAAGGCATTGGCATGTAGCTTTTTAATTTCATTTAATTTTTCCTGTAAATTCATCGCATGTATAGGGTCATCCAGAGTACCATACACATGGAATGAAGAAGAACCGTTTTCAGCCTTTTCACTAAGCAGAGTGCCGACAAGTGGTCCGAGTGAATCGCCTGTGGAACGGTCTGTGCCTATGCAGACGATGACGATTGGTTGAAGCTTTCCTGTTGGGAGGAGGTTGATTAATTCCTGGGAAATTTGTTTGGATGCATCCGTATCTTCATGCAGGATGCGACTCAATCTATTTTTATTATTATTAAATAGACTAGAATTCAGATTCATCGGCTCAACTCCTTTACTTTATTTGGTATTACAGTATACGGATAAAAAGGGGAAAATATACGGTATTTAACATGATGGATGAGGGAATTTTTTGTAGAACATGCAAACTGGTGAAGGGGATATGAAACGACGCTATCTTCTACCAATTGCTTTCATCTATACTTTCTAGTAAATGATCACTTGAATATTTGGGTAAAAACTTCTAATTCTATTAACTATATACCCATAATTTTTTTGTACAGAAACCATTATTTATTGATAAAATGGAGAAAATCTCTCTATTACATGGTTACCTCCATGCATGGAGGGTAGAGGAATACGTTCGAAGATATAATAGTTTTGCTGTAATTTGCATTAGGCAGGAGGAAAATATGGATCGCATTTATGATAACGTTACAAAAGAGATATTGGATGAAAAGATATGGCTGCTGATGGGCGAGGGTATTATTAAAATCTTCCTTGTTCTGCTGTTATCGCGTATTATTATTAGAATAGGAAAGACTATTCTGAATAAATTTTTCAAAGCACGTTTAAGGAGTCCCATTCGGGTATCGGAGCGCAGGGAAGCGACACTCATTAAATTGCTCGAAAATATCATTACCTATGTCATCAATTTCATTGCCTTGATAATGATTCTGGAGATTTTTGGAATTGAAGTAAGGCCATTACTCGCTGGTGCCGGTGTTCTCGGTTTGGCAGTTGGTTTTGGTGCTCAAAGTTTGGTCAAGGATATAATTACCGGATTTTTCGTTATTTTTG
This sequence comes from Bacillus sp. ISL-57, assembly GCF_018613135.1. NCBI lineage: Bacteria > Bacillati > Bacillota > Bacilli > Caryophanales > Bacillaceae > Bacillus > Bacillus sp. ISL-57. The sequence goes on along the minus strand of NZ_JAGGQV010000008.1, from coordinate 350,911 downwards.
AAGATCATTTCTCGGTTGGGGATTATATTAAAATCAATACTTTTGAAGGGGAAGTCATTGAGATAGGGCTTCGTACGACGAAAATTAAAAGCGGTGCAGGTGAATTGCACTTCATACCTAACGGCAGCATCATCCAGGTCACGAATTATTCCATTTTAAATAGTATGGCTGTTGTTGATGTGACCATACCTAACGATGGATCGGTCGAGCGTGCTGAGAAGGTGTTGATTGATCTTTTAAACAGTATGGAAGGCAAATACGATGCATTGATCAAAGCACCTGAATTTTTAGGAATTGAAAAAATCAGTCCTGAAGAAATCGTCTTTCGGATCAAAGCGGAAACAAAGCCGATGCATCACATTGAAATCAGTAGGATATTAAGAATTGAAATAAGTGCTGCGCTTGATTCAAGTGGGATTAAATCTACGTACAATGGCAGCGAGTCATAGGAATTAGGAGGGCTCATGGTTATGGAAGAAAAGGAATTTGCACTTAAGGATATTGTGGAAATGAAGAAACCACATCCGTGTGGAGTGAATAAGTGGAGAATTATACGGCTCGGTATGGATATCCGGATAAAATGTGAAGGGTGCGGCCATAGCGTGATGCTGCCTCGACGTGAATTCGCGAAGAAAATGAAAAAAGTTCTGCAAAAGCATGAGGAGTGATCATGCTTTTTTTTGGGGAATGAAAGTGGTCCGGCGTTTCTCATGATTTACTTGTCTTTTTAGGAAGCGAAATCTATAATTGGGAAAGGTTTAGGTAATTGGAGGGTCTTTATAGAAGAAGATCAGTTCTTTTCCCATATGTACGAATCATCTTGAAGGAGTGAAATATAAATGGCTTTAACAGCTGGTATAGTCGGTTTGCCTAACGTAGGTAAATCCACTTTATTTAATGCAATAACTCAGGCAGGTGCGGAATCTGCCAACTACCCTTTTTGTACGATCGACCCGAATGTAGGGATTGTGGAAGTGCCAGATCACCGTCTGCAAAAATTGACTGAATTGGTAAAACCGAAAAAGACGGTTCCGACAGCATTTGAATTCACGGATATCGCCGGGATTGTAAAAGGAGCAAGTAAAGGAGAAGGATTGGGTAATAAATTCCTTTCCCATATCCGTCAAGTGGATGCAATTTGTCAAGTCGTCCGTTGCTTTGCGGATGATAACATTACCCATGTTTCCGGAAAAGTGAATCCAATTGATGATATCGAGGTCATCAATCTTGAATTGATCCTTGCCGATTTGGAATCTGTTGTCAAACGCATCGACCGTGTCGGAAAAATGGCCAAGCAAAAAGATAAAGCCGCTGTGGCAGAACATGAAATCCTTGTGGCTTTAAAAGAAGCATTGGAAGATGAAAAGCCTGCACGTTCCGTCGAGTTTACCGAAGAACAGCAAAAAATCGTGAAGGGCATGCATTTACTTACAGCTAAGCCGACGCTTTATGTGGCGAACGTGAGCGAAGATGAAGTGGCGAATGCTGACGATAATGAATATGTACAGCAAGTTCGTGAATATGCCGCTAAGGAAAATGCCGAAGTAATCGTGATTTGTGCCAAAATCGAGGAAGAAATTGCTGAGCTTGAAGGTGAAGAAAAGGAAATGTTCCTATCTGAACTTGGCATCGAGGAGTCAGGTCTAGATCAGTTGATCCGTGCTTCTTATAATCTGCTTGGATTGGCAACATACTTTACAGCTGGTGTACAGGAAGTGCGGGCTTGGACATTCCGCAAAGGAATGAAAGCCCCTCAATGTGCCGGCGTCATACACACGGACTTCGAACGCGGTTTCATCCGTGCCGAAACGGTTTCCTATACCGATTTACTTGAAGCGGGGAGTCATGGGGCCGCAAAAGAAGCGGGTAAGGTTCGTTTGGAAGGAAAAGAATACATCGTTAACGATGGCGATGTTATCCATTTCCGTTTTAACGTATAAGAATCAAAGACCCTACCATTCCATATGTAGGGTCTTTTTTTAGACTTAAATCATTAGATTACAATTAATTGTAATAAGTCGAACCGTTCGTTGCAAAGCCTATTTAACTATGCTATAATTTTATCTTGTGAGTAATTATAAATAATTGCTCCTTGCCCAATTGGGCCGCTTAGACCAAAAGGAGGTGACAGTGATGAGAAAATACGAAATTATGTATATCATCCGTCCAAACATTGAGGAAGAAGCTAAAAAAGCTTTAGTTGAACGTTTCAACACAATCCTTTCTGATAATGGTGCGGAAGTAGAAGCAAAAGAATGGGGTAAACGCCGTCTTGCATATGAAATCAATGATTTCCGCGATGGTTACTACATGCTTCTTAAAGTTAACGCTGAAAGTGCTGCGATTCAAGAATTCGATCGTCTAGCTAAAATCAGTGAAGACATTATTCGCCACATGGCTACTAGAGAAGAAGTATAATTCGATATTTAATATAAATTCTAATCTTGTTTCACATGAAACAAGCTTGAAACCTAGGGGTTGATTCTGATGATGAATCGCGTAGTTTTGGTAGGACGCTTAACTAAAGATCCTGAATTACGATATACACCTAATGGAGTTCCCGTAGCTACCTTTACTTTAGCTGTGAACCGTAGTTTTACGAATCAGCAAGGTGAACGTGAAGCGGATTTCATTAACTGTGTAGTTTGGCGTAAACCGGCAGAAAATGTAGCTAACTTCTTGAAAAAGGGCAGTTTAGCTGGCGTGGATGGACGTGTCCAAACACGTAATTATGAAGGACAAGACGGCAAACGCGTATATGTGACGGAGATTCTGGCTGAGAGTGTTCAATTCCTTGAACCACGAAGCAGTTCAGCGGGTGAAAGAAATGAAGGCGGTTCTTACGGTGGAGGTCAAAGAAGTTATGGTAATAACGGAAATGACAACAATTCGTATGGACAAAATCCTAATCAGAATCAACGGAGCAATAACAACTACACTCGTGTAGATGATGATCCATTTGCAAATGACGGTAAGACAATCGACATTTCAGATGACGATCTTCCGTTTTAAACAGCCGTTTAAAATGAAAAATCAAAAATGCAGGGAGGGAAATTTATTATGGCAATGGGTGGACGTAAAGGACGCGGTAAGCGTAAAAAGGTTTGTTATTTCACATCTAACGGAATCACTAAAATTGATTACAAAGATACAGATCTTCTTAAAAAATTCGTCTCAGAACGCGGTAAAATTTTACCACGTCGTGTAACTGGCACAAGCGCTAAATATCAACGTAAATTAACGATTGCTATTAAACGCTCACGTACTATGGCATTACTACCATATGTATCTGGTGAATAATAAATTGGCACATTGAGGAGCAATCCTTAATGTGCCTTTTTTAATAAGTTGTCACTTATGCCTGAAAACCGCTGAATGGTTTTTTTTTTATTTCAGAAGGGGTGTTTTCCTCAGAAAAAATAATCATATCCCAAAAAAGACTGTGATGTTTGAAATATCTTGGCCGTAACGGATACAATATAAAGATGGAGATAAGACATCAATCATAACAGGGGGTGAAATAAAGATGAATAGCGGGAGACGAATTGCCGAGGGCGGAGCACTTCTGGCACTATATTGCATTTTATTGTTCATCACCATTCAAATCCCACTATTGGGTATATTCACTACTTTCTTTTTACCCATTCCATTCATTCTGGTCACAATCAAACAAAAGTTATCGTGGAGCCTTGGTTACTTAATTGTAGCCTCGTTATTGTCGATCCTAATCGGGACGGTATTGTCCGTTCCGCTGACATTGCTCATGGGGGCAACGGGAATTGCGATCGGCTTTTTTTTGAAAAAGGACAAACCGATGGCACCTATGTTCATAAGCGCAGTACTTGTCTTCCTGGGTGGCATTTTATTAATATATGCAGCTTCAGTGTTGATAACGGATGTTAATTACATAGAGGAATCGATGAACATGGTCGAGGAGTCCCTTGAATATACAATCGGCATCATGGATTCTGTTGGACAGGCACCGACGGAACAAGTCAAAAAGCGGATGTATGAATCGATCGACATGATCAACACGCTGATGCCAAGTTTGTTCGTCTTGATGTCCGTCATCATGGTTTTATTAATTTTCTTTGCAGCGCATCCCATTGTGAAGAGGTTCAGTGATAAGGCGTTAAAATGGCCTCATTTTCGAGATCTGCGACTCCCGAAAAGTCTTTTATGGTATTATTTAATTACGATGCTTCTTGCTCTTTTTGTGAATACGGACAAGAACAGTTTTGTATATATGGCCATAACGAACCTATTTTTCATACTGCAGTTCTTCATATTATTACAAGGATATTCCCTGATATTCTATATCGCCCATGTTAAGTCATGGGTTAAGGCGATACCTGTTTTAATTGTGGTTTTTTCTTTGCTTCTGCCGATTCCGATTATAACGACGGCCGTCCGATTTTTAGGTATAATAGATTTAGGCTTTCCTTTTAGGGAGACAATCAAGAAAAAGGAATAGAAGACTTTTTTGTAAAACAGATGCTTTTAGGAGCTGAAACTATGCCATCTTATTTGAAAGAATACTCGATTAAGTCCCCATTGTATGGGGTGCTGGCCGCAGTCGTTTTACTTTTGGGCGTACTGGCTTATTATAATTGGGTTATTGCACTTGTTGGACTATTGATTCTTGCTGGTTTATTTTATTTAACATTAAGAATGGTAGAAAAAAAGCAACGGAAGACAGAAGAGTATATAACGACTTTATCCTACCGTTTAAAGAAGGTGGGCGAGGAAGCGTTATTGGAAATGCCGATTGGGATCATGCTCTTTAATGAGGATTATTACATTGAATGGACCAATCCATTCCTGGCTTCTTGTTTTAGTGAAGACTCCTTGGCAGGAAGATCGCTATACGATGTTGCGGACTCGATAGTACCGTTAATCAAGCAAGAGATCGAGACAGAGACACTTACGCTCCACGATCGGAAATTCAAGGTGGTCCATAAGCGCGAAGAAAGGCTTCTTTACTTTTTTGATGTGACGGAGCAAGTGGAAATTGAGAAATTATATGAAGATGAGAGAACGGCAATTGCGATCATTCTTCTTGATAATTATGATGATTTGACACAGGGTATGGATGATCAGCGTAAAAGCAGCATTAATAGCTTGGTTACCTCACTTCTCGATAAGTGGGCAAGGGATAATGGCGTTTTCTTTAAACGGGTTTCCTCGGAACGATTCATCGCTGTCTTTAATGAGCATATCCTTCAGCAGCTTGAAAAGGGGAAATTCTCGATTTTGGATGAAATCAGGGAAACGACGGCCAAGCAAAATGTACCACTGACCTTGAGCATCGGGGTCGGCTCGGCCGTGTCATCCTTGCCGGAACTAGGTACGCTTGCCCAGTCCAGCTTGGATCTCGCTTTAGGGCGGGGCGGTGACCAGGTAGCCATAAAGCAAGCGAATGGAAAAGTGAAATTCTATGGCGGCAAAACCAATCCGATGGAAAAACGCACGAGGGTCCGTGCCCGTGTGATATCCCATGCATTGAAGGATATAGTCCTTGATAGCGATAAAGTCATTGTCATGGGGCATAAAAACCCGGATATGGACGCAATCGGTTCAGCGATCGGCATCTTGAAAGTTGCCCAAATGAATGAACGTGAAGGTTATATTGTCATAAACACCCAGCAGCTCGACAGCAGTGTCATTCGTTTAATGGAAGAGATCAAAAATAAAGAAGAGCTGTATGCCCGTTTCATAACACCTGATGATGCATTAGAAATGATTACGGATGAGACCTTGCTGGTTGTGGTCGATACCCATAAACCTTCCATGGTGATTGAAGAGCGGTTATTGAATAGAATCGATAAGGTTGTGGTCATCGACCATCATCGGCGGGGTGAGGAGTTCATCAAGAACTCATTGCTCGTCTATATGGAGCCATATGCATCTTCAACGGCAGAGCTTGTGACCGAACTGCTTGAATATCAGCCGAAACGCTCAAAAATTGATATGCTGGAGTCGACGGCGCTTCTTGCAGGTATCATCGTCGATACGAAAAGCTTCACCTTAAGAACAGGATCACGCACTTTCGATGCAGCCTCATATCTAAGGGCACATGGAGCTGATACGGTACTGGTCCAGAAATTCTTAAAAGAAGACGTGGACACCTATATCAAACGATCGAAGCTCATTGAAGAAGTCATCTTTTACAAAAAGGGAATTGCCATTGCCGCGGCAAAAACCGATCAGGTTCATAATCAGGTGCTCATTGCTCAGGCTGCGGACACCCTATTGACCATGGATGGCGTTGTAGCTTCCTTTGTAATGGCTAAGCGGTCTGATGATACGGTGGGTATTAGTGCGCGTTCTCTTGGTGATATCAATGTACAGGTGATCATGGAAATGTTGAATGGAGGCGGACATCTAACGAATGCCGCCACTCAACAGGTATGCTCCATTGATGAAGCCGAAAGTCGATTGAAAGCAGCTATTGATGAATATTTAGAAGGGGGACATAAAGAATGAAAGTGATATTTCTTAAAGACGTTAAAGGTAAAGGAAAAAAAGGGGAAGTTAAAAATGTTGCGGATGGTTATGCACATAATTTCCTGCTTAAACAAGGATTGGCCGTTGAAGCAAATAATTCAAACGTGAAAACCTTGGAAGCACAGAAAAATAAAGAAGAATCACTTGCAGCAGAAGAGCTGCAGCAGGCTGAAGAATTGAAAGTTCAACTGGAGAAATTAACGGTTGAACTATCTGCCAAAGCCGGTGAGGGCGGGCGTTTATTCGGTTCCATCACGACTAAACAAATTGCATCTGAGCTTCAGAAAAAACACGGTATCAAGGTTGATAAACGTAAAATGGAGCTTGCTGAAGGCATCCGCACTTTAGGGCATACAAAGCTTCCAGTGAAGCTTCATCCTGAAGTCACTGCGACACTGACTGTGCATGTGAAAGAAATTAACTAATTTTAGCTGTTTCATATCTGTGAAAAATTGATAAAATAGAGATAGACGAAAAATGTGATTGGGCACGTTGTCCTTTCACTTTTTTCTTTTTTACTAGAAACATATAAAAGGTATCCTCTTAGAATGGGAGGTTTTAAGATATGATAGAACAATTTCAGGATAGGATTCCACCTCAAAATATAGAAGCCGAACAGGCTGTGCTAGGAGCCATTTTTCTAGAGCCCTCTTCATTGACCGTAACATCGGAAGTTTTGATTCCGGAGGATTTTTATAGAAGCTCTCACCAAAAGATCTTTAATGTGATGCTTAAATTGAATGACGAAGGAAAAGCTGTCGATTTGATTACGGTGACAGAGGAATTGGCTGCGACAAAAAACCTTGAAGAAGTTGGCGGGGTTTCTTATTTAAGTGAATTGGCCGGATCGGTGCCTACCGCGGCCAATATTGAATATTATGCCCGCATCGTCGAGGAGAAGTCATTGCTGCGCCGTTTGATAAGGACTGCGACGAACATCGCTCAGGAAGGCTACAGTCGCGAGGACGAGGTCGAGGAGCTGCTCGGTGAAGCAGAAAAAACGATCATGGAAGTGGCCCAGCGTAAGAATTCCGGGTCTTTTCAAAATATTAAGGATGTATTGGTTGCGACTTACGATAACATAGAAATTTTGACTACCCGTAAAGGGGATGTCACGGGAATACCGACAGGGTTTGCTGAACTGGATCGAATGACAGCGGGGTTCCAACGTAATGACCTCATCATAGTTGGTGCCCGCCCTTCGGTTGGTAAAACCGCTTTTGCATTGAACATCGCTCAAAACGTTGCCACCAAAACGGAGGAGAATGTAGCGATTTTCAGTCTTGAAATGGGTGCAGAGCAGCTCGTTATGCGTATGCTCTGTGCTGAAGGGAATATCAACGCCCAGAATTTACGGACAGGTTCCTTAACTGATGAGGATTGGCGTAAACTGACGATGGCGATGGGAAGCTTGTCGAATGCCGGCATTTATATCGATGATACGCCAGGTGTCAGGATTGGTGAAATCCGTTCAAAATGCCGTCGTTTGAAGCAAGAACATGGCCTTGGCATGATATTGATCGATTACCTGCAGTTAATTCAAGGCGATGGCCGTTCAGGCGACAACCGTCAGCAAGAGGTATCCGAGATTTCACGTTCACTTAAAGCGCTGGCTCGTGAACTTAAAGTGCCCGTCATCGCCCTTTCCCAGCTATCGCGTGGAGTGGAGCAGCGTCAGGATAAGCGCCCGATGATGTCTGATATCCGGGAATCCGGGAGTATCGAGCAAGATGCTGATATCGTCGCATTCTTATACCGTGATGATTATTATGATAAAGAATCCGAGAATAAAAATATCATTGAAATCATTATAGCGAAACAGCGTAATGGTCCCGTGGGCACGGTTTCGCTTGCATTCGTAAAAGAATATAATAAATTCGTTAATCTCGAACGCCGCTTCGATGATGATTCGATGTCTCCCGGCGCATAGGGGACTGCCTGCCATTCATGCAATGGCGGGCTTTCTCTGTTTCGGGAAAAAGAAAGGTACTAATGATAATAGAAAAAGAAATCAGAGGGTACAATAATCTTTGACAATCCTAAAAAAACCGGAAAGAAATTTCTCATATTTACGAACAAAGAATTTTTTAAAAAGTGTATTGTTCGGATTTTGTATTGACTTCCAGTTTGGATTATTGATAAAATAGGTTTGTTTGATAAGAACCGGTTAATGATCGGTATTACGTGAACCTTTGGAGGTGCTTTATTCAGATGTCATCAGTTGTAGTAGTCGGTACACAATGGGGAGACGAAGGTAAAGGTAAAATAACAGATTTTCTATCCCAGAATGCGGAAGCCATCGCTCGTTATCAAGGTGGGAATAATGCAGGGCATACAATTAAATTTAACGGCGTTACCTATAAACTGCATTTAATTCCGTCAGGGATTTTTTATAGTGATAAGATTTGTGTCATTGGAAACGGTATGGTAGTTGATCCAAAAGCTCTTGTAGAGGAGCTTGCTTATTTACATAGCCATGGGGTGAGTACGGATAATCTTCGTATCTCGAACCGTGCACATGTCATTCTTCCTTACCATATCAAATTGGATGAAGTCGAAGAAGACCGTAAAGGCGCCAACAAAATTGGAACGACTAAAAAGGGAATCGGCCCTGCATATATGGACAAAGCTGCTCGTAATGGAATCCGCATGGCAGACCTTTTGGACCGTGAAATTTTCGAGGAAAAATTGTCTCAAAATCTTGTCGAAAAAAACCGTATGTTCGAACGCTTCTATGAAACGGAAGGTTTCAAAATCGAAGATATCTTGGAAGAATACTATGAGTACGGACAACAAGTGCAGAAATATGTTTGTGATACATCCGTTGTATTGAATGACGCACTTGATGAAGGAAAACGGGTATTATTCGAAGGGGCACAAGGTGTCATGCTTGATATCGATCAAGGAACATACCCATTCGTCACTTCTTCCAACCCGGTTGCAGGTGGAGTGACAATCGGTTCGGGTGTAGGTCCTACGAAGATCAATCATGTGGTTGGAGTATGTAAAGCATACACAAGCCGTGTGGGCGATGGTCCTTTCCCTACAGAATTACATGATGAAGTCGGTAACCAAATCCGGGAAATTGGCCGTGAATATGGTACAACTACAGGCAGACCGCGCCGTGTAGGCTGGTTTGACGCTGTTGTCGTTCGCCATGCTCGCCGTGTCAGCGGGATTACCGATTTATCATTGAACTCGATTGACGTATTATCAGGTCTTGATACGGTCAAAATTTGTGTGGCCTATGAGTACAAAGGCGAAATCATTCATGAGGTACCAGCGACTTTGAAAGCGATTGGCGAATGTAAACCAGTCTATGAAGAGCTGCCAGGCTGGTCAGAAGATATCACAGGCTGCAAATCATTGGATGAGCTTCCAGAGAACGCTCGCCACTATGTAGAGCGCGTATCTCAATTGGTAGGCATTCCTTTGACCACTTTCTCTGTCGGTCCTGACCGTAACCAAACAAATGTCGTGAGAAGCCCTTGGCGTCTAGCGTAATTCATGAAAAAGGAGCTGGCTTTTTTTGCCGGCTCTTCTTTCATTTTTATGACCGATGCATTATATGTCACGTTCGGGAGGTCCGGGATACCGAATGAATGTGGATAAAACTGTAGGGAAAATAAAAAAGATAGAAAAAAATAATTTTATTTCAAAAAACTATTGCCTAAACTATAAGAACCATGATATTATCAAAAGCGTCGTCACAATAGAACAAGCCATTAACAAGCTGCAGATGGTAAGTTAACATCCAGCAAAGAAACATTTCATTAGAACGAGCCATTAGCTCAGTTGGTAGAGCATCTGACTTTTAATCAGAGGGTCGAAGGTTCGAATCCTTCATGGCTCACCATTTTTTCCGGCCCATTGGTCAAGCGGTTAAGACACCGCCCTTTCACGGCGGTAACACGGGTTCGAATCCCGTATGGGTCACTTCTTTATATAGATGCTTTACTGGTCCCGTGGTGTAGCGGTTAACATGCCTGCCTGTCACGCAGGAGATCGCGGGTTCGATTCCCGTCGGGACCGCCATTTTATTTTTTATTCTAAAATAGAATATTTGGCTCAGTAGCTCAGTCGGTAGAGCAAAGGACTGAAAATCCTTGTGTCGGCGGTTCGATTCCGTCCTGAGCCATCCTTGTATAAACGCCTTTCCTTTAGGGCGTTTTTTTGTTATGCGTCCAGAGGATTATGAATGAAATCCTGTTAATAGATTGTTATCGATTTGTAACATACCATTTTCGGCCAATTCGGAATATAACTCGCTTTTACCCTTGCTGGGCTTAGGCCCACTCCTTTTTCCGCAGTTTATTGAACTGTCCCCATTACCATATCTATTGGTACAAGTTGTCACCATTTATACAGTTCTATTACATTATGAAGTCTATTTCTTGTTTTTTTTCTTAATATGGTAGAGTTATGAGTGATAAAAATCATTAGAAATCAGTCATAAGCATCTGGATATTTAAATTGGACTAATAAATCTCAAATAAATTTGATTAGTTTCTTAATTGGTGACTGAGCCGTTAAGGAGGACAATATATGTTTAGCTCAAAAGGCAAGGGGGTCATCCTGTTGATGGTTTCCGTCATTTTGGTGCTTGCGGGCAATCGGGTAACTGCTGCTGGTATATCGGAAACTACAACCATACAGCATGTTTATCTTAACGATGAGTTCGTCGGCAGTGTGACGGATGGAACGGAAATCGAAAAAATCGTAGCCGATAAGGTAGAAGAAGCACAGGAAGAATATCCTGACTATACATTCGATAAGGATACACAGCTGAAGTTCGTACCTGAAGAGGTATTCGATGAAGATGTTAAAGAGGATCAGGCTGTTAAGGTAATTCAAGATCAGTTGAATGTGAAGGCCGAGGCGTATGAAATCGACATAGATAATCAGGCAGTCGCTTATGTTGCTTCAAAGGAAGATGCAGAGGACGTTCTGGAGAAAATCACTTTATTATATGTAAATGAAGAGGAATACGCTGAATACGAATCAGGTAAAAAAGATGCCGATTCGTTAAAAGAGCCAGGAAGCAGAATTCTGGACATCGAATTTTCACTTCCCGTTACGTTTAAAGAGAAAATGGTATATCCAGACGAAATCAAGAGTGTCGATAAAACCCTTTCCATGATAGAAGAAGGAAAGGAAGAGACGACAATCTATGAGGCTAAGGAAGATGAAGATCTTGAAGCCATTGCCACTAACCATGATATGGACCTGGATCAACTGCTGGAGCTGAATCCGGGACAGGATGAGGACAAAGGTGTTAAAGAGGGCGAGCGTCTCTATGTGACCCAGCGTACCCCCTATGTGAACGTAATGGTAGAAAGAGAAGTATTAAAGGAAGAGAGGATTCCTTTTGAAAAGAAAGTGGAGGAGGATGACGAACTTCCAAAGGGCGAACTCATTACTGAACAAATGGGGAATGAGGGGATTCTTGCGTTCACCTATAATGTATCTGAAACAAATGGAAAGAAAATCAGTGAAACAATCGTAAAAAAAGAAGTCACGGAAAAAGCTAAAACGGAAATCACCAGAAAAGGCACCAAGGTCATACCTTCACAGGGCAGCGGTACATATTCATGGCCTGCAGATGGGGGCTATATTTCCAGTAAACAGGGCCAGCGCTGGGGGAAACTTCATAAAGGTATCGATATTGCACGGCCAGCCACCAGGACCATAACGGCAGCAGATCATGGGATAATCGAAATTGCCGGGAACTCCGGAGGATATGGAAATAAGATAACGATCAATCATAATAATGGGTATAAGACAGTGTATGCCCATTTGGATTCAATAGATGTTAAAGCGGGACAAAAGATTGAAAAAGGCATGAAAATTGGCATGATGGGTTCAACAGGTCACTCGACCGGTGTCCACCTCCATTTTGAGATATATAAAAACGGGTCTCTCGTCAATCCGCTAAACTATATAAGTCAGTAATCGATGGAAGTCTTCGAAAATTATTCGAAGACTTCTTCTGCTTCATTAATAGATGAGAATAATAGGAAAAAGGTGATTTAATGCCTATAAAATGATAAAGTAGAATAGAGACAATTTGCTTTCATTCCGGTGTTCAGCGCCTTTTATTGGGTATATATATGTAACTTTGCTGAAACTAGGTTGCGAAGTTTTGTGCAAGCAGAAGGAAAAGTGAATAAGGTCCCGGATAAGGACACGGTTTTTAATAGATTCAGTTCAGTTATTAAAAAGGAGATAAGTTCATGGATAAAAAGATTCTGGTAGTGGATGACGAAAAGCCAATTGCTGATATATTACAATTCAATCTAAAAAAGGAGGGCTACGAAGTTTTTTGTGCTTATGATGGCAATGAAGCCCTCAAAATGGTGGAAGAACGGCAACCTGATTTGATTTTACTTGATATCATGCTGCCGCAGCGCGATGGGATGGAAGTATGCAGGGAAGTAAGGAAGAAGTATGAAACTCCGATCATCATGTTAACGGCAAAAGATTCGGAGATAGATAAGGTGTTAGGATTGGAGCTTGGTGCAGACGACTATGTGACAAAGCCATTTAGTACCCGGGAAATAATTGCCCGCGTTAAGGCCAACCTTAGACGTCAGCAGGCTGTTCCGGTTCCCGATCAAGAAAATGAACCGAAGGAAATTACGATAGGCACGCTCACGATCCATCCGGATGCCTATGTGGTATCCAAGCGGGGGGATACGATTGAATTGACGCATCGCGAATTTGAGTTGCTTCATTACTTAGCGAAGCACATCGGTCAGGTCATGACAAGGGAGCACTTATTACAAACCGTGTGGGGCTATGATTATTTTGGTGATGTGCGGACGGTCGATGTAACGGTCAGACGTCTTCGTGAGAAGATTGAAGACAATCCAAGCCATCCTGGCTGGATTGTAACTAGAAGAGGGGTCGGTTATTACCTGCGTAACCCTGAACAGGAGTAGTTTCTATGAAAAAGGTTGGTTTTTTTCGCTCAATTCATTTTAAATTTGTTCTGATTTATGTATTGCTCATTTTTGTGGCGATGCAAATAATCGGGGTATATTTTGTTGGGGAATTGGAAGAAAATCTTGTCGGGAACTTTACGAAATCAATAAAAGGTCACGTTAACCTGCTGACCTACAGTATTGGTGAAGAAATGGAAAAAGAGCGGGGAGAGGAAGATCCGACCCTCGAAGAAGCGATAGATGCGATATTGAAAGACCGGGATAATTCATCGAATGATATTTCGGAAGTACGTGTCATCGACACCCGCAGCAGACGTGTGATCGGAACTTCAGCCCAAGGTAACCAGGATATTGTAGGGAAGAAGACGACAGAGGTCCTTATCAAGAATACCCTCATTTATGGAAAAGAAGATCATGATATATTTCGCGATAAAACAGGCAGGCGGCTCTGGGTCCTTTCGACACCCATTGAAGCAAATGAGGAGGTCATTGGCGCCGTCTTTGTAATAGCCGAGATGGAGAATGTCTTTGAGCAGATGGATGAAATCAATAGCATTTTCATGACGGGTACGGCCATCGCCTTGGTCATTACGGCCATATTGGGGATCCTGCTCGCACGAACGATCACTAGACCCATGTCTGATATGAGAAAACAGGCCCTGGTGATGGCAAAAGGGAATTTCTCCAGAAAAGTCAGGGTATATGGCGATGATGAAATTGGCCAGCTTGCCGTCACTTTCAATAATTTGACCAAAAAACTCCAAGAGTCGCAATCAAGCACAGAAGGAGAGCGGCGAAAGCTATCATCTGTGCTTGCCAATATGACGGATGGCGTAATTTCAACGGACAGGCGCGGTCGGGTGAACTTGATTAATGAACCGGCGGCACAATTATTGAATGTCTCGAGTGAAACCGTCATGAACCAACCGATCATTGAGGTTCTGGGTCTTGAAGAAGAATATAAATTTGAGGATTTACTGGAAGAGCGAGAGTCCATTATCCTTGATTACAGCAAAAAAAATAGGCCTTTCATTTTGAGGGGGAATTTTTCGGTCATTCAAAAGGAAACGGGATTCGTTAATGGTTTGATCACTGTTTTGCATGATATAACAGAGCAGGAAAAAATCGAAAGTGAACGCAGGGAATTCGTTGCCAATGTATCACATGAACTGCGAACTCCGCTAACGACGATGAGAAGTTACCTGGAGGCATTGGCTGAGGGTGCATGGAAGGACGAGGAAATCGCTCCATCGTTTTTAAGTGTGACCCAAAATGAAACGGAGCGAATGATCAGGCTTGTTAATGATCTGTTACAGCTTTCGAAAATGGACAGTAAAGATTACAGGCTTAAAACCGGCTGGGTGAATTTCAATAAATTCTATGACCACATCATCGATCGATTTGAAATGTCGAAAAATGATGACATCACGTTTAAGCGTGATTTGCCGAAGGAAGCTTATTTTGTGGATATTGATGAAGATAAAATCACCCAGGTTCTCTATAATGTAATCTCCAACTCATTAAAGTACTCACCTGAAGGGGGACAAGTGACTTTCCGCGTCAGGGCATCCGATGGCTTTATCATTGTGAGCATTACAGATCAAGGAGTGGGTATCCCGAAAAACGTCATTGATAAAATTTTCGACCGCTTCTACCGTGTGGATAAAGCAAGGGCCCGTAACTTAGGCGGGACAGGGCTTGGTTTAGCGATTGCAAAAGAGATGGTCGTGGCGCATGGCGGGAAAATATGGGCGGAAAGTGTGGATGGAAAAGGAACTACCGTGTTCTTTACACTTCCTTACGAACAGGAAGAAGAGGATGATTGGTCATGAATTTTGAACGTGCAAAAAGTATAATACTGATTATTTTGGTTGGGACAAGCATTTTTTTGACATGGAGCATTTGGACGTACGAGCCTGAATATGATCCATTTGAACAATCGTCGGAACTTATAAAGATTAAAAGCGATGTCCAGATTGTCAGTGATGTCATTAAACCAGTCAGTATCCTTTTCCATGGCAATGGGCAGCATTTCCAGACTTCCAATCCGGCAGAAATCAATGAAATGGAAAAAGAACTTTCACAATGGCGTTTCAGGGGCCTAAAAGAGGTATCCGTAAAAAGGCTGCAAAGGAAATTTGACGATTTTGTCCATGAAGATGGGTCGATTGAAATCGAATTCTCCGATGATATCCCCATCTCTCTTTATAAAACGGTATTGAATATAACGGATAAGGAAGTGCCTGAATTTTCGTTTGATCGAATCATCATTAAACAAAAGGATATCGGCGGTAATGAATCTGCCGTTTATTTTGTTTCCTACGATAAAGAGAAGATTTATCAAGGTATGGTCGACTCTAAAAAGCTAAGGAATTTCATGGATTCATTTTATAGGGGTTCCTATGATAAGCACCCTGAATACATGGCCGAGACGATAAACAGCAAAAGGACGCTGTTCGTCCCGGAAAACCCAGTGAAAATCAACAAACTTGAATATTATATTGACTATTTGGATATTGGAAACTTGAAAAATGCGTTATTTAATTATCCGAAGTTCGTACGCCAGGAATCGGTTTCGGCCGGTGAGGAATATACGGATGGAACAAGACTTATGACGGTCAATAAAGAGAATTACTTAATTTCTTATATCAATCCGGCACAAAAGGACAAGTTATTTAACAGTTCCAGTGACCTTCTGCAAAAAAGCATCGATTTCATCAATGATCATGCTGGTTGGGAAGATAACAATTACCGCTTTGCCTATATGTCCGAGAATGAACAACGGGTGGTATTCCGCTTATTCGTGAATGGTTATCCGGCCTTCAATGATTACGGAATGACGGAAATCGAGCAAATTTGGGGGAAAGAAGAAATTTATAGCTATGACCGCCCATACTTTTCACTTGACTCAGTCCTTCCGTCAGAAGGAGCGGAAGTGACCTTAGCAAGCGGAAAAGAAGTATTGAAACAGCTGAAATCGAAAGACAATATCGATTTCAAAAGCGTGGAGGACATCTCGATTGGCTATAGATTGAATAAATCCCTCGATTCCAAACTTGTAACTCTAGTTACACTCGATCCCACTTGGTATTATCGTGTAGGCGATAAATGGTTTATTGTGCCTTTTGAAGGAGGCGGTCAAAGTGGATTGGAATAATACAAAGTCGATATTCATCATGGTTTTCTTCGTTTTGAATATTTTTCTTCTTTATCAATTCCTGGAAAAGATTAATGACTCCCAATTAGAAAGTTTTACGGAGCCTCTTACTGATGAACTTTTAAAAGAAGATGAGATTTCCATAGAAACCCCTCTTCCGAAACAAAAGTTGAAGGATCAATTCCTGATTGCCCAAAGCAAGACTTTCGAGAAGAAAGATATACAGTACCTGAAAAATCAAAAAGCAAAAATCATCGATGATAAGAAGCTTGTGGGCACATTTAAGATACCGGTTGGCATGAAAGCGGAAATTAATGCTGCAGACCTTGATATATTCCTGAAGGAGTATATATTAAATGGAAGTGAGTATCATTTTTGGAGCTTTGATGAAATCAGCCAGACCATCACCTGCTATCAAGTGGCAGATAAAAAGATGTTTTATAATAATAGTAAGGGAAAGGTCACTTTATATCTGAACAAGAAGGGTGAAATCGTTTCCTATGAACAAATGTATTTAAAGGTGATCGAAAAATTCAACAAACCTAAAGAATTGGTATCGGCTTTATCTGCTATTGGAGCATTGTATGACAATGGTGATATTGATCCCAAAAGTAAAGTCACGAATGTAAAATTGGGTTTTTACAATTCGCTGCAGACGACATCTGTGTCACATTTACTTGTGCCAACATGGTGGGTGGTCATTGATGACGAAACCGATCTCTTCGTGAATGCTTTTGATGGAGAGGTCATTGAATTGAATACAGAAGAAAAAATACTGGAGTGAGTATAGATGACAATGCATTTTAGTGTTCTCGCAAGCGGGAGTACAGGAAATGCCTTTTTCGTGGAAACGGAGGATCAATCATTCCTCGTCGATGCCGGCTTAAGCGGTAAAGCCCTGGAAGCATTGTTTCAGGATATAGGCCGTGATATGTCGAAGCTATCCGGTATCCTTGTTACCCATGAACACAGCGACCATATTAAAGGTCTTGGCGTGGTTGCCAGAAAACATAAACTCCCGATATATGCGAATGCAAAAACATGGAATGCCATGGAGCGATCGATCGGTGAAATTGCAACCGAACAAAAATTCACATTTGAAATGGAACAGGTCAAAACGTTCGGCAGCCTTGATATAGAATCTTTCGGCGTTTCACATGATGCGGCAGAACCGATGTTTTACGTCTTTCATCATGAAGATAAGAAACTTGTGGTCATTACCGATACAGGGTACGTAAGCGATCGGATGAAAGGAATCATCTCAAACGCCGATGCCTATGTATTCGAAAGTAACCATGATGTGTCCATGCTGAGGATGGGAAAATATCCATGGAGCATCAAGCGCCGGATTTTAAGTGATGTCGGACATGTTTGTAATGAAGACGCTGCCCTTGCAATGGGCGAAGTGGCCGGTGATAAGACCAAGCGGATTTACTTGGCCCACTTAAGCCTTGATAACAATATGAAGGATCTAGCAAGAATGTCGGTGGAACAGACGTTAAAGACAAAGGGGATCATCGTGGGTGAACAATTTTCCTTATATGATACTGACCCGAAAAGACCAACGGAACTTGTTACATTATAAATGAAAGGAATGGATGGAGGGATACCTTGTCCATTCCTTTTTTATTTTTAAAAATTTCGATTCGTAAGTTACGAATCGGATTAAAAGGGGTATCGTTTGGTTAGAACTGTATAGGTAAAAGAAAATGGCTGATACTAGTCAATTTAATGTAGCGCCTTAAATTAAGCATGCATTTTTTTAGAAAAATTTCGGTAATTGAGTATAATTGAGGGAGGATACCAAACAATAGAATTGCTATAATACATTCCTAAAATGAGAGGATGGGGCGGTCTTGGGTTATTATGATCAGAATGATGAGAACCAAAATAAACGGAAAAAAAGCAATACGAGCTATTTTCTAACAGGCTTGGGGGGCGCCATCATCGGGGCGTTACTTATTTTATTAGCCTTTTCGGGAAGCGGACTGTTAAATAACGATGAAAACGAAATGACAACGGAAAAATCAACGGAGAGAAAGGCCACGGAGCAGTCCCAGCAAAACCTTACTCTTGATGTAACAAGTGCCGTCACCAATGCTGTTGATAAAGCCAGCGACGCAGTGGTCGGCATCACTAACATTCAGGAAACGAACTTCTGGGGTCAAGGGAGCAACGCCGAGGAAAGTTCGGCAGAAGCCGGCACAGGATCTGGAGTCGTCTATAAGAAAGATGGCGGCAAGGCCTATATCGTCACGAATAATCACGTCATTGAAGGAGCTAATGAACTTGAAGTGACATTAAGTGATGGCACTAAATTGCCAGCTGAACTACAAGGCAGTGACCCATGGACAGATTTAGCCGTCATTGTCGTTAAGGGTGAAAAAATCAAAACCATTGCTGAATTCGGAAACTCCAGCAAATTGAAACCTGGTGAGCCCGTCATTGCCATCGGTAATCCATTAGGCCTTCAATTCTCCGGGTCGATCACACAAGGGATCATCTCCGGGTTGGAGCGCACGATAGAGGTGGATATCAATGAGGACGGACAAGTGGATTGGAATGCGGAGGTCATCCAGACCGATGCGGCGATTAATCCAGGTAACAGCGGAGGGGCACTCGTTAATATGTCAGGGCAGGTCATCGGAATAAATTCGATGAAGATTGCAGAAAATGCAGTGGAAGGAATCGGTCTTTCCATTCCGATCGATTCTGTTATCCCGATTATTAATGATATAGAGGAATTTGGTGAAGTGAAACGTCCCTTCTTGGGTGTTAACCTGGCATCTGTAGAAGAAATTTCCCAATATCATCAACAAAATACATTAAAGCTGCCAAGGAAAGTTACTTCTGGCGTTGCAATAACAGGCGTTCAAAGCAACTCTCCGGCATCCAAAGCAGGATTGAAGGAATTTGACGTCGTAGTGGGAATGGATAATGAAAAAATCCATGATGTGGTGGAATTAAGAAAATACCTTTACAATGATAAACAAGTCGGTGATAAAGTTAAAATCACTTATTACCGTGACGGAAAGAAAGAAACAACGGAAGTCACGCTTTCAAGCAGCGAAATTTAAATTACAAAAGGACAGGGGGCAGAAAATGCCTCCTGTCCTTTCTATTTCCTTGCGCTTTTCTTATTTTTTGTTACGATTACCTGTGGATATATACTGAAATTAAAAATCTCAAGTGACTTGTGGATAATTGGGAATGGAAGTACTGGGAATAATGATTGGGAAAGGAGATATGAAAGATGAAATTATATTGCTGTCAGGAACACGTGGACATGGCGCTGGATGAAGTCGTATACGAATGTGAAACCTACCCTGTTTTAACGCTTGTTCCCGAAGAGAATCAGTTATCAACAACCTGTGAATATTGTCGAAACGTGGCAATATATCTAGTAGGGAACTAATATTCCCATACAAGATGTGGATAGATTTTGTGGATATGTGGATAACTTTTGTGGATAACATGTTTGTAACCTGTTCTTAACATTTTCCGAAGATTAATCCGGAGGGTGGAATGGTTTAGAATCAAGCATTTGATATACGAATAATCAAGATAATTGTTCGGATTGGAACGAAGTCCAGCTGAAATTTCTTCAATAATGAAAGTTACCGTTGCCGCTTTCAGGGGCAGCGGTTTTTATTTTAGGCTCTTTTCGTAAAGAATGTTGTTTTTAAACGAAACTATTTAAGGTTGATTGGAGCGGAAGTGCGAGACTCCTGCGGGAGCAGCGGGACAGGTGAGACCCCACAGGCGTTTACGCCGAGGATGCTCACCGCCCGCCCCGCGGAAAGCGAGCATCTGGAGGGGAAATCAACCACAACTCACTACCTGGTAAATAGCAACAAAGTATGTGAAAACAGCCTTATTTTAAAAGCATTAAAAATTGGAAAGGATATGCTTGTTTTGCTTATAGGTCACTGTAAGGTATGATAATAGGTAGGCAAATCCAACAATTGATAGTAAAAACATAATGAAAGCTAGAGGATATATATGAAAATAACGATTATTACTGTTGGCAAGCTAAAGGAAAAATACTTAAAGCAAGGAATTGCTGAATATACAAAAAGGTTAAGCGCCTATGCTAATATAGAACTTGTCGAAGTACCGGATGAAAAGGCTCCGGAAAACCTGAGCACAGCGGACATGGACATTGTAAAGCAAAAGGAGGGTGAACGAATCCTGGCAAAAGTCAGCCCGGACACCTACGTAATAACGCTTGAGATCAATGGAAAACAGCTTACTTCTGAACAGCTGGCCACTCATATGGATCAGCTCGCCACCTATGGAAAGAGCAAAATTGCCTTTATTATTGGCGGGTCGCTTGGACTTGGCACAGAGGTGTTATCAAGAAGCGATTATGCCCTTTCCTTCTCGAAAATGACCTTTCCGCATCAATTAATGAAATTGGTTCTTGTGGAGCAAATATATCGGGCTTTTCGGATAAATAGAAATGAACCATATCATAAATGATAGAGACTGATTCCGGGGGAATTCCCCTAAGGTAATGGTTAAAGTATTAAATCTTACTGTAATGAAAAGAGGGTAACGAATGAATAAAGAGTCCATTTATGGTTTAACATTCGAACAATTGACAGCGTGGCTTTCGGACCGTGGCCATAAAAAATTCAGAGCTTCCCAAGTCTGGGAGTGGCTTTATAGAACACGTGTGACGAGTTTCTCTGAAATGACGGATGTTAATAAAGAGTGCATAAAATTACTTGAAGAGCACTTTGTCATCCAGACTTTGACTGAGCACGTCAAGCAAGAAGCAGCGGATGGTACGATCAAGTTCCTGTTTAAATTACAGGATGGCAACCTTATCGAAACGGTAATGATGAGACATAAATACGGAATTTCGGTTTGTGTCACCACCCAAGTGGGCTGTAATATTGGCTGCAGTTTCTGTGCCAGTGGATTATTGGCCAAAAGCCGGGATTTATCCAGCGGGGAGATAGTGGAACAAATCATGAACGTTCAACTGCATCTGGATAAATTGGAACAAGGTGATGTTGTAAGCCATGTTGTTGTAATGGGCATTGGCGAACCGTTCGATAACTTTGAAAATATGTTAGACTTTTTGAAAGTGCTCATGGACCATAAGGGTCTTGCTATCGCGGGCAGGCGCATTACTGTTTCGACAAGTGGTCTTGCCCATAAGATCTATGAATTCACCGATACTCAATTACAGGTGAATCTGGCCATCTCATTGCATGCGCCGAATAATGAACTTAGGACACAAATCATGAAGATAAACCGAGGCATCCCGATAGAAAAATTGATGAAATCTCTTGATTATTATTTAGAGAAAACGAATAGGAGAATTACGATCGAATATATCCTATTGAAAGATGTCAATGACCATAAAGAAGAAGCCGAGCAACTTGCCGATCTTCTTGATGACAAAAAACATCGTCTTTATGTCAACCTGATCCCATATAATCCTGTAGATGAGCATAGCCAATACCAAAGAAGTGACAAAGAGTCCGTTCTCTCGTTTTATGATACGCTGAAAAAGAGAGGCATCAATTGTAAAATCCGCCAAGAACATGGAACGGATATTGATGCGGCTTGCGGTCAGCTTAGAAGTAAACAAATCAAAAAAGCCGAAGCTAAGTAAGTTCATTAAGAATAAACAAAAAGAGGACGCATATTTTGCGGCCTCTTTTTTGTGTGATTTCATTATTTAGCTATTTCCTTTACCGAGGCGACTTCATACGTTGTAAGCTCGCTGCCTAGAATTGGAGATTCTTTTTTTGCTTCGCCGGAACCTGGTTCAGGCCGTTTATGTGCAGCTTTGAATGCATCGCTATTTCTCCAAGCCGTAAAGTTATCAAGGTTTTCCCAGTACATATTAACGCTCAGTTCATCGTGATCCGTCAAATTCTGCGTTAATAATACTTCAACTTTTACGAAGCCTTCCATCGTATCAAGTGGACCTGGTGCAGTAAATCCTGGGGCCATGACTGCACCCATCCCTTTTTTGACTCTGATTCTATTCGTTACGATTATCATAAATGAGTCCTCCTTTTGGCCATCGGTTTGGAATATACACCCTTTATTTCGGCAATTTCATACATATTTTAGCATATTGAAAGAAGCAGGGTCCATTTTGATTAACTACAAACATCAGGCCCTGAAGACATTGTTTAAATGAAGACGGACGTATCATTATATTGAAATAGAACAATTGAATTTGGATATTACAAGGTTTATCGATGCATATCGCGTATAATAGAACTCTGTATAAGGAAATTATTATTATGGGAACAATAAAGCAACATACTAAACAACAAAAGAGGCTGTTTTATATGAATGAATTGAGTTTTACTGATTATACATTAAGCGATGAAATTGTTAGGGCATTAGAAAGCTTGGGATATCAACGTCCAACCGAAGTGCAGCGTGAAGTGATTCCAGTGGCGCTGAAAAAGCGGGATCTTGTCGTTAAATCGCAAACAGGAAGCGGCAAGACCGCTTCATTCGGCATACCGATCTGCGAAATGGTCGATTGGGAAGAGAATAAGCCTCAGGCGCTTATTTTAACACCGACTCGTGAGCTCGCCGTGCAGGTAAAAGAGGATATTACGAATATTGGCAGATTTAAGAGGATAAAGGCTACTGCAGTTTATGGAAAACATCCATTCGCAATGCAAAAAGCCGAATTGAAACAAAAAAGCCATGTAGTCGTCGGAACCCCGGGTCGTGTTCTGGATCATATCGAGAAAGGGACATTCGCCTTGGAACGCTTAACTCATTTAGTTATTGATGAAGCGGATGAAATGCTGAATATGGGCTTCATCGAACAAGTGGAAGCCATTATTAAGGAGCTTCCGAAAGATAGAGTAACCATGCTGTTCTCCGCTACGTTACCTGAGAGTATAAAAAAACTATGCAAGCAATATATGAGAGATCCTTTGGATATTGAAATCAAAGCAAAGGGTTTAACGACGGAGAAAATTGAACATGCCCTTATTGAAGTGAAAGAAGATGATAAGTTTTCCCTGCTTAGAGACGTAACCATCGCGGAAAACCCCGATAGCTGCATCATTTTCTGCCGGACGAAAGATAGGGTGGACCAAGTATGTGAACAGCTGCTGGAATTGGACTATCCGTGTGATATGATACACGGCGGCATGCTTCAGGAAGATCGCCTTGCAGTGATGAATGAATTCAGAAGAGGTGAATTCCGCTATTTGGTTGCAACAGATGTTGCTGCCCGTGGAATTGACATCGACAATATAACCCATGTAATTAACTATGACCTGCCATTGGAAAAGGAAAGTTACGTACATCGAACGGGAAGAACGGGCCGTGCCGGTAAAAAAGGAAAGGCCATTACTTTTGTGACGCCGTACGAAGACAAATTCCTTACCGAGATTCAAGGATATATCGGTTTTGAAATCCCTAAGATGACTGCTCCATCTAAAGAGGAAGTTTCCAATAAAAAAATGGAATTCGAAGCCAAACTGGAAGCCCGTCCAAAAATCAAAAAAGATAAAAGTGAACAATTGAATAAACAAATCATGAAGCTGTATTTTAATGGCGGCAAGAAAAAGAAACTCAGGGCTGTCGATTTTGTCGGAACCATCGCAAAGATTGATGGAGTGAATGCAGAGGATATCGGGATCATTACGATCCAGGATAATGTTTCTTATGTGGAAATATTGAATGAAAAGGGACCGCTTGTCTTGAAAGTGATGAAAAATACGAAAGTGAAAGGCAAACTTTTGAAGGTTTCAGAGGCCTTTAAGAAATAAAGGTGTCGAATGAAAGAAGCGGGAAGACCGAAAATCGGTCTTCCCGCTTCTTTTTTATATGACTTGGGACAGAACTTTTCGACCCACTGGGGAAAAATTCGACCTATATACAGATAATTCGACATCCCCCGAAATAATCCATCCTCATTGAAATAGTAGTTTTTTTGTTTATGAGGAGGTTAAGATTCTTTCTCCAAATTCTGTTTATCCATTAAGACAGAGTGGTATATGAAGAAGGATAACGCGATTATTTCGAAACAATAAATACATCATCTGTTTGTAGAAAAAAGGGGTTTATCTAATTTTAAAACAAAGTTGATTGGAACTTAAGGTGCGAGACTCCTGCGGGAAAAGTGGTCCAGGGGAGACCCCGCAGGCGCAAAGGCGCAGAGGAGGCTCACGGACCGCCCGCGGAAAGCGAGTGCCTGGAGTGGAAGTCAACGATCCTGTAGACAATAAACAACGGTTTAATCTGAATTCTTAGACATGGAGGGGTTGAGTGGGATGACGAAAGCAAATGAAAGCGGAAGAATCAATGAGCAAAGTAAGCAGCGGCAGTTGGATCAATATCGAGTGGATGATAATGGGGAAAAGATGACGACTAACCAAGGTTTGCGTGTTTCTGAGGATGAGCATTCTTTGAAAGCGGGAACCCGTGGTCCAACTTTGATGGAGGATTTTCATTTTCGTGAAAAAATGACTCATTTTGACCATGAGCGTATTCCTGAGAGGATTGTCCATGCGCGAGGATCTGGAGCACATGGATATTTTCAGGTATATGAACCGATGACCGAATATACAAAAGCCAAGTTTCTTCAAGACCCTTCAGTCAAGACACCAGTATTCGTTCGTTACTCCACGGTGGCAGGTTCCCGCGGATCGGCAGACTCGGTCCGTGATGTAAGGGGATTCTCCACGAAGTTTTATACGGAGGAAGGAAACTATGATTTGGTCGGAAATAATATTCCGGTATTTTTTATCCAGGACGCCATTAAGTTCCCGGATCTAATTCATGCGGTTAAACCGGAGCCTCATAACGAAATACCTCAGGCCGCATCTGCCCATGATACGTTTTGGGATTTCGTCGCCAACAATGAAGAAACGGCACATATGGTCATGTGGCATCTATCAGATAGGGCCATACCGAGAAGTTTCCGGATGATGGAAGGGTTTGGTGTCCATACATTCCGTTTTGTAAATGAACAAGGCGTGGCCCATTTCGTTAAATTCCATTGGAAGCCTGTCCTGGGAGTTAAATCTCTTGTCTGGGATGAGGCACAGAAAATTGCAGGGAAGAATCCTGATTTTCACCGCCAAGATTTGTGGGAAGCGATAGATACCGGGAATTATCCTGAATTTGAATTTGGCGTCCAAATGATTAAGGAGGAAGATGAATTCAAATTCGACTTTGATATCCTTGATCCTACTAAACTATGGCCGGAAGAACAAATCCCGGTTAAAATAATCGGAAAAATGGTTTTGAATCAAAATACTGATAACTTTTTTGCAGAGACTGAACAGATAGCTTTCCATCCGGGGCATGTTGTACCAGGTATTGATTTTTCAAATGATCCGCTGCTTCAGGGACGTTTATTCTCATACACCGATACCCAGCTATCCAGATTGGGAGGACCGAACTTCCATGAGCTACCGATTAATAGGACGGTTGCCCCCGTACATAATAATCAGCGCGATGGCATGCATCGGATGTCAATAAATCCAGGGCCGGTCAGCTACCACAAAAATTCCCTTGCAGGCAACTCTCCTGAACCTGCTTCGGAAGGGGAAGGCGGCTATGCACATTACCAGGAGAAGGTCGATGGCAGGAAGGTCCGGCAGCGCAGTGAAAGCTTCAAGGATCATTACAGCCAGGCTAAACTATTTTGGAATAGCATGACTGAAGTGGAGAAGGAGCATATTATTCAGGCTTTCCACTTTGAAGTGGGAAAAGTGAAAAGTAAGGATGTTCAGCAGCAAATTGTCGAGATGTTCAGCAATGTGGATGTTGAACTGGCTAAAACGATCGCCATGGGAGTGGGCGTGAATCCTCCAGTCAACAAAAGTGAGGTTAAAATGGACTTGGCTTCTCCGGCTCTAAGCCAGGAGCAAATGAAAGTGAACACGGCCGCAACAAGAAAAGTGGCAATCTTGGCTGCAGATGGTTTCAACGGTTCAGAGGTTAATCAAGTCTTGGAATCATTTAAATCGGCAGGTATAACGGCTGAATTCATCAGTCATAATCGTGGAGTGGTTACAAGTTCTGAAGGACAGCAGGTCGAGGTGAACCAGACATTCCTGACAGCCGATTCGGTACTTTTCGATGCTGTATATGTGGCAGGGGGGCAGGAGAGTGTCGATGCTTTAATGGGATCCAAGGAACCCATTTACTTTGTTGATGAAGCCTACAATCATTTCAAAGCGATTGGTGCGGGAAAAGAAGGGGCCGAGATCTTATCGAAGGCAGGCATCGTTTCCAATGATCCAGCTTCAGGCATTGTAGCTGTTACGGATAAAAATAGCGGTTCTGCCTTTATCGAGGCAATTGCCAAGCACCGTCACTGGAAACGCGCTTAATATCTATTGAAAACCCCCAGACTTGAAGTCTGGGGGTTTTCAATAGATATTCCGTATCAAGCTACTTTGCTTTTTCTTCAAAAAGTGATGCAATGCCAACGATCACCTTAGTGGCCAATATCATATTATCAACGGAAATAAATTCATATTTTCCATGAAAGTTCTCCCCGCCCGTAAAGATGTTGGGTGTTGGCAGGCCCATATACGATAATTGAGATCCGTCCGTACCACCGCGTATTGGCGAGATTTTCGGTTTTATCTCGAGTTTCTCCATTGCTTCATGGGCGATATCCACGATTTCCTTCACGGGCTCAATTTTTTCCTTCATGTTGAAGTATTGGTCGTGTAATTCGAGCTGGATACGGTTTTGCCCATATTTTTCTTTTAAATCTTCGATTACTTTTGTTATATATTCCTTGCGTTCATTGAATTTTTGGCGGTCGAAATCCCTGATGATGTAAGAAAGCTTGGTCTCTTCCACATCACCATGAAAGGAAAGCAGGTGATAAAATCCTTCGTAACCCTCCGTATATTCCGGTGCTTCTGCCGCTGGGAGCTTATTATGGAATTCCATGGCGATTTTCGCCGAATTCACCATTTTTCCTTTAGCCGTTCCAGGGTGAATATTCGTCCCTTTGATCAGGATTTTGGCCGATGCTGCATTGAAGCTCTCATATTCAAGTTCTCCAAGCGGGCCACCGTCCACGGTGTAGGCAAATTGTGCATCAAAGGCATCTACATCAAACTTATGGGGACCCCTTCCGATTTCCTCATCGGGAGTAAAAGCAACACGGATTTTTCCATGCCTGATTTCCGGATGCTGGATCAAATAATCCATGGCAGTCATGATTTCGGCAATTCCAGCCTTATTATCTGCTCCCAACAGGGTTGTCCCATCCGTTGTAATCAAGGTATGCCCTATATAGTTCTTAAGCGAAGGAAAATCATCAGGTGAAAGAATGACATCCAATTTTTCATGTAGAGTAAGATCTTTGCCATCATAGTTGTCAACGATTTGCGGTTTTACATCTTTTCCAGTGAAATCCGTTGCTGTATCGACATGGGCCAAGAAACCGATTGTCGGGACATCCTTATTTGAATTGGCTGGCAAGGTTGCCATGACATAGCCGTTCTGATCCATTGTCACTTCCTCCATCCCAATGGATTGAAGTTCCTTGACCAATGCATTTGCCAATGTCAGCTGTCCGGGTGTAGAGGGGCATGAGGGATTTTCCTCATTCGATTGGGTATCCACTTTCACATAAGAAGTGAATCTTTCAATGATTTCATTTTTCACTTTTCCTTCAACTCCTTTCTCACTTATCTTACCATGATTAATTAAAATGGAAAAATTATCTTTTTTTCAAATCTTCAAGAGCGGTGTCATCATCAAAGAACGGCATATCTGAAGGCGACATGCCGTTCTTTGATATTCCTTTTTAGAGAGGATTATTCAAGGCCCATACGGATACGCTTTTCCCATGAACGGGGAATGTCGCGAAACCATCTTCTTCAATGGTAATGTGGTCATCTTTATGACAAGTTAAATCAATCCAGATTTCACCAGCACGATGTTCGCCGACGAACATCCTTTTTTCACTGTTGTGATCTCCATTGGAGATAATGACGGCACACCCCGAGCCTTCTAGCTCTTCAACTCCGTGCCGGACCCATCCTATCGTATTTGGATCATCAAAGTAGTCGGTCTGTTCTCCGTAAGCTTTTTCATACCTGGCATATAGTAGACGATCCAGGATATCCTTTTTCCCAGGCACGGGAGAAGGTCCGCCGATTCCATAATAGTCCCCGTAAAAGACACACGGATAACCGCAAAGTCTAAGGAGGGTAAGTGCATATGCCGATGGTTTGAACCAGTCCTTTACCCAAGATTCCAGTGATTCATGAGGCTGGGAGTCATGGTTGTCGACAAAAGTGACGGCCTGTGCCGGATTGGTTTGGACGAGGGTATCATCAAAGATGGTTGAGAGGTCGAAGTCTGCTCCTGCTTTTGAGGCCTCATGAAATTTATAATGCAGGGAAACATCGAACAAGTTGAGGTCATGATTGGTTTGCTCTAAGTATGTTTGACAAGCTTTAACATCGGCCTTCCAAAATTCGCCGACCATGAAGAAATGTTCCTTTGTATAAGGAATGAGTTCTTGGAGAAACTCATTGATGAATTCATAATCGATATGCTTAACGGCGTCCAAACGAAAACCATCACACTTTAACGTATCAACCATCCATTTTCCCCAGCTAATCATTTCCTGACGAACTTCCGGCAGGCTGTAATCAATGTTGGCAAACATCAAATAATCATAGTTTCCGAATTCATCGATGACATGCGGATTCCAGTGCTTATTTTCGCCTGTGATTCGAAATACACCCATTTTGTCGTTTTCGGCATCATAGTCTGTACCGTTAAAATGGGTATGGTTCCACTTAAAGTCAGAGTATTTATTTTTACGGCCCGGGAAATCGAATTTTGTCCAGCCTTCCATTTCAAATGGTTCTGAGATATCTTCCATCCGGTTGTCTGGATTGACTTCAATCACTTCAAATTTTTCGGTTCCGTCAGCTCCTGCTTTATGGTTCATGACTAAATCGATATAAACGCAAAGTCCGTAGTTATGGCAAGTGGCTATTGCTTGCAGCAATTCATCTTTGGTCCCGTATTTGGTACGAACTGTTCCTTTTTGGTCAAATTCCCCCAAGTCGTAACCGTCATATATTCCATATCCATTATCCCCAACGGATTGCCCTTTGGTAACTGGCGGAAGCCAAACGCAATCAATTCCTATATCCTTCAACTTGGAGGCTGCATATTTCAATCTTTCCCAATGAGAACCATCTGCCTCAAGATGCCACTCAAAAAATTGCATCATCGTATGATTTCTTTTCATCCGTTTCCCCCCTGACACCGACCCGATTTTAACAAAAGTGAAACTGTACGATCGGATAAAGTAATAATGAAAATCTTTACCCCATAAATTCAAATGATAAACAAGTGAATAACCCTCTTGAGTGAGGTTCATTTACTCCTCTATTTTACTATTTTATACCAAATAAGGATATTTTATATTGATTGGCAGCTAAAAATAATTCAAATGTGTAGGAATAACCGGGAAAAGGTGTAGGCGCCCATTCAATAATTTTGGGGGAGTGGGTGGATATCAATCGTTTCTTTCCACTGCGGCCACTCGCTTTCCGCGTACATGGAAGTCTCGACCCTCCGTTTCAATCCACGTTGTTATGAAATTTAATAGAATCTCTTTTGCCTATAAAATAAGGCATCCCGAATATTTTGGGATGCCTTGTTCATATTGGAAGGGATCGTCCTCATCTTTTTTTACCTCTTCGTCTAAAGAAGGGGGCGAAAGCCATTGCACCTAATAATAAGATTCGGAACATGGAAGATAGAATGATCATATCTTTGGAGGAGCTGCTGTTACCTGCCCCCTTTTGGCCCATGTTCCCGTTTATACCTGGAGATGCAGCCCATCCTGTTTTCTGTCTCGGCTTCCACAAACTTTTATATTCAATAGATAAATAGAGAATAGGCCCCAGTTTTAACCTTTTCTTAATTTTATTGGAATTTACTAGAAGAAAAATGAGTGGATTTACTCATTGAGAACAATTATCATTATCAGTAAAATAAGATTCATGATAATGATAATTGTTCTCAATTAATTCAATACATGGAGGTTCACTATGATAACGAACACGCTTACGAAAAATGATCAACTACTGGAACAACAAAATACAAGGGAATCAAATGCCCGATCATATCCTAGAAGATTACCCATGGCGATCGATCATGCGGAGGGAATTTACTTAACAGACATGGATGGAAAACGATATATTGATTTTCTTGCCGGGGCTGGAACATTAGCGCTTGGACACAATCATCCGGCAGTGCTTGAAGCAATGGAAAAAATTCTTAAGGATAAGCGTCCTTTGCATACATTGGACTTTACGACGCCAATTAAAGAGCAGTTCGTCGATGAAATTTTTGAATGCCTGCCTGAGGAATTCAGGAAAAATGCAAAAATTCAATTCTGTGGTCCTACTGGCGGAGATGCCATCGAGGCAGCACTTAAACTGGTTAAGACAGCGACAGGCAACAGAAGCATTTTATCTTTCCAGGGAGCTTACCACGGGGCAACGCATGCAACGATGTCAATCAGCGGCAATACAAAACCAAAGGAAAAAATCCAAGGGTTAATGCCAGATGTGCAATTCCTGCCGTATCCGTATCAATATCGCTGTCCCTTCGGAGTAGGCGGAGAAGAAAGCCATAAAATCAGCAGCCAGTATATCGAAAATCTATTGAATGATCCCGAATCAGGATTATTGGCACCTGCAGGGATGATTTTGGAGGCAGTGCAAGGCGAGGGAGGATCCATTCCAGCTCCAATTCCATGGCTTAAGGAAATCAGGAGAATAACGAAGGAGAAGGGTATTCCGCTTATTATCGACGAAGTTCAATCAGGTATCGGCCGTACAGGGAAGATGTTTGCCTTTGAACATGCAGGAATCGTCCCGGACGTTCTTGTCCTATCCAAAGCAATAGGCGGAAGTCTTCCATTATCGGTGGTGATTTATAACAAAGAGCTTGACCTATGGTCACCAGGTGCACATATCGGTACATTCCGCGGAAATCAAATGGCGATGGCAGCAGGAACAGCGACTTTAAAATTCATGAAAGAGACGAATCTTGTGGAGCATGCCGCTAAAATGGGAGAAATCTTAAAGGATATTCTTAAAGATTTGCAAAAAGATATTAAGCAGATCGGCGATGTCAGGGGCCGGGGATTAATGGTCGGTGTGGAAATGATCAATCATGAAGAACCGCAAAATGCGAATGGAAGCCATCCTGCTGATTCACAACTTGCCAGTGCCATTCAACAGGAATGTTTTCAAAGAGGGTTGATTCTGGAAGTTGGCGGCAGACATGGAAGTGTAGTGAGGTTCTTGCCTCCATTGATCGTAACGGAATCCCAGCTTCGCGAGGCCACTGCAATTTTTGAACAAGCTGTTCGTGCAGCTGTTGCAAGAGGGTGAATGATCAATGATCGAAACGATAAATAAAACGGACTTTGCTTATTCTCGGATGTTCTTGAATAACGAAGAAGGCTTCAATAACTACAGCCAGTCATTGAAAATCATTGAAAAAAAGCTGACCAACTTTTTAAAAGGGAATAATTCACCATACTCTGGGAAAAAACCGTATGAAATCGAAGCAAGATTAAGCGGGCTGCCCCCTGCTTCCCTAAAAGGGGAGACACTGGAAGCGGTGGCGGATGAGCTGGCAGAGTTTGTTATTAATGACAGCATCAATGTACATAGCCCCGCTTGTATCGGACATTTGCATTGCCCGACATTAATACCTGCCGTTGCTGCTGAAATGGTTATCGGTACGTTGAATCAATCCATGGATTCATGGGACCAAAGCTCGTCGGCAACCTTCGTTGAAGAGCGTTTAATAGATTGGCTTTGCAGCCAGGTAGGGTTACCGGAACAATCGGATGGGATTTTCACAAGCGGTGGAACCCAATCTAATTATATGGGCCTGCTATTGGCTAGGGACGCATATTGTAAGAAATTCTGGGGTGTTGACGTTCAACAGCATGGCTTGCCGGTCGAGGCGAATAAATTGCGGATCTTATGCTCAGAGGCTGCCCACTTTACGGTTCGGAAGTCGGCGGCACAGCTGGGACTTGGAGAACAGGCTGTAATAACGATCAAAACGGATGCAAATCACCGTTTGTCCATAGAAGAATTAAATCATCAAATGCTGCTTTTGGAAAAACAGGGTTTACTGCCATTTGCCATCGTTGCAACTTGCGGAACAACGGATTTTGGTTCAATCGATCCATTACATGAGTTGTCCGAAGCTGCAAGGAAGAATGGGATATGGCTGCATGTGGACGCTGCATATGGAGGCGCGATGATTTTAAGTAAGGATTACAAAAACTTAATCAGCGGTATTGAACGAGCCGACTCGATTACGGTTGATTTTCACAAATTATTCTATCAACCCATCAGCTGTGGTGCTTTTCTTGTCTCTGACAGCAACTCATTCCAATATATCCAGCATCACGCAGATTACTTGAATCCACAGGAAGATGAAGCGGAGGGCATGGTTCACTTAGTCAATAAATCGGTTCAAACGACGAGAAGGTTCGACGCACTGAAGCTCTGGATGTCATTGAAGGTCGTTGGACTGGAAACCTTTGCCGAAATGATCGATTATACTTGTCACCTTGCACGTGAGGTAGCTG
This sequence comes from Bacillus sp. ISL-57, assembly GCF_018613135.1. NCBI lineage: Bacteria > Bacillati > Bacillota > Bacilli > Caryophanales > Bacillaceae > Bacillus > Bacillus sp. ISL-57. The sequence goes on along the minus strand of NZ_JAGGQV010000008.1, from coordinate 317,676 downwards.
TGAAGATCGATAAGGAGGAAGGATTCACAGTGTTGAATAAAGCCCCTGAATTGAATGCGGTTGTATTCCGTTATAATCCCGAAGGAGAAAGTGATCAGTTAGTCAATCTATTAAATAAACAGATTCAGCAAGAGTTACTGAAAAGCGGACGGGCATTTTTAGCAAAAACACGTTTTGAAGGACAGGTATATTTAAAAATGACACTATTGAACCCGATGACGAGGCTTGAACACATAGAGGACATTTTAGACGAAATTCGAGTATTAGGTGAAATGTTCAAGATGATGGAGGAATGAAGATGAATGGTAAGCAAATAGCTGAAAGGGCGACGATGCAAAGCTTTCTGAATTGCTATTTCCGGGAAACCGGAAATTGCAGGTTAGAAGAAACGAAAAACTGGCCGGATTTGGAGGGGTCCATTCCGGATTCATTAATGGTCAGTAAGCTCACATCCCAAGACATTGCATTGCTTGTTCCGCTTAAATATTGGTCGAAAACGGGGCGTCATATTTTCCACTTCCCGGTTTATTATCAAACGGGATCCAAACAAGTACATGAATTAGATTACGTGACAATGGTCTCGATTGTTTCTAAAGAATTATTGAATGAGCAGGGCCGGACGGATAGTGAAGATGAATTGATGCTGCGTGTCATCCTAAGCAGCCAAAATATTCAACGTTATGTAGAAGCCAGGACCGAAGACGCTGATGCCCTTCAAAGTCCCGATTTCACCTATATCGAAGCTGAGCAGTCACTTTTATTCGGGCACCTGTTCCATCCGACACCTAAAAGCAAGCAAGGCATTTCGGAAAAAGATGAATGGATCTATTCACCCGAATTAAAAGGGCAGTTTCAGCTGCACTACTTCCTGGCAGAACCTTCGATTGTCATCCAGGATTCCAGTGAAGACCGATCGGCAAGTGAGATCATCAAACAGGAATTAGCCGGTGACTTGGAGATATCCAGTGAATTCCGTCGAACGTATTGCCAAGAGGAAAGCCGATATACCATCATCCCGGCACACCCGCTCCAGGCAAAAGCCCTTATCGAAAAAGAAGAGGTCAAGAAGCTAATCGAGCAAGGGACACTAGTTTATGCAGGGCCGCTTGGGAAAAAGTTCACGGCGACTTCTTCATTTAGAACGGTATATAGTCCCACATCAAGATATATGTACAAATTTTCAGTTCCGGTTAAAATCACTAATTCCTTACGTGCAAATCTGCAAAAGGAATTAGATCGCGGTGTCGAAATTGCAAAATTAATAGATTCTAAAGTGGGCGACGATCTAAAAGAACGGCACCCCACCTTCCGTATCATCAAGGACCCTGCTTACTTAACGATCAAAACGACCGAGCAAGAATCGGGATTCGATGTTGATATCCGGGAAAATCCTTTTTATGAAAACGATAAACAAGCAAGCCTGATTGCCGGCTTATGTCAGGATAATGCCTATGGTGCACCATCAAGGCTTGGAGCGATCATCCGCAAATTATCAGCTGATGAAGACCGCAGTACCGAAGAAGTAAGTAAGGATTGGTTCAAAACCTATCTGTCAAGGACATTGAAACCGATGCTTTGGCTATTTGAAGAGTATGGAATCGTTTTGGAAGCCCATCAACAAAATTCCATCATTCAACTTCAAGATGGGTATCCAGCCGCTTTTTATTATCGTGATAATCAAGGGTATTACTATTGTGAGTCCAAAGTGGACAGGCTGCAAAAGATCATGCCGGAACTAAGTGAAAAAAGCTTTACGATTTGTTCTGATGAAGTCGCTGAAGAAAGACTGCAATACTATTTCTTTTTTAATCACTTATTAGGCTTAATCAATAATTTTGGAACGGAAGGATTAGTATCAGAAAACAAACTGTTACAGCTCGTTCAGGAACAACTGGAAACATGCAGCAGGGATAGCGAAGATGAAGGGGTGAATCGAGTTGTTTCAAAGTTGCTTCATGCCCGGGAATTAACTTGTAAGGCTAATTTACTGACACGATTCCATGATATGGATGAGCTTGTTGGTTCACTTGAGACACAATCCGTTTATACAACGATTGATAATCCGTTCGCGCAGGGGGTTATGGCCGTCCATGAAAAATAGTTATGAAGAAATGCTCAAGGACTGCAATAAACAGCTTTCATTTGTCAAAGTTGAATTTGAGAGGGATTTGGATACACTGCATGAATGGATGCATGAAGATCATGTGATACCCTATTGGAATTTGAATTTCACAAAAGAAAAATTCGCTGTTCATTTAAAAAAGGCATTGGCTGATACGCACCAAACACTTTATTTAGGCTGTCTGGATTCCATTCCCATGAGCTATTGGGAATCGTATTGGGTAAAAGGCGATATCATCGAAGATTATTATGAATCCGAAGAGGGAGATCAAGGCATTCATTTACTCATTGGTGATCCGGATTATTTAGGGAAAGGCCTGGCTTTGCCGTTTTTACGTGCAATGGTGAAATTCCAACTACTGACTTCAACCACAAACAAAGTGATGGCTGAACCGGATATCAGGAATGCAAAGATGATTCATTTATTTGAAAAATGCGGGTTTACCCCAATTAAAGAGATAGAACTCCCTGACAAAACAGCATTGCTCATGTCATGCACACGGGGGAATTTCGAGAGGAAGTGGAACTATGGAGAAGCAACAATCTATCTATGACTTGGTAGGGATAGGAATTGGTCCATTTAACCTTGGACTTGCGGCCCTTTTGGAGAAAACCCCGGAGTTGAATGCCGTCTTTTTTGAGAAAAAGCGGGAATTTAATTGGCATGAAGGGATGCTGCTGGAAGGGACGACGCTGCAAGTGCCGTTCTTTGCCGATCTGGTTAGCATGGCAGATGTGACAAGCCCATATAGCTATCTGAATTATTTACAGCAGCATGATCGGCTTTATCATTTCTACTTCCTTGAAAAATTCTTGATTCCACGAAAAGAATATAACGACTATTGCCGCTGGGCTGCCCATCAACTTGATAGCTGCCGTTTTGGTAAAGCGGTGGAGGCGGTTGAATATATAGGAAATCAAGGTGAACCCTGCTATCAAATCAGTGTAAGGGATACACAAACACAAAAGATCGAAGTCTATTATAGCCGCCATGTAGTCATGGGAATCGGCAGTTCCCCGACTGTTCCATCGGCCTTTCAACCATATATGGGAGAGAGCATCCTGCATTCGGCCGATTATTTACGGAATAAAGAAAACGTCTTAAAGAAAAAATCTGTAACGGTTGTCGGATCTGGACAGAGTGCAGCCGAGGTCTTTCTGGATTTGCTTAATGAGCAGGAGGAATATGGCTACCAGCTAAACTGGTATACAAGATCCAAGGGGTTTTTCCCTATGGAATATTCAAAACTCGGATTGGAATACTTCACGCCGGATTACCTTGATTTCTTTTATCGGCTGCCTCAGGAAAAGAAGGATGAAATCCTGCCGAAACAGGATTTATTGTATAAAGGGATCAGCGCTACGACCATTGCAGCAATTTTTGATAAGATGTATGAAAAATCGATTGGAAATGCCGAACTTGCCATTGAACTTCGGGCCATGACGGAAGTTGCGGCAGTTACCCCCGCTGAAAATGGCTGGCAATTGAAATGTCGACAGTGGGTTGAAGATAGCGAATTTGATGTGGACACAGAGGCGATCGTTTTTGGGACGGGCTATAAATCAACCCTTCCGGCATTCCTTGAAACCATGGAGGACCATTTAGTCCGCGATGACTTGGGCCGTCTTGCAATAACGAAAGACTATCGGGTAGGAACGGCCATCTCTACACCGAATCACCTTTTTATTCAAAATGGCGAAATACATACACATGGGGTGGGTGCTCCGGATCTAGGCTTAGGAGCATTCCGAAATTCGATTATCATCAATCAATTGGCAGGTAAAGAAGTTTATCCATCGAAGCCAAAGGGTGCATTTCAGTCATTCCGTGTAAAATCACCCGTCATGGCTTACTAAGAGAAGGGAAGGGGAGAATTATATGCAGTTCATAAATGAAGTGGAACAGGCAGTTTCAGAAACGAATTGGTCGAAAGTAAACCAAAACCTGCTGGCCAAGATGATTTCTGAGTATATGTATGAAGATATGATCCATCCAGCTGTCCTGAATGAAAATACAGCAGGAAACTTATATGAGTTAAAGATAAATGAGGGGAAATCTTATCGATTTTTAGCGTCGCCCCGTCTTTTTGACAGCTATGAAGTACAGGCCGAGTCGATCCAGGTATGTGAAACGGAAGGTTTTACACAGGCCAAGGATGCTATTCAATTCATTTTGGACATCCAGCCGTTAATTGGGATGACTGCAGAAACAACAGGACATTTAATCAAAGAATTCCATCATACGCTGCTTGCGGATCTCCAATTGCTATCCAAACCTGAACAAGATGCGGCTGATTTAGTCGAATTGGATTATGCATTACTTGAAGGAGAAATGAGCGGTCACCCTTGGATTGCTTATAACAAGGGAAGAATCGGTTTCGGTTATGATGATTATTTGCAGTTCGCTCCAGAAAACCAGAAGGAAGTTCAGTTATCCTGGATTGCCGTCCATAAAACGAGGGGGGAGTTCAATTCAGTCGAAACGTTATCTTATAAGCAATTGATGGAGAATGAACTGGATGGGGAAACCCAAAAATCATTTGCAAAGATATTGACGGAAAAAGGGCTGAACGCAGAAAACTATTACTACCTTCCGGTTCATGAATGGCAGTGGAAGAATGTAATCATCCAGAACTTTACCGATGACCTGGCTAAAGGGCTGATCGTAGCTTTGGGAAATGGTCCTGATAAGTATCTGCCGCAGCAATCCATCCGGACATTTGTTAATGTATCGAATAAGGATAAACACCACGTCAAGCTGCCGATGAGCATTTTAAATACGCTAGTCTACCGTGGATTGCCAGCTGAACGCACGGTCATTGCCCCAAAAATCACAACGTATATAAAGAACATTTATGAAAATGATTCATTCTTGAAAGAACAATGCAAAGTAGTGCTTCCTGGTGAAGTGGCCAGTTTAAATGTTGATCACCCGTATTATTCCAAGCTAGAGAATGTACCGTATCAATATTTGGAGATGCTGGGGGGGATTTGGAGAGAAAGCATTTACAGTTATATGGAAGAAGGCGAAAAGCCCATTACGCTTGCGTCCCTTTTACATGTCGACAGCAAAGGGAAACCATATGTGGAAAGCCTTATTGAAAAATCGGGATTGACTGCAGAAGCCTGGACAGCTCAATTATTCGACGTCATCCTATCACCATTACTTCATTTTATCTATCAGTATGGATTGGTCTTCTCGCCGCATGGTCAAAATACCATTTTAGTTTTGAAGGATTACAAGCCTCACCGCTTGGCCATCAAGGATTTTGTAGATGATGTAAACGTCAGTGATCAGCCGCTTCCTGAATTAAGCAGCCTTCCTGATGATTTAAGGGAAGTACTAAGAAGTGAGACTCCCGAGGGGCTGGTTCAATTCATTTTCACGGGACTGTTCATCTGTCATTTCCGATACTTGTCAACACTTATGATGAAGCGGTCCCTTTTGGATGAGAATGCTTTTTGGGAAGGCGTCGCCCGAACAATCCTGACACATCAGAAAAAATTCCCTATGCTGCAGGATCGTTTCGATACGTTCAATTTCTTTGCGCCAAAATTAACAAAGCTCTGCCTGAATAGAAATCGGATGCTTCAATATGGATATAGCGATGGTGAAGACCGTCCGCATGCCTCTGAGTTTGGGCATGTGAATAATGCCCTTTATGAAAAGTTACCTGCAAAATCGCTATAAAGTTAAACTGGCTCAGACTTTTGAGCCAGTTTTCTTATGGTTTTAACAATTTGACCGTTGATTTCCGCTCGAGGCACTCACTTTCCGCGGGCGGTCCGTGAGACTCCTCGGCGCTTTGCTCCTGCGGGTCCCTTGACTCGCCTTTTCCGCAGGAGTCTTGCCCCTTCCGCTCCACTCAACTCAACTTAATTATAACGGTTAGGTAGAACTCCTGCTGTCTTCAGTTTTAGGTCAATTCCCAAAAAATTATATTTGGGGAGGGCTTGCCGTTCATTTAAATTGGTGATAAGCTATGTGTAAACGGTTACACAAAAGCATAGAGGGTGATATTTTGGCAACTATTCGGGATGTGGCAAAGGAAGCTGGAGTTTCTGTGGCAACGGTTTCCAGAGTTATGAATGGCAGTGGTTATGCACATGAGGACACAAAAAAGGTGGTCATGGCAGCTGTTGAAAAATTGAATTATAAACCGAATGAAGTGGCAAGATCCCTCTACAAACGTAAATCCAAATTGGTTGGTTTGATTTTGCCGGACATTACGAATCCCTTCTTCCCAGAAATGGCAAGGGGTGTCGAGGATTATCTTCAGCAGTTTGGTTATCGGTTGATTTTTGGAAATAGTGATGAAAAGCGAGATAAAGAAATAGAATATATTGACACTTTCCTGCAAAACAATGTAGTGGGCATGATTGCTTCGACTAGTGAAGAAGCCAATGAGAATTTCGATAATCTGGATATTCCAGTTGTCCTTCTCGACCGTACAGCGGAGAAATTACCAGCTGTTTATTCCGATCAAAAAACAGGCGGTAAGCTGGCGGCACGCGTATTGCTGGATAGAGGCAGTACGAATATCGTCCTCATTAGGGGGCCAGTCGAAATAAAGCCTGTATATGAACGGTACATGGCAGCATTGGAAGAATTGAAACAAGCAAAAGTGAGCGTGCATGTCATGGATTCATCCCTGACTCTTCAGGGCGGCCAAACATGCGTGAAGCAGCTTTTCGAGCAATATCCGGAAACGGATGGAATCATTGCATGTAATGATATTGTTGCAGCCGCAGCACTTCAAGAGATTTTAAAACGGGGAATACGGATACCGGAAGACATACAATTAATCGGCTATGATGATATCTCCTTCACATCGTTATTGCACCCACCGTTATCGACAATTCGGCAGCCAGCCTATGAAATGGGGGCACAAGCGGCGGAAATGTTAATTAAAAGGATCAATCAAGAAAAAATGGTAGTAACACATAAAAAGCTCCCTGTTTCTTTTGTGGAGAGACAAACAACGAGAAGGAAGGCGGAGAAGACATGATTAGAATTGCAGTAGTGGGAAGTTCGTCAATGGACTTAGTGGTGACATCAGCCAAACGCCCAATGGCGGGGGAAACGGTTTTAGGAGAGTCCTTTATCACGGTTCCTGGAGGAAAGGGAGCCAATCAGGCTGTGGCAGCGGCACGTCTTGGTGCAGAAGTGTCGATGGTTGGATGTGTAGGAGATGATGTCTATGGAGAGATCATCTTAGATAACATGAAAAAAAATCATGTAAATACGAAGTATGTGGAACCGGTTACAGATTCTGCTTCCGGGACAGCGCACATTACCCTTTCGGAAGGTGATAACAGCATTATTGTCGTAAAAGGTGCGAATGATTTCATTACTCCTGAATATGTACAAAAGGCGAAAAAGGTGATAGAGGAATCGGATATCGTGTTGGTCCAGCAGGAAATACCTGAGGAAACTGTGGAGTATCTGGCTGCCTTGTGCAACATGCTTCAAAAGAAATTACTATTGAACCCAGCTCCCGCCCGCAGACTAAGCGAGGCTGTCATTCAACAGGCATCATTCCTTACTCCGAATGAACATGAATTCGAGATACTATTCGATGGGAGAGATAGAACGGAAGTCTTGACTGAGTATCCAAATAAATTATTCATTACCGAAGGAAGAAATGGAGTCCGTTACTTTGATGGACATGAAGAAAAGGTTGTTCCAAGCTTTGAAGTGGAAGCTGTGGATACAACAGGTGCAGGGGATACATTCAATGCTGCCTTTGCGGTGGCTGTTGCAGAAGGAAAGAGTTTGGACGAAAGTTTGTTGTTCGCGAACCGGGCAGCTTCCATTTCCGTGACGAAATTAGGTGCTCAAGGCGGCATGCCGCAAAGGTTAGAGGTCGAGAGGGGCTTTGAAGCATGAAACGTCAAGGAATCATCAATAGTTCAATAGCCAAGGTCCTGGTTGACCTTGGTCATACCGATTATATTGTCGTAGGTGATGCCGGGCTGCCGGTGCCGCCCGGAGTTTGCAAGATTGATTTAGCATTGACGCCTGGGACGCCATCATTTCAAGATGTCGTCCGGGCGGTTCACGAAGATATGGTTGTTGAAAAGGTTATCGCTGCCACAGAAGTGAAGGTTAAAAACCCGGAACAGCATCAATACATGGAGCAGCAATTCGGAGCAGCGATTGAATATGTCTCCCATGAGGATTTTAAAAGGCTGACAAGTAACGCGAAAGCCATTATCCGGACCGGGGAGACCACGCCATATTCAAATTGCATATTGCAGTCTGGAGTATTCTTTTAAAGAAATGAGATGATGAGCATGCAAATCGAAATGCGCGATATTTATAAAGCATTTGGTCAAAACAAGGTATTGGAAGGTGTTCATTTTTCTTTAGAGGCTGGGGAAGTACATGCACTAATGGGGGAAAATGGTGCGGGGAAATCAACCTTGATGAACATTTTGACCGGGCTGCATAAACAAGATCAAGGAACGATCGAGATTAACGGTAAAGAAACATCATTCAAGGATTCAAAGGAGGCCGAAGAGGCGGGAATGGCCTTTATTCGTCAGGAATTGAATATTTGGCCCGAAATGACCGTGCTGGAGAATCTATTTATCGGCAGGGAAATGGTCAATGGCTTCGGTGTCCTGAAGACGAAACAAATGAAAGCGCGTGCAAACGAGATTTTTAAAACACTTAATATTTCCCTTCCTTATGATAAGGAAGCTGGATTGTGTTCTGTCGGGGAACAGCAAATGATTGAAATTGCCAAGACGCTCATGACGGATGCCGAAGTCATCATCATGGATGAGCCAACGGCCGCTTTAACTGAGAGGGAAATAGAGAAGCTCTTTGAAGTGATGAAGGGACTCACCAAAAAGGGTGTATCCCTAGTTTATATTTCTCACCGGATGGAAGAAATATTCGCCATTTGTGACCGGATCACCGTAATGCGTGACGGAAAGACAGTCGATACGAAAAGAATTGCAGATACAAATTTCGATGAAGTCGTTCAAAAGATGGTAGGGCGGGAGCTGGAGGATCGTTTTCCTCATCGTGAAGCGAATGCTGGCGACATAGTCCTTGATGTGAAAGGTTTAACCAGAAAGGGGCTTTTTGAAGATATCCATTTCGCGGTTCGCCAAGGTGAGATTGTCGGTGTCGCCGGATTGATGGGAGCAGGCAGAACGGAAATAATGCGCGCCCTTTTTGGTGTCGACCAAATAGACAGGGGTGAAATCACCATTGAAGGCAAGAAAGTTTCCATACGAAAACCAACGGATGCAGTTCGGCACGGCCTGGCTTTCATTACGGAAAATCGTAAAGAAGAGGGATTGATCCTGGACTTTTCTGTAAGGGAAAATATCGGCTTGCCGAATCTCAAGAGTTTTGCTCCTAACGGAATCGTGAAAACGGAAGATGAGATGAACTTTGCCGAAATGATGATTAAGCGACTTCATGTAAAGACATCTTCTGCTGAGACGGTCATCGGCAACCTTTCCGGAGGAAATCAACAGAAAGTGGTAATCGCCAAATGGATCGGCACTTCCCCTAAAGTTCTAATTATGGATGAACCGACCCGGGGGATAGATGTTGGTGCAAAACGTGAAATTTACGAATTGATGAATGAATTGACGGAGCGAGGCATCGCCATCATCATGGTTTCGTCAGAGCTTCCGGAAATTATTGGAATGAGTGATAGAATCCTTGTCGTTCACGAAGGTGAGATTGCTGGGGAATTGTTAAAGCAGGAAGCAACGCAAGAAAAAATTATGGCATTGGCGACAGGAGGGAACTAGGATGAAACTTGAGGCTGCAGGGAAAAGCGGGATTTGGCAGAAATTCGGTCCGTTACTCGCCCTGGTACTTTTATTTATCGTAATAACCGTTTTAAATCCATCATTCATGGAACCGAATAATATTTTGAATTTATTGCGTCAAACCTCCATCAATGCACTTATCGCATTTGGAATGACCTTTATCATATTGACAGGCGGCATCGACTTATCCGTCGGTTCCATTTTAGCTCTATCCAGCGCACTCATGGCTGGTATGATGGTCTCGGGATTGGATCCGATTTTAGCAATATTGGTAGGCATTCTACTAGGTGCAATAATGGGTGTAATCAATGGGATACTCGTTTCAAAGGGTAAGATGGCCCCTTTCATCGTGACACTGGCCACCATGACGATTTTCCGGGGATTAACGCTTGTGTATACGGATGGAAAGCCGATTACCGGAATTGGCGATTCCGTTACGTTCCAGATGCTTGGGAGAGGTTACTTCCTTGGAGTGCCAGTACCGGCGGTTGTGATGATCATCGCTTTCTTAATTCTATGGTTCCTGCTTCATAAAACATCCTTTGGCCGTAAAACTTATGCAATCGGCGGAAATGAAAGGGCTTCCCGTATTTCTGGGATTAAAGTTGACCGGGTCAAGGTGGCCATCTATGGTCTGGCCGGTACGATGGCGGCCATTGCCGGTGCCATTTTGACATCCCGTCTGAATTCGGCACAGCCGACGGCAGGGCAATCCTATGAAATGGATGCCATCGCAGCCGTGGTGCTGGGCGGAACGAGCCTTTCAGGCGGTAAAGGGCGCTTGTTCGGTACGCTGGTCGGTGTCCTGATCATCGGTACCTTGAATAACGGCATGAATTTACTTGGTGTATCTTCTTTCTACCAGCAAGTGGTAAAAGGTGCAGTTATATTAATCGCGGTCTTACTTGACCGTAAAAAATCATAAGAAGAGGTGTAATCAATGAAAAAAATAGTATCGATCATCATGGTTCTTTCTTTAATGGTCTTGGCTGCCTGTTCAATGGATTCTGGTCTAACAGATGATAAAAAAGAAAAGAAAGACTCGATGAAAGACGTGAAAGTCGGGGTCAGCATCTCTACTTTAAACAACCCATTCTTCGTTTCCTTAAAAGATGGTATTGAAAAAGAGGCAAAAGAAAAGGGCATGAAAGTCACAGTTGTTGACGCCCAAGATGATACGGCAAAACAAATCAGCGGAATTGAAGATCTAATCCTTCAAAAGGTTGATGTCCTTCTTGTGAATCCTACTGACTCTTCGGCAATATCTTCAGCCGTTCAATCAGCTAATGAAGCGGGCATTCCCGTTATCACGATTGACCGCTCTTCAGACGAAGGAGACATTGAAACGTTCATCGCTTCCGACAATGTGGCTGGCGGGGAAATGGCTGCAGAATTTTTAGTTAAAGAGCTTGGCGAAAAAGCGAAAGTAGTGGAACTTGAAGGGGTATCCGGAGCATCTGCAACTCGTGAACGCGGGAAAGGTTTCCACAATATTGCGGACAAGCAGTTAGAGGTCCTGACAAGCCAAACGGCGGAATTCGACCGGACAAAGGGGCTTAACGTCATGGAAAATATCCTGCAAGGCGATAAAGACATCCAAGCGGTTTTCGCCCATAATGATGAAATGGCACTAGGAGCCATTGAAGCAATCAAGGCAGCTGGAAAAGACATCATCGTCGTTGGTTTTGACGGAAACGATGATGCATTGAAAGCAGTTGAAAACGGTGAACTAAAAGCCACAATCGCCCAACAACCGGCACTTATCGGTGAAGAAGCGGTTAATGCGGCTGAAAAGATCTTAAAAGGCGACAAAGTGGATGACACAATATCCGTTCCATTGAAATTGGTCACCAAAGAGTGATTGTCTCCCAAACAAAAAGAGTGACGGAAATCTTCCGACACTCTTTTTTGTTTGGGAGACAGAAATGTTTCGATCTCATTGATGTTATCTAAGAGTTGATATTCAGCTTGAATTGATATGAAAAAGAGGAGATAGAAAAGTGAATTCATTCTTTTAAGGCGGCCACGTGTCGGAACCGCCCTACATCTATTGACTGCTAGAGTACACCTTGAGTCAGCATCGCATCCGCCACTTTAAGGAATCCGGCAATATTGGCACCGACAACTAAATTGCCAGGCGCACCATATGCTTCGGCGGCCTCTATGCTGTTTTTATAGATATTTTTCATGATTTCATGCAGCTTGGCATCGACTTCTTCGAAAGTCCAAGGCATCCTGGCACTGTTTTGGGCCATTTCGAGTGCAGACACGGCTACGCCGCCTGCATTGGCTGCTTTTGCTGGTCCAAAAAGGATGCCGTTATTAAGGAATACATCAATGGCTTCAAGTGTTGAAGGCATATTAGCGCCCTCACCCACTGCCTTCACATTATTTTTGACCAGTAATTTTGCTGCTTCTTCATCGATTTCATTTTGAGTGGCACAAGGCAGGGCGATGTCGCATGGTACAGACCAGATGCCATAGCTTCCTTCATGGTATACAGCCTCCGGGTGCGCATCGACATACTCGCTTAAACGTTTTCGTTCCACTTCTTTAAGACGTCTAACTGTATCAAGATTCAGGCCATTTTCATCATATATGTAGCCATTGGAGTCGCTGCATGCAACAACTTTAGCGCCTAGCTGTGTAGCTTTTTCAATGGCATAAATGGATACATTGCCAGACCCTGAGATAACGACAGTGCTGCCATGGAATTGAAGCCCTTTGTCTTTTAGCATTTCTTCGACAAAGTAAACCGTCCCATATCCAGTCGCCTCTGTACGGGCCAGGCTTCCGCCATAACTTATGCCTTTACCGGTTAAAACACCGGCATGGTAGCCGCCTTGCATCTTTTTATACTGACCGAACAAGTAACCGATCTCCCTTGCACCGACTCCGATATCACCAGCCGGTACGTCTGTATCAGGGCCGATATAGCGAGCTAGTTCCGACATGAAGCTTTGGCAGAAACGCATGATTTCCGCGTCCGATTTTCCTTTTGGATCGAAGTCCGAACCGCCTTTACCCCCACCGATCGGCTGGCCAGTAAGCGAATTTTTAAAGATTTGCTCGAAACCAAGAAACTTTATGATGCTGGAATTGACAGTGGGGTGGAAACGGAGACCGCCTTTGAATGGTCCGATTGCACTGTTGAATTGCACCCGGAAACCACGGTTTACTTGAACATTGCCCAGGTCATCAACCCAAGAGACACGGAAGGTGATCATTCTCTCGGGTTCTACCAGCCTTTCCAATATCCCGCTTTTCATATATTCTGGATGTTTTGCAAACACCGGGACCAATGAAAGGAATATCTCCTTTACGGCTTGATGGAATTCACTTTCGTGAGGATTACGTTCCTTTACCTGCGCGTATACTTGACTTACGAACTCTCTGGCAACCTGCGATTCCTCATGCTCGACTTCCTGTGAAGTGGTCATTGTTCTCTCTCCTTTAGTTAAAGTCATAAAATATTAAATAGGGTAAGTCTATCGATTTTTATATGATACTTTCATGATATAATTTAAAAATGAAACGAACAATCTGAATATTAGATAAATAACATGCTGTTTTGATATGAAAGAGGGAGCTTAGATTGGAATTAAGGCAAATCGAATATTTCATTGAAGTGGCAAAACGTGAACATATGACGGAAGCAGCAGTGGATTTGCATGTTGCCCAGTCTGCAGTCAGTCGCCAAATTTACAATTTAGAAGAAGAGCTGGGTGTGCCCTTATTTATCAGGGAAGGCCGAAAGATTAGATTGACGCCTATAGGACATACATTTTTAGCTCATATGGAACAAGCTATGGATATAATCAATCGTGCCAGGCGTGAGATGGCTGAAAGTCTGGAACCGGAAAAAGGGACAATCCGCATCGGCTTTCCCAGCAGTTTGGCTTCTTATGTATTGCCAAGGGTCATTTCCGACTTCAGGGAAAGTTACCCGCAGGCGAAATTCACATTGAAACAAGGTTCCTATCGCTACCTGATAGATTCCGTGATTAAAGGTAACATTAACATGGCCTTGATCGGCCCGCTGCCGGTGAATGAAAAGAAAATCAAAGGGGAAACGCTGTTTATTGAGAACTTAGTTGCCCTTTTGCCAGAAAGCCATCCTTTGGCCCTGAAGATATCACTATCCTTGAATGAGCTTCAAGGGAATCCGTTCATTTTATCTCCAAAGGGTTATGTTTTAAGGGATCTCGTCATGAACGCCTGCAAATTGCATGGCTTTGAACCGGAAGTTGCATTTGAAGGGAAAGATACTGATGCCATAAAAGGGCTGGTGGCAGCAGGTCTGGGTATAACCTTGATTCCTGAGATTTCCTTGATTGACAGTTTGCCGCGTTTTACTGTTAAATTGCCGCTGGAGAATCCATCTGTAACCAGGGCTGTAGGGGTCATCGTTCCGACTGATAGGGAACTGATGCCGACGGAGAAATTGTTCTACCAATATTTGAAGGACACTTTTGCCAAATTGGAAGGATTTCAAAAATAGGATGATATCTATTAGAAAAGTCATATATCCAGCTAATGAGAGAATCCTTAATCGGGTTCTTTTTTTTGTCGCAAAAGTACGGAAGTATCTCCATGTAGTACATCCTTAAAAGGGGTAATTTATTTTAGAATAATAAATTATTAGCTTTTATTTGATAGTAATGTATTAAACCTTTATTTTTGAAAGCGCTTTTATTTTATTAGAATAAAATCATCCCTTACATTATCAGAAAATTCATGTTATTATACGAACAGACATTAACAGACATTCAGGTAGTGGTACGCTATACTTAATAGGCTTTTAAATGAAGACCTTTATTTTTTTTTTGATTCTGTTAAATTGAATATTCTGATAATTAACAAGGAGTGGAGATAAAGTGAGCAGGAAAGAATACATCAGCGATCGAATGTACAAGGCATCAACAGGGATAGCCAACGCTGTCTTGGTTACATTAGGGATCGGGTTATTGTTTGAGTCCATAGGGGGCTATTTAGGCTGGGAGGTCTTTCTGGCAATAGGCGGGGCCGCAAAGGTCTTGCTGGCACCAGCTTTAGGAGCAGGAATCGCCTATCAGCTAGGAGGAAATTCATTAATTATCTTTAGCGCCATGGCTTCAAGTGCTGTTGGAGGTGCTGCCATTCACAAAACGGCTGAGGGTGCCTTCACGATTGTTACGGGCCAGCCGCTAAGTGCTGTATTGGCAGCGGTGATTGCAACATATATAGGTAAGCGCATAATGGGCAAAACGAAGTTGGACATCATGGCCATACCTATGGGTGCCGTTCTTGTCGGTGGAGTTTCGGGATATGGCCTGGCTCTTGTCACCACTCCGCTCCTAACATGGATAAGCAGTCAAACTACCGCTGCGGTCGAGGGTTCTCCCTTAATCGGTTCCATGGTCATAGCCTTGGTATGGAGCATTTTATTGATGACACCGGCGTCTTCCGCGGCCCTTGCGATCGCCCTGCAATTAGATCCAGTTTCCAGTGCTGCAGCCCTAATCGGATGTACGGTTCAGTTTGTCGGGTTCACTGTCATGTCTTATAAAGATAATGATATGGGCGGGTTCCTGGCACAGATGGTCGTAACGCCAAAAGTTCAATTTCCTAATTTGATCAAAAAACCATTATATGTAGTTCCGCCTTTTGTGGCAGCAATCATCTGTGCACCTATCGCTACCTTGGCATTCGATTTTCAAGTGCCGTATGAGCTTGGCGGCATGGGGTTAAGTTCAATGATTGCCCCGATTGCCATCATAACAGGTCAGGGGTTATACACATTCTTGGTTTATGTGGCAGTGGGGATGGTATTGCCAGCTGTGATCACGCTTGCCTTACATCGCGTATTGAAAATGATGGGTAAAGTTAAGCCGGGCGATCTTCATTTGGAAGTTTCATAATCAAAGTTTTCTTGGAAACCAGCCAGGTTAAGGACCGGGCTGGTTTTTATTTATAAGGGGATTAGGGTAAAATGGGGAGGAAAGCATTTGCATAGATAGGATGATATAGATGGGAAAAGAAATTGATATAAAAGTGAAAGCTAAGTTCGTGAGTAAAATCAGCAAGGGTTTTCCCTTGATTGTTAAAGAGTCGATAGCCAATCTTAATGACCTTAAGGAAGAGGGGTCCTTGGTGCGCTTGGTGGATGAGAACAACCGCTTTCTGGCAAAAGGATATTATGGTATACAGAATAAGGGCTACGGCTGGATATTGACCCGAAGAGAGAATGAAAAGATCGATCAATCCTTCTTTAACGGAAAAATCCAGGCAGCGTATGAATTCCGAAAGTCTTTTTTTGAAGATGGGGAGACTACAGCTTTCCGCATGTTCAATGGGGAAGGTGATGGAATTGGCGGGTTAATCATTGATCATTATGATGGCCATTATGTCATTAGCTGGTATAGCAAAGGAATATATTCCTTTAAGGACTACATCATTAAGGCATTGCAGGAAGCGGTCGAGGTCAAATCGATTTATCAGAAGAAACGCTTTGATACAAAGGGGCAGTACGTGGAGGAAGACGATTTTGTCATGGGCGAACAACCGGAATTTCCGCTTCTTGTAAAGGAAAATGGAGTCCGTTTTGCTGTTTATCTGAATGATGGCGCAATGGTCGGTGTCTTTCTTGATCAACGCGATGTCAGAAGGAAAATCCGCGATGAATACGCAAAAGGGAAAACGGTGTTGAATATGTTCTCCTATACGGGGGCATTCTCCGTGTTTGCCACTTTAGGCGGTGCTGTTAAAACAACGAGTGTCGACCTGGCGAATCGAAGTTTACCAAAGACGATCGAGCAGTTCAGTGTGAACGGCATAGATCCTGAAGCTCACAATATCGTGGTTATGGATGTTTTCAAGTATTTTAAATATGCGGTGAAGAAAGCCTTGAAATTTGAAATGGTCATCCTTGATCCGCCTAGCTTTGCCAAATCGAAGAAGTTTACTTTCAGTGCCGGAAAAGACTATACGAATCTACTGAAGGATACCATTTCCATTACGGAAGACAACGGGGTCATTATCGCCTCTACTAATTGCAGTACGTTCGACATGAAAAAATTCAAGAACTTCATTGATGTTGCTTTCAGGGAAATGAATGGAAAGTATGAAATCATGGAACAATTCTCATTGCCGGCTGATTTTAAAACAATTCCTGAGTATAAGGAAGGGAATTATTTAAAAGTAGTCTTCATTAAGAAAATTAAAGGATAAGAAAAGGCGTCCACAGTTCAAGCAGAACTGTGAATGCCTTTTTTATAATGTAAATGTTTCATGTGGAACGATTGGACATTAGATTCATTGGATAGGCCGTTCACTTTTCAAACCTCTCGATACATGAAAGGAAGGTTTCCTGCGAATGCTGTTAGCGATGCAAAACTGCGCTGCATAGTAGGTAAGCATGATCAGTGGACCTGAAAAGGCAACATCATCGATAAACTTGTTCCAAGATAAAATGGAGTCGGAAATCATGAAGAGGAGCCCGCCGATGATTGTGGCCGCATTGCCGGTCATAAATGCTGCCCAGCCCATAAGGGAGATGACCGTTACATAACAAATCACAGGGATGATGAGGTTATGTTCACCTTTTTCGATTAACGAATGTACAATTTCACGGCTAATCCAAGTGGAGTAAATGCTGATCGGAAGAATCGTCGCAAATCGGAGCCATGAAAAGTTCCATCGTCCAAAGAATGCTGAAATATAGAAAAGGTGGCCGATCAAGAAGGCGGAAAGCCCGATGACGAACCAAATCAACAAACCATCTCCAAGCATGCAAAAGAATAAACCAAGAAGGATCAAGGATTGGTAACGATCGCGTATTCCCACATTTGTGCGGGCGTAGAGAAAAATCAATAACATGGGGATTACCTTGAACAGTATTTTGATGATTAAAGGCTCTTCCGGTATAAGAAAAATATAGGATAGTCCCGTGATAAGGATCGCGGCAGGTAGGCACTTTATTAACATTCCATTCCCTCCTTCACTCTTTAATTCTATGTAAGGGGAAGGAACCCCTTGTCAATGAAAGAACTGTTTGAAAGAAAGTAGTGAAAATGAAAAAAACTGGCTCCTGTTTTAACTAGGAGCCAGTCAGGTTATACGGCTGAGTCTTCTTTAACGAAAGCCAGTTTTAACCAGTTTTTTCCCTCAACAAGCCTTGTGACGAGCATGGCACAAACCGTGTTTCCTGTGGAGTTAAGCAATGTAGCGGGAGCATCGATGATCGTTGATATAACGGCAATGATGGGCAGGACTTCCACAGGGAAGCCGAATACACTAAGAATCAACATTTCCCCAATCATGCCGCCCCCAGGAATGGCACCCATAACAGCTCCAACCAAAAAGGCAACAGCAAGTATACTTAAAATGCTTGAAATGCTTGTCATATCCTTTCCAAATAAGCTGAATAGGAAAACGATTTTCAATACACCGCCGAAAACCGAACCATCTTTATGAGTATTGGCTCCGAGTGGGATGACAGTCTCCGCTATATCCTTAGGCACGCCCATTTTCTTGACTGCTTCCAGATTGACTGGAATGGACGCGGCACTTGAACAAGTTGCGATGGCTGTAATGGATGGTGTCAGGGCATTTTTCCAAAATAGTTTAACTCCATCTTTCCCGCCGGCGATAAAGGCATACAAAGTGAAGAAGCCGAAATAATAAATCAAGGCCAAGGCTAGATAAAGAATGAAAGTGCGAGCATAGCCTTCTAAAATCTGCGGCCCAAGCTGCCCGATAATCGCCGCAAAATAAGCACCAAGTCCAATTGGCGCATAGTACATGACAATTTTGACGACCTTCATCATGACAGCTGTACCTGCTGTCAAAAATTCAGTAATCGGTCTTGCTTTCTCACCGACCAGTGCAGTGGAAAGTCCGATTAATACTGAGAAAACGATAAGCTGAAGCATATTGCT
This sequence comes from Bacillus sp. ISL-57, assembly GCF_018613135.1. Classification (NCBI taxonomy): domain Bacteria; kingdom Bacillati; phylum Bacillota; class Bacilli; order Caryophanales; family Bacillaceae; genus Bacillus; species Bacillus sp. ISL-57. The sequence goes on along the minus strand of NZ_JAGGQV010000008.1, from coordinate 298,837 downwards.
TCTGGAGAACAGTTCTGGAAAGTCGGAAACGGTTACAGTGCTGACCAGTTGACTGAAGAAAGAAACTTCTTCGATGGTCTCTTCAGGGGAACTGTTTTCCATCAGTTCTTTAATGGCTGTCGTATCTGTGCCCTCCAACGGATTGACGATGGTTGTCCCAATAAATCCAATGACGGCAGCTAAAGCGGCTGTTGTCAGGAAAACGAGAACGATACTTCCCATGATTTTTCCGAGGCGCTTCATTCCGCTCATATTGGCAATCGCTGAAGCAATGCTGAAAAATACCAATGGCACGATGATCGTGAACATCAGATTTAAGAATAAGTCCCCTAGCGGCTGTATGACCGAGGTTTTCTCCCCGAAAACCACGCCCGCTATCCCACCGATAATGATGGCAGTGAGCAGTATTAAAGAGGTTCGATAGTTTTTGATGAAGCTCTTCATTTAAATTCCGTCCTTTCAGGATGAAGATATCGATAAAAATATACTTCATTATCAACTCTAAAATCGGGTTTGACAATATTTTTTTATAGAAAGGAATGTTAATAGAATAAATGTATTAATAATGGGGAATGGATGGTGAAAATATCGAGAAGGAGGGCTAGAATGGCATTTGTTGAGGTGGAAGAAGGCGTTCGGTTGTTTTATGAAGAAAAGGGCGAGGGGAGACCGATTATTTTTATACATGGTGTGTGGATGAGCAGCCGGTTCTTTAAAAGTCAGCTGCCGTACTTTTCAGAAAAATATAGAACGATATTGCTTGATTTAAGAAGTCATGGCCAGTCAAATCATGTACATTACGGAAATACGGTCTCCGTTTATGCAAAAGACCTTCATGCGTTCATTGGTGAACTGGGATTAAAGGATGTCATACTTGCAGGCTGGTCGATGGGGGCATTTGTCGTTTGGGATTATCTTAAGCAATTCGGTGAGGGAAATATTCATTCAACTGTGATCGTGGATGAATTGGCCTCTGATTTTAAGTGGCCCGATTTTCATATCGGTGCGTTTGATATGGAAACGTTGATTGCCTTCATGACAGAAATTCAAACGAATCGTACCCCGTTTCTGCAAAAATTCCTTGCTTCCATGTTCAACAATGAATTATCTGCAGAGGATGCAGGCTGGATGCTTGGGGAAGTGACCAGAATGCCGGAATCCATTGCTAGCAGCATTCTATTTGACCAATCGATTGTGGACTATCGTGACTTCTTGCCAGCAATCCATGTACCCACACTTCTCTGTTTTGGAAGGCATGAAAAAGTCATTCCTGTAGCAGCTGGGGAACATTTGCATAAAAACATTCCGAATTCCGAACTAGTAATCTTTGAAGATAGTTGCCATTGTCCGTTCATGGAAGAAAGCGACTTGTTTAATGAAACCGTGAATGGTTTTATTTCAAAAATTAAATGAAAAAAAGTGCCTATTCGGCTTATATATGGTCCCGGTATTGTACCGGGGCCATTTTACTTTATTCCCCATTGATCACACTCATTGTATAATTTGTTCTTTTCTTGTTTTTCTACTATCTGAAATAAAAATATTGTAATTTTAGAGAATAGTCTGTAAAATGAATCTAACCTAAAAATGTTAACGTTAACATAAAGCGAAGTACTACTTTTACGAAGTTTATAGGTTCAAAAATGTTAACGATAACATTATACCTATTAAGAAAGCGGTGAAAATGATGAAAATTTTTATGGGATCAGACTTTTTACTAACAAATGAAACGGCCGTTCATATTTATCAAAATTATGCAAAGGATATGCCGATTATTGATTATCATTGCCATCTAAGCCCCAAAGAAATTTATGAAAATAAGACATTCAAAAATATTACTGAAGCATGGTTATATGGGGACCATTATAAATGGCGGGTAATGCGGGCAAATGGTATCCCGGAGTATTACATTACGGGGCAGGCTGATGATTATGATAAATTTGTAGCATGGGCGAAAACGGTTCCGATGACAATTGGAAATCCGCTATATAATTGGACACACTTGGAATTGCAACGCTTTTTCGATGTATATGATATTTTAAATGAAGATACGGCTTCTAGCATCTGGGAAAAAGTCAATAATTTATTAAATGGCGGAGGTTTTGGCGCAAGGGATTTAATCTCGAAATCGAATGTAAAAGTGATCTGTACGACGGATGATCCAGTCGACTCTCTTAAATACCACAAGCTGTTGAGGGAAGATCATGATTTTAATGTAAGCGTTTTACCGAGCTTCCGTCCAGATAAGGCTTTAGAAATTAATCGTAATGGTTATCTCGAGTGGGTGAGTAATCTGGAGCAGGCAGCAGATCAAAAAATCGCAGATTACGATGGTTTCCTTAAGGCCTTGGAGTCAAGAATCCACTACTTTCATTCAATTGGAGGCAGGGTATCTGATCATGCTTTGGATGTAATGGTCTATGAAGAAGCAACTAAAGAAGAGATTGCTGATATATTTACAAAAAGAATGCAAGGTGTCGCAGTCTCTCAATCAGATGAGAAAAAATACAAAACATATACACTGAATTTCCTTGGCGGCATGTATGCCAAATTAGGTTGGACGATGCAATTTCATATAAATGCCCTGCGCAATAATAATTCAAAAATGTATAATCGGCTAGGACCGGACACCGGTTATGATTCAATGAATGATGATGGAATAGCAAAGCCACTTGTGAAAATATTGGATGCAATGGACAAAGAAGATGCTCTACCGAAGACGATTCTATATTCTTTAAATCCAAATGATAATCATGTCATAGCCAGCATTATTAATAGTTTTCAAGATGGAAAGCAACCAGGGAAAATTCAGTTTGGAACCGCATGGTGGTTCAATGACAATAAGGATGGCATGCTAGAACAAATGAAAGCACTAGCGAATGTAGGACTCTTTAGCAGATTTCTTGGTATGCTGACGGATTCAAGAAGCTTTCTCTCCTATACAAGGCATGAGTACTTCAGAAGGCTAGTGTGCCAACTAGTAGGAGAATGGGTGGAAAATGGAGAGGTTCCAAATGATATGGATTTAATAGGAAATATTGTGCAAGGGATTTCATATTATAATGCAAAAAATTACTTTGGATTTGATATTAAAGAATAAATATAGCTCTCTATTCCCCCTTCCCCATAGGTAGAATAGAGAGTTCCATTTATAGGTAGTTTAACGTCGGAACAAAATGTAGATTATCAGGAGGATAATATGAATACAGCCCTTGCTCCAGAAAAAGATCCGATAGAAGTGAAAAACGAGAAATTGAGTTTGAAAGAGAAGATATCTTATGGCTTCGGCGATTTTGGAAACGGTTTCATGTTCGATCTCGGTCAACTCTACCTGCTTAAATTTCTTACCGATATTGCTGGTATACCTGCAGCGGCGGCAGGTACAATTTTTTTAGTCAGTAAGCTTTTTGCTGCCATTATGGATCCGATCGTTGGCTCTTCAATAGATTATCGCAAGAACATTGGAAAGCGAGGTAAGTTCAAACCATACTTAATTATTGGAAGTTTAATATTAGCTATATTCACTGTGCTACTGTTTATTTCACCTGAGATATCAAATACAGGTAAGCTTATATATGCTTATGCTTTATATATGGTTTGGGGCATTGCTTATTCCTTTACCAATATTCCTTACGGTTCACTTGGGGCTGCAATGACACAAAATGCCGAAGACCGGACTTCCCTTGCCACTTTCAGGCAAATAGGTTCATTGGGAGCTTTGCTGATCACTAGCGTCATTGTTATGCCATTGATCGTGAAGTTTGAGAATCCTAAAGTGGGTTACCCGGTTGTAATGGGAATCATGTGCATTGTCGGAATCATTGGTTTCTATATTTGTTATCGAAATACTAAAGAAAGAGTTATGGTTAAAAAGTCTCCAAGGGAAAAATTATCTTTTAAATCTATTGTCAAAACATTTGTAATGAATAAGCCCTTATTAACACTGGTATTGATGACGATTTTTTCAATCTCAGCCTATAATATCAAGTCAGCATTATTAATCTATTTTGCACAATATAATTTAGGTAACGTAACCCTGGTGGCCAATATGAGTTTTGTCATTATTGGTTCCTCTTTCATAGGGGTTATCCTCATGCCTAAACTTGTCAAGAAATTCGGAAAAAAGCATACGGCGATGCTGGGGTTCGCTATTTGCATTGCCGCCGATTTAATTAATTTCCTTATTCCTACCAATATCTATTCATTCACAATTTTATCTGCGATTGCTTTCATCGGGATAAGTATTCCAAATGGCATAACTTGGGCACTTGTTTCCGATATCATTGATTATGGAGAGTGGGTCTCAGGGGAGCGCAAAGAAGCAACTACATATTCACTATTCAATTTTTCAAGGAAATTGGCTCAGTCTTTAGCCGGCTTTCTTTCAGGACTAGGACTGAGTTTAATAGGTTATGTACCCAATGTGGCTCAAACAGCAGGGACCCTGCTTGGGATCAAGGGTTTACTGACCCTTTACCCTGCAGTTGCGCTGACAATAGCCATGCTGATAATTGGAATGATGTATAAATTAACAGATGATAAACATGCAGAAATCATTAGAAAACTTGAAACCAGGTAATGGGGATATATAATGAAAGGTATAGTTTTGGCAAAACACTTTGCAGATTTCATCCCTTATTGACTCATGGATTTTCTATTAGGGGGATTGTAATCTGGAATTGCCTGATAAACATGGTATGCTAGTAGAAAGTATACTTTGTGATTTTAAAGGATGAGTGGAATGGTGACGATAAAAGATATTGCTAAGATAGCGAATGTATCTCATACAACAGTATCAAGGGCCTTGAATAATAGTCCTTTGATTAAAGAGGATACAAGGAAGAAAATACTGGATCTAGCCTCTCAGCTAAATTATACCCCTAATTATAATGCTAAAAGCTTGGTAATGAAGAAATCACACACGATCGGATTGTTTTTTACAAGCATCTCAAATGGTACATCACCCAGCTTCTTTACAGATACAATAAAGGGAGTCAATAGTGTCATTAATGAGGATTTCAATTTATTTGTACGCGGTATAGATGATTATGAGGATTTTTCAGCTATTAATAGTGGCAGGTTCGATGGCATTATTTTGATGAGCCAAAGTGATGTAGATAATGTTTTTATTTATTATGTATTGGAAAAAAAGATACCTCTTGTCGTGTTAAATAGGCAAGTTGATGAAAAGAAACTGATTAATATTTTATCAAATGATTCAGAGGGATCCTATCAAGCGATTGAACATTTGATTCAAAATGGTCATCAGAATATTGCGATTATCGAAGGTAAAGAAGGATTTAAATCAACTAAAAAGCGGAAAGATGGCTTTATAAAGGCGTTGATTGATTACAAAATCGAAATCAAAAGTGAATATGCTGTCAAAGGGAATTATGATATGCATAGTGGGTACCAGGCTATGGAAAAACTGCTTGCCGTTAAGACGATGCCGACTGCAGTCTTCTGTTCCAATGACGATATGGCCATAGGGGCGATGAATGCTGTTTTTGCCAATGGTTTCAAGGTTCCAGATGATATATCCATTATAGGGTTTGATGATATAGGATTTGCCCAATATACAACGCCGCGGTTAACAACGGTAAAAAGACCGATTGAGCAGATAAGTATAAAGGGGGCAGAGAATTTATTATCCCTAATTGAAAACCCCGGGAAAAACGGGAAGCGGATTTTTGTGAATACAGAATTAATGATGCGGGATTCTGTGAAAAAATTGAAGTGAAAAAAACATGCCCATTTATTTGAATATACATAATAAATGGGCAGTAAAATGATTCTCCTTTTTTTTAAAACAGAATGTTCACGTGTGCAATTGTCGAGGAGGAATAGAGGATGGAAAAAATAAGTAAGAAAATATGTGGTGAGCATCCCGTATACCAGGAAAAAATCCTTCAATTTGGAGAGGGTAATTTCTTAAGGGCATTTGTTGATTGGCAAATTGATGTACTGAATAAAAAAACGGACTTCAATGGCAGTGTAGTGGTTGTCCAGCCAAGAGGTTCTGAAAAAATTGAGCGTTTGAACGAACAAGATGGATTATTCACTTTATATTTGCAAGGAATGAAAGAGGGAAAAGCTGTTAATGAGCATATGATTGTCAATTCGATAAGCAGAGGCATCGATCTAGTTAAGGACTATGATAAATATGTGGATTTAGCAGGTAGTGAAGAGCTAAGATTTATTATTTCAAATGCCACGGAGGCAGGAATTTACTTAGAGGCGACTGACAGATTGGAAGACCGTCCTCAAAAAAGTTTTCCGGGTAAATTAACAGCCTTTTTATTTCACCGCTTCAAAGCATTTAAGGGGGATTATCAAAAAGGCTGCATTATAATCCCGTGTGAATTAATAGAAGAAAATGGAGCTAAGCTTAGAGACATTGTTCTCCAGCTTGCTAGTAGTTGGAATCTCGGGAAAGCGTTTATCGAGTGGATTCTCCACGCCAATACATTCTGCAACAGTTTAGTTGATCGAATCGTACCAGGTTTTCCAAAAGATAGGGTAGATGAAATCACAGAAGAGTTAGGGTATCAAGATGATTTATTAGTGGTAGGCGAACTATACCATCAGTGGGTTATCGAGGGTCCTCAGTGGATCAAAAAGGAATTCCCAATCGATCAAGTGGGCCTAAATACTTTTTTTGTCGATGACTTAACTCCATATCGCGTACAGAAAGTGCGTATTCTGAATGGTGTCCATACAGCGATGACCCCTGTTGCCTATTTAGCAGGGGTGGGAACAGTGGCAGAGGCGATGGAAGATGAGACCACTGGACAATTTATAAAGGAATTGACTTTTGAAGAAATCATCCCGACCCTTGACATGCCGACTGAAGAATTGAGAGCCTTTGCAAATGATGTTCTTAACCGTTTTAAAAACCCTTATATTAAACATTATTTATTGAGCATTAGCCTGAATTCCCTATCAAAATTTAAAACAAGGAATATCCCGGCATTACTTGATTATATGGAAAAGAAACAAGAGTTGCCCCGAAGAATGGTTTTTTCCTTGAGTGCTTTACTCATTTTTTATAAAGGGAAAAGGGGAGAAGAAATGATTCCACTTGAGGATGATCCAAGTGTCCTTGAATTATTTAAGGCGTCGTGGAAATCGGTGGCTGAGGGTACCACGAAAATCGAGGAGCTTGTCGAGACGATTCTCGGTAACCAAGATATTTGGGGGATGGATTTGAATGGAGTAAGCGGACTTACGAAATTGGTGGCAGAATATGTACATCAAATGGAAGACTTAGGTATTAAACCCTCGTTGGAAGCAATGATGAGGGAGCAATCCGTAAAATAGGGAGGGCCTTTATCATGAAAGATATTTTTCAAATACATGAAAATGACAATATAGCACTAGCCTTAAGAAAATTATCAAAAGATGAACGCCTCATTGTCAATGGAACAGAATTAGTGATACAGGAAGATGTTGAACGAGGACATAAAGTGGCATTAAAGAATCTTCTAAAAGATGATCAAGTAATGAAGTACGGTTTTCCAATTGGTCATGTATTGCAAGAGGTGGAAATTGGAGAGTGGGTCCATACGCATAATACAGTAACCAATTTATCAGGTACTCAGGAATATAGCTATGAACGGAAGCTTACGGAAAATCCTTACCATGATGAAAATTTAACATTTAAAGGATATAAAAGGGAAAATGGATCCGTTGGAATCAGAAATGAGCTCTGGATTGTTCCCACAGTAGGATGTGTTAATGGCATTGCCGAGAAAATCATCAAAAGGTTCGAAAAAGAGGTAGGTAATATTACTCCTTTTGATAATATGCTTGTCTTTAAACACAATTATGGCTGCTCACAATTAGGGGATGACCATGAAAATACAAAGCAAATTCTATTGAATGCAGTGAACCATCCAAATGCGTCAGGCGTTCTCGTACTTGGGCTGGGATGTGAAAATAATGAAATGGTCCAATTCAAAAAAGATCTGGGAAATGTGGATGAAAACCGAATTAAATTTCTTGTATCACAAGACGTTACGGACGAAATTGAGGCTGGAGTAAAGTTAATTAAAGAAATCCATGCTTATGTTCAGGGTGATAAAAGGGAAGACGTTCCATTATCGGAATTGAAAATAGGCTTAAAATGCGGGGGGTCTGATGGATTCTCAGGAATAACGGCTAACCCCCTTTTAGGCAGGTTTTCAGATTTCCTGATAGCACAAGGTGGAACGACCGTCTTAACTGAAGTACCTGAAATGTTCGGTGCGGAAACCATCTTAATGGAACGAGCAAACAACGAGGAGGTCTTCCATAAAATTGTTGCCGTAATCAATGATTTTAAAGAGTACTTTCTAAAGTTCGACCAGCCAGTCTATGAAAATCCTTCCCCTGGAAATAAAAAAGGGGGCATTACAACGCTTGAAGATAAATCGTTGGGGTGCACGCAAAAGTCCGGATCATCTCCAGTTGTCGATGTATTAAAGTATGGGGAAGTACTGAAAACGAAGGGCTTAAACCTATTGAATGCTCCAGGGAATGACTTGATTGCTTCTTCAGCACTCGCTGCCACTGGCTGTCATATGGTATTATTCACCACGGGACGAGGAACACCATTCGGGACATTCGTTCCGACGATGAAGGTATCTACTAATACATCAATCTATCATTCCAAACCGCATTGGATTGATTTTAATGCAGGTATCTTACTGGATGATGACATGTCCTCTGAAGCCATTTTACGGAAATTCATTAATTATACCATTCAAATAGCTAATGGTGAATTTGTAAACAATGAGAAAAATGACTTTAGGGAACTTGCCATTTTTAAAACAGGTGTTACCCTTTAGTTAGAAAACGCCATGTCGTTTTTATAAAATATGGTTAAATGGATATAAGGTGATAATGAATGGATGCGGGCAAGTAGTGCCCCGCATTTTTTTTATTGTAGCAGGTGTCATTATTAATAGTTTCTAACTGGATTTTTTTAACTGAACGGTTTCGGTAAGAAATAAAGGGAATACTGATACTAAGGACGTCATTGGTGCAGAGGTAATGGAATTGATAAATTAAATGGGTAATATTTTTATATCCTTTTCACAGGAATTGGGCTATTATGAGGTGGATTTAAATTGGTGTGATCGTTATCTGTTATTGAGAGAAACTCATGCAGAAAGTGATGGAGAGGATAAAATGGATGATCGTTTACCATACAATGAAATTATAGATGTATGTTTACTTGCGGGAAAAATCATGCTTCAGAACGGAGCGGAAACATCAAGGGTGGAAGATACGATGGTTAGAATCGCTGCAGCGTTTGGGTGCGGTGAATCACACAGTTTTTCGACGCCTACTGGAATTATTTTTTCGCTGGATGGCATGCACCCAGCGTCAAAATTGATCCGAGTTTCCCAACGATCTACAGATTTACATAAGGTGACGCAGGTTAATAGTATATCCCGAAGCATTTCCAGCAAGGAAATGACACCGGAGGAAGCATATTTACGGTTAAAACAAATCGAAAAGGCCGGGATGGGGTATCCAATGTGGGTGCAGGTCTTTGCTGCATTTATAGCGAGCGGCTGCTTTTTAATCATGTTCCAAGGACAGTGGAGTGATTTCATCTGGTCCTGTGTAGCTGGAGCAATGGGATTCTCATGCCTGCTTTATTTGCACTGGTTACTGGAAGTCCGTTTTTTTGCTGAATTCATCGCCTCTTTAGTCGTAGGATTAGTAGCTATGTTTTTTGTCCAGATTGGAGTAGGGAGTCATTTGGACACGATAATCATCGGAGCGGTGATGCCGCTTGTGCCAGGGCTGTTAATAACAAATGCAGCCAGGGATTTAATTGCAGGGCATTTGGTTTCGGGTCTATCCAAGGGTGCGGATGCAGGATTGACTGCTTTAGCCATTGGGGCAGGGATATCGGCCGCGTTTGTTTTCTTATGATTTTAGGGGGGGAAGAATGATGATTGCACAGCTTATTACAAGTTTCATTGCCTCAGCCGCCTTTGGAGTCATCTTCAATGTACCAAAAAATTCATTGTTTCAATGTGGTTTCGTAGGGATGTTGGGGTGGATCTTATACTTTGCTCTGGTTGAAAATGAGATAAACAGCATCATTGCAACATTAGCGTCTGCATTTATCGTTGCGGTCATCAGCCAGTATTTTGCTAAAAGGTATAAAACGCCGATCACGATTTTCAATGTATCGGGAATCATCCCCCTCGTGCCTGGAGGTTTGTCGTATGATGCGATGAAGCACTTTGTCGGAAATGATTTTTATGTCGCCGTTCAGCTTGCAGCCAAGGTTTTCATGCTTGCTGGTGCCATTGCGATGGGACTTATCTTTGCAGAAGTCATGAACCAGTTAGTAACTAAGTACAATAGAAGGAAGGTAAGATTGAGAAGTTAGCGGGAATTTTCCTGATGAATAGGTTCTGAATAAAGAGAAAGGAGAGCAGGGCGAAGCCTGCTCTCCTTTCTCTTTTTAATATTTTAAAATAATAATGAATCTAGTCTATATAGGATCTTTCATCCCAGTATTGGCAGTAACCAAAATTTCGTCGAATTTTTTGGCATCAGCTTTCTTGCTTGACAGAAGTGTTCCGGCGATGGCTGCGATAAAACCAATCGGGATGGAGATGATGCCTGGGTTGGCAAGTGGGAATAATGGTTCCCCAACGAATATTGCCGCTCCCTCCACCGGAGACCAGACATTGGGACTTAGGAATACAAGCAATAAAGAACTGACCAGTCCAACTAACATGCCAGTGACAGCCCCAGTCGTGTTAAAACGTTTCCAGAATACTGTGAAGACAATGATGGGCAGATTGGCACTGGCAGCGACGGCAAAGGCGAGTGAAACAAGGAAGGCGACATTCATGTTTTGGGCAAATAAGGCCAGGATGATGGAAAGGATGGATACTCCGATGGATGCCCAACGAGCAGCAACGACTTGTTCTTTGTCGGTGGCTTGACCTTTCCGGATGATGTGGCCATAGAAGTCATGGGCAAAAGCAGATGCTGCCGATAGAACGAGACCTGCCACAACCGCTAAAATGGTAGCGAAAGCAACTGCAGAGACAAACGCGAATAGGAAGTCGCCCCCAATGGCTTCGGCAAGCAGCGGAGCAGCCATATTGCCGGCAGCATTCGCGGCTATGATCTTGTCGTAACCGACAAAGGCTGCCGCTCCGAAGCCGAGGAAAATGGTCATTATATAAAAGATGCCAATGATCCATGTGGCATATACCACGGACTTTCGGGCTGTGATGGCGTCTTTCACGGTAAAGAAACGGATGAGAATGTGAGGCAGTCCAGCCGTACCGAGTACAAGCGCTAAGTTAAGGGATAAAGTATCCAAAGGATCCTTGAATTTGTTACCGGGGTTAAGGAAATCCCCGCCCAAAGGGGTGGCTGTTTTCATCTGCCTGAACATCTCGATCACGCTAAAGTCGAATTTCGCCAAAACGATGATGGATATGATGAATGTACCAGCCATCAATAAAACGGCTTTAACGATTTGGACCCAACTGGTGGCCGTCATACCGCCGAATACGACGTATACGGTCATTAAAATACCTACAATGATGACGGAGTAAAGATAATCAATTCCAAGTAAGAGTTTTATAAGTGCACCTGCACCGACTAATTGGGCGATCATATAAAAGGTTGAAATCGAAATGGTGTTAAGGGCAGCAACCCCGCGTACTTTCTTTTCATTGAAACGGGCAGCAATCATGTCCGCCAATGTATACTTGCCAAGGTTACGAAGCGGTTCGGCCACGATATAAAGAACGACCAGATACGCAACCAGAAAACCTATGCTATAGAAAAAACCATCAAATCCAGAGAGTGCGACCATGCCGGCTATTCCCAAAAATGAGGCGGCGGACATATAATCTCCCGCAATGGCCCAGCCATTCTGCCAGCCAGTGAGGCTGCTGTCCGCCGTATAAAAGTCCGCGGTCGTTTTGGTGCGCCGTGAAGCAAAATAGGTAATGACCAATGTTAGTCCGACAATGATAAGAAATAATATAAAAGCAAGAATATTCATTGTGAATTCACCTTTTATCCTTTCGCTTCTTTAACGATTTTTTCTACTAATTGGTCAAATGTCGCAGCTTTTCTGGAATAGATGATGCATAATGTCCAGGTCATGATAAATTGGGCGAAGGCAAAAATCCAGGCCCAGCTGATTGCCCCGAAGGCAATTGAGTTAAGAACTTTAGAATAGGAAGTTAGTATGGGTAGGGTGAAATAAAAGACCATGAAAAAGATGGATAGCGGGACGATGAAATTGCGTTTTTTCCTTAAGAGTTCTTGAAAAGATTGTGATTGGACGATCTTGGTGTAGTCCGTGGAAGCGCTTACCTCGGTTTCTTTAGCGATTGAATCGTTTGATGCCAAGTTGGTTCCCCCTTCATCATTATTGATTTGGTTTTCATTACCAATTTCTGATAACAGTATCAGTATATATTTTTCAGAATATATTGTAAATTTAAATGCTGAAATTAAAGTTTTTTTCGTTCGACATCGTTTTTTCTTTTTACGCACAAGCAAAACCATTAAGGAAAAGTTAAGTTTCTTTCACGATACTGGTTTCAACGAAGGAAATCTGAAAGGAGAAAAGTGATGAAAAAGTTGATAACGATAGGTACGGTTTTAGTGCTGGCGATTGGGGGAAGCGTTTGGTTTTTCATGAAGGACCATGCTAAGCCTGTCATTGCGAAATCGGTGACGGCTACAGTTGAAAAGGGAGATCTTGAAGTGCAAATAAGCGGTTCCGGATCGGTCGCCGCAATCAATAGTGAAGACATTACATCTTCGGTAACGGGTGAAGTGGACGAAGTCCTTGTAGAGAAGAATGAATTGGTTGAGAAAGGTGATGAACTAATTACCTTCGCGGATGGTAGTGATCCGATAACAGCTCCATTCGATGGTACCGTTACAACAATGGATGTTGAAGAAGGGGACCGTGTATCAAACAGTGAAGTGTTGGCACATGTTACGGATTATAAAAAATTGAAAACCACGATCAGTGTTGATGAATTGGATGTTCCAAGTGTTAAAAAAGGACAAACGGTTGAAATTAAAGCCAGTGCTTTTGAAGATGAAACGTTTACGGGGGAGGTAACCAGTGTAGCAAAGGAAGGTACATATGAGAATGGGGTTTCTTCATTCGATGTCACTATCAAAATTGACAAACCCGGCGATATAAAAATTGGGATGTCGACTGAGGTGAGCATTTTGACGAATCGTGTAAAAGATGCACTATATGTTCCGATTGAAGCAGTCCAAATCGACGGGGAAGAGAAATATGTGAATATACAACAATCCGGTACAACTGAAGGAGCTGCCAGTACAAAGAAAGTGGTTGAGACTGGAATCAGCAACGATAGGTATATTGAAATAACTTCAGGGCTTGAAGAGGGACAGTTTGTTTCCTTGCCTATCACTATCAATGAAAGCTCCACTGGCAGCGGCGGCGAAGGAATGAGGGGAGACCAAGGAGGCGAGATAAGAATGCAGAGCGGCAGCGGAATGCCAAACGGTGGCGGAATGCCGAGTGGAAAGGGAGGTCAGTAAAATGGCGAAACCCATCATCAAAATTAAGAACATGTCTAAATCTTATGAATTAGGCGGTGAAACGGTCAAGGCACTTCAGGATGTCTGTCTTACAATCGATAAAGGCGATTTCATTTCGATCATCGGTCCTTCTGGGTCAGGGAAATCGACGTTCATGAATATGATTGGCTGCCTTGACAAGCCTGACATAGGTGAATATCTTCTTGATGGTAAAGAAGTGGAAAAGATGAAGGATAATGAGTTAGCTGCCATTCGTAATATTAAAATAGGATTTATCTTTCAAAATTTCAACCTGTTGGCAAAACTGACAGCGTTGGAGAATGTCGAACTTCCCCTGGTTTATAGAGGGGCAGGCGTGAAGGAAAGAAGAGAAGTGGCCAATGCGTGCCTTGATATGGTGGGCCTTGGTGACCGGAAGAATCATCTGCCGACCCAACTGTCGGGTGGACAGCAGCAAAGAGTTGCGATTGCAAGGGCACTTGCCGGTAATCCCCCCGTTTTATTGGCGGATGAGCCGACGGGGGCGCTTGATAGTAAAATGAGTAAAGAAGTGCTGCAGATGCTGAAAGAATTGAACGGAAAGGGACAAACAATCATTCTTATAACTCATGACTTGGAAGTGGCAAAAGAAGCGACTCGTGTCGTCCGGATACAGGATGGGCAGCTATTTGAAAACGGAGGTGATTGGATTGAACCTGAACGAATCAATGAAGATGGCTATACGCAGTATCAAAACCAATAAAGTCAGAGCATTTTTAACCATGCTTGGGATCATAATTGGAGTTGCCTCCGTAATCGTCCTGGTTTCGATTGGGCAGGGTTCCTCACAGTCCGTTCAGGATGAGATCAATAGCTTGGGAACGAACCTGATAACGGTAAGTGTCACGGATACCGACTCCGTGGAGCTGACGGATGATACAATTGAACAGTTTAAAGAGCTGAGCGGGATATCGGAAGTGGCGCCTGTTGTCACTGGACGCGTGTATGCCAAGAACGGAGAAGCTGCGTCACAGGTTTTGATGACCGGTGCAACTTCATCCTACTTATCAGTCAGGGATCTAGAGCTCAGTCAAGGCCGGTTTTTGACGGATATGGAAACGGAATTACGCTCCAAGGTCGTTGTCCTGGGATCGAATACAGCCACCACGCTTTTTGAAAATCAAAAAGCCGTGGACCAGAACGTGCTGATCGGCGGTGTTTCCTATCGCGTGATCGGTGTCCTGAAATCGGTAGGCACCTCAATGGGATCGAGCGGGGATGATGTCATCATTGCACCGATCACCACTGCCGAAAGGGCTACAGGCAGCACGACAATCGGAACCGTCTATTTAAAAGCGGAGAACGAGAATATCATGGATAGGGCAATGTACCAGGTACAAGGTGCGATGACCACATCATTCCCGGAACAGAGTGATAACTATTCGGTTTCCAATCAAGAAGATCTGATGGATACAATGAGCTCTGTATCAGATACGTTCACACTCATGCTTGGCGGTATTGCCAGTATTTCGTTACTGGTAGGCGGAATCGGGATCATGAATATCATGTTGGTTTCCGTCTCGGAGAGGACAAAGGAAATCGGGATTAGAAAAGCAATTGGGGCAAATCGGAAATCGATTCTTCTTCAGTTTTTAATTGAAGCGATGGTCCTGAGCTGCTTCGGGGGACTGTTGGGAGTTGGAATTGGCTTGGGAATCGCAAAATTGATTTCGGTTTTTACAAGTTTAACGATTAGTTATTCATGGTCGGTGACATTGTTTGCCTTCTTATTCTCCATTTTAATCGGGATAATGTTTGGTGTATTTCCTGCCAATAAGGCATCCAAATTAAATCCAATCCAGGCACTGCGTCACGAATGAACATACCATTTTGAAAGAAAGCAGGCATTAAAAGCCCGCTTTCTTTTGCATATGAAAAAGGATAAAATCAACATATATCACAATTGAGGCGGTTGGGAGGTATCCTGAATGAAGGTTTTGGTGGTAGAAGATAATGTTTCATTATTAGAGTCGATCCGACAGATTCTGACGGAAGAATATGAAGTCGATACAGCGGATAATGGGGAAGATGGGCTATTCATGGCCCAACAAAGCATTTACGATATCATCATTTTGGATGTAATGCTTCCGGGAATCGATGGATTTGAAATCGTACGGAAAATCAGGGAAGCAAAAATAGATACAAGTGTCTTGTTTTTGACGGCAAAAGATGCACTTGAGGATCGTGTCAGAGGGTTGGAAATGGGTGGCGATGATTATTTAGTCAAGCCGTTTCAGGCACCGGAACTTAAGGCCAGGATTCGTGCCCTGCTTCGAAGGAGTGGCATTATTTCGCTAGAACAGCATGTGAAATACCGTAATATTGAATTGTTGGAAAAAGAAAAGGATATTTTGGTCGATGGAAAGGTCATTAAAATGACCTTGAAACAGTATGAATTACTGGAATACCTGATTCAAAATAATGGGAAAATATTGACCCGTGAGCAGATTTTCGACCGTATTTGGGGGTTTGATTCAGATACGACCATTGCCATTGTGGAAGTGTTCATCCATCACCTTAGAAAAAAATTGGAACCTTTCAATTATCATAAAGATATTCAAACCGTTCGGGGTATTGGTTATATGCTAAAACAACCATAAGGGGATCATTATGTTCCAAAAAACAAGGCTTCAACTAACAATATTGAATTCTATCGTCTTTATTGTCTTAATAGCCATATTAAGCAGAACGATTTATTTCTATACGGAAGACCAGATCTATAGGGATGTCAATGATTCACTTATAAAGGATTACCGGGATTTCAATAATGGCGGCATGCCAGGCGGTCGTCCGCAAGGTGAGTTTCTCTTAGGACCGGGGCCAAGCGTCATTGTTTGGGGGCCGGATGATACGATCATTGAGCCAAGACTGAGTGTAGATAATTTTTTTAAGGTCAATGAACAAAAATTTTTCCCTAAAACTTTTGATGACATTGAAGAAATTTCAGTGAATGGATACACATATCGGGCCCTTTCCACCCAGGTCGATACGGGGTATGGACAGATGGCCGTACAATTCATCAGGAATGTGGATACAGAAAAGGAAATGCTCGATCGCTTGCTGCTCATATTGTTTGTTGGTGGAGGAATTGGAAGTCTAGTGGCGGTGGGCGCTGGCTATCTTCTGGCAGGACGGGCCTTGATCCCGGTCAAGAAATCCTGGGAGCAGCAACAGCAGTTTGTCTCGGATGCTTCGCATGAAATTCGAACGCCGCTTGCAGTCATTCAATCGCGGGCTGATTTGCTATTTCAATCGCCTAACGCGACAATCGAGGAAAAAGCCGTTGATATATCCATCATTTCGAAAGAAGTCCGCCGGTTGAATAAGCTTGTTAACGGACTTTTAACTTTGACCAGAACGGATTCGAATCAAATGGAGGTTAAGAAATCGAACTTTTTCCTTGATGACTTACTTATGGATATCGTGGAACAGTATACGGATATAGCTTCTTTTCAAGAGAAATCAATCATTAGTCATGCTCCCGAACAGGTAGTGTTTCATGGGGATAAAGAGAGAATTCACCAGCTGTTGGTGATATTGGTGGATAATGCCATGAAATTCACCGAGGAAGGCGGGGAAATTTCCTTATCCTGCATCAAGAATGCTTCATCCATCATTCTTACTGTAGAAGATAATGGAATAGGCATTCCGCAGGAAGAACTCCCGTTGATTTTTAACCGTTTTTACCAAGTGGAGCAATCCCGTTCGGCAAATGAAGGCACTGGATTAGGTCTATCCATAGCCCAATGGATTGTAAACACACATCAAGGGACCATCAAGGTTACAAGTGAGCAGAATGAACGGACCCGTTTTGAAATCACTTTTCCGAGAAATCAAAGGAAAAATTAGCTGCCATCCAATACGAAAAAGACTCTTACTTTCTTCCTTGCTGCTTAAGGGAAAATTAAGGGTCTTTTTAGATAATCCTCTTATAAATATATTTATTTTCGGAGGAGAATCATTGATGAATAGACTTGGTAAGTTAAATTTTTTAATTGGAATATTGGCTTCGGTCCTCTTAATGGCCCAAGCAGTCATCGGGATCATGATGTATGTGGATGGCAACGGCAATGAAACCATGAATCGACAGGCGGTGATGGGCCAGCCTGCCGACCGCAACACAACAGAATCGGCTAATGGCAGTACGGCGACCGATGATTCATCGACGGATACGGCAACTAATGAAACGCAGGGAACTCCACAAGGGGGGCCTAATGGTTCCGGGACTCCAGGAGAAATGCCAAGCGGCGGCAGCTTCCCAGGCAGAGACTCTTTTGCAGGTAAATTCATCGACTTTTATAAAGGGGCGGGTGGCTTGGCCGCATCCATCATCATCTTTGTAATTGGAGTCGCTGGATTAGCGACAACGGTGATATCCAGAACAGCTGCCTGAATAGTCGATATTACTTGAGGCAAGAGAAGGCTCCTTTCGAAGGGGAGCCTTCTTTTTTAATTCGCGAAACCCATTATTGTCACTAATTGTTATTTTAAAAAGTGAAATAATAATTGCACTTAAAAAAATATTAGTTTAATATAGACTTCTGGAGAGGTACGTACATGTATTTTGGATGAAAGAGAAAACGTTTGCATAAATTATTTGAGGGTATCCTACTATTAATGCACGAACATTAAATTCACCCTTAGTGGAGGCAGAATATATGAAATTTCTGATTGCAATTTTAGGACTGCTTATTGTTTTTGGACTAGCTATCTTAGTCAGCAGTGACCGGAAGAAAGTTAAAATAAAACCGATCATCCTCATGGTGGTCATTCAGCTTGTTTTAACTTATTTATTATTAAACACGAAGTTTGGCTTAGTGATCATCAATTCAATTGCCGATGGCTTCGGAAAACTTTTGGAATGGGCAAATGAAGGGATCACCTTTGTATTTGGCGGGATTGTAAACGAAGGGGCATCGCCCTTCTTTTTAAATGTCCTTCTTCCTATCGTATTCATATCAGCATTAATCGGGATTTTACAGCACTTCAAGATCCTTCCGTTCATCATGAAGTGGATTGGATTCGTTCTAAGTAAAGTGAATGGGATGGGTAAATTGGAATCTTACAATGCGGTTGCATCAGCAATAGTAGGCCAATCCGAAGTTTTCATAACCTTGAAAAAACAACTCGGTGCCATTCCGCCATCTCGCATGTATACGCTTTGTGCATCAGCCATGTCAACTGTATCAATGTCGATCGTCGGTGCTTATATGACTATGATTGAACCAAAGTACGTTGTGACGGCCATTGTTATTAACATGTTTGGTGGATTTATCATCGCATCCATTATCAATCCTTATACCGTAACGGATGAAGAGGATATTCTCCCTGTTGAAGTAGGGGCAGAGAAGCAGTCTTTCTTCGAAATGCTCGGGGAATATATCATGGATGGGTTCAAGGTTGCCATCACTGTAGCAGCGATGTTAATTGGTTTCGTTGCTTTAATCGCTGGGATCAACAGTGTATTCGACATGATCTTCGGCATCAGCTTCCAAGACATCATGGGGTATATCTTTGCACCTTTTGCCTTTATCATGGGGATACCGATTTCAGAAACCGTGACTGCTGGCGGAATCATGGCGACGAAACTGGTAACCAATGAATTCGTTGCCATGCTAAGCTTAGGGGAAGCATCAGCTGCTTTGAGCGAAAGGACGATAGGGATCGTTTCGGTTTTCCTGGTTTCCTTCGCCAATTTCTCATCAATTGGAATCATTGCCGGTGCAGTCAAAGGACTTCATGAAAAACAGGGTAATGTTGTAGCCCGTTTCGGCTTGAAGCTGCTATATGGTGCGACTCTTGTCAGCATCCTATCAGCGATCATTGTAAGTGTGATACTTTAAATAATGGATCTAACACAAAAGGGCACTTGGGTTCACTCCTAAGTGCCTCTTTATTTTTTTCGAAAGGGAAGAATTTTTGCATTTGAAGGTGTTTTGCTTGCTGGTATATAATACATAAAATGACAGGAGTGAAAGGGGAGTTTTAGGATGACGATGGATGGAAAAGAAACAGCCATCTTTGCAGGAGGCTGCTTTTGGTGCATGGTTGCTCCCTTTGATGAAATGGACGGTATCATTTCAGTGACATCAGGTTATACAGGCGGTAAATTTGCTACTCCTAGTTATAAACAAGTGATTACCGGTGCGACTGATCATGTTGAAGCGGTTCAAGTGGTATTCAATCCATCAATCATTTCCTATAAAACGTTATTAGAGATATTCTGGCGCCAAATCGATCCTACGGATGACGAGGGACAGTTCTCGGATAGGGGAATGCAATACAAGGCAGCCATTTTCTATCTTAATGAACGTCAGAAACAGGAAGCAGAACAATCGAAGGAAGATTTAATGATGAGCGGGCGGTTTAAGAAACCTATTGTTACGGGTATTCTACCCTCGGGGCAATTTTACGCCGCTGAAGAGTATCATCAAGAATTCTATCGGAAAAACCAATTTCGCTATGCATTGTATCGTAAAGGCTCAGGCCGGGATGCTTTCATTAAAGAAAATTGGCCTAAGGATAATGCACACCTTAGAAAGACCTTAACGGAGAGTCAGTTTCATGTCACCCAGGAAAATGGCACGGAGCCGCCTTTCGATAATGCCTATTGGGATCACTTTGGAGAAGGCATTTATGTGGATGTCGTTTCCGGGGAGCCCCTATTCAGTTCGCGGGATAAATATGATAGCGGTTGTGGGTGGCCAAGCTTCACGAAGCCCATCATGTCGGCAAGTGTCAATGAAAAAATGGATCTCAGCCACCGAATGACCAGGACCGAGGTGCGCAGCAGAGATGCCGATTCACACCTTGGACATGTTTTTCCCGATGGTCCAAGTCCTAAAGGCACGAGATATTGCATAAATTCCGCGGCCCTTCGATTCATCCCCAGAAATGAAATGGAGAAAGCGGGATATGGAGATTTGTTAATACTATTCAAAATGAAATAACTAGGAAGATAGGAGAAAATTTATATCGATATATCCTTGATAACTCGTCGAAGATTACGGAAAACTGGCTGGCTTTAAGGGAAAAGCAGTCTTGGTCCATCTATTCAATGGATTCTAATGAGGAAATCGAAAAGCTGCTTAGGGAACAGAATACATGGACCATCAAGACAGTCACAAGTGCTTAACTTGAAGATAAAACTGCTTTTATTGAAACGATGGAGCAGTGGGCCACACTTGTCGCGAAGAGCAGGGTTGAATCGGACACCCCATTTACGAAGTGTTGGAAGCGCTTAATAAGGATACGATGGTTGCCAAACAGATCTATCAATTGATAAGTACCCTGAACCTGTTAGGCATTCAATCAACCATTTCCGGGATTCGTACTGAGGTGGCCCAGACATCGATAGGTCTTGATTTTAGTCAGGTTTCGACACATAGTACTCTTAAACAGAAGGGATCAAGCTATACGAGAAAAAATGCTATAAGGGTGCAGTAAATGAAAAGAACCAGATCCGCTAGGAATCTGGTTCTTTTTCGTGATTCTATAACTTGAATGAACTTTTCAACCCAACGATTTGGTTGAAGACCAAGTGATCGGCCGCAGTGAGTTTAGAATCAACATTATAATAGCCATGCCTGAAGAATTGGAATTTATCCTGAGGCTTAGCATCTTTCATGTTAGGCTCGACAAATCCTTGTAGAATTTCGATAGAATCAGGGTTTACCCGGTCCAGGAATGATTTTTCTTCCTCTTCACCATTTTCCTTATCCAAGATTAACGGTTGAAAGTTGCGGAATTCTGCTGAAACGGCTTGTGAGGCTTCGATCCAGTGTAATGTACCTTTTACTTTACGTCCAGTGAAGCCCGATCCGCTTTTCGTTTCAATATCGTATGTGCAGCGGAGTTCAATGACGTTACCGGCGTCGTCCTTTATCACTTCTTCACATTTAATGAAATAAGCATGTTTCAAACGGACTTCATTGCCCGGGAAAAGTCGGAAATACTTTTTCGGCGGGTTTTCCATGAAATCGTCCTGTTCGATATATATTTCACGTGAAAACGGGATTTGGCGTGTACCCATTTCCGGTACTTCCGGATTGACCTCGGCATCCAGCCACTCTATCTCGCCTTCCGGATAGTTGGTGATGACCACTTTAAGCGGGTTCAGGATGGCCATAGTCCGTGGAGCCTTCAGCTTTAAGTCTTCCCGAACGAAATGATCAAGCATTTGAGAGTCCACGATACCGCTTGTTTTGGCGACACCTATCTCTTGGCAGAATGCACGAATCGCTTCGGGTGTATACCCGCGTCTCCGCAAGCCTGAAACGGTAGGCATCCGCGGGTCGTCCCAGCCGTCCACGAAGCCCTCATCGACAAGCTGCTTCAGTTTTCGCTTGCTCATTACTGTATTGGTCAGGTTAAGACGGCCAAATTCATATTGCTTTGGTTTGCTTTCCATTTCACAATTCTCAACGATCCAGTCATAAAGAGGGCGTTGATCTTCGAACTCAAGCGTACAAATGGAGTGTGTGACTCCCTCGATGGCATCTTCAATCGGGTGGGCAAAGGCATACATTGGGTAGATGCACCATTTGTTGCCGGTATTATGGTGTTCAGTATGGGAGATACGGTATATGACGGGATCACGCAAATTAATGTTAGGTGAGCTCATATCGATTTTTGCACGCAATACTTTTGCGCCGTTTTCGTATTCGCCGCTACGCATCTTTTCAAATAGTTCAAGATTTTCCTCAACGGTCCTATTGCGGTAGGGGCTGTCTTTCCCCGGCTCTGTCAGCGTTCCGCGATATTCACGGATTTGGTCGGCATTAAGGTCGTCCACATATGCCAGTCCTTTATTGATGAGCAGCACAGCTCTTTTATACATTTCATCAAAATAGTCGGAAGCGAAGAAAAGGTTATCCCAGTCGTAACCGAGCCATTTTACATCTTCCTTAATGGAGTTGACGAACTCAATATCCTCTTTCAATGGATTCGTATCATCGAAACGAAGGTTGGTTTTCCCATTGAAATCATCAGCCACCCCAAAATTCAAAATGATGGATTTGGCATGCCCGATATGTAAATATCCGTTCGGCTCAGGAGGGAAGCGGGTGATGACATGATCATGTTTTCCGGACTCTAGGTCATCTTTTATAATATTTTTAATAAAATTCGAAGAGTTATTTTCCAACTGAATTCGACCTCTTTCATTTATATACTTCTTTTAATTTTACCTGTATATATACCATAAATACAGATATTTTTCCATGTTCGAGCCGGAATCACGGTTTATCTGAAACAATTCATCAAGTATTTAGTTTGTACAATCCAAGCGGAAATATCCCTGAAACTTCGATCATGTAATTTAGGGAACGACCTAACTGGATAGTAAAGAAACAAACTAAACCTTTTTCATCTAAAAAAAGCAATACAGGAATTCACGCCTGTATTGCTCATGATCTCGCTGGCAGACAGGTTTTAGAATTAAAATCAAAAGACCGTCGTTTGCAAAAATTCTTTTGTACGTTCTTCTTTTGGATTGGTGAAGAATTCTTTTGGCGGTCCGCTTTCGACAACCCTCCCATTATGCATGAAGACAATCCAATCCCCGACCTCACGTGCAAAGCTCATTTCATGTGTTACGACTACCATTGTCATCCCTTCCAAGGCAAGTTCCTTCATCGTGGCAAGAACTTCACCGACAAGTTCGGGGTCCAGAGCCGAGGTAGGCTCATCAAAGAGCAGGATATCAGGTTTCATGGCAAGGGCGCGGGCGATGGCAACACGCTGTTTCTGCCCACCTGAGAGTTTGCTTGGATAGACATCCGCTTTATCTGATAAACCGACTTTGGCAAGCAATGCCTTTGCTTCTTCGATCGCTTGGGCCTTTGGGACTTTTTTGACGTGTATCGGTGCTTCGATGATATTTTCCAGTACGGTCATATGAGGGAAGAGGTAGAAATGCTGAAAAACCATTCCGACTTTCTCGCGGATTTTATTAATATCATGGGTACCCGGATTGATTTCCGTTCCTTCAATGAGGATTTGGCCGCTGTCTTTCTTCTCTAAATAATTCAAACAGCGGAGCAGGGTGCTTTTTCCGGAACCGCTTGGTCCGATCAGACAGACAACATCGCTATCGAGTACCTTCATATCAATATCTTTAAGTACATGCAGATTTCCATACGACTTATTTAAATTCCTTATCCTAATCATTTCTTTTTGTTCCATTTCAATTCCCCCTATCGATCACTGATGGACAGTTTCTTTTCGAATAAATTGACGATTATGGTCAGGAAAGCCACTAGAATCAAGTAGTAGACCGCTACAATCAATAAATAAGTCATTTCATCGAAATTATTCGAACCCAACGTAGTGGCTACATTAAACAGCTCATTCATGGATATGAAGGCTGCCAGTGATGAATCCTTCAGTCCGATGATGAATTGGTTGCCAAGCGGCGGCAATGCGCGGCGGAAGGCTTGAGGCAGGATGATTCTCCTTAAGGTGAGCGAATTGCTCATGCCAAGGGAGCGTCCGGCCTCCATTTGGCCTTTGTCGATGGATTGAATCGTACCACGTAAAATCTCTGAGATATAAGCTCCGTTATGGAAGGCCAGGGCAAGTGACGCCGCCCAGAAGTCCGGCAGTAAGAAGAGATTGCTGATACCGAAATAGAGTATGAATATCTGTACGATTAAAGGTGTTCCACGTACCAGGAATACATATGTATCTGAAATCCATGCAAGAATTTTTATATTGGATATTTTTAATAGGGCAAATAGCAAACCGATGAAGATACCTACCAATATGGAGACTACCGTCAGTTCCAATGTGAGGAGCATGGCCCGGATGAATACGTCCGAGTAGCTAAATAATGTATCAAAAAAATGTGAAAAACTTGGCAATGTAATGACTCCCTTTCTATCAATCTTTATTCAGGCTTAGTTGTGATGTCTTCACCAAAATACTTTTTGCTGATTTCAGCAAGCGTTCCATCTTCACGGAGGTTTTCAAGTGCTTCGTTGATGCGTGCAAGCAGCTGAGGGTTGTCGTCAGGCAGTACGATGGCCTGCTCGCTCCGTTCGATCAATTGCCTTCCTTCGATGTCGAAACCTTCCTTGGTCGCTTCCTTGCCGGTTACGAAGTCGGTGATGACGGCATCATGACGTCCTCCGCTCAATGCCTTCAGGGCGGTGATATCACTGTCATAGGTTTTTACATTGGTAGTATATTTTTCTGCTGTGGTTGCGTACGTGGAGCCTTTAGAAGCAGCAACTTCCTTACCCTTTAAATCTTCAACCGTTTTAATATCACTATCCGGGCGAACGAAAATTTGAGGACCTGAGTAGTAATAAGGGGTCGAGAAGGCAACATGTTTACTTCGTTCTTCATTGATTGTATGGCTGGCAACCGCGGCATCTGCCCGACCGGTTTTAACACCTTCCACAATACCTTTGAACTTTATCCGTTTAGGCACGGGTTCTAGGTCGAGTTCCTTTGCAATTGCATCGCCAACTTCAATATCGAACCCGGTTACGGTCATGTCATCATTGACATAACTGAATGGCTTGAATTCACCTGAGGCAGCGAAAACAAACTGGTCCTCATTGATCAGCTTACTCCCGTCCTCCAGCTGGTCCTTTTCAGCACAGCCGGACAGAAGACCAAGAACAGCCAGAATGGATACAATGAATGTAACGGATGATTTCATGATAATTTCATTTCCCCCTTTGAAAAAACTAATAGAATGGTCTATACCCTTATGAGGCAATGAATAACCTTATTAACTATGGAAAATAAAACTGAAACCAAAAAGGTTGTCCAGCACATACCGACATTTCATCCAAGAATCCCCCTTCACTATGCATTTCATAAAGGTTCTCGGCCTTTGCCTTCATTTCCTCCAAATTACATGTAATTTCCTGAAAAAATGACAAAAATTCCTTAATAGGAGAAGAAATTTAGGATTGAAACAATTCAGGCTGATGATTTATCTATCGAAAATCTAATGAATGGGATGGGATAAAACTGTGGAGTATTATAGGCAATGTTGATTTTGTCTACCAACAAAGTCCCGATTTGATTGACTGGCTTTAATTTCGGACATGAATTGAAGTATAATATAGCAAAATAGAAGAAGGGCAGTTGGGAAAATGGTTAGCAACTTTGTGCAAGAGCAGTTACAGGAATATCGTGAAAGAAATCAAGATAGAGGCCGTTTAATTATAAAATGTCCGGACCAGCCGGGAATTGTTTCGACAGTTACGGCTTTTCTTAAAGAATATGATGCAAATATTGTTGAATTGAGTCAGTATTCGATGAATCCTGAGGGCGGTACCTTTTTCACTAGGATCGAGTTCGATTGTCCAGGATTGAATGACAAGGCAGCGGATATGCAACTGGCATTCCAGGAAGTTTCGACAGCATTCTCGATGCAATGGACATTTAATCATGTGAGTGATCTGAAGAGGACGGCAATCTTCGTTTCGAAGGAACCCCATTGCCTTCTGGAATTGTTATGGGAGTGGCAAAGCGGGGATTTATTGGCTGACATTGCACTGGTCATCAGCAATCATGAAGATACGAGGGAAATTGTCGAATCGATGGGCATCCCGTTTTATTACATTCCTGCCAATAAGGATATACGTAAGGAAGTGGAAACTAAACAGCTTGGACTTCTGGAAGAATTCAAAGTGGACCTTATTGTTTTAGCCAGGTATATGCAGATATTGACGCCGGATTTCGTAGCGGCCCATCCGAACAGGATCATCAATATCCATCATTCATTTTTACCTGCCTTCATTGGAGCACGGCCTTATGAACGAGCGTATGACAGAGGTGTTAAGCTGATTGGGGCGACTTCCCATTATGTGACGAATGATTTGGATGAAGGCCCAATCATCGAGCAGGATATCGAACGTGTGGACCATCGTGATTCTGCCGGGGATATGAAGAAAATCGGTCGTTCAGCTGAACGCAGGGTGCTGGCACGTGCCGTTAAATGGCATTTGGAGGACCGCGTCATTGTTCATGAAAATAAAACGGTAGTCTTTTAAAATGGAAAACCCCCTTTGGATTGCCAAGGGGGGTTCCGTTTGCGACAAAAGGAGGTTCGGATTGCTGACATCCTAGAACCATGATTTTAGTGGAATAATGAATTATCTTGCATGTTTTTTAACTTGATTATAGAAATTAAAACCTTACTAGATTGAAGAAATTTGCGACACTCCTGCCGAATAACTGGCTAGCCGAGACCCCGGAGACGCTTGCCGGCGAGGAGGCTTGGCAGACAGTCGGCGGCAAGGGAGCGGATTTCTGAAATCACCTGGAACCTTTTTAAACGAATTGAAAGTAAATTAGTTCTTCTCTAATTTGTCTACAGTCTGAACCCCCCTTTAGGTTAAGGGGGGTTTTTAGGATGGAATTAAGTGAGTGCTAGTACGAGTATTCCACCCTTACTGAGGCAGTTATGTTCAATTCACCAGGCTGAATCGGGGTAGTCGTCATTTTTGATAGAGTACTTGTTTGAAAAAGCATTGGAGTTGCCGTTTCAGATAGTTCTTCAACCCTATTAGGGACTGGGTTCAATGAGATCCCTAGCGTTCGAGCCATGGAAAGAGCTTTTTCGTATGCATTTTTTAAAGCGAGGGAAAGTGCCTGGTTATAGTATGCATCTGGATTGGATAAAGAGAAGCGGATGCTGGTGATTGAATTGGCGCCGCTTCTGACGGCCGTGTCGATTATGCTGCCTATTTTCTCGATGTCGGTCGTCTGTGCTTGTATGATGTGCTGGACTTTGTAGTTCTTGAACAATTCCTTTCCGTCAATATAATCATATTGTGGATCGATTCTGTAATCACTCGTTTTCAATTGCTCTTCGGGAATGCCTGCGGATTTAAGTGATGCGATGACATTTGCGATTGCTTGGGAATTGGCTTGCTGGGCCTTTTGCGGGTCCTCATCCTCTGTTATGACTCCAAGGGTGATCGTGGCTTGATCCGGAGCGGCAGATAGCGTCTCTGAGCCGGAAACTTTCAATATATGTTCATCGGTGCGGTAATGATCCCTAAAGGGGGCATTGTATTCTTGATTCATTTTGACACCAGCCTTTTTATAGAGATAATCTCACCCCTATTGTACGAATTATGAATGGGAAACATGATTGAAATATCCCCCTTTGTCATTAATTCATCGAACAATCACACAAAAAAACACTCGGCCTGGACCGAGTGCACATTACTTATGAATGACTTGAACCCTGCCTACCTGGCCATCAGTCAATCTTACTTTAATTCCATGAGGGTGGGTGCTGGAGTTGGTTAAAATATCCTTTACAGTGCCGCTTGTCAGCTTTCCAGTGCGTTGATCTGCTTTAAGTACAATCTCCACAGAGGCACCTGGGGTAATATCTTTCCGGTTTTTACCGTTCATGTTCGATTCATTCCTTTTCAGAGTTATTTGCAGCCATTCAACCATGCAGTAACTTCAGTATAAGGAAAACGGCGGGCCCAGTCGACTATTAGATAAAATCACAAATTGGCAGTCAGCGAATTTTCTTCAATGGTTCGACAGCAGGGCCATTTAACACTTCACCGGCGATGGAGTAGCGGGAGCCATGGCATGGGCAATCCCAAGTACGGTCGCCGCTATTCCAGGCAACTTCACACCCCATGTGTGTACAGGTGGAATCAACAATATGAAGCTGGCCATCATGGTCACGGTAACACCCAGCTTTGTCTCCATCCACCTTCACGATTGCTCCTTCATCAATTCCTACGTCTTCAGGAGTTTTATGATTGACAGCCAATTTGCCTTTGATGAGATGCTTCGCCACATCAGCATTATCTTGAAGAATATTCTTCACGCCTTTTAAACGGGCAGGATCATACAATTCCGCATACCGGTTATCTTTTTGCAAAATCCGGTCAGTTAAGATCCTGGCGGCAATCGATCCATTCGTCATTCCCCATTTCGCATAGCCGGTAGCTATCAGGACGTTTTGTTGGTTGGCTGTCACTGGACCGACGAAGGGGATATTATCCGGTGTCACGATATCCTGTGCAGACCAGCGGTAGGGAATGTCTTTCACATCGAAATACTGGGCACTGAAGTCCTTCAGTGCTTCATAATGCTCGATCGTCGAGATTCCCTGGCCTGTTTTATGGCCATCTCCGCCAACAAGTATAAGTTTTTCCCCATTGTCCAATTCCGTATAGCGAAGGGAGCGGCTAGGGCTGTCTGCACTGTAATACATCCCGCCCGGATACTCCTGTTCGGTCCTGATGCCAAGCACATAGGACCTACTTACATGAACACGGGCAAAGTATAAGCCTTTCTCATCATTGAAAGGGAAGTGGGAGGCCACGATAACCTGATTGCTTTTGATGGAATTTCCCGTATCAGTCAGAACGGTTGGTGGATCGCCGTCTTCAATTTTCATTGCCGTTGTCCGTTCATAAATGGTGCCACCTGCATCGAGAATTGTCGAAATGAGGGCCGTTAAATATTTTAATGGGTGAAACTGTGCTTGATCTTTCATTATCACAGCAGCTTTACATGGAATGGAGAAAGGGATATTCTCCGCATAATCCCCTCGAATGCCAAGTTTTTGATAAGCTCTCAGCTCTTTTTGGATTTTGCTTATATATTCGTCCGTATTTGCGTACACATAGGCATCCTGTGCAGTCAAATTACATTCAATGGAATGTTCTTCTACCAAGTCTTTAATCAGCTTCATACCATCTGTATTGGCTTCATAATAAAGCTTGGCATTCTCTTCGCCATGGTCAGTGATCAACTGGTCGTAAATCAGGCCATGCTGGGCCGTGATTTTTGCTGTAGTGTGTCCTGTCGTTCCGGTAAGGATTTGGCCTGCTTCAATCAGTGTGACTTTTACACCTTGTTTAGCAAGTAGGTAAGCAGATGTGATTCCGGTAATTCCGCCGCCTACTATTAAGACATCAGTGGTTAGATCTGTATCTAGTTTAGAAAAAGAAGGGAATGTCAACGCACTGCGCCAATAAGGTTCCGGAAATCGGGGAAGGTCTGTATTTTTTTCAGTCATTTGAATACCTCCATACAGTTCATAGTGAATCGTCCATTTATTACCATACCCAAATTCGCTATTTATACGCTTATTTTTGTAAGAAGAAAGACTAAAAAAATACATTATTTGGTTCGTTTACAAATATGTATACATGTAAACAAAAATAGATAGTTTGTACACAAATATGTATACATGTTTACAAACGCGTACACATGGCTATATATAAGGTGTATACATATTTTTTTCTATTGTAAACAATTTGAAAACAATTCGACAAATATAGCTACAACTTATGAAGGATTGACTATAGTGGAAATTTTTTTCAGCTTCCAGAATCGTGGAGAGGAGGGCCGTTAAATACTTTAGGGGTGAAACTGTGTTTGAGTATGGAAGAATTACAAGGAAAGGAGAAAGGAATTTCTTCTGCATGGTCCCCGCGAATGGCTAGTTTCGATAGGCTGTTAGTTCTTTTGGGATTTTTACATTTATATTCATCAGTATGTGCGTGAATATAGGTATCCATTGCATTGCAGTCAAATTACATTCTTTTATAAGCCCATTATTTCTGCATTGGCTACATAATATAGTTTGGCTCTCTTCACCATGTTTTAGTGAACAAAAAAATCGTAAATCAGCCATATGTGGTGTGTCCCGTTGGTTGTTCCGTTAAGGACTTCGCCAGCATCCATCAGTGTAACTTTAATTTCTGGTTCCCTGTAATTCCGCCGAAGAACTGACACCGATTGAAGAAGCTTTGACTTATGGAAAACTATTGGAGTTGCATGGTTTAACACAAGAAGATTTTGCACAAAGGTTGGGAATAGAACAATCTACATGGCGAATAAGCTTCTGCTGCTTAAGACGTCCCAGGAGGTTCAGGATGCACTTCTTCAAAGGCAAATTACGGAACGCCATGCCCGCAGACGTCAGTGGGATATCTGTATAATGAAGGAGAATTTAACGGACTGCGACAATCGTGTTCCCGAATTTGGGAAGTTTCTGCAGTTTTCTCAGCCAGTTGAATACCTCTATACAGTTCATTAGTGAATCGTCCAGTTATTACCATACCCAAGTCTACTATTTATCCGCTAATTTTTGTAAGAAGAAATATATAAAAAAATACATTATATGGATTGTTTGCAATTACGTATACATGTAAACAAAAATAGATAGTATGTACACAGAAATATATACATGTTTACGAACACGTACACATGGCTGTACATAAGGTGTGTACATATTTGTTCCTATTGTAAACAGTTTGAAAACAATTCGACAAATATAGCTACAACTTATGAAGGATTGACTATAGTGGAAACTTTTCCTATTCTTAAAGGGAATGCTTCACTTAAATTTTTTCCATGAAAAAGGGGATGTTTTTAGATGAGTTCTAGAATCGCAGCAGTAGACGTAGGAAATGATGCTATCAAGGCTATTTTTGGAAAGCTAGAGTCTGAACTATATATACCGAACGTCATTGCAAAAGACATAGAGGACCGTCCGGTCATTGGGATTGAGGAACTTGATGAAAAAAACCCATTGGAAGGGATTCATATCAGGGTCCATTCACCGGCTCTGCAAGACAATAATGCGATTTATCGCGTTGGGAACTTGGCGACAAAAAGTGATAATCCTACCGAATTGGATTTAGGAAGCAGTAAATCGGAAGAAGATCAAACATTAGTCATGCTTTTTGCGGCTCTTGCATTAGACGCTGCCAAGTTGGGGGACAACGATACATTCAAAAAAGTGAATAACGTTGTGGAAGCCAACTATACTCTTGGAACAGGGTTGCCACTTCGGGAGGTTAAAGAAGGGAAAGATGTCGGGTATCGTTCGAAATTACTCGGATCTGTCCATCAGGTCGAATTTTTAATTACCCCTAAATACCAAGGTATGAAGATTAATATCAAATTCGATGAAGTGAAAGTCTACCCAGAGGGTTTTGCAGCATACATAAATTTGGTCATGGATAAAGATTTGAATATCATTAATCGTGAATTAATAGATAGAAGAATACTGATTCAGGATATCGGTGGATTATCGACGGATATCGCTGTCATTAAAAATCGTAAAGTTGACGATGACAAAGCGCAAGGATTCAATTTGGGAGTAGCTGAAGCCCTTGAATCGATTCGTGAAGAAATCAGGAAGAAACATGGTGTCGAGTTGGATAGCAGGCGCGACGTCGTTGAAATCATCACGAAGAAAAATGATCGCAATCATATCATGGTTCGCGGAAGCCGGACAAGCGTTCATGATATCGTTGACCGTATTTTGGGAGAACTGGCCAAAAAGCAATATCGCCACCTGCGCAACGTATGGCAAAAAAACTCACAAACGGAAATCTGCTATTTTGTAGGCGGGGGATCGATTGTCTTGAAAGATTACTTGAAAACATTGAACCAAAATTTCGATGGCTACAATATAGACTTTTTCGAAGATGAGCGGGAAAGCGTTTGGATGATGGCAAACGCCTATTATAAATTGATTTCGGATTTTAATCGCCGCCGGAATGCAAAGGAACAGAATCAGTCACAGCAAAAGAAGAAAGAACAAAGAACGGGTTCCATTAAATAGGTGAGAGAATGAAAAAAACAGCTTCTTCTGAAATTAAAAGAGGACAAGCCATCACTTTTCGTATCCCTTCGGATGTCTCAGACTATACGTTAAGACAGCTGCAGAAATTGAAGGAAACGGAAAGAAGGAATTTTTCCAGTAAAATTGCTGAGTATGTTCTCGATGGAGTCGGGCAATCCACCCATCAGGATCGGGAAATGATTGCCCTGCCCATGCCGAACAAGCTAAGCAAATCTCAGCGTGATTGGCTCAAGCATTCCCACTCAGAAGCTATGCTTGGAACGATTATGTACCACCTTTTATCCGATCCTTTACGCGCTACGGCCTTGCTTGCCTCTTTGAATAATAATGTATTGAGTGAGGAATTGTATGTGCAGGCCGAGCCCGAGGAAAAGGAACCCGTGGAGGTTCAGGAGGACCTGCCTAAGAAAGATTTGGATGACTTTGATTGGAATTTGAATGAACCCTCACAACAAGAGGAAGAAACCGAACCTGAAGAGGAAAATCTTGACGATCTCCTGGGTGATTTTCTTGATCAAATGAACCAGTGAACATAAAGGAGGATATCTGACGACAAGTTGGATATCCTCCTTTTTCTTTGCGGGGGCTAAAAAAAGAGGAACCACAAGGGATTCCTCTTAAGATGATCAAGCCAGGAAAATCAGTTGGTAAAGGAATAAAACGGCAAACATGTACACGAACGGATGCACTTCACGGAATTTGCCTCTTGCCATTTTTAAAATGGGGTAGGCGATGAATCCGAGTGCTATTCCGTTGGCGATGCTTGATGTTAAAGGCATGGCGACAATGACCAAAAAGGCTGGAAATGATTCATCAAAGTGTGTCCAGTCAATTTCATTAATACTTTTAATCATCATGCTTCCGACGATGATCAAGCTAGGTGCCGTGATTGCCGCTACATTTGAGACAGCTCCTATCAGCGGGCTGAAAAAGGCGGTTATTAGGAATAGGATGGCCACCACCAACGCGGTTAAACCTGTCTTGCCGCCCGCTCCTACACCAGCCGATGATTCAACAGAGGCAGCGGTCGGGCTTGTGCCGAACATGGCGCCGACAGTAGTGCCGATCGAATCTGCAAAGAAGGCACTGCCGGATTTTTCAAGCTTATTTTCCTTCAGCAATCCAGCTTGACGGACAATGCCCAATAAAGCACCGGTCGTATCGAAAAGCATGACAAGCAAAATAGAGAAGACGACGCCATAAAGCCCATAGTTAATCACATCAGCGATAGATGTGATTGGATTGGCGACTATTATCCCTTCAGGTAACGAAGGGGTGGAAACCAGACCGTTAATTTCCAATTGGCCTGTAAAGAAAGCGATTATGGCAGTCACGATCATTCCGATGAATATCGCTCCCTGTACATTGCGAACGATCAGTACAATCGTTATGACCAAACCAACCAATGTAAGTGCCACACTGGAATCCCTGAAGCTTCCAAGGGTAACCAGGTTGGATTCATGCTTTGTGACGACACCTGACAAACGAAGTCCGATGAAGGTAATGAAAAGCCCGATTCCGGCACTGATTGCATGCTTCAAGTTATTAGGGATGGCCTCGATCAATTTTGAGCGGAAAGAGGTTAAGGATAAAAGGATAAAGATGATACCGGTAACAAAGACGGCAGAGAAAGCAACTGTGTATGAGATATCATGGGTTCCCAATACCGAGTATGCAAAATACGCATTCAATCCCATTGCCGGGGCTATGACAATTGGGTAATTGGCTAAAAGGGCCATGCATAGTGTACCGACTATTATTGCAATTATGGTTGCTGTGAATGCTTGGTCGAAGGGAACACCCGCATCAGAAAGGATCATGGGGTTTACAACGATGATATAAGCCAGTGTTAAAAAGGTTGTAAGCCCCGCAAGTACTTCCGTCTTAATATTTGAATTCCGTTCTTTTAATTTAAACATGCGGTCACTCCTTTTTTATATACAAAAAATCCTTGCAAAAATCTACAAGGAGGAGATGCTTACCCTATTTCAAGTAAGTAGCTCGATAGATGGATAATAAATCTTATAAATTATATTAGAAAAATAACTAAAGTACAATAGGATGAAAAATTTTAAGGTACAGGTTTTCTCGAAAATAGATAATGATATACTAACAAATAGCTTAGACTAAGGATAATGACTCGAAATGAAGGAAGCTGTTACCATTTAAGTGGATTTATCAGTAAATTAAATGAAGAAATTCAGAAAGTAGGCCCATACATGACAGAATTCATCGACCTTGGCGTCAGCCCGGCGATTAACAACATATTAAAGCAAATAGGAATATCCTCCCCTACCCCGATTCAGGAGAAATCGATACCCGATATCCTTGCTGGAAGGGATGTCATCGCGAAGGCGCAGACAGGAACGGGGAAGACTTTGGCCTTTTTGCTGCCAATCCTGGAAAAAGTTGATCCCGCCGCATCCCACATACAATCACTGATCGTCACGCCAACAAGGGAATTGGCTTTGCAAATCACTGCTGAATTGAAAAAATTCGCTGATGAAATCGAAGGACTTCAAGTGCTTGCAGTTTATGGCGGACAGGATGTCGAGCAGCAAATGAAAAAGCTGACAAGAAACATCTCCGTGGTGGTCGCCACGCCCGGCAGGTTATTAGATCATTTACGAAGAGGCACCATCGATCTCTCACAAACTGGAACGCTTGTGCTGGATGAAGCTGATCAAATGCTTCATATTGGCTTTTTACCGGAAGTGGAAGAAATCATGGAACAGCTTCCAGAGGAGCGCCAAACGCTGCTCTTTTCAGCGACGATGCCAGAACAGGTTCATCAATTGGCTAAACGCTATATGACTAAACCATTAACTGCCGCTGTGAAGGCTGAGCAAGTAACGGTCGAGAAAATCAGGCAGCTTGTCATCGAGACGACCGATCGTGCCAAACAATCTTCATTAATCAACATCATCAAAGAAGAACAGCCATACCTTGCGATCATATTTTGCCGTACAAAACGTCGCGTTTCGGTATTGAATGATGCCCTGAAGGCGGCTGGATTCAATTCTGAAGAGCTTCATGGTGACCTTTCACAGGCAAAGCGGGAACGTGTCATGAAAAACTTCAGAGACGCAAAGCTTCAATATTTAGTGGCGACGGATGTTGCTGCACGAGGGCTTGATGTAGAAGGCGTGACCCATGTGTTTAATTACGATGTTCCTGAGGATGCAGAAAGTTACATCCACCGAATCGGGCGGACGGGCCGCGCGGGTGAGAATGGCTTGGCTGTCACCTTCATAGCAACGAAGGATCTTCAGCTATTAAGCGATATTGAAAAAGGGATCTCCATGAAAATCGAAAGAAGGACGATTGAAGGAGTGAAAATGTTCCAACCCGATGAGGTGAGGCAAAAAAGGAAGCGCCATGAAGATCCTTCTGATGAGGGGACCCGCCGCCCGCGCTCGGGAGGGGGAAGGAAACATCGGGAAAGGATTGATACGAGAGGACCGAATCGGGGCAGTCACCGTTCTGTAAATCAAGCGGACAATCGTGAAGTCGAGAGGGAGAAACCACGGGGAGGCCGGATGGAAAACAGCCGCGGACCTATACGTGAGGATTCACGGGGAGGCCGTTCGGAAGACGGCCGTGGACCAAAGCGAGAGAATCCGCGGAGTGACCGCTCGGAAGACGGCCGTGGACCAAGGCGAGAGAATCCGCGGAGTGGCCGTTCGGAAGACGGCCGTGGACCAAGGCGAGAGAATCCGCGGAGTGGCCGCTCGGAAGACAGCCGTGGACAAAAGAGTGACAATCCACGAGGAGGTCAAAGAGACAGCCGTAGATCATCTAGTACACAAGGGGCGATTAATCGCAGAGGTGGTTCTGGCAGCAGCCCTAATAGAGGGAGAAACCGGTAAAAGGGGGAGACGGGAGTGAACAAGCCTTGGTTGGCAGAATATCCAGTTTCTTTGGAGCTGGCAAGGAAATTGATCCTGCTGCAGTTTCCGGAAATTGAGTTGAAAGAGATCAAGCAACTTGGGGAGGGTTTCGATAACACAGTCATACAAATCAATGGGCAATTTGTATTCCGTTTTCCCCGCCGCCCTATTGCAGTTACGCTGATTCAAGTGGAAAATCAGCTTTTGCCATCCATTGCAGGCACTTTTCCGCTTGCTATCCCTGAACCAATCTTTTTTGGAAAACCAAGCACTTTGTATCCTTATCCTTTTACCGGTTATAAAATGGTGAAGGGATACTTGCCTGTAGAAGGAACAAAAGCAAATAAGGTCGAATCGGCAAAAAGATTTGCCCGCTTTTTGAAGGTTCTTCACAGTTTTCCTGTCGAAAGGGCTATGTGTTTGGGTGTGCAGCCTGATGGGATGATGAGGCTTGATGTTCCCTATCGAAAGAAATCACTTATGGAAAATGTCTCGAATTTAATAAAGCTAGGATACTTTGAACAGGCGCATGCAGTTAAGGATTTTGTTGAAACCTTATGTGAATTGGATGTTCCGCATCCGATTTCACTCGTTCACGGAGATATTCATATCCGGAATGTTTTACTTGATGACGAGGGCGTTCTCGCAGGTGTCATTGATTGGGGAGATGTCCATATAGGGAATCCAGCCATTGATTTCTCCTTTTTATACAGTTATTTCCCAAAAGAGGTGCGCAGGGTTTTTTTCGAAATCTATGGTGAAATCGAAAAGGAAACAGAGAGCCTAGCCCGGTTCAGAGCGATATATATGCTTGTTACATTACTCGTTTATGGCATAGATCGCCAAGATGAAGAGCTGATTGCCATTACGAGTACCGGTTTGGAATTTGCTATAGAAGAATAATTGTCATGCTCTTTTGATGTTTAGGAGGTACATATGAAGGCAAGTTATTATCATACAATCACATTAATGGCGAACATATTGGATCAAGCTAATATTCCCTACCAATATACAGGTCGATCTGCTCTTTTCGTACAAGGAGTGGATATCGATGAATATAAGAAAATCGACATGGATGTACAATGGGATGTCTTTAATGAGGCTTTGGATCTTTTTTCCGAATACGCGCCAACAAAGCCTGAAAGAAGTCCTGAGACTGCATTCTTTCTAATGGATGTCGAGGGGGTTTCTGTCACTGTTCGCTGCCGGTTTAACACGACCATTAAAACGGACCCTTATCGTTTATCCATAAAGATGGGGGATATGGAGGTTTGGTGCAGGTCGTTATACAGTTATTTATACGAAGAGGAAATGGGAAAGTTCAGTGCCGAGATTCATGCTTACTTATCATCCGAGCAGAAGGGGTTCACAGCGGAAAATGAACAGGCCTGGAACCAGAATAATTATTTAGCGCTTGTCAATCGCTATGGAGATCCCGTTGAATTGGCATCAAAAATCAAACAAAACCCAAAATGGAGACTGCACCCTTTTTATAAATATATGGGGGAAATATCCGGCAAAAAAATCACACATTTGATGGGATCGAACGGTGTTAAGGCAGTTGCACTGGCCATATTGGGAGCAGAAGTGAAAGTCGTTGATTTTTCCCAGGAAAACGCAATGTTTGCAAATGAGCTGGCAAGTGGCGCCAATGTCTCCATCGAGTATATCGTTTCGGATGTCCTTTCGCTATCATCCGAGCATGAATCGGGGAATCAGGATCTGGTTTTAATGGAGCTCGGTGTACTTCATTACTTAATAGACCTGCAGCCGTTATTTGAAAAGATTAAAATGATGCTGAAACCTGGAGGCCGATTCGTACTGCATGAATTTCATCCGATTTCAACAAAGCTCATTACTTCAAATGGTAAAAAGCACAAAGTCACAGGCAACTATTTCGCTCCGGCAATCGAAAACAATGAGGTCGCATTTTCGAAGCATATGCCGGATGAGGAAAAAGGGAGCCTTTCAAGAGTTGTACAGCGTAAATGGACAATCGGGGAACTTATAACGTCAATAGGTCAATCAGGACTCGTTATTAAAGTGCTCGAGGAAGAACCGAATCATAAAATCCATGATATTGGGCTTCCGAAAACATATACCTTAGTGGCGGAACGAGTTTAAGCTGCATGATGAGGGAATGAAAGCTGACTGAAGGAGCGTTTTCAGTCAGCTTTTTATTTATTCCACAATAAAGGGGATGCCGCTTCTGCGACATCCCCGAAAAAAATTAATTTTGGGCCGACCATTCCTCTACATCCCATACTTTGGTTACCCAATCTTCATAGAAATCAGGTTCATGGCATACAAGGACAATCGTTCCTTTATACTCTTTCAATGCACGTTTCAGTTCTTCTTTTGCAACGACATCCAAATGGTTTGTCGGTTCATCGAATAACAGCCAATTGCTTTCGGTAAGCATGAGTTTACAAAGGCGCACTTTTGCTTGTTCCCCACCACTTAAATGGCTCATCGGACGTGTAATGTGTTCGTTTTTCAATCCGACACGGGCAAGAATCGCACGTACCTGCGGTTGGTCCAGATGCGGAAATGCATTCCATACTTCATCGATCGGCGTCGTATCGCCTGCTTTCACTTCTTGTTCAAAATAAGAAGAAAAAAGGAAATCGCCAAGTGATCTTTTACCGCCTAGAGGATCGATTTTACCCAAAATCGTTTTTAATAGAGTGGATTTACCAACTCCGTTACAGCCGACCACGGCAATTTTTTCTCCCCGCTCGATGGTCATGGACAACTTCGGAAGCAATGGGCGGTCATATCCGATTTCCAGATCTTCACCTTCAAAGACATAACGGCTGCTCGCACGTGACTCTTTAAAGTCAAAGGTAGGTTTCATTGCAGTTTCCGGACGATCGATGCGTTCCATGCGATTCAATTGCTTTTGTCGGCTCTTTGCCCGGCCGGTCGTTGAATAGCGTGCTTTATTCTTGGCAATGAAATCTTCCTGCTTTTTAATGAATTCGCGCTGTTTTTCATAGGCGTTAATATGTTGGTTTTTATTCAATTCAGCCAGCTCAAGGAATTTTTCATAAGTTGCCGTATAACGGGTCAGTTTAGAAAATTCAAGATGGAAGATGACGTCGACGACGCCGTTCATGAACTCAGTGTCATGCGAAATTAATAAGAATGCATTAGGATATTCCTTTAAGTAGCTGCTCAGCCAGCGGATATGCTCCACATCCAAGTAGTTCGTAGGTTCATCTAGGAGCAGTACTTCAGGCTGTTCCAAAAGTAGCTTGGCTAGTAAAACCTTTGTCCGTTGTCCGCCGCTTAGGGCAGAGACATCACGGTCCAAACCGATTGCATCCAACCCTAGACCGCGTGCCGCTTCTTCAATTTTAATATCCAGATTGTAAAAACCGCCGGCTTCCAGCTTGTCCTGGATTTCACCCATTTGTTCCAAGAGTTCTTCAAGTTCCTCCGGAGTGGCCGTACCCATTTTCTCCGTAACTTCATTCAGTGCTTTTTCCTGCTCGAATAAAGGCAAGTAGGCATCCCGTAAGACGTCGCGAATCGATTTACCTTTTGAAAGTATCGTATGTTGATCAAGATAGCCATATTCGACACCAGGTGTCCATTCGACCCGGCCATCATCATGGATGAGTTGTCCTGTAATGATATTCATCATCGTTGATTTCCCGACACCATTTGCCCCGACCAGACCAACATGTTCGCCGGCCATCAGGCGGAAGGAAACATCCTTGAATAAAGTACGGTCGCCAAAGCTGTGTGCTAATTTATCTATAGAAAGTAAGCTCATTTATATTGAACCTCCCAATTAATTTGAAAAAATCCCTACGTTTCATCATACTAAAATCTGCACGGGAATGCTATCTAATCTATTAATTTACATATATGTGGGTACGGGGAATCCTTAAATTGAACCAAACGATCCAATGCCATGGTGGATTATCGCCCTGTCATAAATTATATGAGATAATAGAGGAACCAGTTTAAAAGCGAAAGGATGTTAATATGAGTAAAACAGTCGTACTGGCCGAGAAACCTTCGGTCGGAAGAGATATAGCAAAAGTGCTGAATTGCGGGAAAAAGGGGAATGGCTTTTTTGAAGGCGATCAGTATATCGTCACTTGGGCACTGGGTCATTTGGTTACCCATGCAGATCCGGAATCTTATGATGAAAAATATAAAACGTGGCGCCTTGAGGACCTGCCCATGTTGCCGCCTGCTTTGAAATTGGTCGTGATCAAGCAATCAGGCAAACAGTTTCAATCGGTTAAAACACAATTGAATCGCAATGATGTCAAGGATGTCATCATTGCAACGGATGTTGATTTATCTCTATAAAAACGCCATGTTCATAATTCATAAATTACCTTCTTTCCTTTGTATAACAATAATATCTAATACTTTTTCAGTGCTCATAATTAAAAACTGCACATAATTGACTATTTATCATTTATCAAGGTTTCTGTGTAGTGACAATAAAGTTGTTTAATTACAAATAAAGTCGTTATATTTACAGTATAGTTATTTAAAAAGCACATGTTATCAATTACAATAAATGTAATCGAACGTGTGTTTTTTATTTGTGAAATGAGGTTATAGAATAATGGCAGATATTATCAGCTACAAAGGAAAAGAACTAACATTACATAAGTCGATAAAAAACCCTAATTTTCTAGGGAAAACCGTTTTAGTGGATGATCCATGGGATTATGTAGAAATGTGGCTAAAAAGAAATAATCATAATGATGAAGCTGTATTCTATTGGCAGCAGTCTCGTCAGTTTTATGAAGCTTCTACCATGCTACCCTTAACCTCATCCCCGTTGACGATATATTATTGTTTTTTAAATGCAGTAAAGACACTTTTAATCGTAAATAAGGTTTCTTATTCAGATTTACATGGAGTATCAGGTTGGAGTAGAGAAAGTCGTGTGTCCCTAAGTAATGAATATATCAAATTTAAAACATCTGGGATTTTCTCTGCCTTATGCAATTATTTAGGAGATCCAGTCCAAGATAATGAACAATACACACTGAAAAATTTACTTTATAACCTTCCTTTCATTCATAGAGCCTATTGTCTAACATATACCTCTGAAGCAAAAAAAGAGTTATACATACCTATCCACAAAGCATTTTTTGTTAAAAAAAAGGGTTCTTCAGAAAGTTGGTTTTCTGCAGTAGTGGATCCAAAGTATGCAAATGGTCATACTCTAAATAAACTTAAAAAAAACTTTGAGAGGGATATGAATTTTCCTGATACTTTTGTAGTTAGATACAAAACAAGATTTAGATGGAAAAATGATGATTCTAACAAAATGAAAAAATTATCATCTTATCACTATAAATTGAGAAAACAACTTAGTTACATTTCTGGCTTATCAAGACTGTGGTACATCAAACGAGATGAGATAGATGGAATAATACCACGAAATTCAATGATTTTAATATTTGCAGCAATGCATAGGTTAAGTGAATTATCTAGGTATGAACCTGTAATTCTTTCTAAACATTTAAATAGTCAACATAACTGGTTATTATCAGAGTTTATCAAAAATGCCTCAACGCAATTTATAGACGAAATAGCATCCGAATTAACTGGAGAGGAATTCATGACCCCGGGAATGACATCCAGAAAAAATCTTATCTGAATTTAATACTTAAAAAGGTAATTAATAAATTTGGAGATGAAGTTATGCCTAAGCGCCAAACTGGTTGGACTGAATAGAAAATTGCCCGGTATCAATATGGTAAAGGAAGGAGATACCCTTTATGGGCGTCTCCTTTTTTTATTGTTCATTATCTAATGAGTTTGTTATTCAATAAAAACCAACATCAACCACCCCATCCCCGCCAATCTTGGCAGGGCACGCTCGGCACTTGTCAATCCTTTTAGTTTGAATGACCGTCAAACCAAATGAATTTGGGTCAGCTTTTTGGAATAGTAAAAGGCAACTCCTTAAATTCCCTCCCTGTCGATCAGTCAGAAATTTACCATTGACGCCTGCGGTGTTCATATTTTCTCCCCAAAAGAGACTAGTATTGTAGATTTATAAAAAAGAGTGATCAATTATATTAAAGTTTAAAAAGGCCTTGTTAATATAAAGAGGGATTGTGAAGAAATGTACTTAAACTAAAGGGGCAGGATAGTTCCACAAGTGCAGTGTATTCGTACTGTGTGGTTTAATATTCACGCAAACTCTTATTATTGTTAAAATACGGTAGTGTTAATTTTTTTAAGGGCACAAATTTTTATAATCTAATTCATAAGGAGCAATTGTTATGCAAAAAATACCTGGACTTATATCCATTCTAATCCCGTCTGTTTTAACATTATTGATCGTTAACTTTTTATTTGATATCGTATCGTTGAAAATTCAAGGAATGCCACTCGTGTTTCCGTTTATCCTGTGTCCAATAGGAGCTGCATTAGGGTTTGTAGGATATAAAATGAATCGGGATAAACTTTCATTGGTTGGGATAATCTTT
The DNA here is from genome assembly GCF_018613135.1 of Bacillus sp. ISL-57. NCBI lineage: Bacteria > Bacillati > Bacillota > Bacilli > Caryophanales > Bacillaceae > Bacillus > Bacillus sp. ISL-57. The sequence continues at coordinate 256,256 of NZ_JAGGQV010000008.1, read as the reverse complement.
AATATCGTTTTATTTGTGTTCCCAATCTTATATAACATTATCGGTATACTCACACAAGGTGCATAAAGTTTAGTGAAAGAGGATTGGATTATTCCAATCCTCTATTTTAGAGATATATCGCACAGTTTGCTCTAAAAATAAGGTAGGTTGCTGAGGCTGCCTTTTTCTTATGGCACTAACGGGGCAGGTTAGCATTCCTGTAGTTCGTTATTTTTCAGCTTTGAAAAAAATAGGGCTCCTCAGTAAGATATGAGTAAGAAACCACTCTAACTCAAAACCTTAGGAGGAACCCTAATATGAAGTTTAAAATGCAAGATAAACAAAATCAACTAATAGAAAGAATTTCCGATAATCATCTTGTTGTTGGAGTGGATATTGCCCAACAATTACATGTGGCTAGAGCAGTGAATTTCCGTGGAATTGTAGTCGGAGATCCACTTACATTTGAAAATAGTGAAGATGGGTTTGCTAGTTTATTAAAATGGATAGATAAGCTTCAAAGATTAAATAAACTGGAGGTAGCCATCGTGGGAATGGAACCTACAGGCCATTACTGGATTAATCTTTCGAAATGGCTATTTAAACAAGGAATTGAGGTAGTAACGGTAAACCCTCACTTAGTAAAAAGAAATAAAGAAAACCGTGATAATACTCAGTCGAAAAGTGATAAGAAAGATGCCCTGGTCATCGCTGATATGGTGAAGAACGGTTACTACTCCTTCGTCAGGGACACTTCAGAATCATTTGAAATACTTAGGGTCCTTATGTCTAACCGTGATGTGGTAGTTAAACGACTCGTTAGCACTATTAATCAATTAAACCGTTGGGTTGATATTGTCTTTCCCGAACTCAGGCAGGTATTTAAAGACATTACTGGAAAAGGGGCAATTGCCACACTTCGTTTATTTCCATCTCCAATGGAACTGCGTTCCCTGAAACCTGATGATGTTGTTTCAGGATGGAAATCAATAATGAAGAGACAGCCTGGATTAAGGAAAGCCCAATTACTTCTTCAGTTAGCTAGGAAATCTGTCGGCACAAGACAGGCTCTTGAAGCGTATAAATTTCATTTGGAACAATTATTAGAGGAGTATGATCTCGCAGTCTTACAACTCGAAAGAGTGGAGCAAGAGGTTAAGGATGTATTAAAACAAATACCTTTTGCCAAGAAGCTGCTTGCCATTAAGGGAATTAGTGAAATTTCTTTAGCCGGAATATTAGGTGAAGCAGGAGATCTAAGTGGTTTTTCACACGGTAATTCTTTACTTCGGCACACTGGGTTGCATCTGGCTGAAGCAAGCTCTGGTAAGTGGAAAGGCCAAATTGTCATCTCTAAGCGAGGACGATCCAGGCTAAGACGTTTCCTTTACTTAGCCACCATGAGCCTTGTGATGAATAACACGGAATTTCGAGCTATTCACTCCCTTAATGTTAAGGTGAAAAAAATGAAGAAAATGAAATCAATTATGAAATTGGTAGGTAAGCTAGCCAGGATATTTGTTGGAATAGCACGCAGAAACGAGGCTTATTGTGCAGATAAAGTTCAACCTATTACTGAACTGGTTGCATAGTTTTAAAGGGGATTTTTTAATTGGGTTCTCGAAGGGAACCTTCAAAAACTTATTTTCATAGACTTTTTTTACGAATGTTGGCTTATTCGTAGGATTTCAAATATGTACGGAGTACCAGGTTTCTTCAACAAAAGGGCACTGACCCATCAGGTTAGCATAACTGGCCTCCACCCCTTGGATAGGCATGACGAAGGAATGATAGGGCAATTGACCCGTTGAGACATGGGAGGGAAAGCCTCCAGGGGCGGCGTGGAGAATGTACATTATATGGTAAAATGTGGAGTGATGTACAACTCCTTTATTTCACTATGCCTTCACGAAATCCTCATGTCCTGAAATCACTCCATTTAACTTTGACCTCACAATCAAGGGTGATGAAATCCTGCGAATAAGTGAGCATTCGAGAGATATTTGCATCAAACTGAGGGAGTTGAAAAACAAAAAATTTATAGCCATAAGGAAGACTTATGGTTATAAATAATAACTTTTAAATTTCCTTATCATTCCAATTGGCGTAAAATTGGAAATATCAAAAGGAATATCCATTTGAAGTCAGAGGAGAAGGATATAAATGCCCTTTATTTTTAGATCAATTGACCATATTCAGCTCGCTGCTCCTAAAGGTAGTGAGGAAACTGCAAGAAAGTTTTTTAAGAATATTTTAGGCTTTGACGAAGTTGAAAAACCTGAAGAATTAAAGAAACGTGGCGGGGTTTGGTTTGAATTTGGAAATTATCAAATACATATAGGAATCGAAGAACCATTTTATCCAGCCAAAAAGGCACATCCTGCTTTTGAAATAGAAAATATAGAGGAATTAAAAAAACATCTGGTAACAAACGGGATTGATGTTATTGAAGACGATAAACTTCCAGGAGCTAAAAGGTTCTATATTTCCGACCCTTTTGGTAATCGTATGGAATTGTTAGAGTGGATTAAAGAGTAAACACTTTTATTGCAAACTAACGGGTGCTTTACTTCAATGCCAGGAGCTGATCAACAGCTCCTTTTCCTATGGAACTAAAGGGGCAGATTAGTTGAAGCAGGTCTTTACGTTAAACTGTATACAGTTTAACGGTTTTAGGAGGTGAAAATGATGAAACGTGCGATAGGAATATTTCTTACTCTTTCATCTTTACTAACATACTTAATTGTGGACATGCTTTATGATCCTGTTGAGAATAAAATAACAACAACAGATATGAATTCAGGAGTTACAACAGCAACAGTACTATATCAATATCCTTTGATGTATTGGGTAATTTGTGTCATTTTAATAATTACTTTTATTCTTGGGATTTACTTTATTCTAGCAAAGGAAAAGCAATATGAGGAATGTCTACTCTTTGATACTCCAGAATATACTAGAAATAAGTGAATCGAACTAATGGGTGCTTTACTTCAATAAGGGAGTTGCTTTGGCAGCTCTTTTTTGTTATGGAGCTAACGGGGCAGATTAGTTGCAGTAGACTTGAACCATACCTATCAGTAGCACTAAACGCTTTATCTTTTTAAAAAACCCGCGATTGGTAATATATAGTAATGTTTATTCATATCCTTCTTTAAAATGATTTATTTTTAAGGAGGAATGATGAATAAATTCCAACCACTAGTATGGATCGTTCTTACAGTATTTATAGTAATTTTAGTAGTACCTTCTATTTTAGTAGCTTCATTTTCAAACAACACAAAACAGAACATTGTTACATCATCAAAACAGAACTCCGTTACATCAATTGAGAATAACGAAAGTAAAAACGATAAAAATTCTACGGAACCATCTATGGAAGTGTCAGTTTATAGGACAAACACTAAAGAAATTGAAAATATGCCCTTGGAGGAATATGTTGTAGGTGTTGTTGCTTCAGAAATGCCAGTTACTTTTGAATTAGAGGCCTTAAAGGCTCAATCTTTAGCAGCTAGAACATTTTTGGTTAAACAAATGCTTTCTAATTCTAAAATTAATTTACCAGACGGTACAGATATAACTGATAATATTCAATACCATCAAGTCTATAAAAATAAAAAAGAACTAGCTAATGAGTGGGGAAAAGATTATAAATCAAATATCTCTAAAATTCAAAAAGCAGTTAACGCTACAAAAGGTCAGATTTTAACCTATGATGAGAAACCAATCGATGCTTCTTTCTTTTCGACCAGTAATGGCTATACGGAGAATTCTGAGGATTATTGGGGTAATAAAACGCCATATCTAAAAAGCGTTGAAAGTCCTTGGGACATAAAATCACCTAAGTTCCAATACCAAACAACTATTCAAGTATCTAGATTTGAAGAGTTGCTGGGAATCAAATTGAATAATGATGTTAGTATCGGGATGGTTATCTCAAAATCAAAAGGAAATCGAATAAAACTTTTTGAAATTAACGATAAGAAATATAGTGGGAAAACGATCAGAGATAAGCTAAAACTTAATTCTTCCGATTTCACATTTAAAAGAGAAGGTAGTAAGGTTGTTATTACTACTAAGGGAAATGGTCACGGAGTAGGTATGAGTCAATATGGCGCTAACGGGTTGGCACAAGAGGGTAAAAATTATAAGGATATTGTAAATTATTATTATCAAGATGTAACCATTTCTTCAGTTGAACCCTTTATTAACAAAATGTATGTAAAAAAGTAAAAAACACGTCTACTTTTATGTTTGTAATTCCAGATAAGCTAAAATAAGAGCTGTAAGTAATAATCAGCTCTTTTTCTTATACAACTAAAGGGGCAGGATAGTTGAAGAATGCTTACTCTATAGTTTATAAAATGATATAATTGTATTTATTGGAAATTTTTATTAAAAGCAGGAGGGGAAAATGGTTGATAATAGTTATGAGAAACAACATTTGAAAAAAGTCAGGACTTTTATTTATATTACGATAGCATTAATTTTTTCAATGATATTTATATTTATTAGCATTTTTCTTTTGTTTTTTGCCATGTCAGGCATTTTAGACGTTGCGTATTTCCCACCAAAACTAGCAATTTTTTCATTCTTAATTTCTATTGTATTTTCTGTTTTAGCAATAAAAAATCTCTTTGGTAAGATATTGTTAGTATTAAACATATTTCTAATGCTATTTATGATTTTTTTTGGACCATAAGTATATACAAGAAGACTAACTTAGGGTGTAATAGTCAGGCTGTTGTTTAGACAGCCTTTTTTTAACGGGGCAGGTTAGCAAGATTGTGAAGGATTGTACTTAAACTAACGGGTGCGTTAGCTGAAGAACGGAGCTGTCTTTAAGGCAGCTTCTTCTTATGGAACTATCGGGGCAGGATAGTTCAAGAGTGCTGTTTGAATTTTGATCAACAATAGGGCCGGATTATAAACAATAACTCTAAAAAATTGAATCACTGAAAAATAACTTTCTAAATTATGGAATAGTTTTTTATTTATGGTTGTTTTTACCTGTTCTTAGACATATCATAATGATATATCGAATTGATATATCATTATGATATGTGGAAGGGGAATGTTACATTGTCAATTGAAAGTTCTATTCTAGCTATTTTAAGCTTTTGGCCCAGTACAGGATACAATATTAAAGCAGAGTTTGAGCATAAAGCTGCCGGCTTATACTGGGGAATGAGTTATGGGAGTATTTATCCGAAATTAAAGAAGCTTGAAGAAGAAGGACTAGTTTATCCTATTGAACAAGAGGAAGAGGGGCGTAAAAAGAAACTTTATGAACTTACCCCAAAAGGGTGGGAGGAATATGAAAACTGGCTTCGACTCCCTCCTGCCTATCCAATTATTAGAGACGAATTATTAATGAAGATGTCCACTTGGCACGAAGATATGGAAAGCTCTGTATTAATGAGTCATCTACTAAAAAGAAAAGAGACAACCGAAGATTTACTTGAATTTGTAAAAGACTGGCCAACAAACGGAATCTCTTACATCAGTAAAGTGGGTATGCTAACCATCCGCTATGCCGAATTGCGACTGGAGGCTGAGTTGAAATGGATTGAAGAATCGATAAATGCATTGGAAAATAATCAACTTCCAAAAGGGCAGGATCCAAATGGGAATACAGAAAAACTGCTAGCAAGACGAAGAGAGGCAACCCAAGGAGAAAAGGAGAAATAACTCATGAGAGCTGGAATATTTGAGCCTTTAAAATTCCGTCCATTTCGTTCATTATTTGGCGCGCAGCTATTTTCTGATCTGGGTAATTGGCTCGATTTTATTGCTTTACAGGTTATTGTTGCTTATCATTGGGGGCTAGATGAAACAGCCATTGCCTCAGTGATCATTGTATTAGGGCTACCTTGGGTCATCATAGGTCCCTTTGCAAGTGTATTCGTGGATCGACTTCCCAAAAAGCAAATGATGATCATTTGTTTATTTTTAAGGATCATGTTTGTAGGAGGACTGTTTTTTGCTCCTAACCTTTATATCCTTTTATTGTTTGTGTTTTTGAAGGGAACAGTCTCAGCAATTTACGACCCAGCAAGACAAAGTATGATTAGGTTTACGGTCCCTGATAACCACCTTCCAGAGGCGGTAACACTTAGCCAGCTTTCCGTTAATACGATGAAAATTATTGGTCCTGCACTTGGTGGAGGTGTCATAGCTTTATTTGGAGCAAAAAGTCCATTTTTATTTGAAGCTGCAGGTTTTTTCATCGCTATATTAATTTTACTTACTCTTCCCAACATGGATGAAAAAGAAATGAATGCTGACATTAAATCTGAAAAGAAAAATAGGGATAACGGTAACTATTGGAAAGAACTATTAGATGGCATTAAGCACATTTCATATACCCCATTATTAAAAATCTCAGTTATCCTATCCTCTGTAGCGTTTTTTATCATTTTCCTGTACGATGGACTATTCGTATTTATTGCTCAAAACCTTGGCTTCACGGAAGGGAATTTTGGGTTACTGATTAGTTCTGTAGGTCTAGGAAGCGTGGTAGGCTCTCTTTTAATGGGCAACTGGACACACTGGAAAAGAAAACCTATTCACTTTATGTCAAGTGCATTACTTTTTAGCGGTTCATTAATCATTGTAATGGGGCTTGGTAGTATGGAGATTGTAAATCTTCCTGCATTAGCCTGGGTGATTGGCGCATTTTTCCTTGGTTTCATGGGCTCCGGTGAGTCGGTCCCTTATGGATTTACCTTACAATCGGAGACACCCAAGCAAATGATGGGCAGAGTATCTGCTGCGGCCACATCATTACAAACCTGCTCTATGCTTATTGCACCTGCTGTGGGCTCTCTTCTTGCCAAATGGCTTGGAGTTTCTTTCGTTTTGATAGGAGCAGGAGGAGCAACCTGCTTATTGGGTGCATTTGTCCTCATCTTTATCGTGAGAAGAATAAACGTTCAAAAAGATATTCAGAAAAAACAATTCCAAGCTTAAAAAGTTACATGATAATACAAACTATTTTGGGAACATTAACGTTGAAGTTAGGATGAGGTTTTTAGCAACCGAAATTTATTGGTCATAAAAAATAAAGCAAGAGAAAAAATCTAACAGATTGTATTCCACAATTGGGAGCGATTCTTTAATAAGAATCGCTTTTTTTATAGAACTAACGGGGCAGTAGTTTAATAACAAATCCTCCCTATACTTACCAGTGACAAGTCAATCGGAGGAAAGTTAATATCGTTTTAAAATAAGAATTACTGTCAGGTGGAATCGACTTGAATGATTAGAATTATATTTTTTTTACTAGGAATAATATTAATCTTACTAGCATCATACTTATGGAAAAAGGGAGACCCGAAAGTACCCTTTTGGGAGGTTTTAACCGACTTTGTATTTGATATAATGTCTATTCAATTATTTAATCTTTTTAGTTCACGTACTTGGGCTGTGTTGTTGTGGCTAATTGGCTTTGCAATTTTAATAGTTGTTGTAATAGCTCAAATAAATTCATAACTAAGGTTACTTTTAGTTTTCTTTTAGTGAACTAACGGGTGCTTTAGCTTAGGATCAGAGCTGTCTTTAACAGGCAGCTTTTTCTTTATGCAACTATCGGGGCAGGTTAGTTGCTTAAGTTAAAGGAGATTTAATGTGTTTTTAAAAATCTGAATATGTTATAATTTGGAAAGGGGTAAGCCGAAATTTCATTAAAAACAAAACATATAGGATGTGTTGTTAATGAAAAAATTTCTGGTAGGAATAGGCATCGTAGTGGTAGCCCTGCTTATTTCGGTGTTTTTGAAGGATTTCACTTTATTGTATAAAATTACTGGAGTGGTCGCATTAATCTCACTAATAATAAGTGCATTGTTTTCTGGAGCATTTGTTGATGGAGATAGGTTGGGCAGAAATTTACAATCTGAATCAAAAGAAGATAGAAAACAAAGATTTTCAATGACTAATACAATTTTATTGATTGGATTACCGAATTTATTAATCGCAATGGTTAGTTATTTTGTAATGAACTAACGGGTGCATTAGTTCTTTAAGAGGAGAGAACTGTGGCTTTGAAATAAAGTTCTGATAATTTATAAAAAGGATTGATAAAACAGCTTGTTGGTTGGGAAAATCACAAGCTGTTTTTCTGTTAAGGTTCAAAGTACAATAAAAGTAAGAATTTCATATTATGATATATGTTACAAGATTTGAATATTTAAACTTTTGGGCAGTTAATAGGTAAATTAATATAAGGAGGAGTAATAACATGATTCAACATCTTAGAAAAGGCGATAAGATTGGTATTTATACGCCTTCATCTCCTGCAACTGTAACGGCTCAGAAGCGTTATGTACGAGCAAAACAATTTTTAGAGTCAAAAGGTTTTATTATCGTAGAAGGGAAACTAACAGGAAAGGCCGATACATATCGTTCAGGTACACCCAAGGAACGTGCAAGTGAATTAAACGCATTGTTGTGTGATCCCGAAATTAAAATGGTAATGTCCACGATTGGTGGAACAAACTCCAATAGTATGCTCCCTTATATTGACTATGAAGCATTGAAGGAAAATCCAAAGCTAGTTGTCGGTTATTCAGATGCAACAGCTATTCTTTTAGCTTTATATGCAAAAACAGGGATTTCAACTTATTATGGACCAGCTCTGATCCCATCTTTTGGTGAATTTGAGCCTCTTGTAAACGATACATATACTTATTTTGAAAATTATTTTATGAAAGAATCAACGCTGCCATATGAGGTACCGATACCAGCATTTTGGTCAGATGAAGCCGTTAACTGGCTTGAAAAAACGACAGAGAAACCCCTTTTTTCAAATGAGTGGGTAACAGGACAATCAGGTGTTGCAAAAGGTAGATTAATTGGTGGGAATAATAATGCGCTGTGCGGATTTATTGGTACAGAATATTTCCCTGAAATTAAAAAGGGAGATATTTTTCTGATAGAGGATTGTACAAAAAATGCTTCAATTGTTGAGAAAAACTTTGCGATGTTAAAGCTACATGGAGTATTTGACAAGGTAGCAGGCATTATTTTAGGCAAACATGAACGATTTGATGATTTAGGCACAGGAAGAAAACCACTTGAAATTTTATTAGAGCAACTAGACGGTAAAGATATTCCGATTTTAGCTGAATTTGATTGTTGTCACACGCATCCAATGCACCCATTAGCAATTGGAAAAAAAATAAAATTAGATGCAACAGCGAAGAAAGTGTATTGTACGGAGAGATGGATTTAATTTTAATATGGGTGGTATTATTACAATTTATAATTTCTTCAACTAGGTGCGTTAGCTGAAGATCGGAGCTGCCTTTAAGGAGGCGGCTTTTTCTTATGGAACTATCGGGGCAGGTTAGTTCAGCAAACATACGAATTAATTTTATATGTCTGTTATTTTTTGGTATTAAAATTGCATGACCTAATATTGAAAGGTTTAAAATTGGGAGGAGAAATAATATGGAAACAGTAAATATTAGGACTGCTGCAAAACATGATATCCCACAACTTCTCGAATTAATGAACCAGTACATCGTTGATTTCTACAAGTGTCCTCGTCCAAGTGATGATTCACTCAAAAAATTGATCAATCATTTACTTGAAAATCCCTATGAGGGTATCCAGTTTGTTGTAGAAAAGGAACCGCATCACTTAGTTGGCTTTTCCACTTTATATTTTACTTTTAATACATTAGAAGTGAAACGAATGGCTTTCCTTCATGATCTATTTGTAAAACCTGATGTAAGAGGACAAAAAATTGGTGAAAAACTACTTCAGTCCTGTGTCAATTATATTAGAGAGAATGATTATTCTCATATGATTTGGGAAACAGCACATGATAATCTTGCTGCCCAATCGTTATATGACAAAATTGGGGCACAAAAGGCAGTTTGGCTGAACTATGAAATTAAGTAATTTCACGTAGTTTTTATGTTTTTTTGAATACGTTATTCAAAGCCTATTAATATTTGATTATTATTAGGATCTGATTTGCCTGAAAAGTTAGCATACAAGATTCCGGCATATGAATTGTTTTTCGAAAGGGTGCGATTGCCCAAGAAGAGTAGTCGCTTCTTGGGCTAATGGGCAGGTTCGTGGAAGAACAAACTACATTTATATTTTGAGAGAATTACTGTTTAAAGATATAACAACAGGTACGTTAGCTGAAGATCGGAGCTGTCTTTAAGGCAGCTTTTTCTTTATGGAACTATCGGGCAGGATAGTTCAAGGCTTGTCAGAATTAAACATCCAACTTACTAAATCAAATAGCTTAGTGAAATGCTAATTACTTAAGCTATTTTTCCATGCAGTAGCTAATAAACTCACACCCTTTTGAATTTCGTCCAGGGATGGTGCACCATACCCTAGCATAACCTGATGATTTGGCTTGTGAAGCTGATACATTGTTGAAACGGCATCGACTTTAACTCCCCTTGATTTCGCTAGCTCTATTGCTATAGATTCATTTAATCTTTCTGGTAATTGAACAATGATATGTAAGCCTGCTGCATCGCCCATGACTTTAAATTCTTCTCCTAGATGTTTCGTTATGCTTTCAATTAAACAGCTTCTTTTTGTTCGATATAAAGTTCTCATTTTTGCTATATGTGCTGTATAATGTCCTTCTTCCATAAATTTTGCGACGACTTGTTGATCGATTCTTGAAACGGTAGATTTTTGATAAGTATTGAACTCTTCAAAGTCCGATCGAAGAGATGTTGGCATAATAAGATAACTCATACGAAGCGATGGTAACAATGTTTTTGAAAATGTTCCAAAGTAAAGCACCCGTTTAAATGAATCTAAATGAGATAATGTTGCAATTGGTGCGCCTTTGTAACGAAATTCAGAATCATAGTCATCCTCTATAATGTAAGCATCTTGTTTAAGTGCCCATTGTAATAACTGTATCCTTCTAGCTATGGACATAATTGCACCGGTTGGATATTGATGAGCTGGTGTCGTATATAGTAGCTTAATTGCCTTATTAGGCACACAACACCCTTCCTCATCTACAGAAACCGCATGACATTGTAGTTGTAATTGCTCAAAAACAGATTTTGCTCGAATAAACCCTGGTTCTTCTGTTCCAACAGTTTTCCGATTAAAAAATAGACATATATTCATTAACTGTTGCTGAAATCCACTAAAAATAAATACTTGCTCCGGCTGACAATCTAACCCTCTAGCTTGTTGTAAATACCGTGCAATTTGTACACGTAACGAATATTCTCCTTGCCACGGTGCATTGCATCCGTTGAATTCATTAAGCTCTTTTCGATATAGTCGGTTCCATTGTTTGTAGGGGAATACAGCTGCATCAACCTGACCATTTTTAAAATTAATAAAATAATCAGATTGCGCCGTTTTCTTTAGAGAAGTTGTAGCATTCTCAGTATAGTGCCATTCATCTGCAATTTCCGAAACAAAATAACCTTGTCGTTCAACAGAATAACTGTATCCTTCACTCTGCAGTTGTTCGTAAGCAATTTGAACAGTCATGATACTTATGTTTAATTGATCAGCCAAACGTCGTTTAGAAGGAAGTTTAGTATGAGCGAATAGCTTTTTTTCTAAAATCGCTTGTCGAATTTGTTCATAAATTTGCCTATATTTGGGTTTGTCGTCCGTTAGTAGAATTTGAAGTTCCATCTCATCATCCCTTGGTATTATATAAAAACTCATTTTTGGTTATTTTTATCATATCAGAAAAAGGTTTTAATTATATGCAAGGAGTGATAAAAATGAAAAAATTAGAAAATAATGTTGTACATTTAATCCCAATGGGACTCGAACATGTTGAAGGGATTTATGAAGCAACGCAAGATAAACGTATATGGGAGCATATGTCTGTTGATTTAACGGAGAAAAGTTGTGTACTTCATTATGTACAAGATGCGTTACAAAAACGTGAGCATGGTACAGATATTGCGTATGTGATTATAAATAAAAAAACAGACAAAATAATTGGTGCTACCTGGTTTCTCGATATTTCAAAACAACACAAACGACTTGAAATCGGATCAACTTGGATTAACCCTATTTATTGGCGAACAAATATTAATACGAATTGTAAATACTTATTGTTGAAATATTGTTTTGAAGAACTAGGCTTTAATCGTGTACAAATAAAAACAGGACATGAAAATTTCCGTTCGCAAAAAGCGATAGAACGGATTGGTGGAGTAAAAGAAGGTATTCTTCGAAGTCATATGATTCGAAAAGAAGGGATACTTCGTCATACTGTCCTGTATAGTATCATTAATGAAGAATGGGCCAAAGTGAAAAAACATTTTGAAGTACATTTACTTAATTAAGGTAAACAGTTTAGTTGGAGAATGATTTATTGTCTTATTTAACAAAAACGGGTACTTTACTTCAATAAGGTAGGTTGCTTCGGCAACCTTTTTCTTACGGAACTAACGGGTGCTTTAGTTCATTAACAGGGGTTGCTGCGGCAGCCTTTTTCTTATGGCACTAACGGGGCAGGTTAGTTCAACAAGAGAACCGAGATGAAAGAGGAGAATGTTGATCTTTTGTTGAAGTGTATATAATTAGAAGTGGAGGTGCCACAATGCAAGAATATATATATCATATGGTTCCTAAAGAGATGATTGGTGACAAACTTATACCATTGAATGCTTTAGGTAAGATATCTCCTCATTTGTATGAGAAATATACGAAGAAGTATTTTGACCACCCTGAGAGACCGAAACTGCTAAAAAAACAAATTCCTAAACTTAATTGTTTATGGAATGATGTCCTTCATTTTATACCTCTACATCCTTATTACGTTTACGAAGCTCTCACAAGCTTAGGAATAAAAACTAAAGAAGAACAACAATTTTTAAAAATCCCAATTGAAAAACTAACAAATAATACGAATGCTATATATCTTTACACAAAAGAGAAATACAAAGGTCCAGCTGAAGAAATTGAAGAAGATGAAATTAAGCTATTGAATATTGAGACTTATAAAGAACTTAAAGAAATACCCTCAGCATCAATAGAATATTACAAAATTGAAAATGAAAAGGGTAACAGAATTGGTCTTTTTCCATACATACCACATTTATTAAGTCTTGGAGAGGTTGAAATTAATGATGTCGAGATTGTATCTTGGAACCATTTCAAATGAAAAAGCTTTTTGTTGAGCTAACAGGTACTTTACTTTTTTATGGTGCTGAAACAGCGCCATTTTCTTATGCAACTAAAGGGGCAGTTTAGTTCATTAAGAAATTTAATATATAATAGATTTTATAAGATAAGATGACTTTCCTTAGGAGGGGGAACATGAAAAAAAGGCTTCGAAAAAAATTGTCCAATGAATGGGAATGGTATGCAGTAAAGGTATTGTATGAATGCAACATCTCAGGAAACCCTTCTCCAGAAACAATTGATGAAAATTACTCTAATACACATAAGACATTTGAGGAAAGCATTATTCTTGTTAAGGCCCCTTCTTTTGATCAGGCTTATGTAAGTGCTGAAAAGGAAGCAAAAAGGGCAGAAATTGATTACTTAAATCCATATGATGAAATGGTTGAATGGAAATTTGTAGAGTCGATAGATTGTTTTAATTTATTTGATGAAAAACTTCAATCAGGTACTGAATTGTATTCGCGATATTTACGAGTTCCAAAAGATATATCTAATGAAAAAGTTATTTTACATTACTATCCAGAAACGGTCGTGGAAGAAGAAGTTGACTATAACTTTATTTTAAGAAATAAGGACTTAAACTAAGAACAAATTCAAATTCAACTTCAATTATTGTATAGGCGATAGTGATAACGCTTATACAACTACCATGAAAGAACGTAATTATCTTATATATTCTGTGGTGAAGCAGAGCTTCATGGATGGCTAACGGGTGCGTTAGCTGAAGATCGAAGCTGTCTTAAGGCAGCTCTTTCTTTATGGAACTAAGGGGCAGGATAGTTCAACAAGCATTGTGTATTCTAAATGTGCAATAAAGAATTTTATGGATAAAACCTATCTTCTTGTGAAAAATAAGATAATAATTCACGAGGAGACTTAATAATGAAAAAAATAGCCTTACTCTTTCTTATCCTTTTCATTTCGTCTAGTAGTGCTACTGAAGCAAAAAACACAATTGAAACAATTCCTCAAAACAAGCCACCTTCCATTATGGAATTAGCTTTTTTAAGATATCTTGGTGGATCCATTCTTGAAGTTATGGAAAAACACGGTGATCGTCAATTATTCACATTTAATAGAATTGAAAAAATTTCAAGAGATATTCAAAATGATACATATGATGTGTCATTACATGTAATTGGATATGAGGGACCCCTCAACCCACCTTTTAAGTTAATTCAAATGACTATTCGTATACCAGGAGAAAAATATACTAAATATAGTGTGATTTCATACAAACATCGGTATATTAATGACAAAGAATTGAAAGAGCTAACTAAATATGTTGCTGATTAAATTAGGTTTCATAATTTCGCAGCTTGTGCCAACTCTACAATAAGCCTTAATGAACTAACGGGTGCGTTAGCTGAAGATCGGAGCTGTCTTTAAGGCAGCTCCTTTTGTATGAAAATACATTAGTAAAAAAGCCATGCTAAAATAAACCCTCCATATTCTCATTATTTTTTTGATGGGGGTAAATGTACTATTGCGTTATTTTAACTGGTTACGCAGTTTGTTGTTCATATGGAGCAATTGTATAGCCTTTCTTTTTTAGGTATTCGATCATTTTTAATTCTTTGTTGTTTTGTTTTTCTTCAAGGTAATTTGAGCCAAGTTCATGATAAGGTTCTCCTGTTTTTAAGATGTTGTAAGCAATCGTTACTAGTAAATGGGCAGAAGCGATTCGTCCCTTCATTTTTCCCTGCCGTTTGGTAATTCTTTTTCGATGTGAAGCAATTCGATTATTTTGTCTTGATGTCGCTAATACACATTCTACGGCCATCGTTTTCAAAGCTTTGTTACCTTGTGTGGTTTTACTCGTTTTTTTTTACCAGCACTTTCGTAATTTCCGGGACTCACACCAGCCCAAGAGGCAAGATGTTTAGCCGACTTAAATACGGACATATCAACGCCCATCTCTGCAATAAAAGTAGCTGCGGCAGCTTTGTTCACACCAGGTATACTATCCAATAATTCTACTTCCTTATGATATGGGGACAGAAGTTGATCGATTTGTTTTTCCAATTGTTCTATGGCTTTTTCTAAATAACCCATATGCTCCCAATGGTAACGCAACATATCACGATGATGACGGCGAATACGACCATTAATTGCATGGGCAATGTCAGTAATACTTGCTTTTGTTCGCCAATCCACCATTTTTCGAAGACCATCGGTCTCTATTTTTTCACCGTTTAGAATGGCTTCAAGGATACGGCGTCCCGATACACCAAATATGTCTGATAGAACGGATGTTAGCTTGATATTAGCATCTTGAAGAATTTTGTGAATGCGATTCTGCTCTGATGTGCGATGATGAATCAATTTTTTTCGATAACGAGTAAGATCACGTAAATCACGAATATCCTCTGGTGGGACAAAATTGCTTTCAATAAGTCCGCATCTTAGAAGCTTGGCAAGCCATTCGGCATCTTTTACATCAGTTTTACGCCCTGGAACATTTTTGACATGCCTGGCATTGGCCAGAACAAGGTGAAAAGATCCTTCGAGTATATTCCATATTGGTTTCCAGTAGACTCCGGTACTTTCCATCACAACATCGGATACCTGAAGGGTAGTTAACCAATCACTTAAAGCCAAGAGTCCTGTTGTTGTAGTCGAAAACGTTTCAATAGAGATTTTTGGCTTTTTATCTAATG
>NZ_JAGGQV010000008.1:125647-240387 GCF_018613135.1 Bacillus sp. ISL-57 | reverse complement strand
CTTAAGATCCACCAAAAAAAGCTCAGCCTGGTTGTATTGTTATCATCCATTATCGTCAAGGGGTTAATGGGTTAGACTCTATTTTTGAGTTTGGATTTTCGTAGTAGATGGTGGCGGCGAGGAGCGCCGCCATAGGAGTTTCTTATGGAACTAAAGGGGCAGGTTTAGTTCAACAAGGATTTTACCAATATTTGTAGAATGTTCTTTGTGACAAACATTTTTAGGAGGGGGTAACTTGAACAAAAACAAAGTAGGATGGTTGTTTTTAGGGCTTGCAGGGTGCTTCGGCTTATTATTTATTATGATGGTAGGGCAAGGTTACGGATTATCAAATAGTCAAATACAGGGGAATTTGCAGTTAAATTTTATGGGGATAAAAATCGCTGACGGGATTACAACAACCGCAAGATGGAACCAGTATGGAACATATTTTTATCTATGGAGTTTAGTACCATTAACATTAACTATTTTCTGTTATCGCAAATTTTCAAAACTCGTACCAACTATTTCAAACTAATATATTTGAATAGCTGTCTTTTAGGACGGCTTTTTTTATCTATTGTTAAGATTGTGAAAGAGTGTTCTTAAACTAACGGGTGCTTTAGCTGAAGATCGGAGCTGTCTTTAAGGCAGCTTTTTCACTAACGGGGCAGGTTAGCTCAAGAAAGAATTAGTGAAATTTATATAAAGTATCGAGGTGATTTTATGAAATATACTTGTCCTTGCTGTGGATATAAAACTTTAGATGAAGAACCTCCAGGAACGTATGATATTTGTGAAATCTGTTTTTGGGAAGATGATGGTTACCAATATGAACATCCAGATGAGGATGGAGCAAATTATGTTTCCTTTAGAGAAGCACAACAAAATTTCAAAAAATTTGGGGCTAAAGGTGAAAGAAGTTTACAATTTGTAAGAAAGCCAAATAAATCCGATATAAAAGATCCTAATTGGAAACCGTTATGAGTTTACATAGGGAATTATTAAACTAACAAGTGCTTTAGCTGAAGATCGGAGCTGTCTTTAGGGTAGCTTTTTCTTGTGGAACTATCGGGGCAGGTTAGTTCAACAAGCTGATACTCTAATAAGTCAGTAAAAACAACATTTTCACGTGGTATATAATAAAAATGTAACTATCCGAACCTTTTAAGAGAGGCGAATAACATGAAGGTAGAAATAAGCTACTTCCCTCCGGAAGAAATAATAACTGAGCCTGGCCCAGAAGCCACTTATCCTTTTGAGATAACCGGTGAGTTCAAATATATCGTAGATTTTTCTTGTTATATCGATGGGGATTATACAGATGCCCATGAAGAATTCTTTTGTAATTGGCTGGAGAGCCCAAACTATTACCCTATTTATTCACTGGCGGAAATCTATGATTTTCAACTAGAAGAGTACGAAGAGCTGTTTAAGAAGCAAAATATAGAGTTCAATTATATGAAGGGGAGTAGCAAAGACTCGTTCTTTGTAAAGGCAATTATCCGCAGCCCACAGCAATTTAAACAATATTATCCTTATTTACACGGGAATGGGAGCATGTTGAACTTATCATTATGGTCCTTAAAACAAGATGTCTTCAGACTAGAGGAAAAGGAACATGAGTCACCTTATCCCGTAAAAAGGACTAAAAATAACCGAACAAGACTTATTAAACTAAAATGGATAGCCAATACCCTGATAGCAACTTTAAATGAGAGTTCCACTATGTTTTGGGTAGGGCATGATGGCGATTATATAGCCGCATTCTCAAGTGATGAAAACTTTTCAACAATAGACTCTCTTCAAAAAATAATGCCGGAAAAGGTTGAGCTGGTGACTGATTATGAATGGGAATAGTGTTTTCCCTTTCCAACCCTTGTTGAACCAACGGGAGCTTTATTTCATTATCAAGAGCTGATCAGCAGCTCTTTTTCTTATGGAACTAAAGGGGCAGGTTAGTTCCATAAGGTTGGAACATCTTTCTAGATAAATAAGAAAGGTGTTTTGTTAAGATAGAAGAAGTAACTACAAAGTAACATGGAGGATATAGGCAAAATGCGTTCTTTCCTAGATAAAATTAAGAATACTTTTTTTGAGAAGTTGTCACGCAGAATTAAACCTCTGATGTTTGTACAAATATTATTATCAATCATTGCAATATTTGTTTCGTTGCAAGCATTAAATGAAATTGATACCACAGTTTATTACACATATTCCACGATTTTAAAAATTACAGTAGGTTTTGTGATGCTTTTAATAGGGATTGAAAATTATATAGTTAACAAAAGAAATAAAAAAGAATATATAATTTGGTTTGTAGCTGCCTTATTATTTTTTGGAATGTCTATTGACCAATTTTTCTTCTTACGCTAAAGGGTTCTTTACTTCAATAACAGGGGATAATTAAGCTATGTTAGATTTTCTTTTAGGCATTCTTTCCGCAGGATTCGGTGATAATTCTTTGGATACTCGAAAAATTGATCGAAATATAGAAATGCTGAAGAATCATACTTGGTTTAAAGAAATATACGAAGATGAAAAATATCATCGATTGTTTTTTGTAAATAGAAATGTTAGGCATAATTTACAAAGTACAATGCGTGTAAAAAGAATTATAAAAAGGGAAAAATCTCAAAGAGTATTTCTTGTATTTTTAAATAAGCAGTTAAAAAAATAAAATATCCTTAATGAACTAACGGGTGCGTTAGTTGAGAACTGGGGCTGCCATTTGGTGGCCTTTTTGCTTAATGAACTAAAGGGGCAGGATAGTTCCATAAGGGTTGAAACTTTATTGACTTGGGAAACGTATAAAAGCGAATATAACGAATAAGCGCCAGGAGAACAATATTTTTTGAGGTGAATTTAGATTGAAAAAATACAGTATAGCAATTCTTTATCTAGTAGGAGGAGGACTATTTTTAGCAATTGGTTATTCAAGTTTTGCTCAAGGTCTATTAGAAGAGCTTACTACGCAAATGAATAATCCTGAATGGTTAATTGGATTTGGTTATATTTTTCTGATTGTTGGCATTATTCATTTCTTAATAAACAGCCTTAAAAGGATATAACCAGTTAACATCCTGATATTACTAACAGACACATAATTAAACGAAAAGGGTGCATTACTTCTATATGGGGCTGGAAACAGCTCCTTTTTTTATACAACTAAAAGGGCAGGTTAGTTGAGTGAAATTGAGAAACATTTCCAATAGAAAAATAAGCTAATACAGGTTAAGGTAAGTCTTTAAGAACAGAACAGGAGGTTTTGATGTTGAAACCACATACTCAAAGTTTTATCGCCTGCCTTATAGCGGTCATTTTAGCTGCGTTAACTATTTGGTTTAAGTCTGGAACAGTTAATTTAGAACTTATAATATTTTTTATTACTTGCCTCTATGGTACTTATCTTCTCATTTCTTTTTTTTATAGTCGAAAAAGTAAAAACTAGGTTGGTTCTTCAACGAGTCGCATTAGTTAAAGAACATAGATTGATTGGGACAGTTTCTTTTTTATGGACCTAACGGGGCAGGTTAGCAAGATTGTGAAGGTTTGTACTTAAACTAACGGGTGCGTTAGTTCATTAAGGATCTGAAAATAATCATACTATTTTATAAAAACTGTATACTAAATCACAAGAAAAGAATCCATTTTGAACAATCTTTTTTCAAAATGGATTCTTTTTATTTACGCTAATATGGGGGTTTAAGAGGACCTTTTGATAAATCTTTATTTCAAAACTTAGCCAAAATCTTATTATCCAAAGTGGTCACATAAGATTTCTGCCAATTTTTCAAATTAGCCATTCGTTGAACAGTGACTAGTTAGCTCACTTCTATTAAGTCTATTCCACATTCGCTTCGTTCACGATTTGCTTTAAGTATCCTTTTGGAATGGACTGCGTCAAACGGAAATGCTTTGTAAACGACTGATCTTTTGTCGTAGTGATTTCAAGGAGCAGCTCATCGTGTGAGCTAAGTTTATACGGCTCGTGAATGAGAACATCGATAGATTGTCCTCTTGTAAGAACTAAGGGGAACTCAGCTTCTTCAAAGAAAATCGACGCTACGCTGTCATAGTGGCCAATCGAATCAATTGTTATATCTTCGGGTGCTGTAAATGTATAGAGAAGTGCTTCATCTTTCTTTGTTACCTCAACAGCCTCATCTTTCAATAAAAGCACGAGTATTGTCTCAATTGGTGAATAGGCTTCAAACGAAATGTCAACGGGTACTACACGTCCTTCTAGAGATAGAAAATACGTGAGTTGATCGTCTGACAGTTCAACAATATCTTCTCGCAGCTCATAGCCATTTTGCTTTGCTAGTACTTGTGTATAATCCGTTTCCCCATCCCCATTATCGTTCGAATTAGGAGGATAAAAACCTTTTGTATCGTGTGCAATTTCCATTACATACGTACTATCATCTTGCTCAACTATATAGGAGACTGCTAGAGTTTTAGCAGCTTCGTCAAATTGAACCGACATGACAACTGGCTCTTTTAAATGCGTTTTAGGCCAAGCGAAATACGTTCCTAACGCTATAATAATCACCACTAATATTATGATCCATTTCTTCACCTATTTGCCTCCCTGCTCACTTCGTTTTAAACTTTTCTGCCTAGTGTTAAAGATGCGTCCACTGAAAATTATAGGCATAATATTATTACTTCTATTCTATCGTAAATATCAAGAGCCGAGACTAATTAATTAGTCTCGGCTCTTAGTTTCAAACAAACGTACTTAAGCTTTTAAATGGATCTAGCATGCAAAATAGCACTTTATATATACGCAAATTACCGCCTAAAGTAACAGTTAAAGGGAGATCTTTGATCAAAATTTATTTTAAAGTAACACTTTTTTCTTAATGAACTAAAGGGGCAGGTTAGTTGAAGAATATTAATGAATTTTTTGTTAGGATATAAGCTATAAGAAAGACGTGAAAAAGTATAAAAATACTATAAAAGGATGTTAATTTTATGATTAAGAATCATGAAGAATTTAATGAAATTTTGTTAGCCAAAAGAAATTCAGGTAGTGTAACTTGCAGTTTCAAAGACATGAATCAATTCGTAAATACTACAACAAATGAAATTGCAAAAGAACTGTTCTTGAAAGAACTTGGTCTTAAACCTAAGAGGATAAAAGGAAATTGGAAGCAGATTGACCAAAGTATTGCTAAAAAAATCCTTGAATATATTTTATCAATGGACATGGCTTATGATATTGAATTAGAAACTAAGCCTTTAGCAAATATGTTAAGCAATTATTTCTTAAACGAATTTCTATCTAATGCTATTTATTATACTAATGGTGACTTCGATGAGGATGATGGCTTCTTTAGGCTAAGAGGATGGCAATCTATCACAGACTCCACATTTGATACAGGAGTCTTAGTAATAGATAAAAATAATATAGGTATCCTTTGGGCGGAAGATAACGACTGATAATTTTATGGAACTAACGGGTGCTTTACTTCAATAAGGTAGGTTGCTTAAGCAGCCTTAAGGCACTAACGGGGCAGTTTAGTTTAATAAGAGAGAAGCCTATTTTATGTCGCTTTTATTCATCTAAATACCAGATAGTTCTACAAATAGATAAATATGATAAAGTTAAAAAGGATGTAAAAGAGACAGAATTTTGGACAAGGAGATATAAAGTGAAGAAATTAAAAAAACGAGTTTTTCTAGGGTTAGGTGTGCTGATGGCTGCGTATATACTTTTTGTAGTCTATGATTACTTAGACAATCAGAAAAAGGAAGAACAGAGCCGAGCATTCATGGAAGAAAGCAATAAGGTATTTAATGAATATGATATTAAATCGCTCGGAGTCAATCCAAATAACAAAACGATTAAAGTCCATGTGCCGATAGAGGAAGAACAACGGAATGAACTGGCCTATTCTTTGGCTCAAATCGCCCAAAAGCATGGCATGAAGGATTATGAAGTCATAGTTAGAGCTATAAGAGATGGGTACCCAATTTCCAATTGAAAGCCTTGTGAAGGATTTTACTTAAACTAACGGGTGCTTTATTTCATTACCAGGAATATGAGACATTAGAAGCTCAGCTTGATAATTATAGAGGTTTTGTTACATTGGATGAACTTTAGATCTGTTGCTTATTAATCTAACTGGCAGTCTTATACTCTGTTTAAATAAAAAAGGCTGTTATTCTCAGGAAAGGAATTAACAGCCTCAAAACAGGAACATATTTCCAATATGGTACAATGATTTTAGGGATACCACCAACAAAACGCAGAAAATGTTTTCCGCGAAATGTTGGTGCCCCTCTTTATATATTAATGACTCTACTACAAGTTTGAGCAATATGATTATCATGGGTAACAATAACAATTGTGTTACCCTCGTTATTAAAATCCTTTAACATTTGAATAATGACATCCCGATTTTCTATATCTAAGGAGCCTGTAGGCTCATCTGCTAGTATGAGTTGGCTTTCTTGTAAATATAGTTTTAGCATTGCTATTCTCTGTTGTTCCCCTCCACTTAGCTTATATACATGTTTATCCATAAGTTTCTCTAAATGGAGCATTTTTAGTGCTTCTTTAATTTTTTGTACTCTTTCATTTTTAGACAACTTTTTGTACTCTAATGCAATATTTAAATTCCATTTTACTGTCTCATCTTCTACCAAACCATAATTTTGAAATAAATAACCAATCTTATTACGTCTTAATAACATTGCCTCTTTCGAGTGGATATCAACATTCTTTTTATTAAATAAATATAAATCTCCCTCAGATGGTTTTGAGATTAATCCCATTATATTTAATAGTGTAGTTTTGCCCTTACCACTCTTACCCATGATTGCTACCATTTCACCATCATTTATAGAAAAGTTAATGTTTTCAATTACCGTATTTCCATTAAACTCCTGACATATGTTTTCTAATCTTACTATCTCCAAGTTAATTCCCACCATTCATTACTTTATATACGTCTTTAACTATTAGCTTATTATACAAATAAAGCATAGATGCCAAATCATATAAGATAAACAACAAATAAATGAAAATATTTACATTTAAAATATACAAAACACTCGAAACACCGATCATAAAAATAATCATTACTAAATTAGCCCTTAAATTCTTTAGTAAATGATACCCTTGCATATATCTTGCAGCATAACTTCTACCATTTACAATCATATCTATATAATTTGATATATAAATGATAAAAATTAATACAATGATAAATAAGAATACAAAAAGCTTTGCTTGGTCAAATAGAAATTCATAACCACTGAAAATAGATTCAAACGGGGTCAACAAGTTATGTGCCATATATAGATTATCTAAATCATACTGAATCAACATACTTTTAAATTCTTCCCTATCATTTAACTTAAAAGCCAGCTGGGAAGATCCTAGCATATCGAAATAAAAACCACTTCCAAAACTTCCATTATCAAGCATGATAATAGAATCAGTAAGTTCGATATCTACCTCATCTTCATAGGGAATTGAACTTAATATTTTATATTTATATCCATTGTTAATATAAATAATTTGTAAATCATCAATACTAACTTCCTTACCTTTAATATCATATCTTGTATTATAGTTTAATGTGGTATTATACCTTTCTATAAAATATTTTTTTATAT
The DNA here is from genome assembly GCF_018613135.1 of Bacillus sp. ISL-57. NCBI lineage: Bacteria > Bacillati > Bacillota > Bacilli > Caryophanales > Bacillaceae > Bacillus > Bacillus sp. ISL-57. The sequence goes on along the minus strand of NZ_JAGGQV010000008.1, from coordinate 232,776 downwards.
CCTCTTCACTATCTCTATATTTTTCAGGAACAAGAATTGTAGGGGTATCCTCATTAAAATCCCAATCCATTTTAATGTCAGTATAGTTTTCTATATAATTTTTATTTAAAATTAAATTGTTTCTTTCATTATTCATTACTTCTTCTCGCGATATTCCACGACTTGCTAGGAAATTTGGATCCAAATTATCACGAACTGGATCAAACATAACATACGCTTGATCTATATTTTTGACGTACATCTTCTTTACATTGTCTGCAACTTCTTCTAACCTTTGGGGATTGTTGAGTAATTTATCATATTCATCTGAATTTCTACCATGCGAAGAATACAAGGAATTTAACATTTTATAGTCATCATATTTTTTATAGACTTCATCTAGCTCTTTGTAATAATTAATAACAAGATTCATTAGAATGGTTACAGAAAGAATTAATATAATCTTAATCAAATTAATAATCATATATAGCCTGTTAGAAAAAATTTTATTCTTTAATGCTGCAACGATATTGGTTTTCCTTACAAAATGTTGTAATAGTAATAATAACAAAATGATTATCATACTAACGACTGATAAAAATAAAAATAAGAAAATTGTATAAGTCCAAGAAAATTTATCAGTTATTAAATAAAATACTGAATGTCCCACAACCAAGATTGTTATAAGGATTCCTTGAATTTGTAAAGTTTCCTTTATATTCGTTATAACTATTTTAGTAGGAGAAAAACCACTTAACTTTTTCACTGCATTTGTTTTAAATCTAAATATTGTATATATGTATAAAATTGTAAAGGTAGTGATACCTAATACTAAAAATTGTAATAGATTGTTATTAAAAATTTGATTGTAAGACAACCTATTCTTACTTACTGGTTTAATGTCTACTGCAGTCCTTAGTGAAAGTTCTACCATTTGGTTATCGGATAAATTTGCACTAAAATATCCAGAACTATCTATAAACTCATCTTCTGTCATTTTAAAATACCGATAAATATTATTGGAAATCCCAACATATTGTTTTACTGAGTTTATATCTGTATGGTAAATATCATAATAGGTTTTTCCATCTTCTGACATTGGATTTTTTACTATCTGAAAATCTACGTTCTCTTCAATAAGTCCTTTATAGACTTTTAATAAATCTTGACCTGTTTCATAATCTACTTTATATTCATTTAATGAGGAATCTCCTATATTATTAAGCCCATAGATTTCATAAATAGAGTTAGTGTAGATATAGGAGAATATAATCATTAAACCAGTCAAATAAATTATATATATTTTTTTCATATATATTCCTTCCATCTTCTTATAATATATATATCATTAGCTTAATTACTTGACTCTTGCATTTTTACCAAAAGCCCTAAAAAGGGCCTATTTTTGAAAGAATCTAGTTAATATGTATAGTTCATTACCGCAAAACACTAGTATATATTTTAAATGTAAAAAATAGTATATTTATCCAACTCAGGCTGTCGAGAAAGTCTCGACAGCTTTTTTCATATCTATTTACTACAAAATATAGTGGTGTATCAATGAATTAATACCCGTATGTTGTGGTAATAGGACAAATAAAACATCAAAAAACCCCTTTTTCAATATCTCATTTTGAAAATTAGGGGTTTTTCTACAATCTGAGTTGGATATATTTATCCAACTATTTTTTTATTGGCCACATAATACGTGATAATAACCTTTTAAATACTATTAATATGAATCTCCCCAATTACTATAATCTGATTTATATTTTGTCGTTATACTTTTATAATCATAATCAGAAGTTTCATTAGCATACCATACTCTATTTGCACTTTTAAATGCTTCCCCTATTTTCCAACCAGATGAATATACAGTATTACCAACTTTAACTTTTGCTAATACTGCATAATTTTTTCCATCATCTCTACTGCCAAAAGCCTTATGGTCCCATATACGACAGAAAACCTTAGTATCACTTTCTCCAGCATCAACAGCGAGCGCTCCAACAGCTGGGTATTTAATAGCTGCTTGTGCCACAAATGGAAAACTCAAACAGATAATTGCTAAACAGAGAATAGATTTTACTTTTTTCATATTTCCCCCCCTAATTGTAAATATTATGTAGCCTCTTTTTAAAAATATTTACATATTTTAATATACTTGGAAGTTAATGTTTTTGCAATAAAATTGTTACAAATTGTCATAATACCGTTAAGAAATGAATGAAATATTAATAAGTGATATTCAATCCTATAAATTTCCTAATTTTTATTTCAGCTTTTTTTTGAAATTCGACAAAAAAATAATGTAACATAAACCTTACGGTAAAGACAACTTAGAATTTGCGGATAACAGAATTTCAAGGTACTCTATGCAACTAGGCAAATGTGCAGTAACAGGGGAATTTTTGAAATCCGACAAGCTGCACTGTCACCATAAATTACCCAGACATATGGGTGGTACAGATGAATTTAGTAATCTTGTAATCGTGCATGAAGATGTACATAGATTAATACATGCTACTAGTGAAACGACGATTGAACGATATAGGAACATTCTTCAATTAGATGGAAAACAACTGAAAGAAACTACAAGAGATTGTGAACAAAGTTACTTAAGCTAACGGGTGCGTTAGTTGATTATGGAACACAAAAATGATAAATCTTTTTTATAAAAGAATAATCCAATTAAATAGTATAAGGGCATGTTTTGATTTATCTTTTTTCAAAACATGCCCTTTCTATTTATTCATTTATCAAGGTTTCTTGTATTAACTTGATCAAACTTTATTTCAAATCTACTCCTCACCCTATAAAATCTAGAGAGGTAGGTGAAGAGTTCTTCATGTTTTACAGCTAGCTTAAAAAAGCTTAAACTCCAATATTTAATTAAGAACTAGGTTTATTTATCAAACTTCATCCCTTTTAATAAATCTGCAAATGGATTATTAATCGGTTCAGCTTCTTTTTCTTGCTGTTTTAAGTACTTTTGTACAGAGCGTTTATCCACTTTTCCACCAGACTCTTTTTTTCGTCTTGCTTCAAAAGCAGATAGTTTCTCGCGATATCCACATTTACATGTGAAGATTTGACCGTCGCCTTCACCACGTAGTTCCATTTTCTTTTTACATTGAGGGCAGCGTGCGTTGGTTACGCGTGCCACGTTCTTTTTATGACCACATTCACGATCTTGGCAGACCAGCATTTTACCTTTCTTGCTGTTCACTTCAAGCATTGGCTTACCACAGTCTGGACAAGATTTTGTTGAGATATTGTCATGTTTATACTTTTTATCGCTAACTTTAATTTCACTGACAATCTCTTTTGTGTAATCTTTCATTTCATTGATGAACGCATCTTTTTTCAGTTTCCCTTTTGCGATTAGTTCAAGCTTTTGTTCCCATTCAGCTGTTGTCGCAGGAGATTTCAATTTTTCTGGCACTAAATCTAAAAGCTGACGTCCCTTAGAAGTGATATAGATTTCCTTACCGCCACGTTTTTCGAATAAGAACGAATTAAATAATTTATCAATGATATCAGCACGAGTGGCTACTGTACCGAGTCCACCAGTTGATTTTAACGTGTCTACAAGCTTCTTATCGTTTGTTTTCATATATTTCGTAGGGTTTTCCATTGCTGATAGTAAAGTCGCCTCAGTAAAGCGTGCTGGGGGCTTTGTTTGGCCTGACGTTTGAGTGATTAATTTTGTCTTTATTACATCGTCTTTTTGAATACGAGGTAATAGCTGCTCTTTTATATCATCTGTTGATTCTTCATCATCAAAATGGTTTTCATAAACTTCCTTCCAGCCAGAATTAATCACTGATTTTCCTTTAGCAATAAACTTTTGATCACCGATTTTCGTTTGCACTGTTAATTGCTCATATTCAAATGCAGGGAATAAAACAGCTAAGAAGCGTTTCACGACAAGGTCGTAGATTTTGCGTTCTTTGTCAGTGAAGGATGAAAAATTTACATAACCTTCAGTTGGAATAATTGCATGGTGATCACTTACTTTACTATCATCTACAAACCCTTTTGACGCTTTAATAGGCTTATTTAACACTTTATTTGCAAGAGGACGATATTCACCTATAGCACATGCTTTTAAACGCTCTGGAAGCGTACTAACTATATCTGAGGATAAATAACGTGAATCTGTACGGGGATAAGTTAAGACTTTGTGTTGCTCGTACAGTTTTTGCATAATGTTCAATGTTTCTTTAGCAGAATAGCCAAAGAGTTTATTCCCATCACGTTGTAACTCTGTTAAATCATATAGAGCAGGTGCGAATGTTTTCTTTGCTTTGCGGTCAATGGCAACAACAGTCGCATCTTTACTTCCAAGTGATTTCACGATTGCATCAGTCATTTCTTTATTAAAGCTACGACTATTTCCGTTTGCATCTTGCCACGATAAATTAAGTCCATCTGTTTGGGCTTCAATTCCATAATATGTTTGAGGTTTGAAATTCGTAATTTCATCTTCACGTGCTGCAACCATTGCAACTGTTGGTGTTTGAACACGCCCACAATTTAATTGTGCATTAAATTTTGTTGTTAAAGCACGAGTTGCATTTAAACCGATATACCAGTCTGCTTCCGAACGTGCTACTGCAGAGATATATAAGTCTTCATAAGCTTTACCAGGTTTTAAGTTATTGAATCCATCTTTAATAGCTTTATCTGTTACAGAAGAAATCCAGAGACGTTTGATAGGCTTATGAACTTTTGCTTTATCAATAATCCAACGTGCAACTAATTCTCCTTCTCTCCCTGCATCAGTAGCCACAATTATTTCATTCACATCACTGCGATTTAATTGTGTTTTAACAGTATTGAATTGCTTTCCAGTTTGTTTCATGACAACTAACTTCATGTGTTCAGGAAGCATAGGAAGGTCTTCTAATTTCCATGTTTTATATTTAATATCGTATGCCTCTGGATCTGCTAGTGTAACTAAATGTCCTAATGCCCACGTAACGATGTATTTATCGCCTTCTAAAAATCCATTGCCTTTTTTATTACACTTCAATACATTTGCAATATCACGTGCAACTGAAGGCTTTTCAGCAATTACCACACTTTTTGACATTTGTTCAAACTCCCTTACTAACTATTTACCGTCTAATATAACATAATTTCAAGGAGGTAATTGTCTATAGACTCCTATTTAGAGGACATAATAGACATCGCTTGTTTGAGAATTTCAACTTCTTTTTTTAAGCGTATATTTTCTTTAGAAATCTCATTTAACTTTTTAGGAGAAATTGTAGTTTCTATATTTGAATAAATCTTAACCCATGTGTAAATAGAAGTAGGGGATATTCCATATTCGGCCCCTAAATCTGGAACAGATTTACCCTCAATATGTAATTTAACAATACGTTTTTTAAACTGCTCGTCATATTTTTTATAAGTCATCATTTAAACCTTCCCAGACAAAATTTTATTTTAATTGCTTAATATTGTATCATCAGTATGTTTTGATGACTATAGTCGGTCGAAGGGGATGGCATTTTTCTTAGTTAATTAACTAAGAGGTGATGTCATGGAAGTCTCAGAAGCATTTGGTCAAGTATTACGTAAACATAGAAAAGCAGCTAATCTTTCACAAGAATATTTAGCCCTACACTGTGAATTAGATCGAACTTATATTGGTTTACTTGAAAGAGCACAAAGACAACCAAGTATATCTACGATATTTTCAATTTGTAAGGTGTTAGAGGTAAAGCCCCATATATTAATAAAGGAAGTAGAAGAGTTAATAAACTAAAAATAATTTATTATACTAAAATCAATTGAGAGCCGACGCATTATTAAACAATCAGTGTCGGCTCTTGTTATTTAAGGTGCAATTACCAATTTAAGTAGATTTGTTTGGTTTTATCTAATTGATATTAAATGAACGTCGCCTTTCTAAGTAGCAAAAGCAAGAAATATTCAAAAATGAGCAGGGGTGGTGTTATTAAGTATATGCTTTTGTAAGGCGTTAGATTGTCATCCTGATGATATTGTTGAATACTGAATATGAATAAATCTTATTCAACTAAAGGTGCGTTAGCTGAAGATCGGAGCTGTCTTAAGGCAGCTTTTTCTTCTTTAACTAACAGGTGTTATTATTTAATTAAAAATCTACTAATCTAGTATAATAGTTCTTCTTTTGTCTATACTGTCTATTAATATAATAGATTGGGGAGAAACAGGTATGATCTTAACTGATGTATGGGGTTTATATAAGGCAGATAAGCAAATCCAAGGTTATTCTCAACAAACATTAAAGGCCTATTATGTCCAATTTAACTTGTTGGTGAATAGTTTTGGAAATATATCCATTCAAGAACTTTCAACTAATTCTCTTAAAGTTTATCTGGGAAAAGCAGCTGAAAAGCTTAAGCCATCCAGTCTGGGTCACAGAATTCGATTTATTAAATCTTTATTTAGATGGGCTCAGGATGAAAATTTAATTAATGGAAATCCTGCTTCCAAAATCAAGGAACCAAAATTAGAATTAAGGGTACCAAAATACTTGTCTGAAGAGGAAATTGAGCATTTGCGGGAAGCTTGTCATACAACATTTGAAAATGCTTTATTTGAATTTATGTATTCAACAGGATGCAGAATTGGTGAAGCAATAACGCTAGATAGGGACTCAATCAACTTCTCTAATCAATCAGCAATCGTATTAGGTAAAGGACATAAAGAACGAGAAGTATATTTCAATACTCGTTGTGAAATATGGTTGAAGCGATATTTAAATGAGCGAAAAGATCAGGAGGAAGCACTATTTGTGACAACACGTGCACCCCATCGAATGAGTATTTCTCAAGCGAGAAACATTATAAAACTGGTAGCAAAAAGAACGGACATTAAAAAGAGCATTCATCCCCACCAGCTTAGACATAGTTACGCCACAAATTTATTGAATAATGGAGCCCCTCTAGAAGTGATTCAAAATTTAATGGGTCATGAAAAAAGTGAAACCACAAAAATTTATGCATATCTAAGTGGTGCTTTGCGGAGAGACTTATATAGAAAGTATTTTTAAGGGACCAAGGGTCCTTTAATTTTGTTCGTAATGAACTATCGGGGCAGGTAAGTGGAAGAACAGTAACAGAAAAGGTAGGGTAATTTGTAGGAGGTGCTAGTATTCGGGTTTTCTTATGTTTTTTTTATTTGTTTCTTTTAAGTGGCCTAGTAATGGGTTCAATGGAAAGTATTTTTTTTACTGATATTTTTGGTAAGGCAGGTAAAGGTATTCCAACACTTTTGGCAATACCTTTACTTTATTTGATACGAGATCATTTTAAAGAGATAAAAGATCTGGATTTTGGAATGATGTTGTTTTTAAGTATTGCTTTATTAACAGGACTTGCAGTCATCTTTGTTGTTTAGAGATGTTAAAAGGTGATTTTAAAATTTTCTTTTAGTGAATAACGGGTGCGTTAGCTCATTAAGGAACACAAAAATAATCAATTATAAAAGTAGAATCCAATAAAATATATAAGGGCATGTTTTGATTAATCTTTTCTCAAAGCATGCTCTTTTCTTTTGTTCGTTTATAAAGGTTACTAGTATTAATTTAATTAATCTTTATTTCAAAGCTACTTATGAAAGAATCAGGTAACTATAAAGAGCCTTACTGAATTTTATGTAGCAAGGCTCTAACCTTTTTTAATTATAATTATTACTATTTTCTTAAATAATTTATAGATAACTTTATATTTATTAACGTGAACTTTTAATCTATTCTATATCTAAATTAAACATTTTATTTAATTCACTAATATTTGTTTCTTGTTTACTTTTAAGATTCAACTCATTTTGAAAGATATTAAACGGAGTATCTAATTCTAATGTTTTTGTCTTTTGAACTGGCAAAGGAATAATTTCTGCCTTCACATTAGCTTGTTTTAACTTTTCTGAACGTCCGTATAAATGAGGAAAATAACTTTCAGCAACAATTTGATTATAAAGTGTTTCTAAGTGTACTTTCTGATCCGTTGTTTTGGATAGCTTTTCTTTTAGTTGATCCATTTCTAACTGCATTTTATGCGTAGATTCCTTAAGTGTTTGTAATTGTTTAGCGTCAGTATATAGATCGCTAATAATATTTAAAAGCTTTGCAATTTCATTTTTTAACTCTATTGTATTAGTACCGTATTTTAAAAATAGTTCTTCAACGCTAGGAATTGTTATAATACCACTTTCATCAAGTTTAGGAATGTGGACAGGTGAATTTAATTGATCGATGAATTCTTTCATTCGTCTACTCCAAGTATTTCTACCTATCCCGGTTTCCTTTTCTAATAATAAAGATGTTAATTTACGATTAGGTTGTTTGTATTTAATTTCTAAAGCAAATTGCTTTAAATCCTCATCAGACCATTTTTGTGGTTTACCTCTTTTAGGATTTACCATTCATATCACCTGCAATATCAGCATCTACTTTAGATTTTAATTCAATATAATGATGAAATTTTCTAGCTGCTGATTTTCTTTCTGCTGTATTTAAATCGTGACCATATCTTTGTGGTAAGGAAAATAAACTCTCTAAGAGCGCAATTGACTCTTCAATTCGTTTTTCTAAATCTTTAGAGTGATGAGAAAGCCATTTTATTGCTTCTTCTCTTTCATTAACACTAGGAGAGAAAATGTATTTTGGACAAAACTCACAAAATTCAATACAAGTGTTCGGAAAATTATCTTTAAGCTCTGAACAAAAACCATATTGAACTATACCTACATGCGATTCGTTTAGCTTATTCCTCTCAATTAAAGATTTATGAACAATATATTTTTTCCAACCTACAATAGAGCTGTCCATTTTATAGCTAATATTAGTTTCAAGTTTTAGTTGAGCTAACCTATATACATACGATTGTGCGAAATGTTTAGCATGACTGAAATAACCTTGCGTAATTTTAAGTTCACTATGACCGGCTAGTGTAGCCACATTATGCATACTAAAACCTTGTAAACACATATTAATGATAGCGAAATGTCGAGTATCACCAGCTTTCACACGTTCTAATTTGTATCGCCGATATTTTTCTTCTGCGATTTTTTTATAGAATCGATCTTTTAAATCATTAAAATCTCGTAAATTCATTATTGGATTCTTCTTTTGCCCTCTAACTTTAGAATTTATGCTGAACATTTCTGATGGAAAAAAGTATTCCGAATTAGGAAAATAAATATTTACTTTATCTTTAGCTTCAGTTAAAAGTTCATATGTTTTTCGATCAATTGCAACTGAATCATACTTTATGGAAAAGCCGATTTCAGAAGACTTATTTTTTATACGAGGGACAGAAATAGTATAGGGCTCGTTTTCACTGTCATCATAAGATAGGCAGTTCTTTTTTAGTTTCAAAAGCTCACTTGGACGCATTGGAAGCGTATTAGTTAGTAGCCACCAGACTAGGATTGGTATATACCCTATAACTTCTTCTACATCATTATTTTTAAAATAATGGTTAATGATATCATCTAATTCAAGTACATCTTGAAAATCAGGTAAATCTCTGGTTGTTTTAGGCTGCCTAGGCATACTAGAGCAAATATTAAGGATCTCTTGGTGATTATCAGTCCTATAAAAATCAATGAAATTAGATGTAGTACTAACCATGTGATAACCAAGATATTTATATTTCATAATATTCTCAGCCAGTAAACTTTTTAATTGAGTTAAATCTTCAAAACCTCGCGAACCGAGTATAACATTTCTTAATGAAGCTATTTCATCATAAATAGTTTTAGGAGTCTTGCCTGATATAAGCCTAAGCAATAGATAAAACTTTAAATGTTCATTTATTTTTGGATAACTAATTAAATTAAATTTCAAATGTAAATCTAATTGCGATAAAGAATCATAAACAAACCAGATATTATCTTCAAAAAGGCTGTTTTTTATAATTTCACTTTCGACTAAATCATCAAAAATCTTTTTGTAATCACTTAATAACAAGTCATTTTTAGAAACTTGTTGAATAGATTCTACTTTATAAAAATCTGATTCATTTAAAGTTTTTCTAATCTCCATCATTAACTCCTGGTATATAAATTTTATAAGCATACTGTTTTAATAAATTATTTATTTTATTTACATCTACATAAGCTTTTACATGATTTTTACCGAAAGTGTTATTTGCTTCGCTTAATATCAATAAACATTGCAATAAAAAGCGACTTTGCCTTTTTAAAAGGTTTTCATTTTCACTTTCCTGTATGGAGGTTAAGAGTCTTAAAAGTTCTTGATTTAATTGGATTAGAATTAAATTTTGTGGAAGGACATATTCGCAATACATACAATTCATTAAAGCTGGATAAGCACAATTAGGAAAAACTAAACATTGAGCGTGATCAGTTTTAGATGGCATAGAATGATTTGATAGTTTTGAAAATAACTTGTGTAATTGCTGCGTATTTAAACGCATAACTTGATGTATCACTTTTAAACGTTTTTCATAGATTGAATTTATTACATTTTCTACTGTATCATCATTAGACTCCTCTATAGCAGAAGGGGATAAATAATTAGTAATATAAGCAGCTATTGACTCAGTTTCTTTAAGAGGGAAGTGTTCTTTTATCCCTTCAATAATAGTTGTCCTATCTTCTAGGCTTAAGATTTTATAGTTATCAGTAAACGTAAATCTTAATAATTGTTCATATAACCATCCAAAATTTCCTCTTCTGAAAATATTAGTGGAAACTCTTCCAATAGAGCCATCTTTATTCATCATTTGTATATAAGCTTTTGTGCTATCTTCGTTTTTATGTGATCTTGCATTTTTTGCTAAAGTAAGTGCTAATTCAGAATCGTAACCATCTCCTTCAGTTACAGACCCATATAAGTATGTTGCTAAAGAACGGTTCATTATTAAACTACTAAATCTAAATCCTTCAAAATCTTTATAATCGTCAAAGAATTTTAAATGAGCGTCTCCACCTTGAGTCCTTATTTTGCGGTATTTACCTTCGATAAAGGTGTCTAACTGAAGCGTATTGTCTTCTCTTAATCGTTCTGCTAAAACTAATGCATAAGCAAGTGGTTGCTCTAAATTTGAGGGCACTAAGAAAGTAAGTAGCTCACCAGTTTTAGAAGCACGCTTATTTCTATATGAAAGATACAAAGTTTTGATTACTGTTTGAACTTGATGTTTATTTAATTTGAAATTATTAGAATGAAAATCTGATTCTTGGATATCAAGTTCTTTTAAATTCAAGATAGGCGTGTTAAGAATTAAATCACTTCCTCGAATAAAGTCGCAACATAGTAAAGTTACATAAACCCACATATTCACATATTTTCTTTTACTAAGGCTCTTTTCGAAATGAAGTTCTATATTTTGTACATGTTTATATATTTGATTAAAAGTTGAAGCTGAATAAATTTCTTGTTCATTCCGGTTGTTCTTTTGGACAGCTAATATTTTATTCTTTTGTGATATATTCTTTTGATCAAAAACATATGATAGAAAACGAGTAAAAATCAGTCTTTCCTTAGAAGTGAACAATGTTTCTTTTAAAAATAATTTGTTTAATTCCTCAATATCCGTTTCAAAGACTTCTCTATGTAAGTTATTTTGTAATTTGTTATGAAAGTTAATAAATTGAGCAATAGTAGCTTTCTTATAAGTCGTAGAGCCTGTACTTTTATTAAAGTAAACACGTGAATACTCTAAAAATAGATATTGAGTTTCAATAAACAATATATTTTGTTTGGTTTCAATAGAGATTTTTTTAATCGCATATTCACAATCGATTTCTACAATGCCATCACGTTCGTGTAAAAATTGCTTGTATTTAGCTAGTTCTTCTTTTGATATAGATACTTGGCCATTTATTTTCTCTGCATTTATTTTATGCTTAGACGCTTTCGAATAAATATTATTATAAATTGCAGTAATACTCCTATTAAGGATTTTTGAGACTTCTCTAATTGAATAATAATCTTTATTCAAATGAACCATGACTATTGGATTTCCTTTCGATAAGCTTAGGGATGTAGTTTTCATGCATAAGATCTAGCTTATTTTCAATTTTTTTATGCATTCTAGGTGTTGATACCATATAGGAGAGTGCAGACTCTAAACTAGAATCACCTCTTAAATGTGCAATTTCATAAGGATTCTCTGCTTCATTTGCTATGAGATTTGTAAATGTTCCTCGTCCTATATGAGTAGACCATTTAATGCTTTTTAAATGTTGTGCTACTAAACGATGGTCAATATTGTTTGACTCTTCTAAGGTAGATATTAATTTCGCTTTACATTTATCAAAGTACTGTCTATAACTTCTACCTGACATTGGTTGGTCACCGTTGTTTAAAAATAAAGCATTAGTTGATTTAGAAGAGTATAAATTTAAATGTTGACGGATTAATGCAGCTCCCCAACCATTAACATCTAATACAACCTGAGAACGTGTCTTTTTAACAGAAGCATGCTCTTTTAAATCTGTCCTGAAATTCTGGTTCTCTACTTTTAAAATAATCTCTCTGTTTGCAATAGCTTTTGAAACCTGTGTTCTTTTTAGATTCACCACTTCAGATATTCGTAATCCTCCAAAGATTTGAAAATATATCCCTAATGCAATTCTAGGAGTATGAGTAGAGGCAATCTCTAAAAATAAAGGTATAAATTCAAATGGTAGAATGTGTTCGACTTCTTTAATCTTCTTTTGTGGATAAACTACTTTAAAAGGGGAATTAAAATACCAGTTATTGTGCTCTGTTTTTTCTTGTTTGAAATCAGATAAACTAACTTTAGGTAATAGTGATTTGTTAATTCCCCAAATATAGAATTGTTTTAAAGTTCTTTCGGCATCTTTAACGGTTTCTTGAGAAACTTTATTAGTACCTAACCAACTTAAATATGTTGATCCATGTGTAACAGTTAGTTCAGTTAGATTCTTGATTTTTAAACTTGGATAATGATTTATTAAGTAGTTTAAAAACTTTACTGTATTTGTAGCGTGTTTCTTCTGTGTGTTAAACAACTTGTATCCCCATTTATCGATGATAAAGTTACTAAGATGATGAATTACATAAGTATCTTTTTCAATATCTTTAATAGTAATTAAACAAAGGTGTTTTTTCTCTTTAATATTCTGATTCTCTCCAATGACATAATCAATCCAAATAGGATGAGTTGTAAATTTAAAGTGTTCATTTGCACAATATGCTGAGATGATATCTCCCAAGTTTCGTTACCTCCTTTTTATATTTATGTGCAATAGATTTTATGAGGTTATTACCACCTGCCTCCCTAAGAAACCTAATAATAAAGCTCCTTTGGTGTTCTTTAATATTGTACGTATTTTTATTGTACATCATCATAGAGATATGCAGGCCGTGAAGGGGAACTTGTTGCACGCTGGATTCTCGAAAAAGCGAATGTGAAGAAGCCGGTCAAGCGGCTTTGGATTTCCTCTGTAACGGATAAAGCGATTAAAGATGGATTTAAAAATCTGAAAGACGGCAAGGAGTATGAAAACCTATTTGCCTCTGCTGTAGCAAGGGCGGAAGCGGACTGGATCGTTGGGATGAACGCGACACGTGCCCTAACGACCAAGCACAATGCCCAGTTATCTTGCGGGAGGGTCCAAACGCCGACACTTGCGATGATTGCAAAAAAAGAAGAGGAAATAAAACAATTCCAGCCTAAGAAATATTATGGAGTTTCGGCAATTGCAGAACCCAATTTGCGCCTCGTCTGGCAAGATGCCCAATCAAAAGACATCCGTACATTTGATAAAAACAAGGCAGAAAAGGTTCTTGCAGCCGTTAAGGGGAAAAGTGCAGAAGTGGTTGAAGTGAACAAGGCACATAAGAAAAGTTTTTCCCCTTCTTTATATGATTTAACAGAACTTCAACGGGACGCCAATAAGAAATTCGGCTATTCGGCGAAGGAGACGTTATCGATCATGCAGCGCTTATATGAAAGCCATAAGGTCTTGACTTATCCAAGGACGGATTCACGCTTTTTATCAACGGATTTGGTTGATACGCTAAAAGAAAGATTACAGGCTGTAAGCATTAAACCATATGCCCAGTATGCATCGAGGATCCTGCGCAGCCCGATTAAAGCAAATAAATCGTTCGTGGACGATAGCAAGGTTTCTGATCACCATGCAATCATCCCCACTGAGCAAACGCCGCTGCCGGGAAAACTGAGCGACAAAGAATCGAAAATCTATGATTTGGTCGTTAAAAGGTTCCTTGCTGTATTGATGCCGCCTTTTGAATATGAACAAACGACCATCACCGCAAAAATGGGGCAGGAGATGTTCATGGCAAAAGGGAAGGTCATCCTGAAGTCAGGTTGGAAGGAAGTTTATGATCATCAATTCGATGAGGAAGAAGCTAAGGATGGCCTTGCGGAGCAATTGCTTCCGAACGTTCAAAAAGGAGACAGTTTAACCATTTCGACTGTGAAACAAACAGAGGGTGAAACGAAACCGCCGGAACCATTCAATGAAGGGTCGCTTCTTTCGGCAATGGAGAATCCTGCTCGTTTCATGGCAGGGGAAAGCAAAGAGCTCATCAAGACTCTTGGTGAAACTGGCGGGATTGGAACTGTTGCAACACGTGCGGATGTCATTGAAAAACTGTTCAATAGCTTCCTGATCGAGAAGAGAGGAAAGGGCCTGCATGTCACCTCGAAAGGGAAACAACTTCTTCAACTGGCACCTGAAGACTTGCGTTCTCCAGCTTTGACAGCTCAATGGGAGCAAAAGTTAACTGCGATAGCAAAAGGAAAGCTGCCAAAACAGGCTTTCATCGGCGATATGCGCGCCTACGCCAAAAATATCGTCCATGAAATCAAAAATAGTGATCAAAAATTCAAGCATGATAACGTGTCAGGAACGAAATGTCCTGATTGCGGCAAGCTGATGCTAGAAGTGAATGGTAAAAAAGGAAAAATGCTTGTCTGTCAAGATCGTGATTGCGGCCACAAAAAAAGTGTTTCACGTGTAACAAATGCCAGATGCCCGCAATGTCATAAAAAGATGGAAATGCGCGGTCAAGGAGAAGCACAGACATTCACCTGTAAATGCGGTTTTCACGAAAAACTATCTTCTTACAATAAACGAAGAGGGCAAAATAAAAATCAAAAAGTATCCAAAAATGAAGTATCCAATTATATGAAAAAGCAAAATAAAGAAGAGCCGATCAATACTGCATTGGCAGATGCCTTGGCAAAACTGAAATTCGATAAATAAAAGTAAAAGGATGGAGCAATCGCTCCATCCTTTTTCGGGATATTACCGCTTCGACTAAATTTCATTCAGTACGGTGCCATGTAATTCATATTCAAGTGTTTTGTCAGTGTGTGTGTGTTTATCCGAATCTACTCGTATGAGCGTACTGAATGGCTTCTGATCACCCGGACTGAAAATTGCTTCATCATTCTCTGGATTCCATAGGCTGTAAATACTCATGATCGTATCCTCCTCCTTTGGATGAGAAGACTAGTAATTCCCATGCTTGATCATCATCTAACATTCCATTGACTCTAACGCTGATCGCCGGGACTAAACACCGCTGCGTCATTCTCTTTGTTCCATTGGCTTCTGATTGTACTCATCATGCACTATCATCTCCTTTGGTGAGAATGTCTTACAGTATTTGTATACCCGGATTGGACAGGTTAAAACATATATTATAAAAAAACTTGATTATATCCAGAAATCAGTATTTTTATATATCGATGTGATAAATAAGCCTTTTTTTGCTATCAAACAGTTTGTATTCTTGTTCGCCAATATTTCCAAGCTTTCTGCATAGTATTGCAATCAGATTTTATATCTATATGGCTTGATGAAATAATTCAGCTTTGAGACCTGCGTTTTCCATCAAAAAAATCAACAGAAAAAACCCCTGTTACTCAGCGGAAGGACCGCTTGTAACAGGGGTTTATAATTAGCGTCCCAGATAGGAATCGAACCTACGACCTACAGCTTAGGAGGCTGTCGCTCTATCCTGCTGAGCTACTGGGACATATGTTAAAGTCGACGACTTATTTATTATATTTCTTATAGGCAAACTTTTCAAGCTAATAGCACATACTTATGAAAAAAAATCCTCAAGAATGTTCAGCGCATCGCTAAGCTCTCGTTTTTCCTCTTTTTTCATTAAATGGAATACTTTATTATTCGCTGGTTATCTGGTACTATTATACTATAAAAAATCAGGAGAATGATAGTGAAAAAATATAGAGTTTTAAGGATGGCGGCATTGCTGGGGATTTTGATTTTACCTGGATGCACACAAGGGATTTTAGAGGGGATAGGCACAAAGACGGCTGCACCGATTGCGGAAGATGACATTGAAGTGGCCGAAGCGGCTGAGAATGGGAGCGGGCAGGATTCGGAGGGGCAAATCGATACGGGAGACTGGATAAAGGCCGAGTCCCCGGTCCAGCTTCCGATATTGATGTATCACAGCATTTCCCAAGGTAATGGCCTCCGGGTTCCAAGGGAGGAATTCCGATCACAGATGGCGTGGCTTCGGGAGAATGGTTACTATACCTTATCCCCTGAGGAAGCATTCCTCGTTTTAACCGAGAATCGGATGCCAAGTGAGAAGTGCGTCTGGCTTACTTTTGATGATGGCTATACAGATAACTACACGGAGGCATTCCCGATATTAAAAGAAAATGATATGAAAGCAACTGTCTTCATGATAGGAAAGTCCATTGATAAAGGTCATCACCTGACTGAAAATCAAATGTTGGAGATGAGCAGGGATGGGATTTCAATTGAAAGCCATACCATCAACCATTTGGAGCTGAACCGCATGACGGCAGAGCAGCAAGAAGCGGAAATGGTCCAGTCGAAGGTGTTGTTCGACCGTATCCTCGATCAGGACACGACAGTGCTTTCCTATCCGGTTGGCAGGTATAACGAAGAGAGTCTCAGGCTGTCAGAAGAGGCTGGATACAAGATGGCAGTCACTACCGAACCTGGGGGAGCTTCAAGCGACCAAGGGATGCATGCTCTGCATCGAGTTCGGATTTCACCAGGGTTATCGGTCAATGGGTTTGCGTCGCTGATTGAAAATGCTTCAAAGCACTGAAGTTGGAAGGGTCATTTCGCACTTGTTCAGAAAAATCATATAATAATCGATTCTTACATGGTGTATAATGAAGGCAGTGAAAATTATATACATATGAACGATTTGGTGTCTTAATGACTTAAAAGGGAAGTTGGTGAAATGCCAAAGCGGTCCCGCCACTGTATATGGGAGCTGACGGCTGTGTACCACTGTATGAGATATGGGAAGGTGCCGTTGACGATGACCATGAGCCAGGAGACCTGCCAGAATTCGTACACCTGTAACCTACGCGGATGGGAAGGTGTGTGGCAGACCCTATGAAGAGTCCGTATTGATATTGTTGCCATGCAAGCATCTTCCGTTTAACGGGAGATGCTTTTTGTTTTCAGGCATCTTCCAGGATTGGTTTTCTCTATTAGGTATGAAGAAATTAATAAAAAGATTGTGGGGAATGAAAATGAAGAAGATTTTTGGTCTGATACTGTTAATGTTACTTACTGCAGGCATGATGGTTGGCTGCGGTGGCGCTGCTGATGAAGGAAAAGAAAAAGAAAAAGAGCAAACGAATCATGCTCAACACGAAGCTTTCCCGATTACGATTAAAGATGCAAGTGGGGAAAAAGTAACGATAGAAAAAGAACCGAAGAAAATTGTTTCGTTGATACCAAGTAATACGGAAGTGGTCTTTGCACTTGGTTTGGGTAAAAAGGTCGTTGGTGTTTCCGACAATGATAATTACCCGGAGGAAACGAAAGAAATTGAAAAAGTAGGCGGAATGGAAATGAACACGGAGCTGATTGTCTCCATGAAGCCTGACCTTGTTCTTGCGCATGCATCAAGTGCCCATAATTCAAATGAGGGGTTGCAGCAGCTTAAGGATGCTGGAATAGATGTACTCGTAGTCAATGATGCACAAAGCTTTGACCAAGTCTATGAATCTATTGAAATGATTGGAAAGGCAACGGGAGAACATGATAAGGCAAATGAAATCGTTGCGGATATGAAAACGAAGCTCAAGGATATCCAGGAAAAAGCCAAATCCGTAAAGAAAGAGGATAGGAAGACCGTTTTAGTGGAAGTTTCGCCTTCACCGGAAATATACACACCTGGGAAAAATACTTTCATGAATGAGATGCTTACTATTATTTCAGCGGATAATGCCGCTGCTGATTTGGACGGTTGGGCAAAAATTGATGAAGAGTCGATGATTGCTGCAAATCCTGATGTCATCATTACAACGTATGGTTATTATACGAAAGATGCAGTAAGTGAAGTGAAGGCCCGAAAAGGATGGCAAGACGTAAATGCTGTTAAGGATGGCCAAGTCTTTGATGTCCATTCTGACTTGGTGACCCGTTCCGGTCCACGCTTAATAGAGGGAGTAGAGGAACTTGCCAAAGCAGTCTATCCGAACCAATTTGACAACTAAATGGGCGTTTGCTTATTTGATTGCGTTGTTCATTTTGTTATTCGCAATGACGATAGGCATTTCCTTTGGTTCGGTGCCAGTACCGATTCCCGTACTTATGCAAATAATCGGCAAGGAGATTTTCCACTTGCCGATTTCTGCCGATCCGGATGTGATGCTTACGAATATCGTGATGAACATCCGCTTGCCGCGGGTGCTGCTCGCTGGTTTGGTTGGGGCATCACTTGCGATTGCGGGTGCGGCTTTTCAGGGACTGCTCCGGAACCCGCTCGCTGATCCTTACACATTAGGTATTTCATCAGGTGCATCGGTCGGAGCCGTATTGACCATATTTTTGAATATATCACTGCCATTCATCGGTTTATATACCCTTCCGGCATTGAGTATCTTATGTTCAGTGCTCACGATGCTCTGCGTACTGACTTTTGCAAAAAAAATGGATCGATCGATGAAAGTGGAAACGATCATCTTAACGGGAATCATTTTCAGCTCGTTTTTAAGTGCCTTCATTTCATTGATGATTGCGCTGACGGGTGATGAATTAAGACAAATCATCGGCTGGCTGATGGGAAGCGTTTCAATGCGCGGATGGAATTATATCGTAATCATTTTGCCGTTTTTTATCATTGGTTCGTTGACCTTGATCATGAATACAAAAGAATTGAATGCGATGACTTTCGGGGAAGACCGGGCAAAACACTTAGGTGTGAATGTCAAGCGGCGGAAAATGTGGATCTTGATAGCCGGTTCGTCATTGACAGGGGCAGCCGTTGCCGTTTCAGGGGCGATTGGTTTTGTAGGATTGGTCATTCCTCATTTTGTCCGTAAGATTTGGGGACCTGACCATAAACATTTGCTTCCGTTGTCATTGCTGATAGGAGGCGGATTCTTGATATTGGCCGATTTTGTAGCACGAACGATCATTGCCCCATCGGAACTGCCGATCGGGGTGATCACCTCACTTATCGGGGCACCTGCATTTGCGCTGATTTTATTAAAGAGACGGAGAGAAGGGTAAAACGGATGCTTGAAGTAAAAGGGTTAACAGGTGGATATCACAACAAAGCTGTTTTGGACTCTGTCTCTTTTGATGTACATAAGGGGGAATTATTCGGGATTCTTGGTCCTAATGGCAGCGGGAAAACGACGCTTTTAAGTATGCTTAGCGGGGTGCTCGATTATAAAGGCGGAAGCGTACGGATAAGCGGCAGGGATTTGAAGGATTATTCGTCAAAGCAACTTGCACAGGTCATTGCCGTGCTCCCTCAACATTCCTCATTAGCTTTCTCCTATACAGTAAAAGAGACGGTCTCGCTTGGGCGATATGCCCATCTATCAGGTTGGTTCCATAGTTGGTCCGCAGAAGATGAATCGATTGTCCAGCGGGTGATGGAACAAACGGGAGTAGCTGATTTTCAGGATCTTCATTTCGATCGATTATCAGGAGGGGAAAGACAGAGGGTCCTTCTGGCACAGGCCCTTGCCCAAGAGCCGGAAATCCTTTTTTTGGATGAACCTACGAACCATTTGGATCTTTCCTATCAAAAAGATCTTCTTGATCTAATGAGGAAAATGGCAAAAGAGCAGAAGTTGACCGTTATTTCAATTTTTCATGATTTGAATTTGGCTGGATTATATTGTGATCGGCTTATGCTGCTTGAGAAAGGGCAGATTCAGGTTGTTGATGTGCCGAATGAAGTGCTTCAACAGGAACGGATTCAGGGTGTATATCATACGACGATCGAAAAACATCCGCATCCCGCCCTTCCGAAACCGCAAATGTTCATCGTTCCGGAAAAGCATGGCCAGGATACGATCCCGTTGGAAATTGATGATTCTTATTTGACAGTCGGATTTGAGATGATTCAATTGAAGTCTCCGATCCCGCTTAGAACGATGTCTTCTGGAGTGACTGGTTCAGGGACGGGCTGGCATAAGTATTTTGTGAATAGGCACGTCCATCATGGTTATGATTGCGAGGATCATCATGTTGAAATGGCCGACTATTTAACAGCTCATGGTTTTGAGCCTCAGGAAACGGTAGGGATGATGACAGCTGTCTTTCTCGATACGGTTGCATTCAGGCTATTAAGAGCTGAAGATTTCTCGGTTTTTATCATTGTGACGGCCGGTGTGGGGAATGCCATCGACGCTTCATTAGCTGACCGGCACTCTTGGAGTTCCGCTCCAGGAACGATAAATACATGGATATTCGTAAATGGGCATTTGGCAGAAGAGGCATATATCCACAGTATAGTGACTGCGACCGAAGCAAAAGTAAAAGCGCTTCATGATTTGCTTGTCATGGATAAGGTGACAAATACTTGTGCAACAGGAACATCGACAGACAGCATGTTGATTGCGGCAACTCAAAGAGGGGCAAAGCTTCAATATGCAGGCACCATCACTCCGTTAGGGAAGCTGATCAGTCGCGGTGTATATGATTGTACAGTGGAAGCATTGAAGAATAATCGGAAGCGGATTGAGGAATTATGATTTATCATCATCTTTTTGCGGTTACGCTGGCGTTTTTCCTTGATTTATTAATTGGAGATCCGCCAAATTGGCCGCATCCAGTCAAATGGATAGGAACGCTGATCAGCAAGTTGGATCTGGCATTCAATAAAGGGGCATATAAGAAACGGAAAGGGCTCTTCATGTTGATCATCGTCCTATCGGCGGTGTTATTGATTACACTTCTTACCGTTTATTTGGCTTATCTAATCCATCCGCTTGCAGGTATCCTTTGGGAAGCTGTTGTCATTTCCACAACGATAGCTCAGAAGGGCTTGAAGCAAGCTGGGATGGATGTTTGCCTTCCGCTTAATGAACGGGATTTCCCTGAAGCGAGGGTAAAGCTTTCCTATATCGTTGGCCGTGATACGGCTGATCTTGATGAACCAGAAATCGTCAGGGGCACCGTGGAAACCGTAGCGGAAAATACCAGTGATGGGATTACAGCGCCATTATTTTGGGCAGCTATCGGCGGTGCGCCGCTCGCGATGGTGTACAGGGCGATTAATACCTGCGATTCCATGGTAGGGTACAAGAATGATAAATATGGGCAATTCGGCTGGGCTTCAGCTAAACTCGATGATATCGTCAACTGGATTCCCAGCCGCCTCACCGGATTCCTGATGTTGCTGAGCTCGAAATCCGGCTATCATGGATTCGGCGCCAGATGGAAGATATTATTCAATGACGCAAAAAAACATCCAAGCCCGAATAGCGGGTGGTGTGAAGCAGGCGTTGCGGCCATTTTGGGAATCCAGCTTGGAGGTCGGAACATGTACAAAGGAATTGTTTCCGACCGTGCGAGGATGGGAGTTCCGCTTGTTCGATTGGAAGCAAAACATATACCACAAACGATTACCATCATGCATCGGTCATCTTTTCTATTTCTGCTGATGCTATGGTTAGGGGGAATTACTCTTGACGTTACCTTCTCATGGCTCTAATCCTCATTATCTTTATGAAGCGCTGGAAATCGAAATGCCTGAATCGGTTCTCGACTTCAGTGCCAACATCAACCCATTGGGTCCGCCTTTACGCATAAAGGAACAGTGGTCTGAGTTTTTCGAAGGAATCCTTCAATATCCAGATCCGCATGCCATTGAACTGACAAAATCAATTGCAAAAAAAGAAGCACTTCCCAAGGAATCCGTTTTGATGGGGAACGGTGGTGCTGAAATCATCATGCTGGTAGCGAACGGATTAGCCAATCAAAGGGTGCTGATCATACAGCCGGCATTTGCGGAATATGCTGAAGCTTGTTTGGCAGCAGGATGTAAGGTCGATTTTCACCAGCTTGATGCTCCTGGGTGGCAATTGGACTTGGAACGATTGATTCCAAGATTACCCGAATACGATGCCATTTTCTTATGTACGCCTAATAATCCGACTGGAGTTTCATTTAAGCGGGATACAGTTAGGGAATTGATCATTGAATGCCAAAAAGCGGATTGCCTGGTTGTCCTGGATGAGGCTTTTTATGATTTCACGGAGGATGCCTTTAGCTATGCTTCTTTAATCCATGCATTTCCACATTTACTCATACTAAGATCAATGACTAAAATCTTTGCGATCCCCGGTTTGAGACTAGGCTATTTGCTTGCGTCACCTGACATCATAAAACGGGTAAGGAATTATAAACCGCATTGGAGCGTCAACCATGTGGCACTTGAAGTAGGGAAAATCTGTCTTGCAGAAGAAGCCTATATGAGAAAAACAAGAGACTATATTGCATGGCAAAAGCAAAGACTATTCCCGTTTTATGAGGAGCAGGGGTTGGATGTCTCCGATAGCACAGTTAATTTTTATTTGGTGAAAGATGAATCTTTATCCCTTTTCCCCTTTTTGCTGAAAAAAGGAATCGTACCGCGCCATACCTATAATTTTCCGGGCTTGGATGGAAGGTGGCTTCGGTTTGCAGTGAAGAGTGAACATGATAACGAAGCACTGATGGAGGGGGTAAGACAGTGGAGAAAGCAAGGCTCTGTTTTATAACCGGGGGTGTCCGTTCTGGAAAAAGCAGCTTCGCGGAAAGAAAAGCCCTGGAGTATGCACTCCAGATGGATGGGAACTTGCATTACCTCGCCTGTGGCCGAGTCAGTGACGCTGAGATGGGTGAACGCATCCTTAGGCACCGGAAAGATAGGGAAAGCAGCCCGATTGCGTGGAAGACCTCCGAATACGCAACGGATATTACAAGAATAGGGGCGGATATTGATCAGGATTCCATAATTCTGCTCGATTGTCTGACAACCCTGCTTGATAACGAACTATTTGGTCCTGGCCTTCCGCTTGAAGAAGAATTCTTAAATAGCGTTTTTTCAAAAATAATAACCGGAATCAATGAGATAAAAAAACAATCCAATTGTTTAATAGTCGTGAGCAATGAATTGGTACAGGAACCGATTTTCCAGGATGATTTCCTTCATATATACGGAAAAACACTGGGGTTGCTTCATCAAACGATCGTCGGGATGGCCGATGAAGCCTATTTAGTGGAAGCGGGAATTCCATTGCGGAAGAAAGGGTGCATGCAGGAATGAGCGGAGTGATCGGTTTTTTAATTAACCTGCAGTTCTTTACAGTCTTTCCAATAAAGAAACAGCTTCCGATGGAGAAGAAATATATTCACCGTGCCATTCAAACCTTTCCATTAGTAGGTCTTTTGCTAGGCTTGATATTGGGCGGCGTTTTGTATGCACTAGTGGAATGGACCCCCTTGTCATCGCTTTCGATTGCCTTTTTCCTTTGGTTTTTGACCATGGCATTAACGGGAGGTTTGCATCTCGATGGCTGGATCGATGCAAGTGACGCTTTTTTTTCCTATCAGGATAAAGAGCGGCGATTGGAAATCATGAAGGATTCCAGGACAGGTGCCTTCGGTGTCATCTCCGTCATAGTCCTATTGGCCGCACGGTTTCTATTTATCTATGAAATTGTTGAAAGGGTAAATGAATGGACATATTTCTTGATCATTGCCCTTCCGCTCTTAAGCAAATGTGTGATGGGTTATTTACTCATCCGGATGCCGCTCGCTAAAAAGGAGGGGCTCGGTGCCTTTTTTCAAAGTGCAGTGATGAAAAGCAGTTTGCCCATTTATTGGCTGTACCTTCTTGTAAGTCTGGTGTTCGCCTGGATCATTGATTTTAAGCTTGTCCCCTTATTTTTCATCATGTGTCTGGCTGCCGTGTTTTTCCTGGTTTATATAAAACGTAAAATCGTCAGTTGGTTCGGTGGGATAACGGGGGATGTCCTGGGGGCATCCGTGGAAGGGGTTGAACTTTGGTTATGGCTGATATTGTGGCTATTACATTACTTCGCCATGGGCTGACAGTAGCCAATGAACGAAAGGCCTATTTAGGCTGGACGGATTCTCCATTAAGTACAGAAGGAGAAAAGGAAATACTGGGCTTAAGGGGCTCGTACCCACAGTATGAAAAAATTTTCAGCAGTGATTTGTCCCGATGTGTGGAAACTGCACGCCTGCTGTTTCCACATGCAGTTCCAATCAAAAACCCTTTGTTCCGTGAGATGAACTTCGGCAGTTGGGAAGGGCGGACGTATCATGAGTTGAAGACAGATGGAGATTATCTTAATTGGCTGGAACGTCCCATGGAGGCACTGGTGCCTGGGGGCGAAAGTTATCCGGCATTTTCCGAACGTGTGAATAATGGCTGGAAACAATTGATTGCCTGTAAGGAAAACCGCTTTGCCCTAATGACCCATGGAGGGGTAATTCGTGATTTATTGGTCCGCTATGCCCCGAAGGAAAAGTCCTTTTTTGATTGGGGAATTTCCCATGGCAGGGGATATGAGCTGATATGGGAAGACCGGAACAGCTTAAGGAGGGGAGAACGCTGCACTTTGTTACAGGAGGCGCCTATAATGGGAAAACTAAATGGGTAAAGCAATTGTATGGTTTGGAAAAAGATGTCCTTTGGTTATCCGGTTATCGAGAAGAACAGCCGGAATTGATTGATTTCCAAGGCAGGACAGTTGTATTGCAAGGTTTGGATGCATGGATTCAACAAGATGCAGAAAAGATGGATTCAGATTCGATTCGAAAAAGATGGAAGGAAATCATGGCTGATTGGCGAATATGGGAGAAAGAAAGGGATGAACACAGCTGCATTGTGATCGGTTCTGATATTTCCAAGGGAATTGTCCCGATGGAAGCAAGAGACCGCAGATGGCGCGATGCCTGCGGATGGATCTATCAAGATGTAGCATCCATATCAAAGCGCGTTGATATCATCTGGTATGGAATTAACCAGCGAATAAAGTAGAGGAGGTAATTGGGATGAAGATCTATACACGTACAGGGGATAAGGGACAAACCAGCGTAATCGGAGGTCGGCTTGACAAGGATGACATTCGTGTTGAATCTTATGGAACGGTGGATGAAGTGAATAGCTATATCGGTCTTGCGGTGACAGAATTGGATCCTGCGATATTTACGGATGTACTGGCAGATCTAGAGAAAATCCAGCATGAGTTATTTGACTGCGGAGGAGATTTGGCAACCGTTTCCGAGAAAGCCCCGCAAAAGCTGACGGAAGAGACCATTACCTATTTGGAAGAACGGATAGATGCCTTCATACTTGAAGCGCCGGAACTGGAAAAGTTTATCTTGCCTGGCGGTTCAAAAGCGGCTGCAACGATTCACATTGCCCGAACCGTGACAAGAAGGGCAGAACGATTGGTCGTTTCATTGATCAAGTCGGGTGCGGCCGTTTCACCATTATCACTTCAATATTTAAATCGTTTGTCGGATTACTTCTTTGCTGTTGCACGTGTGATCAATTTCCGTCTTGGTGTAAAAGATGTGGAATATATCCGCAGCGCAAATGTGTTCCGAGGAGGGAAAAGAAAGGAAAAAGAGTAAACATGGACGTAAGAAAAATTAGTGCAATTGCTATATTCATCGCCTTATCGGCGGTAGGGGCAATGATTAAAATTCCTTCACCGATCGGAAGCATCGCTTTGGATAGTTTCCCGGCCCTTTTGGCGGCTGTCATACTTGGCCCGGTATCGGGAGCTATAGTTGCTGGGCTTGGTCATATCATTTCAGCGTTCATCGGCGGCATGACACTTGGTCCATTCCATTTTTTGATCATGGTCGAAATGGCTGTCCTGACATGGCTGTTTAGCATTTTATATATAAAAGGGAAAAAAGTAGGCGCATTTTTTCTCTTCTTTATCAGTAATGCCTTCGTTTTGGCCCTGCCTTTCGCATTTCTGATCAGCCCTGGCTTTTACACGTTATTGGTTCCGGGCTTAACGGTGGCGACGGCGGTAAATATAGTATTGGCAGTCCTTTTATTGCCGCGCTTGGAGCCTGTTTTGAAAAAAATCATTTTTAAAGATGGATTAGCAGAATGAGTGATTCATTGATTTTGCCATTTTCCGAATCAGATTCCTTGATCGTCTCAAGTGACAATAGCGGCGGGATCGGACTGAAGGAAAAAGATCTTGTCCATGTCCCTTATGAGGTCGTTGGATATTATTCCTTTCGGGTTGCCGTCATGGAATGCCTGGGCGTTGGCGGAATCCCCGTATCCGTCGTTCTAAATAATTTCTGCGGCGATGAAGCCTGGGAGGACTTGACCAGGGGTGTCAGGAAGGGGATGAATGAATTGGGAATGGAGGATCTTCCCATCACTGGCAGCACAGAAAGTAACATGCCGCTTCTTCAGTCAGCACTTGGTCTTATGGTGATTGGTAAACGAGTGAATGAACGTGTTAAAAAGCAACAGCCCTTACGGAAAATCGCTCTGATCGGCAGGCCGCTCGTTGGCGAAGAAGTAATGGAACAGCAAGAGTGGGTCGCGCCATTATCTTTATATAAAAGCTTATGTGAAATGGAAGGTGTTCAGGCACTTCCAGTCGGCTCAAAAGGGATAGCGTATGAATGGGAGCATCTGGATCAAAGTGGTGAAGGTGTTTCTGTGCATATAAGCAATAAAGTCGATATTGAAAAATCATCAGGACCATCCACCTGCTTCCTCATTGCCTATCCTGAACAACTTGAGGAAGAAATCAAGCAAAGATCCGGTCCTCTTTTTATTGGCGGTTGATCGATTCATGACTGAATCAGGCATCGAGTTTAGTTCATAATGAACGGGTTCGATGCTTTTTTCATGAGATCTTACCTTGATGGTTTCCTTATCCTATTTAGAGTGAAAGCTTGAATAAGATGTTTGGTTTATTTGGATAGGCGGGCTTGTTGCCCGATTTTATCCTGCCAAAGTAAAATGAAACCCATATATTGCGTTACTGCTCACTTCCGTCACTTTAGGGATCATCACAGGTATGGATATTCGGGATGTTGCAGATGCTGTTCAGACAGGGGTAGGTAATACTCTTGGTAATGTTGATCGGACCTTTGGTGAAGATTCAACATGGAATGATGGGTTGATTTCATCGGAAAAAAAATCATTGCGCCTCATGGTTTCATTCTTTGCATTAGGTTGCGCTAGAGGTTTTAATAAAGGGGTGCAAAACCAATTCATGTCCGCTGCCTTCATCATCTAGATTATTGGAGCGGGCGGTGCATTTAAAAATGTATGGCAAGAGCTGATGAATGAAGCCATTGCAGGTCAGTCTAGCGACATCCTTTGATATTGTTGGGCTGGCTCGTTACAGCCATGATAAATATTAAGCTGCCTGCCGATCATATCTGCTGTCCTGGTGTTATAGTGAATTCTGGTCCATTGCTCCATCACATGTGAATGGAGCAGATTTAGGATGGTCGGCAGTCGCACAAACGATAAAGTCTTGAACGGTTATGGAAATGATTATCTCAGTCGTTTCACTTATCCTAATCTTACTATTGAATTCAATTGTTTAAGAGAAAGGAGCATGATGTATATATGAAACATTCAGGTTATATGATGGGGATCGATATTGGCACGACGAGTACGAAAGTTGTTCTTTTTACAAAAGGGGGGGAAGTTGTCCAATCTTGTTCAAGGGGATATCCTCTGCACAGTCCGACTCCTTCCGTTGCGGAACAAGAGCCCGAAGAAATATATAAAGCGGTCATCATAGCAATTGGCGAGGTCATGATTGCAAGCGGAATAGAAAAGCAAGAACTGGGCTTGATATCGTTCAGTTCGGCGATGCATAGCTTGATCGCAATGGGTAAGGACGGCATTCCGCTTACGAATAGCATTACATGGGCGGATAATCGAAGTGTTGCCTATGCGGAGAAATTGAAGGCTTCAGAACAGGGAATGCAATTGTATCACAGGACGGGAACACCTATTCACCCAATGTCCCCAATCACGAAAGTAATGTGGTTAAGAAATGAGCATGCCGGGATTTTTAACGAAACGGACAAATTTATAGGAATTAAAGAATACATCATCTATAAATTTTTCAATGAGTATGTAATGGATCATTCACTCGCTTCTGCAACGGGCATGTTCAACATGAATGACCTGAATTGGGATGAAGAGGCACTCACCATTGCTGGAATTGGGGCTGATAAGCTGCCGATGCTTGTCCCTACAACGCATATCCTCTCAGGCTTAAGTGAGGAATTAGCTGCAAAAATGAACATTCATGCTGGTACACCGTTTGTGATTGGAGCGAGTGATGGAGTGCTTGCCAACTTAGGTCAAAACGCAATCAAGCCTGGCGTTCTGGCAGTGACAATCGGAACGAGCGGTGCGGTAAGAACCATCAGTGACAGGCCGCTTACCGATCCCAAAGGCCGGACATTCTGCTATGCCCTTACTGAGAATCATTGGGTAATCGGCGGACCCGTCAACAATGGGGGAATCACCTTCCGATGGGCACGCGATCAATTGGGCCGTGTGGAAATCGAAAAAGCGAAGGCTTCGGGACAGGACTCCTATGAGATTCTGACGGATATGGCTTCTATTATTGCACCTGGTTCTGATGGGTTGATATTCCATCCGTATATGGCAGGGGAACGGGCACCATTATGGAGTGCCGATGCAAGGGGCTCCTTCTTTGGACTGGCGCTTCATCACACTCGTGACCATATGGTCCGGGCAGTACTGGAGGGTGTGATGTATAACTTGTACAGTGTCCTTATAGCCGTAAAGGAATTGACTGGTGCTCCCGAGAAGATTCATGCAAGCGGCGGATTTGTCCGTTCGAAGCTCTGGCGCCAAATCATGGCTGATATATTCAATCAAAACGTGACAATCCCAGAAAGCTTCGAGAGTTCGAGCTTAGGTGCCGCCGTTCTTGGATTATATGCTTTAGGCGAAATCGAAAGCCTTTATGAGGTTGAGGGTATGGTTGGTGAAACGAATGAACTTGTCCCGATCGAAGAGAACGTTAAAGTGTATGAGGAATTGATGTCGATTTATTTATCCTTGAGCAGGCAATTGGAAGGTGACTACAAGAGGATAGCGGATTTCCAAAGACGCCATTTAGAATGACTCTTAGGATGAATAAGCACTGTGCTTCAATTTGTCGAAAAAAAGAGGGCGGAATTCACAGAAAACAACTGGAACTTTTATTAATAAAAACTGAGGCAGACAGGCTTTTCCTCGAATTTGTCTATAGTCTAAAGGCACAGATGCATAAGCACTGTGCTTTTCTTTTTGCCTGGTAATTATAATGGTAAGATGGAAGAAAACGATAAGGGGAATTTTCTTATGGGAGCCAGTAAAACGAATGCAATGCGAATTCTTGATAACAAACGTATAGAGTATGGCATGATGAGTTATGATGCCCGCGATGGAAAAATTGATGGGATCACTGTTGCTGACAAGATTGGAAAAGCGCCAGAAACCGTTTTTAAAACGCTTGTCACCCATAACGGACCGCAGCAGCTTTACGTATTTGTCATTCCTGTAGCTACCGAATTGGACTTGAAAAAAGCAGCGAAGGCCGCAGGTGCAAAAAAAATTGAAATGCTTGCGGTTAAAGATCTGCAAAAATACACAGGGTACATTCGAGGAGGCTGTTCCCCGATCGGAATGAAAAAACAATACCCGACCTTTATCGATGAAAGTGCAGCAAACCTGACTGAAATCATCGTAAGTGGGGGGAAAATCGGTACACAGATCGTTTTAAAACCGTCAGAATTCCTGGAAGTCACACAAGCGGAACCTGCAGCCCTAATAAAATAAATTGTTTACCTTTAGGTATTCACCTATTAGGCCTTTTCTTCATACGCTGTCTTGAAGATCACATTTTTATTGTGAGGGAGAGTGTGAAAGTGACAGGAAAAGTGATGAATTATTTTGCTGGAGGCAATACGGCTAAAGGTTTTTATAGTTTATATGATTCAAATTTAAAAGGTCTGGAAAGATTATTCATATTAAAAGGCGGACCTGGTTCCGGTAAATCGACCATTATGAAAAAAATCGGCCAAGAATGGCTGGATAAAGACTATGACATCGAGTATTTACATTGTTCGTCCGATAATGATTCCATTGATGGAGTAATCATACCGGCTTTGAAAATCGGTATCGTGGATGGGACTGCGCCGCATGTGATTGAACCGAAGGCACCAGGGGCGATTGAGGAATATGTCAATCTTGGGGCTGCCTGGGATTCCCAGCAGCTGGCTTCTGAAAGAGCGGCCATCATAAAGTTGACGAATGCGAGAAGCAAGAGTTTCGAGAAAGCATATGCCCTATTCGCTGAAGCATTAAAGATACATGATGAATGGGAAGACATTTACAAGTCAAATATTGATTTCGCAAAATTGAATGGGTTGACCAATAAATTGATTGAAAGCTTTTATAGAGATATCGTCCTTAATAAGAAGTCGGATGTTCGTCACCGATTCTTAGGTGCAGCTACACCAACGGGTGCAGTTGATTTCATCCCCAATATTACTGAGGGAATACAAAAACGGTACTTTTTAAAGGGTCGTCCAGGTTCAGGGAAATCAACGATGCTGAAGAAGATTGCAAAGGCTGCGGAGCAAAGGGGCTTTGATGTGGAAATATATCATTGTGGCTTCGATCCGCATAGCTTGGACATGGTAATCGTCCGGGAGGTGGGGATCGCCATTTTTGACAGCACATCGCCTCATGAATATTTCCCTAGTTGTGGAGGGGATGAAATCATTGATATATATAAAACGGCCATTTTGCCTGGAACAGATGAAATATATGCCGATCAATTAAAGGATGTTTCCACCAGGTACCGCACGAAAATGAATGAAGCGACAGCAAATCTGGCTAAGGCAAAAGAGCTTCATGACGAACTCGAAAAGATTTATGTGAAAGCAATGGATTTTACAGCCATCGATGATATTCAAAAAGACATCAATGAACAGATTACTGAACGGGCTCAAGATGTCGATAGAAAAACGATTCTACATTAAGAAAATAAACTGCGCCTGCCTTAATTAGGCGCAGTTTATTTATATTTTTTAATCCCCGAAGCCACACCAAGAATATATACGGGTTTGTTAAACGTGTTTATCCACGCCCTTTCGGTTAAAATAGGGATTATATTGAAAAAAAGGGGCGGATTGAATTGATAAAGACGATTGCGATTGATATGGACGGAACATTGCTAAACAAAATGCAAAAGGTCAGTGAGGAAAATAAACAAGCAATCCAGAGGGCGCAAAACGAGGGAGTGGAAGTGATCATTGCTACTGGAAGATCTTATGTGGAAGCGAGGTTCGCTTTAGATGAAGCAGGCATCGTTTGCCCTGTCATCTGTGTAAATGGTGCTGCCCTCTTCACGGAGGAAGGGAAGATTGCCGCTTCCAAACCAATGTCAGCAGCCACTGCTAAAATGGTCGCTGGATTCCTCGAAGAACAAGGGATTTATTTCGAAATATATACGAGTCAGGGGATTTATTCCAAAGACTATGAAAACGCAATATCTGTTTTGGTTGATGTATTCGTTACAGCCAATCCCGACATTGACCCTGAGGGTATGCGAAAATTTGCAGAGCAGCGTTTACAGCTGGGGCAGGTAACTTCCATTTCCGATTATTCCGAGTTATTCAGCCGTTCGAATGAGGAATATTATAAAATTCTCAGCTTCTCAAAGGATTTAACTTTATTAAATCAAATTGCTGCGAAATTGGAAGGACAAGGAGTTACAGTCACTTCATCAGGACGTGAAAATGTAGAAATCATGAGTGAAACGGCTCAAAAAGGTACGGCACTTGAAACATATGTAAATGGAAAATCCGGCTCGATGCAGGAAACCATGGCTATTGGGGATAATTATAATGATGTATCCATGTTTGAACGGGTAGGTTTGTCTGTCGCAATGGGAAATGCCCCGCTCGAAATTAAAAATCTGTGCGATGAAGTAACAGGAAATAATGATGAATCAGGCGTCGCGGAGGCCATTTTAAAGGTACTTAAACAGTCAGCCTATTAAACTCATGAATCAAAGGGGGAAAAGACCTTTGAAAAAATTGCTCTTATTTTTCCTTATGGCTACATTGTTTTTAACTGGTTGCAACAGGAATGATGACGAAAGCAAAAACAGGCCGAATCCTGACAAAGAAGTGACAGGCGCATTAGGGGAAGATCCGGATGTGTTGGTAACGAACCTGCAGGCTCCATGGTCGATTCAGAAGAATGGGAACACAATGTATGTGTCAGAGCGGACAGGAACCATCGTCGAATGGGACAAGAATAAGATGACACGGCAAAAGGTCAATCTTAAAAAGACATTGTCAGCTAAAGCGGAAGCTGGATTGCTTGGATTTTTGCTAGCTCCCGATTTCTCTAAGAGCGGGCAAGCTTTCGCCTATTATACTTATGAAGAGGGCGGGGATTCCATCAATCGCATCGTCATTTTAGAAAAAAGTGATGATATTTGGCAGGAGATGGGGACCTTAATCGACGGAATACCAAGCGGGGACTTCCACCATGGCGGCAGGATCAAGATTGGACCGGATGATAAGCTATATGCAGCAACAGGTGATGCAAGAAAGTCTGAAATCGCACAGGACATAGAATCTTTAGGCGGGAAAATTCTGCGCCTGAACCTGGATGGCACCATTCCTAAAGATAATCCTTTCGGGAACTCATACGTCTATTCATACGGTCACCGCAATCCACAAGGTCTGGCTTGGGATGAATCAGGACAGTTGTATGAAAGTGAGCACGGAGATTCGGCTCACGATGAACTAAATAAAATTGACCCGGGTAAGAACTATGGCTGGCCAGACATACAGGGCGATGAGCAAAAACCGGATATGGTAAAACCATTGATTCATTCCGGTGAAAATACATGGGCTCCTTCAGGCATGGCCTATTTTGACGGAAAGCTGTATTTTGCAGCCTTAAGGGGCGAAGCGCTAAAGAGTTACGATGTAAAGAGCGGAAAACTGACCAATATCATCACGGGCTCAGGAAGGATACGTGATGTATTCGTTGATGAAGAATACATATATTTCATAAGCAACAATACGGACGGGCGAGGAAATCCTGGTGAAAAGGATGATAAGCTATATCGTTTGTCGCTATCTCGGTTAAATATGCCTTGATGTTATCAGTGAGAAGAAATGGAGTATATATTCGGGAACCCCGCTAGCGGGGTTTCCTTTTTGTGTATGGCCCCAAAACCCACGAGTAAAAGCGCGAAATTGACGAGTAAAAGTGTGAAACTCACGAGTAAAAGCGCAAAACTCACGAGTAAAAGTGTGAAACTCACGAGTAAGATCCCCAATCTACTGAAAAAGGGATTTTTTTGTCTTGGAAGTCGTGGAGAAGCTAAGGAAACAGTGTCTACGATTATTTTCGTTCTTCCTGAGGGCTAGACATTTTTAATGAATAGGTGTATAGTTACCTAGGTAACTACTTTACAGGAGGAATACCTTTGTCCTTTCAAAATGGTTTTTTTCATCATAACTTACAATTTTCAAGGTCATTTACGAAAAAGTTAAATGAACAATTGGCCAAGGTTGATCTTTATCATTCCCAATGGTCGATTGTATATTATCTAAGTCAGTTCGGCTGTTCTACGCTTGTTGATATAAGCACTTATTTAGATGTGGAGAAACCGACGGTAACCAGGACGGTAAACCGATTGGAAGAACTTGAGTTGATTGAACAAGTTCCAGGAAAAGATAAACGGGAACGGAGAATACAGTTAACGGAGTCAGGTTTAAGGACTTATCAAGAGGCCAAAAAGGTAGTTGAGGAATTTGAACTTCAATTAATGAGCGGTTTGGCTGAAGAAGACCGGGAGGCAACGTTACGAACGTTGATTTTCCTGAAGGAAAAATTAAAACAATAGTAAGGAAGAAGGATTGAAATGAATCACAAACCGAAATTGTGGACGAAAGACTTTCTGATTGTTTCGTCTGCGAACTTTTTTCTATTTTTAACTTTTTATGTCCTGATGGTGACATTGACCATTTATACGATGGATAATTTTCATGCTTCGCAAGCACAAGCAGGGCTTGCTTCAAGTATTTTTGTTCTTGGGGCTGTGCTTGTCAGACCGATTGCAGGGAAAAAAATTGACAAGATCGGCCGCAGAAAGATGTTGCTTGGCTCGTTGGTTCTATTCCTGATTGCATCAATTGGATATTTCCTGGTGAATAGTTTATCCCTCTTATTAGTCGATCGGCTTATTCACGGTTTTGCTTTTGGCCTTGCCACTACGGCAACTGGCACGATTGCTGCAGATATCATTCCGAATGAAAGACGCGGGGAAGGTACAGGTTACTTTGCCATGAGTACCAACTTGGCAATGGCATTCGGTCCGTTCATTGGATTGCTGATTACACAGCATTTCAGTTACTCCATCATTTTCTATGCAGCCTCCTTATTTGCCGCATTTTCTTTAGTTGCATCATTATTCATGAATGTGCCTGAAGGGGATAAGGGCGGAGCTTCACCACAAAAAGGATTTAAAATCAGCGATTATTTTGAAAAAAGGGCACTGCCCATTTCCATTTTTATCGGATTTGCCGGATTTACCTATTCGAGCATTTTGTCCTATTTAACGTCTTTTGCGAAGGAAATGGATTTAATGGATGCGGCGAGCTTCTTCTTTGTCGTTTTTGCTGTTTTCCTTTTGGCGTCCCGTCCGTTTACAGGACGGATGTTTGATGTGAAGGGGGAAAATGCAGTTATTTACCCATCGCTTTTGCTATTTGCCGTCGGTATGGTCATCCTCAGTCAATCTCATCATGGTATCACGCTCCTGATTGCCGGCGCCTTGATCGGAGTGGGGTACGGTACATTCCAATCAAGCTGTCAAGCGATTTCCATCAAGGAAGCCCCATCAAATCGGATGGGATTAGCCACATCCACATTTTTTACAATGTATGACTTCGGTATTGGTGTTGGCCCATTCTTATTGGGATTCCTTATTCCATTTACAGGGTTCAAAGGGTTATTCATGGGAATGTCGGTTTTTGCATTCGTACTTATTGGCATTTATTACTTGGCACATGGGAAAAAAGCATCGGCAAGAGTGAAAATGCAGCATGAGGAACGCTTGTCTGCCTAAATTTTTTCAATAGGATTGTATAAAAAGAAAAATTTTGGGGATGCTTATATTATGATTGATTTTCCAAAGTATCCCCCTTTTCTCCGCCTGTAATCCACAGGCGTTTTTTTATGCCTAAACAAAGAAAACCGCCTTATTGGCGGTTTTCTTAAAATTTATAGGTCCATAATCTTTCTTTGCGGATCCAGTCAAGGAAATCTGCATCCTGATTCTCGAATTTCTCTTTCCAATCGATCACCATTGCTTCCGTTTGCGAACGGTGGGCAGTGAATGTGGCTACCTTTTTTTCTTCGACGGCAGTGATATCATGGACGATGTCGGGCTGTCCCAATTCGTCAATGCAGTTATTCGAGAAGGCGACACAATGAAGTTTAGGTCTCTCTTTCTCTTCCATTCTTTCCACGGCCCGAACTACAGCCCGTGCTGTCGCTTCATGATCCGGGTGGACACTGTATCCTGGGTAAAACGTAATGATCAATGATGGATTTAATTCATTGATGGCATCGGTAAATAATGAAGTCAGCTTTTCATCATCTTCGAATTCAATCGTCTTATCACGCAATCCAAGCATGCGTAAATCTTGGATGCCAATCGCATTTGCAGCATCGATTAATTCCTTTTTACGAATTTTAGGAAGTGATTCCCTTGTTGCGAATGGAGGGTTTCCTAAATTACGTCCCATTTCTCCTAAAGTTAAGCATAAATAGGTGACAGGAGTGCCCGCTTCTCTATGAAGGGCAAGCGTTCCGGAGACCGAGAAGGCTTCATCATCGGGATGTGGGAATATAACTAATACATGGCGTTCTTTTTCCAAGGTATATTTCTCCTTCCGTACTACTTACAGTAAGTATGTTTATCGGTGAATGGGAGTTTTCATCGGAATCATCATATGATATATATCAAGCAAGTTGTCATCATTCAAAGGGAGTGGGACTGAGCTGCATGGAGACAGCAAGCTTTCCGGAAA
This sequence comes from Bacillus sp. ISL-57, assembly GCF_018613135.1. Lineage (NCBI taxonomy): Bacteria > Bacillati > Bacillota > Bacilli > Caryophanales > Bacillaceae > Bacillus > Bacillus sp. ISL-57. Next base: position 196,386 of record NZ_JAGGQV010000008.1, on the reverse strand, counting down.
AATCAAGGCCTGCCAATAGCAATCTCCCCTGTTCATCCATTTCGAAGTGGTTAACGCCTTCTGCATATACCCAGCCAATATTGAGCTTCAAGCCGATGCGATAGGGTCCATCCCCAACTATCTTGCCATGTTCATACTGAATAAAAGCGTTACGAATATAAGCACCTGCCGAGAAGAAAGCTTCATCTACATGAGTGGCATAGGCGCCATTTGTCGTTTCAAGGTGAAGATATACATCTTGTCCGGCGAAAGAATCAATGGCATTTTGCACCTCTGTACGGTCTATAGGTTTCATTCGATAATTTCCTCCTTAACTGGGCGGCTAGATAAGCTTTTCCTTCTTTCTATTTTACTAGATAAAAACAAAAAAAGCGAAAAAGGCCGCTCGATGAATTTGAGCGGCCATTAAACTTGATGTTTTATTTTTGTGTTTTTTCCGCAACCCCATATTTATGGTATGCGCCATGATTGACGGGTCCGACATAGTCATTCATTTTCCAAGAATGGCGAACCGCTTCGGTGATGAAGTCTTTGGAAATGAGGATAGCCTCACGCGGGCTTTTCCCTTCAGCCAATTGAGCTGCGATGGCGGCAGAAGATGAACAGCCGGCACCATGTGTATTGGTCGTTTCGATTTTTTCCGATTCAAGGATTTCAAATTCTTGTCCATCATATAAAAGGTCGATGGCTTTATCATGATCAAGCTTATTACCGCCTTTGATCAAGACATATTTTGCACCAAGTGCATGAACCTTTTCAGCTGCAGCCCTCATATCATCAATCGTCTTGATAGGAGCAGTTCCCGCTAACTGAGCGGCCTCGAACAGGTTAGGTGTGACTACAGTTGCACGTGGAACAAGCAGTTCGCGCAGTGCTACAGCCGTTTCAGGGTGCAATACTTCATCTTCACCTTTACATACCATAACTGGATCGATTACGACTTTGTCCAGCTTCAACTCATCTATTTTACGGGCAACAAGTTCAATGATTTCCACTGATCCAAGCATTCCTGTCTTCATGGCTTCAATGCCTATTGATAGAATCGTTTCGATTTGGGCTTCCAAAACTTCGACAGGTGTAGGGAATACATTATGGGCCCAGCCATTCTTCGGATCCATCGTCACGATTGTCGTTAAAGCGGACATACCGTAAACGCCGAATTCTTGGAATGTCTTTAAATCTGCTTGAAGACCTGCGCCGCCGCTCGAATCAGATCCGGCAACCGTCATAGCTCTTTTCATAGTCATTATGTGACCTCCTCAGGAGAATTAGATATCGATATTATCAGCATACCAGTTAATATCCTATTTTTAGAATATACCAAAATTTCTTTTATGTAAAACTTAGTTTTCAGCCTAATATGAGTGTCTTGGCGAAGGAAGGGCAATCGCCTCGCATAAGTCATTTTTCGAACCTGTAATTAAGGAAATTGGATGGATGTCAGCCCCTACTTCCATCTTTTGATGGACAAAGCAAAGGTTGTGAAAGTGTCATTATTTTCAAATTTGATTTAATATATTTAAATATAGTGGAGACACATTTAGTATAGCTTTTCCGTTCGATGCTGGATTAAACCCAAAAAGGGAGGTTGATTTCTATGGAATGGACCATGTTGCTTTTAGCTGGCGGGAAATCAAGCCGTATGGGAGTGAATAAGGCACTTTTGACCGTAGGCGGCATTGTGAACATTTCAAGAGTGGCATCCGAATTGAAAAAGGTGTCAGAAAACATTATGGTCATTACGAATACATTTGAAGAATATCATTTTCTGCAACTTCCGCTCATTCCGGATTTACATAAAGATCAAGGACCTCTTGGCGGATTGCATGCAGGGCTGACCTCATCGAAAACGGAGCTTCAGTTCCTTGCAGCGTGCGATATGCCGTTTGTGAGTGCAGCTGCCATCAAGGAAATCATTACCCATTATGAACCTGGATTCGATGCTGTCATTCCAGAAATAAATGGCAGGCTCCAGCCGCTTTTTGCGGTTTACCATAAAAGGTGTCTTCCTGTACTGACGGAGTGTTTATTAAAGCATGAATTAAAAATGAGCCTATTCTTGGAAAAGATCTCGGTGAAAATCATGAAAGAAACCGACTTTACGTTATATCGCGAGAATCCTGAACAATTTCACTACCTTTTTTTCAATATGAATACGAGGGAAGATTATCAAAAGGCAGATTATATTGATCAAACTGAATTATATAAAGGATGGTAGACATGAATTATAATATTTCAAAAGAGCCGATTGTCATCCAGGAAGTGATTGATAAAGTAGTCAGTCGAAATGCAGGTGCCGTCACGACCTTTATTGGTACAGTGAGGGAAATGACGGAAGGAAAAAAGACCCTCTTCCTAATTTACGAAGCGTATGTACCGATGGCCATCAAGAAATTGGAGCAAATCGGATCTGAGATCAAGGAGCGTTGGCCTGATGCAGAAACGGCGATCACCCATCGTGTAGGTAAACTTGAAATCACGGATATCGCAGTGGTTATTGCCGTTAGTACGCCGCACAGAAATGATGCATATGAGGCGAATAGGTTTGCGATCGAAAGAATTAAAGAAATCGTCCCGATTTGGAAAAAAGAACACTGGGAAGATGGGGAGACATGGGTAGGAAACCAGTTGGAAACCGTTCCATATCCATCAGGGAAACCGGAAGAGGGGGATATTGATGATTAATGTACTTTTATTTGCCCATTTGAAAGATGAGCTAGGCAAAGAGACTGTTTCAATAGAAGGAAATGGAGTGAGTGTTGCCCAGCTAAAAGCAAAGATGAAGGTGGATTTTAAATTGGAAGGTCTTGAAACCGTGATGACAGCGGTCAATGAGGAATTTGCCGATGATGACACGATTTTATCTGATGGAGATACAGTTGCTTTCATTCCGCCAGTAAGTGGAGGGTGAAGGATCCGGAAGGGAGGGATCACGGTGAAAGAGCGATATTCAAGGCAGACTTTATTCGCACCCGTTGGTGAAGGGGGCCAATTGAAGATTATGAACAAGCATGTCTTGCTTCTTGGTGCAGGGGCTTTGGGATCTGCTAATGCCGAGGCCCTTACTCGTGCAGGAGTAGGGAAGCTTACCATTGTCGACAGGGATTATGTCGAGACCAGTAATTTACAGCGCCAACAAATGTATACGGAACGGGATGTCGCGGAGAAACTGCCAAAAGCAGAGGCGGCAAAGCGTCATTTATTGGATATCAATCATGAAGTTGAGGTGAATGCGATCATCATGGACGCAACTGCCCAGAATCTCGAACAGCTGCTTGGTGATGTTGATTTGATATTGGATGCAACCGACAACTTTGAGACACGGATGATTATTAATGATTTATCACAAAAGCTTCATATTCCGTGGATTTATGGAGCTTGTGTGGGGAGCGTGGGCATGACTTTGACGATCCTTCCCGGGCAGACTCCATGTTTGCACTGTTTGCTTAAAGCGATCCCGATTCAAGGAATGACCTGTGACACAGGAGGGATCATATCACCGGCTGTTACGATGGTAGTGGCACACCAAACTGCCGAGGCTTTGAAAATCCTTGTTGAAGATTGGGAATCGGTACGGCCTGCACTTGTTTCTTTTGATCTGTGGAGAAATCAATACCAAACCGTTAAATTGACAAAAGCGAAAAAGAGAGATTGTCTCTCATGCGGAGAGCAAAGGACATACCCCTTTTTAACAATGGAAAATGCAACGAAAACGGCTGTTCTTTGCGGGAGGGACACTGTACAGGTAAGACCGCCAAAACCTCTGGAACTGCAACTCGAAAAATTAGCCAAAGATCTGGACGGCAGCGGTTATTTGGTGAAATTCAATCCATTTCTTCTCTCCTGTGAAAAAGCTGGGGAACGTATCGTCATTTTCAAGGATGGCCGGGCGTTGATTCACGGTACGAAGGATATGGTCCATGCAAAGGCCGCGTACCAAAGCATCCTGGGATAATGATCATAAAAAAACGAGGCCCCAGGTTTTGGGTCCTCGCTTTTTTATGAATCCATATAGGGTAATGGTACGGGTTTTAGTGTGTGACCCCGTCTTTGTTATCTTGTTTGGAAGCAACGATGACTACTTTTCCTTCGTCAAGTACTTCCTCGTAACGTTCTGCCTCCATATCACTAAGGCCAAGGTTGCTCATTCGATTACGAAGTTCATCTCCGCGAGATTTAAAGAGATTTCCGACGGTATCAAGGAAACCTTGTTCCTTCATGCCTACATCTTCTGTATTTGTATTCTCGGTAAGGTGTTTAGAACGGGTTTTATCATGGGCAAACAAATATACATCGTCTTTCGTATAACCTGACGTAACTAATTCATCGATTTTTTCCTTTGCTTGTAAACCGTTTTCTACTACATGTACTTGATACATATAAACTCCTCCTTGAATTTTATTAAGATTTTCTTGAATATAGGTAAATGGAATCTTGCTTATTACAGTTGTTGATTGGCTATAGTAGTATATAACCTCAATTGGGCCCTGTTAAACATTTATATCAGAAAATATTTAGTAAGTGGTGAAGCGGAATACCTTCTGTATGCGGTAGGTCAAGTATTTGAAGACAGGCAGTTTCTTTTGGTATTCACTGTAATCCACCGTGTATGTTCCGTTTTGATTTGTCCAAAGTCTATGGAAATAGCTGTCGACATCCTTGGAAACGTCCCCATCATTTGGAGCATGGATTTCAACATTCGCTTCAAGGTTATAGTCATCTAGATTTCGTGAAGTATAATTAGCCGATCCTCCAAGAATGACCGTTTCATTAGCTTTTTGGATCATCATCAATTTTGTATGGAACTGTTCTTTAGCTGTTTTATACCAGCGGATCGAGATGTTTTCATCCCCCAGTTTTTCGAATTCGGCGGCAACCGGAAGATTGGGCAGCCCGATTTTTTCGCTTCCGAATGCGTTTTGATTCGGATCCAATATCATTTCAATCTTCACACCCCGTTTAGCTGCATCCGTTAATGCCTCGACAACCTCGCGATCGGCAATGTAGAACATGGCAAGATGGATCTTGTCACCATTTTCGGCATCCTTAATTGCCTTTAGGACATGTTTATTGATTTTTCCTTCCGTTAGCAGTTGTACCGATATTGGCCCTTTATCTGCTGATTTCTCCTTGAAATCAGGAAATGACCTTGGTCCTCCCGAGAATTTCGAAGCGGCTTCCTCGGCTTTAACGAAATCGCCGATTATATTCCCGTCCATCTGGAAGGCAATATTGGAATGGAATCCACTTGCGTCATGAGGATTGGCAGATGAGATGATGGCCGTTTTTTCAGTCGCGACCACTTTTCTGTGATTGGCTTTGATATTCATCAGTCTAAGATAAGAACGCAAGGTGACCTTTGGTGCGCTTTTAGCCATTGGATTGACGATCCAGCCTTTCCCGTTTTCACCGAACCATTGGAAAAAGGTCCGATACACACCTGAATAGAGAGGATTCGGATCCCGGAGGCGGTCCAAGTTGGTAACAATGACATCAATTCCATTTTTCTTCATCGTTTCCAATGCCTCTAACTGGTAGGCATTATAGGAAGTATTCACTTCATCAGTAATGAATATAATCTGGAGGTCAGGTTTCTTTTTCTTCTGTTCAACCAGATTATCCCCAGCGTCTCGGTTAACTTCGGGAAGTTTATCTTTTCATCATAAAAAGCATTAAACAAAAACATATCGATTACGATATAAGAATCAGCCTCTTCTATGGCTTGATTTATGGTTTGGAAAATTCGCTGCTCATGTTGCAGATTCCCTTGTTCATCGTGATAGGAAAGGTCATAGATGAAATCGATATCCTCGACATGATGAACTTTCCCTTCATAAGAAATGCCATCGGGAAGCGGCTTGTAGCTGTTATAGGCAATGACGATTGCAATGACGGTCAAAAAGCTGACAAGCAGATAAAATCGTTTTCTTTTGTACCACTTTTTCATAGGAAAGCCTCCAACATGGTTAATTTGCTTGCTAACTTTCTATTTTCCCCTTTTTGGGGTATATAGAAACATAAATCGTAATCTATGGAAAAAGGCAAGGCGATGAAGTTTGATATAATATAGTTTCAAAAAGCGGAGAGGGGCTGTGGCAGATGGCAAAGCAGTTTTTAACAAATGATTGGTGGCCTCTATTGAAAGAGGAGTTCAAAAAAGAATATTACCAGGAGCTATGGGAATTCATAAAGCAAGAGTACAGTCAGCAAGTCATTCATCCGGATCAGGACGATATTTTCAATGCGCTTCACTATACTCCTTTTGAAGATGTAAAGGTTGTCATCCTTGGACAGGACCCTTACCATGGCGAGGGTCAGGCACATGGCCTTAGTTTTTCAGTTAAGCCGGAGGTGCGCATCCCGCCCTCATTAAGAAATATCTTTAAAGAATTACACACCGATCTTGGCTATGATGTACCGGATAATGGTTACCTGGTCGAATGGGCAAAACAGGGAGTGCTTCTATTGAATACCGTCTTGACTGTCCGTGAGGGAGAGGCGCACTCACACCGCGGAAAAGGATGGGAAATCTTTACGAATCAAATTATCCGCCTATTGAATGACCGCCCGAAACCGGTTGTATTCATCCTGTGGGGGAAACCTGCTCAAACCAAAATCCCTTTGATTGATGAAGCCCGCCACAAAATCATTAAGTCCGTACATCCGAGTCCGCTGTCGGCATCCCGTGGTTTCTTTGGCACCAAACCATTTTCCAAAACAAATCAATTGCTGATGGAAATGGGGGAATCTCCAATTGATTGGAAAATCCCGAACCGATGATATCGGCAATAGAACGAAACGGGTGAATTGTATGGCGTGCCGTCATTTCTATATAACTTGGGATCTGAGTTTTCCAAAAGGCTGCCGTGCTTTTCAATTCAAAACATCAAACCAGCCTTCTCTTGATGTCTTTCGTTCTTCAGGAGAGCCATGCTTGAAATTCCAAGCAAAGCCAATTAAAAGGTAGGAAATATGCAAGGTGTTTTCTTCTCTGATTTTTGCTATGCTAGTTATGATAGTTTTGACCTGTATATAGACGAGGTGGTAAAGTTGGATATTTCATCAAGACAAATGTTGGATAAAATCGAAGAGCTTGTTTTAAAAGCGAAACAGGCAAATTCAGAGGATAAGGTGCAAGGGTATGTTATGGCCATTAAGTCCCTTTGTGAAGTGATGGTTGATGAAAAAGCTGCGAACATCAGCATACAGAAGCCAATCACATTGACCCAGCCCGTCATGTCGGCTACACCGAATGTAGAACCGGTTAAAATGGATGAGGCCAATGGGGAGTCCTTGTTCGATTTTTAAATTAGGGAAGGGGAGCGAAATAATTGAAACTGTTCATCATATTAGGTGCATTGAATGGGTTTATTGCAGTGGCACTTGGTGCATTCGGTGCGCACGGACTGGAAGGGAAAATTCCTGATAAATATTTGGAAACTTGGCAAACCGCTGTTCAATATCAAATGTTCCACGCGGTGGGTTTATTGGTGCTCGGTTTATTGGCTGGGAAAATTGATAGTCCGCTGATCAACTGGTCCGGCTGGCTTATGCTAATAGGAATTATCCTATTTTCCGGAAGCCTATTCGTTCTAAGCGTTACGCAAATCAAAGTCCTTGGTGCCATCACACCGCTTGGCGGAGTTTCTTTCTTGGTTGCTTGGGTCTTAATGATCATTGCTGCGTATAAATACTTGTAAGGTCAGCTGAGGCTGTAGACAAATTCGAAGAAATCGAGTTTGCCTGCAGTTTTTTTTATGGATTGTACAATTTGCACGGACATTACCGCTGCAGGCACTCGCTTATCCAGAGGCGGGCTCGCACCTTTTTCTCCAATCAACTTTGTTATTACATATAGATAGAAACCATACCTGATGAGTTGAAGGTGGAATGTTTTCCGAACCTCTACAAACTGAGCTGATCGATCTTTTTGGAAAAAGTCATGCCAATATAAGAAGAGCCTCGGAATCAAATGGATTCCGAGGCTCTTCTTTATTGAATTTCCTTCACCTTGGGGAATAGGTGGTAAGCCCAGCGCCCCCGAATGGATATTCATATTCGATTTCCTCATCAAACGTTATATAATCTAAGTATACCATCGGGATTAAGTATCGTTTTCCCGTTTGAGGATCGCTTATGATTAAGTGATCGCGTCCTGCAGCCTCGATGATTCCTTTGAAGATCTTGGCATTCCATTCCTTGTTGTTTTCAAACGTTGTATAAACAGTGGCTAATTTCCCTTTATTCAAACGCAAGATGTTCTCGATGTATGATTGTTCGACCGGAAGCATGCCAGGTATCTGCGGTCCGGAAGTGGCTGGACTCACCTGCATCGGCATTTGTTGTGGCGTGCCGGCCATAGTGGGCTGTTGTGGCTGGTATGGCGGTTGTTGGTATCCTTGCTGCGGGTAACCCTGCTGCTGGTTAGGATTCTGCTGCCTTAGTTCAGGCTCATTACTTTCATAGGGGTAATAAGGGCTTCCTCCGTACGGGTAATTACCATAAGGATTATTTTGTGACATTGCATTCCCTCCTGAATTCAAGGTTTAGTTGATGCTGTGGAATTTGGATAATCCGAGAGTGTGGACTGGGAGAAACAGTGCGATTTATAGCGACCGGTAGTATTGTATATGTTTTCTGGACAATCCCCGGGTGGCTTAAAAAACCACAATGAATGTTAAGCGATACATAACGGCTGCCGTTCATGATAAAAGCCATATCCTCTTGCCGGCTAATGAATAGAAGTAACGTTCCTTCACCTCGCTGGAGTCAGGAATTGCCTTGATCAATTTTCCTGAAGCTGAATGGGACTGTGAAAAAATAAATTCATCACTATTGAAAATGTATGGGATGGGGATTGGATTTATTCCACAGCCGGGGAAAAAATAAAAAGGGGCGGACGGAAAAAAAGCCTCCGGAAACCGGAAGCCCTTCGTCTTAAACGTATAGGAATGAAGATACATTTTCTTCAGGCAGGATATTGCCTACAAAGAAAGAGCCAAATGCAGCGTAGCGTGCACTCACTTCATCAAAACGCATTTCATAGATTAATTTTTTGAATTGAAGGACATCATCTGCGAATAGAGTCACGCCCCATTCATAATCGTCAAAACCGACAGAACCTGAAATGATTTGTTTTACTTTACCCGCATAACTGCGGCCAATCAAGCCGTGGGAACGCATTAAGCCTTTGCGCTCTTCCATGGAAAGCATATACCAGTTATCATCGCCATCACGACGCTTGTCCATTGGATAGAAGCATACATGTTTCGCTTTTGGCAGTATCGGATAAAGTCTGGAACGAACATGAGGGTTCTGGTATGGGTCCTCACCATCTCCGCCAGCTAAGTAATTGCTTAATTCCACGACCGAAACGTATGAATAAGCGGGAATTGTATATTCGGCAAGCTTCGTTTTGTTGAATTCGTTTTCGATTGCATTCAATTCTTCCATGGTCGGACGGGCAAACATGAGCATGAAGTCCGCTTTCTGACCAACGATGGAATATAGGGCATGGCTGCCTTCATTGTCGCTTTGAGTCATATTCCATTTATCCAGTAAACCTTGGAATTCCGAGATGGCCAATTGGCGTTCGTCACTTGATAACGTTTTCCAAGAAGCCCAGTCGATCAGGCGGAAATCATGTAAACAATACCAGCCGTCCAGTGTTTGTGCTGCTTCACTCATTACAATCACTCCTAAGTCTTATTATAACTTTTAATATAGCATAGTTTCAGTATAAGGAAATTTATATCAACCCGCAAACACCATCACTGTTTTTCGGTGTTTCTGTAATTTTCAAATTTGCGGAGGGCTGGAATTTACCTGACTGCTGGAGTATTCTTAAAAGAAGACGACAATGGATTTTACCGGATGGTTAAATATAGAAAAAATGGGGGAAACGTATCTAAAAAGGAGGAAGAGCCAATGAGTGATTTATTTGAAATATTGGAATCGAAAATTATGGGGCATAATTTAAAGATCGTTTTTCCGGAAGGGTTGGATGAACGGATTTTGGGAGCAGCAGGCAGGCTTGCCCAAGCTAAACTGGTGACACCGGTATTGATCGGGGATATCGGGTTGATTCAAGAGAAGGCAAAAGACTTAAAGATCTCCCTTGATGCAATCGAAATATATGATCCGAAGAATTATATCATGATGGATGAAATGGTTGAAGCGTTTGTGAAGGTCCGTGATGGTAAAGCGACCGATGTACAAGCACGTGAAACCTTAATGGATGAGAACTATTTTGGAACCATGCTCGTCCATATGAAACTGGCACATGGAATGGTTAGTGGCGCAACGCATTCGACTGCCGATACGGTTCGTCCAGCCTTAAAGATCATTAAAACAAAGCCAGGCGTCCAAAAAACCTCGGGAGTGTTCATCATGGTCCGGGAGGAAGAGAAATATGTATTCGCGGATTGTGCGATCAATATAAACCCAAGTTCCCAGGACCTGGCTGAAATTGCTATAGAAAGTGCGAAGACTGCATTAATGTTCGATATCGAACCGCGCGTGGCGATGCTGAGCTTTTCGACAAAGGGTTCGGCAACATCCCCCGAGACCTTAAAAGTGGTTGATGCCGTCGATTTGGCAAAAGAAATGGACCCTGAAGTCATTCTTGATGGGGAATTTCAGTTTGACGCAGCCTTCGTTCCTTCTGTGGCAAGGAAGAAAGCACCGGATTCCCTTATTCAGGGGGATGCCAATGTTTTTATTTTCCCAAGTCTCGAAGCTGGGAACATTAGCTATAAGATGGTGCAGCGCTTGGGTGGCTTCGAAGCGGTCGGTCCGATCCTTCAGGGGCTGAATCGTCCGGTGAACGATCTTTCGAGGGGATGCAGTGAAGAGGATGTATATAAACTGGCTGTCATTACAGCGGCACAGGGATTTGTGGCGCAGTATCAATAGGCAGCTTGAGGATTAAATGTAGAGGGAGATTCGTATGGGTGAGACAGATTCATTATTAATGCAGCAAGAGTGGAGGATTATTGATCAATCTTCCGTTGGGCCTCAGTTTCCTGCTCTGGATTCCTTTGCGATGGATGATACATTTTGCGCTTCCGTTGGGTCAGGTAAATCAGCGGCCGTAGCCAGGGCGTGGGTACACCACCGAACCATCGTTATGGGTATACAGGATACGAAGTTGCCTTTTCTTAAAAAGGGCTTGGAACATTTGGAGGAACATGGTTTCCGGGCCATCGTGAGGAATTCCGGAGGGCTTGCAGTCGTCCTGGATGAGGGGGTCCTTAATTTTTCGCTCATTTTTCCTGAAAACGAGCAGAAAATTGAAATCAATCGTGGATATGATGCGATGTGGAAGCTTGTCCAATTGATGTTTTCCGATTTCCCAGTCAAGATGGAGGCGCGGGAAATCGTCGGTTCCTATTGTCCCGGCAGTTATGATTTAAGTATAAATGGGCAAAAGTTTGCCGGTATATCCCAACGCAGGATCCGCAATGGCGTAGCGGTGCAAATCTATTTGTGTGTCAATGGAAGCGGGGCTGAACGTGCCAGTCTCGTGAAGGGTTTTTATGATGCAGCTAAAGGAAATGCAGAAACCAAATTCGCTTATCCTGATATCGTCCCTTCGGTAATGGCATCCCTAACCGAATTGTTGGGTGTGCAATTGCGTGTTCAAGACGTGATGCTCAGATTCCTTCAAGTATTGAAGGAACATAGCGAAAGGATATTCTCTGACACACTTTCCGCTGAGGAATGGCCGTTGTATGAGGCGTACTTGACGAGAGTGGTCGAACGCAATGATAAAGTATTCGATGCATTAAAGGATTGATCTGAAAGAAGCCGTTCCATTAAGTCAGGAATGGCTTCTTTCATTTAATATTTAATACGACTTTAGCATTCACTGAAACTGTAAAAGGACTGTATGATAGGCGGAGATAGTATTCCTTCTTTCTTGAAACAATGAAAAAAAGAGCCTTGTTGGCTCCCTTTTTCGGATAAATAGGGATGAAACGGCCCCTGGCATGTGGTTGAACTATATAACAGAACCCCACATTATCTTATTACTCGGCCATTTTTTCCAAATTGCCATTCCGGTCCATCTTGAACTTAGTTGCCGGACGTTCCTCTTCCTCTAACAAGACCAGTTTTCTTGCCCGATTCATGATATTCATCAAAGTTTCATAATCTTCCTGCATCAAGCCGCTGTTTTGTTCTAGGTGGCTGATTTTATTCTCCAATTCTTCGTTTCGCTTTTTCAGCCCTTTAATTTCAAGCTTCAATCTTTCATTTTCGGTTTTTAATACTTCGGCTTGAAGCATGCGGCCGTTCATGGATTCTAAATAGGCGATGACGGTATCAAGGCTCATGGCCGTTTCCAAAATAACTGGTGTGTGCTGTGACCTAGGAGCGAGGGCTTCTGCCACAACGAATTCCTCTGCTGCTTCATAATTGGTAGTATCGACTTCGGATTTCAACTCTAGTTCCTCTTCTTGCACATGGGGAACCATTATGTCGGAAATCGTTGGGGACGGCGGTGTATAAAGAAGCCGTTTTTTTCCTCCTTGATCTTTTCCAAGGATCCTTTGCCGCTGCTTACGCTGTTTCTTGGCAAGGGATAGCGCTTTATCATAATTATGGCGGACAACTGCATTCCAGCGGAATCCGCACGCTGCAGAAGTGCGATTCAACTTATCTCCTACCTCTTCAAAAGCATTAAGCTGAGTGCTGCCTTCCCGCACATGGCGCAACACCGTTTCTGCCAAAAGCAAATCATCTTCTTCTGTCCAGGCGTCTTGACGAACCTTCATTTCTACATACTCCCTTTCTGGTAACTTTTAAAATAAATAACTATATAAAATATCGTGTGGCAGTGATTTATGGAGTGTTCTACTAGCATTTTGGACAAAATATGGATTTTTTATACAAAAAGGTTAAAAGGATACTAGTTTTTTGATTAATTACGTCATTTTTCACATCATTCAGCCCTCTTGATATTCATAAGTAGAAACGGTAAAATACCCTTTAGTCATATAAATGGATGAAATACAGTTTGTCATGGAAAGGATGGTGACCGGAGGATGTCCAATGAATTCAGAGTGTGCGATGACTGCTTGGCGGTAAACATAAAAACATTGATCCCGCGTCTTGAAAAGCTTGATCCCGACGCGAAAATTGAAGTGGGCTGCCAATCCTACTGCGGTCCTGGCAGAAAGAAGTCTTTTGCCTTTGTCAATAACCGTCCGGTTGCTGCACCGACAGAAGACGAGTTACTAGATAAAATCAATAAAAAACTAAAGTAGGATCCATGATATATAGGTAGAGTGGATTGTTTCTTATGATATATGGAACCAGTAATCATCACCCAGATTCGACACACTGCGGTGATTTTTTATTTCCTTATTTTCGAGACAAAACCAGACCGGAACTTCCGTTTTCTTACAAAATTCCACCTCTTACTAGCAAGGTGGAAGTTAGGGTTTTTTGTCAAAATACGCTATAATGAGTGCATCGAGATTATGAAAAAGAGGGTAGTTCATGGGATATTCCGGCGAAAAATTACAAGAAGAAAAAGTATTCAAGGATCCGGTGCACCGATATATACATGTTCGTGACCGGGTTATATGGGATTTAATAGGGACGAAGGAATTTCAGCGGCTTCGTAGGATCAAACAGCTGGGAACGACTTATTTAACCTTTCATGGTGCGGAACATAGTCGGCTTAGCCATTCGCTTGGAGTATACGAGATTGTCCGGAGAATCGTGGATGATGTTTTCGAGGGCAGGCCGGAATGGAAACCGGAGGAGCGGTTACTATCCTTGTGCGCAGCCCTCCTGCATGATTTGGGTCATGGTCCTTTCTCTCATTCTTTTGAAAAAGTGTTTGATCTGGATCATGAGCAATTCACGCAGCAGATAATCATAGGCGATACGGAAGTGAATAAGATCCTCCTTAGAGTTGGGCGTGATTTTCCAAAAAAAGTGGCAGAAGTCATCGCGAAAACCTATAAAGGCAAATTAGTAGTCAGCCTGATTTCAAGTCAGATCGATGCTGATAGAATGGACTATTTACAGCGTGATGCTTATTTCACTGGCGTGAGTTATGGACATTTCGATATGGAAAGGCTTTTGCGTGTGATGAGGCCAAGGGAAGAACATGCCGTAATAAAGCAGAGCGGGATGCATGCGGTTGAGGATTATATCATGAGTCGCTACCAAATGTATTGGCAGGTTTATTTCCATCCGGTTACGAGAAGTGCGGAGGTCATACTTACCAAGATCCTGCATAGGGCAAAACATTTATATGAATCCGGTTATGAGTTTGCGCAAGAACCGCACCATTTTTATTCATTGTTCAAGGGAGAAGTGACTTTAACGGACTATTTGAAAATGGATGAATCGGTGATGCTCTATTATTTCGAAGCATGGGAAGAGGAAAACGATGCGATTTTAAAAGATTTATGCACTCGCTTCGTTAACCGTAAACTATTTAAATATGTGGAATTCCATCCGTCGAATAGTCAAATGAACAGATTGATGGAACTAAGGACGCTATTCAAGAAGGCAGGCATCGATCCGGATTATTATCTTGTCGTCGATTCCTCATCAGATCTGCCGTATGATTTTTACCGGCCAGGTGAGGAAGAGGAGAGACTTCCGATTCACTTGCTTAAAAATAATGGCGAAATTCGTGAATTATCACGTGAATCCGAAATTGTCGATGCAATTTCAGGGAAAAGAAGAACGGATCATAAGTTGTATTATCCAGCGGATTTATTGCGTGATGAATCTACGAAGAAAAATATTAAAAAACAGATCCGCAAGCTTTTGGAGCTATCGGATTAAAGTGGTACATTTTTGGTGAGGAGTGACGGGCCTTGTTTAAGGATCATGCAAACATTATCAATGCAATTTCTACTGCCGGTGAAATCTCGGGTCGGAAAAAGTTACAAAAAATCGTTTATATCGCGAAGAAGCTGTCCTTCCCATTTCATGAAAAGTTTCAGTTTCACTTTTATGGACCGTATTCGGAGGAGTTGACCTTACGGATTGAAGAGCTCTGCGAAATGGGCTACTTGAATGAAGTAAGGGAAAAAAAAGCAGGCTATTATCAATATTGTTATTCGATAACGGATGCCGGCAGGGATTTCCTATCCATACAGGAAGTGGAGATGCCGGCACTTGAGGCATGCTTACAGGATATGAACGGACAGAATGCCAGGTTTTTGGAGCTGGTTTCAACGGTGCTATACTTCGACACGCTTGAAAAAGAGGAAGTCACCGAGAAAATTTTCACGCTGAAAAGCAAACAAAAATATACCCTTGAAGAAATCGATGAGGCATATGAATATATTGAGCAGTTAAAAACAAAAGCTAAGCCGAATTGATGGCTTAGCTTTTCCCCATTATGTAAATCTTATAGATCGCTTTTACGGACACCGGCTACTGCTAAATGGTTTTTTGACATTTCTTCAATGAAAATCGTCACGGCTTCAGCTGGTGCTCCAGTTGTTTCCGTCACGGCTGCAGTCACCTTTTCGACTAAAGCCTTTTTTTGTTCGTCTGTACGGCCTTCAAGCATTTTGACTGTTACATATGGCATCTCTTTTCCCCCCTTCCTCTCTTATCTTGTAGTGTTTCACAATGGAAAAAGAATTGCAAGACACGGAAGTCAGAGTTTTTTCACTTCTTGAACTTTTGATGTATACTAACGGTAATAAACAATGGGGGAGAAGCTATCGATGCAATTTTTTGAGCAAATAGAACCGTTTTTGGCTTATAGTTTGGAAGAACTTCCATATGTCATTGTGTCACTGTTGATCGCATTTACGGTTCATGAATTTTCCCATGCTTATGTGGCCTATAAGTTCGGTGACCCGACTGCAAAAAATGAGGGAAGAGTCACATTGAATCCGATTTCCCACTTGGATCCGATCGGGACGTTGCTGATATTAATAGCCGGATTTGGTTGGGCGAGACCTGTACCTGTCAATCGTTTTCATTTCAAGAACCCAAAATTGGCAGGAGTGCTCGTCTCTTTTGCCGGTCCGTTCAGTAATTTGCTTGTTGCAATTTTGGGGTATTTGATTTTTTACGGGTTGCTGGCGGCAGGCGTTGGACCTGAGTTACCGTTTTTCGTCGAGCCCTTCTTAAATATACTTATAAATTTAAATGTCCTTCTATTTGTATTTAATCTGTTACCGCTGCCGCCGCTCGATGGTTATAGGATCGTTCAGGATCTTGTTTCAGTAGACTTGCGGGCAAAAATGACCCAGTATGAACAATATGGTTCCCTTATTTTTTTGATTTTGATCATCACACCGCTGAGTCAATATACAATCAGCCCGATTTTGGATACTGGTACTAAGTTTGTGGGAGAAATCTTGAGTCAAATTTTTTCACTTTTGTTTTTTTAACCAATAATAAGGAATGACAAACGATGAAGGGGGATATGAACATGGAAGAACAACCAAAGAAAAAGGTAGGCTTCAATATTATAAAAAATGACCCGACAGAAGGCCATGGCGGATATGGGGCAGGGGTATTGACGCTCGATAATATTTCTCCGGTCATCATCGATGTGGATGCAGGTGAAGCAGAGGTCGATATCGGTGCGATGCATGCAAGGAGTGCTGTGGAAAAAGGGATCAAGTTTTTAAAGACTAAAGAGGAAGTCCCGAATGCCAAACCTTACTGGCTTGTTTGGGTGACCATTGAGGCCACTCAAAATGGTCCGCACTATGCAGGTGTGACAGCATGTGAAATGACGGTCGACAGATCAATCAGACGCGGTTACAAATCGCTCCCGGAGCATGTTAACCGGATGGATAAATCGCTAAAACGAAAGATCATCGTTGAGGACATGGACGATAAATCAAAACGTGTGCTTGCAGACTTTCTGAAAAACCATGATGCGGGAATGTGGGAGCGTTCTTCAGATCAGCTGAAGGAGTCATTGACGGTTTGAATCTCGTTTGATGGATGAAATGTTAAGTTTAGTGAAAAATGCACTTGTAGGAAAGCGATAAAATCAGTAAACTTAAAGACAGCAGTTTAGTCACTGTGGAACTAGGACAGAAAAACCCCCGAAGCCGCTGCAGGCTTCGGGGGTTTTTCGTTATCCCCAAGGTTTTAAGACTTTCTTGTACCACGGGGCCTTTTTATGTTCTTCTTCTTTTGGGGCATGTTTCGGATTCTCACCCTTAAAGTGCTCGGCACAGTATTCGACAGGCTCGGTTCCTTTAACATAATAAGTCATTCTTGAGACGGGACAATCTTTTGTGGCCAATTTTCCGCTTACGGGATTCACGTTTACCCCGATTACGTTTTCGGTTTCCTTAAATGATTTTGCCGGTTTACCTTTTAGACCCTTTTCCATATAGGAAGCCCAGATTTTTTTTGCATAGCCTTTTTCGGCAGGGATTTCGATCTTTTTGCCTTGATCATATCCAGTCCATACTCCTGCTACAAGCTCGGGTGTGTAACCGATCATCCAGCTATCCGTCGGGGTGGAGCCTGATTTGCCGGCATATGGGCGGGTCAGCTTGGAACTGATGGTGCTGCCGGTCACTTTCGTATAACCATTTAACGTTTCATCGAAAACACCTGTAAGCATCTGGGTCATGACAAATGCCTTGTCCTTATCCAGAATCTGTTCCGGTTTCTCCTTTTCATTAAAAATCACTTCACCTTTTTGATTTTCCACCTTTTTGATAAACACGGGTTCAACCTTCTTGCCGCCGTTAGCCAGAATGCTGTATGCGTTCACCATTTCAATCGCCCTAACACCTGACGTACCGAGTGCCAGGGAAGGGACCGCATCCATCTTTGCCGTGATTCCGAATCGACGCGCCGTATCGACCAATGACTGTTCCCCAAGGAACAAATGTGTTTTTACGGCGAAGATATTATCGGAAAGAGCAATGGCCTGAGCCATCGTGATTTCGCCTTCCGCATATTGATGGTTGTAATTATGCGGTGTGTAAGATGAGTGACCACCATCGAAAGAAAATGTAGTTGTCTCGCTTTTTAAGGTGGTGGACGGTGTGAAACCATTCTCCAGCGCTGAATAGTATAGCAATGGCTTCATGGTTGAACCAGGCTGGCGAACGGCCTGTGTGGCCCGATTGAATGGCGACTCGGAATAATCTTTACCGCCGACCAGTGCACGGACCTCCCCGGTATCCGGATCCATTGCCACTATCGAGGCTTGAATGCCTGAAGACTTGGGTACGGTACTGGAAAGGACCTCTTCGGCAGCATCCTGCTGGGTTTCGTCCAGTGTCGTATACACCTTAAGGCCGCCGAGCTCGATCGTCCGGTCATCTAAATGAAGCTGAGATTTTAAAGCCTGCTTGACGGCATCCTGGAAATAGGGAGCGGTCTTCTTGGTGACCGTTCCGTGTTCCCCTTTTAATGTAAGGGATGTTCGCAGCGCTTCCGCGATATCCTTGTCTGAAACGTAGTTTTTGCTTTTCATGGATTGCAGGACAACTTTCTGCCTGGATTTCGCTTTTTCAAAGTTATCCAATGGAGAATAGTTTGACGGCCCTTTTGGTATTCCGGCCAGCATGCTCGCTTCAGGAAGAGTCAGATCCTTGGCATCCTTGCCAAAGTAATATTGACTTGCAGCTTGGGCTCCATATGCGCCATGGCCATAGTAAATCGTATTTAAATAGCCTTCTAGAATTTCCTTTTTGGAGTAGTTCATTTCTAAACGTATCGTATAAAAGGCCTCATTAAGTTTACGCGACCACGTTTTGTCATGCCCAAGAAACAGGTTCCGGGCATACTGCTGGGTAATGGTGCTTGCTCCCTGGACCTTGGACATTGCCTTAATATCGGCAAGGATGGCACCGCCGATCCGCTTTATATCAAATCCATAATGTGTGTAAAATTGGCGGTCCTCAACGGCGACAGTCGCTTTGATGAGCTGTGGTGAAATCGACTCCATTCCGGCCCAATAACGCTTCTGGCCATTATCTGTTTCACCGATCACGTTTCCATCATCACTATAATAGAGAGTGGACTGCGGCACGACCAAAGGAGGCGGACCTAATATTTTTGCATAAATCAGTAAAGAGAGAAGCAATACAAAGAGTATTGTCAGCCCGATTGTGGCAAGGATGATGAAGGCCCGTACATATTTAGTTGTCCTTTTAAATCGTTCGCTTGGAATCAATTCCATTGCTTTCACCTCTCTTATCAGGTAAGAATCTAGTATCTATTACTATTATGGAAAAAAAAGAAAATTTTAAACATAAGAACTGCATTTAAGAAATTTATCTTGCAATTCTGCTAGATTCGTCTATAATTTTTCTAGCTAATGACTATACCGATTTTGGGGAACCTATAAGGTGACTGACAATATGAAATGGAAAAGGAGCGTTAATAAATGAGCATTTGGTTTACTGAAAAACAAACAGAGAACTTTGGTATTACGATGAAAGTGAATCGTACTTTACATACGGAGCAAACTGAGTTTCAAAAGCTTGATATGATTGAAACGGAAGAGTGGGGCAATATGCTATTGCTGGATGACATGGTAATGACTTCACAGCGCGATGAATTCGTTTACCATGAAATGGTAGCCCATGTTCCTTTATTTACCCATCCTAATCCAGAAAACGTTTTGGTTGTAGGTGGAGGGGACGGAGGAGTTATCCGTGAAATCCTTAAACACCCAAGCGTAAAAAAAGCTACATTGGTGGATATCGATGGGAAAGTCATCGAATACTCAAAGAAGTACCTGCCGGAAATTGCAGGCATGCTTGAAGATCCGCGTGTAGACGTACAAGTTGGGGATGGCTTCATGCACATCGCCAAAAGTGAAAATGAATATGACGTGATCATGGTTGACTCAACTGAACCTGTCGGACCTGCTGTCAATTTATTCACAAAAGGTTTTTATGCCGGGATTTCCAAAGCTTTGAAAGAAGACGGGATTTTTGTGGCACAATCCGACAACCCTTGGTTTAAAGCGGACTTGATTCGCGATGTACAACGTGATGTGAAAGAGATATTCCCAATCACGAGCCTGTATTTAGCGAATATCCCGACGTATCCAAGCGGCCTTTGGGCGTTCACGATCGGATCGAAAAAATATAATCCGTTAGAAGTGACTGAAGACCGTTTCCATGAAATGGAAACGAAGTATTATACAAAAGAACTTCATAAAGCAGCATTCGTTCTGCCTAAATTCGTTCAAGATTTAGTGAAATAAGGGAGGCATGGACCATGAAATTCGATGAAGCCTATTCAGGCAATGTATTCATTAAAAGCCACCCTGTTTTTGAGGAATCTGAAGCTGTGCTATACGGCATGCCGATGGACTGGACGGTAAGTTTCCGTCCGGGTTCCCGCTTCGGCCCTACCCGGATTCGTGAAGTTTCGATTGGTTTGGAAGAGTACAGCCCGTATTTAGATCGTGAATTAGAGGAAGTTAAATTCTTTGATGCCGGGGATATTCCATTACCATTCGGCAATCCGCAGCGCAGTATCGATATGATTGAAAAATTTGTCGACAGCTTGTTGGATGCAGGTAAGTTCCCAATGGGTATGGGAGGGGAACATCTTGTCACATGGCCTGTCATCAAAGCCATGTTCAAAAAGTATCCCGATATGGCCATCATCCATATGGATGCCCATACAGATTTACGTGAGGATTATGAGGGAGAGCCGCTTTCCCATGCGTCCATCATCCGTAAATCCGCAGAACTTATCGGCCCGAAAAATGTATACTCTTTCGGCATTCGTTCCGGTCTGAAGGAAGAATTCCAATGGGCAAAAGAAAATGGCATGCACATCTCTAAATTTGAAGTACTTGAACCTTTGAAAGAAGTACTGCCGCAGTTAGCTGGCCGTCCTGTATATGTGACGATCGACATCGATGTTCTTGACCCTGCGCACGCGCCGGGAACAGGCACCGTAGATTGCGGAGGCATCACTTCCAAAGAGCTTTTAGCTTCGATTCATGAGATAGCACGGTCTGAAATTAATGTGGTCGGCTGCGATTTAGTAGAAGTGGCACCGATCTATGATCCATCCGAGCAAACTGCGAATACGGCGAGCAAGCTGATTCGCGAAATGATTCTAGGGTGGGTTCAAAAAGGTTAATGATGGAAGACTTGACTGTTCCTGTTTTTTTAGCGGGAATGGTCTTTTTTTATCCATGGATAAGAATTGAGGCTCTTTTTGAATATTTCCGCCCAATGAGTCATTATTGCGTTAAAATCAAATGGATTGCAACAACATGATTTCGACAGATTATCCTCACAATTTTGGATTAACACTTTATTTTCCGCTCCAAGTTGAAACTTCCTTGAAGAATATTTATACTTATAAAGTTAAGAACGACATGATGAAGGAAGTGTAGCTTTGACTCTTCATGATATAGATAAGCATGCTATTAAAGTGACTTTACAGACAAAAATCAAGCATGGTCCAGAAACGGAAACGTATGAGCTGGTCACATTTGGTACAAAAATGTATAAAGGTGCAGATTTATATTTGCAATATAAAGAGGAAAATGAAACCGGTCAAACACAAACGACCATCAAGCACAAACCGGATGAAACGATCCTGCTTAGAAATGGTGCCATTAAAATGAGGCAGCTTTTCCGCCTGCAGGAAGCGACAAATGGGCATTACGAAAGTATCTATGGCAGGTTAGGATTACGGACGACCGCGAAGAAGATCCATCATCAATGGGATGAGCAGTCCAAACAAGGGAAACTTGTCCTTAAATATACGTTACATATGCAGGGAAGCGAACCCGGTCAATATGAGATGACTATTTCCTACAAGGAGGAAACATAACACATGAATATAGTTAATGAGGTACAGGAAAAACTGAAAGAAGAGATTAAAGCGGCAGTCATTAAAGCTGGTTTAGCAACGGAAGAGCAAATTCCGAATGTTGTATTGGAGCTGCCAAGAGATAAGACACACGGAGATTATTCCACGAATATGGCCATGCAATTAACGAAGATTGCAAAGAAAGCGCCAAAGATGATAGCAGAGGCAATCATCGAAAACTTTGACAACTCAAAAGCATCCATCGAAAAAATTGAAATAGCAGGACCGGGTTTTATCAATTTCTACATGAATAATGCCTATTTGACGGAATTGGTTCCTGTCATTTTGAAAGTGGATGAAGCATATGGGGAAAGTGACTTTGGTAAAGGCGAAAAAATCCAAGTGGAGTTCGTTTCCGCAAACCCGACCGGTGATCTCCATCTTGGTCATGCCCGTGGTGCAGCAGTAGGTGATACGCTATGTAATATCCTCTCTAAAGCAGGTTATGATGTTTCACGTGAATACTATATCAATGATGCTGGAAACCAAATCAATAATTTGGCCATTTCCATAGAAGCCCGTTATTTCCAGGCGCTTGGCCTCGAAAAGGATATGCCTGAGGGCGGTTATCATGGCGAAGATATCATTGGCATCGGTAAGACGCTTGCAAGTGAATATGGGGATGAATATGTAAATGCCGATGAGAAGGAACGTTTTGAATTTTTCCGTGAGTACGGCTTGAAATATGAAATGGAAAAACTGAAAACGGACTTGGGTAATTTCCGTGTCGGATTTGATGTATGGTACTCCGAAACATCCCTCTATCAAGACGGTAAAATTGATGAAGCACTTAAAGTGTTGAGGGAAAGGGGCCATGTTTACGAGGAAGATGGGGCTACATGGTTCCGCTCTACGGAATTAGGCGATGATAAAGACCGGGTGCTTATTAAGCAGGATGGATCTTACACATATTTGACACCGGATATTGCCTATCACCGTAATAAATTGGAGCGTGGCTTTGAAACGCTGATCAATATCTGGGGTGCAGACCACCACGGGTATATACCTCGCATGAAAGCGGCGATCGAAGCATTAGGGTATAACCGCGATCAGCTTGAAGTGGAAATCATCCAGCTTGTTCACCTGTACAAGGATGGCGAGAAAATGAAGATGAGTAAACGTACCGGTAAAGCAGTTACGATGCGTGACCTGACTGATGAAGTGGGTCTGGATGCAACACGTTATTTCTTTGCAATGAGAAGTGCGGATACCCATATGGATTTCGATTTGGATCTTGCAGTATCACAATCCAATGAAAACCCGGTTTATTATGCACAGTATGCCCACGCCCGTATTTCCAGCATTTTACGCCAAGGTGTGGAACAAGGGATCAGCTATGAAGGAGTCACTGATTTCTCTGCCCTAGCAACTGAAAAAGAAGTGGAGCTTTTGAAGAAATTAGGAGAATTCCCGCAGGCAATAGCGGAAGCAGCCGAAAAACGGATGCCTCACCGTATGACGAATTATATATTCGACCTGGCTTCTACATTCCACAGTTTCTACAATGCAGATAAGGTTCTGGATGTTGAAGAAATGGAAAGAAGTAAGGCGCGACTTGGACTGGTCAAATCTGTCCAAATTACGTTAAAGAATGCATTGGCCATCATCGGGGTTTCGGCACCGGAAAAAATGTAATGGAAAAAAGCGGCTGTTTCTAGCGAAACAGCCGCTTTTTTTGGGTTAATTAGCACTCAATGGCTCCGCCGCTCACCCTTTTTACACCTCGAATCCTAGCCATATCTTCAATCAGCTGCAACATTGCCCGATCCTTCATCTTGGCCTCGATCATGAAATCCACGTCCTGTCCAAGATCCTTAAGCACTTTAAAAAGGGGCATGATGAAGTCCAAATCGATATAATCTGCATGCGAGCGAAATTCACCTGCGGATTTTGGGGATGAAATATGGATCTTTGGTACCGCTCCTGCTTGATTCCAAGTCGTGAACACCTCGGTGAGCAGCTCGTTAAGCGGCTCATCTGAAAGGTTTGCGAGATGATGATGATAATCGAATACAAGTGGAATGCCCTCCCTTTTACATACACCGAGGGTTTCAGATGCTGTATAGGTTTTATCATCATTCTCCAAAGTCATTCTTTCCTTGATGTGCATAGGCAGCGATTTAAGGTTGTCATGAACCCTTACTAGGGCGGACTCTTTATCACCATAGGCCCCACCGACATGGATATTGATGAAAGAGGTGTCCGCAATGCCCATTGCATCAAGCATTTTATAATGGAACTCCATATCTTTCACTGCATTTTGTGTGATCTCGGGCTTCGGGCTGGTGAATAGCGTAAACTGATTGGGATGAAAGCTGAGCCTCATCTTGTGTGCTGTGGCCCAATCGCCAAGCTGTTTCCACTCTTTCTTAAAAGGAGTGACGAAATCCCATTCGATTTCGGGATGTGTGGCTAAAGGAACAATGGAACTGGACATCCGGTATACTTCTATTTGGTGTGCCGTGTTATATTGAAGGACCCTTAAGGTATTTTCAATGTTCTGCCTTGTCACATCCAGGAGCTTTTCCATTCCTTTTTCTGCGCCAAGTATGCTATATCGCTTGAAAGTAAGTGTCTTAGCCGGAGAAGCCTCCCATAAACAGGTGGCATTGGATACGAACCCAAATCTTATTTTCATTATTTTTTTCTCCTTGAGCAAAGGGTTGTCAAAGAAAAGGAGAAAGGATGGAAGCCAGCGATTCTTTTGCTGAACGGACTACATTCATGCTGGAAAGAGCATCCCCGTTCAGCGGCTTGGATTCGGCCAGGTCCACTGCCAATTCCCTTTCAACATCTTTTATAAATGTCCGGTCAAATACGGTGCAGTTCATTTCACTATTTAAAAAACAACTGCGTTTATCAAAATTAGCCGTACCGATATCACACATTATATCATCGATCAGTATCACTTTAGAATGGTAGAACCCTCTTTGAAATTGCATGATTTCAGCCCCGTCTTTTATTAGTGCCCGAAAGTAGGGAAAAGAAGCTTCTTTTACAAGGGCATGGTCTGAAATTTCAGGTACGATGACCGTAACGGAAACATTGCGTGCAAGGGCTTCCCTCAATTCCTGAAATAAAGTTTCACTGGGAATGAAGTATGGAGTCCCGATAATGATTTTTTTAGTCGCTTGACGAATCATGTGTGTCAGTGACTGTTCAAGATCACTGCCATTCGTGACGACAAACTGATGGGCCTGCGTCCCGGGAGTCAATGTCGGAAAATAGGAAGGTGTTCCTCTGTAATCCTCATTTGTATCATAGAACCAATCCGAGAGGAAGACTTCCTGAAGGTCCTTTACACCCTCCCCGGTCATTTTTAAATGGTAATCCCTCCATGGGTTCAACTTCTCCCCTTGGTTTATATACTCCTTACCGATATTAAAGCCGCCAAGATAGCCGATTTTTCCATCTATCACCGTGATCTTACGGTGATTTCTTTTTTGTATAGTATAAAAAAGGAAGGGGAGTTTCGGTTTAAAGCTGAAAGAAAAGTGAACGCCGCTTTCAGTCAGCTCCTGAATGGTCTGGCGGGACATCTTTTTACTCCCTATCCAATCGACTAAAAGCCGCACTTCCACGCCCTCTTCCGCTTTTGACTGCAGTAACTTCAAAAAGTCCTTGCTGAATTTATCATTTTTCACTATATAAAAAAGGATATGGATGGAATCCTGAGCTTGCCTGACTTCCTTGATATAATCTTCAAACAGGATTTCCCCTGATGTGAATACAGTCATTTCGCTGTTACGAGGCGGATATTTAATGTTGGTTGCGTGCTTCAAATAACGCTTATGCCCTACCTTAAGATCAACCCAGCACCACGTGAAGATCAATAAAAATATAGAGGCAATCGTAGTGATTATCTTCAAAAAAACCCCCCCTAAATGATTATATTTAGTTTGGCTCTAATTCCCTGTCAGTAACCATTAAAAAGTGGGAAAGGGCCTTCATTTTTTTATAATGCAGAAGGGTAATGCATGGATTTGTCGAATTATATAGTTAAGGGGCAGAAAAATTAAATGGTTTTTAAAAGAAAAAAGTTGACTGAATGCTCATTCATTATATAATGGAATTAATCAAATTTCAGAAAAATGCCAAATTTCCCATAATGATACCTGGCATTTTGCAATTTACTAAAGAGGGGGAAAGACTGCATGGAAATGAATGGTTTACTGTGGATCAACTTAGTTGCATTCCTGTTTGTAACCGCTTACGCCGCCGGTTTGTTTGTCTATTTGATAAAGACTCGTATTGCTTATATAAAACTTGGCAAAAAAGTGGAATTCGATAACCGTGTGAAAGATCGTCTTGTCAAAATAGGGATTTATGTATTTGGACAGAAGAAGCTCTTTAAAGATAAAAAGAGCGGGATCATTCATGCTCTGTTATTTTATGGTTTCATCTTAGTGCAATTTGGCGCACTTGATTTTTTCGTTAAAGGCTTAAGACCGGGGTGGCATTTACCGTTTGGCCCTGTTTATCCGGCCTTTACATTCTTCCAGGAAATTGTGACGCTTACCGTTCTTGTTGCAATCCTATGGGCGGCATACCGCCGTTATGTCGAAAAGCTTGTTCGCTTGAAAAGGGATTTCAAAGCAGGTTTGGTTGTCATCTTCATTACCGGTATCATGATCACCGTATTGCTGGGGAATGGAATGGGGATGATCTGGCATGGACACGATGCAACCTGGTCAGAGCCAGTCGCATCGAGCATCGCATTTCTATTCGGCTGGATGGGGACAACAGCGGCAACCGTCGTTTTTTATGTAGCTTGGTGGCTGCATTTACTGATCATATTATCTTTCCTTGTTTATATCCCGCAATCTAAGCACGCTCACTTGATTGCCGGTCCTATAAATGTATTCCTTAATCGTCTGGATAATCCGGGGAAATTGAAACCGGTTGATTTGGAAGAAGAGATATTCGACAAAGAAGGCAATCAATATTACGGTGCCAAATATATCGAGGACTTGACGCAATATCAAATGGTGGACCTCTATGCTTGTGTGGAGTGCGGTCGCTGTACGAATATGTGCCCTGCTACAGGTACCGGGAAAATGCTGTCCCCGATGGACATCATAATCAAGATGCGTGACCATTTAACAAATACAGGCGCTGCCGTTACAACGAAGCAGCCATGGGTGCCGTCTTTTGTTTTTGGAAATACGAAGGGAAATAAGATCGCTTTGGCTGGTGCCGCGCAGGGGGCGCAGGAATCAGCTGCAGCAACAGAAGCTTACAGTCGGAGCCTGATTGGCGAAGTCATTACGGAAGAAGAACTTTGGGCTTGCACCACATGCCGGAACTGTGAAGATCAATGCCCGGTTATGAACGAACATGTCGACAAAATCATTGATATGCGCCGTTATCTAGTTCTTACTGAGGGCAGACTTGATCCCGATGCACAGCGTGCCATGACGAATATCGAGCGTCAAGGGAACCCGTGGGGATTGAACCGTAAAGAGAGAGAAGATTGGCGAAGCCTTCGGGAAGATGTCAGCGTCCCAACCGTGAAGGAATTAAAAAAGGCAGACGAAGAATTCGAGTATTTATTTTGGGTGGGTTCAATGGGGTCTTACGATAACCGAAGCCAGAAGATTGCCCTTTCCTTTGCTAAATTATTGAATGAAGCGGGCGTCACATTTGCAATTCTCGGAAATAAGGAGAAAAACTCAGGGGATACTCCACGGCGATTGGGTAATGAGTTTGTGTTTCAGGAACTTGCCATGAAAAATATTGAAGAATTCCAGAAGAATGAAATAACGAAAATCGTGACGATCGATCCGCATGCATACAATATCTTTAAGAATGAGTATCCGGATTTTGGTTTGGAAGCGGAAGTGTATCACCATACTGAGCTGTTGGCCAAACTTGTCAGTGAAGGCAGGCTGGTGCCGCAGTATCCGGTGAATGAGACGATTACATTCCACGATTCCTGTTACTTGGGAAGGTACAATGAAGTTTACAGTCCGCCGCGTGAAATCTTACAATCCATTGATGGAGTGAAACTTATTGAGATGGAGCGTAACCGTGAGAAGGGTATGTGCTGCGGAGCTGGAGGCGGTTTGATGTGGATGGAAGAAGAAACTGGAAACCGCATTAATGTGGCCCGTACCGAACAAGCGCTGGCCGTCAGTCCAACAGTGATCAGCTCAGGATGTCCTTATTGTTTGACCATGCTATCTGATGGGACGAAGGCAAAAGAAGTTGAGGAAAATGTTAAAACGTATGATGTAGCTGAACTACTCGAAAAAGCGGTCATTGGTGAAAATAAATCGATTGCCTCTTAATTTTAAATGGAATTGCCTGCTTCCTCTAAATGAGATTCAAATGGAAGCAGGCAATATTTTCAATATTTACAAACTAAATATTTTCATTTTTGAGAAAAATGTGTAATATAATATAATATTAAGCGCTTACAACACTATTTTTTTAACTCCAAATTGAGCGAGCGTTCAATCAATGTTACTTATAGGGGGAAATAATGATGGCGAAAACAGTGATTATTAGCGGTGTGAGAACACCTTTTGGTAAATTCGGCGGTGGCCTTAGCAGTTTGACGGCTTCACAACTTGGCGGAATAGCAATCAAAGAGGCACTTGTTCGGGCAGGGGTTGAAGGCAGCCAAGTGGACGAGGTCATCATGGGGAATGTGCTTCAAGCAGGCCAAGGCCAAATACCGTCCCGCCAGGCAGCCCGTCATGCTGGATTGCCTTGGGAAGTGAAAACGGAAACTATTAATAAAGTATGCGCATCAGGACTTCGCAGTGTCACATTGGCTGATCAAATCATTCGCTTGGGTGAAGAAGAAATCATTGTTGCCGGCGGTATGGAATCGATGAGCAATGCACCTTATATTCTTCCGAAAGCAAGGTGGGGCCTAAGGATGGGTGATGGGGAACTGAAGGATACGATGATATCGGATGGACTTAGCTGCAGTTTTACGGGTGTCCATATGGGGACTTACGGTAACAGTACAGCCGAGGATCTTGAAATCACCCGTGAGGAACAAGATAGCTGGGCTTACGAGAGTCACCAAAAAGCGATAAAAGCAATCGATGGCGGAATTCTTGCAGAAGAGATCATTTCCGTACAGGTGCCGGTCCGAAAAGGCGAACCAATTACCATCGAACATGATGAAGCCCCAAGAAAAGATACATCTGCCGGAAAGTTGGCTAAACTAGGTCCGGCTTTCAATAATGAGGGGACCATTACGGCGGGTAATGCACCAGGTGTCAATGACGGGGCGGGTGCACTCGTATTGATGAGCGAGGAACGTGCGGAAAAAGAAGGGAAGACGCCTTTTGCCTATATTTTAGCTCATGCAGAAGTGGCAGTGGAAGCAAAGGACTTCCCTAAAACGCCAGGTCTGGTCATAAATGAACTTCTGAAGAAGACAGGTAAATCGATAGAGGAAATTGATTTGTTTGAAGTGAATGAAGCATTTGCAGCGGTTGCATTGGCCAGTGGCAAAATTGCCAACATCGAGCCGGGAAAAGTGAATGTAAACGGAGGGGCTGTAGCTTTAGGCCACCCAATCGGGGCGAGTGGTGCCCGCATCATCATTACGCTGATGCATGAACTGAAACGCCGCGGAGGGGGATTGGGCATCGCAGCGATCTGTAGTGGCGGCGGTCAGGGAGATGCCATTTTAATAGAAGTGCCTAAGCAAGGATAATAGTTTCATAGATAAATGAGGAGGGATATTCCCATGGGCATTCAAAAAGTGATGGTCATTGGTGCGGGTCAGATGGGATCTGGCATTGCCCAGGTCTGTGCAATGAGCGGTTATGAAGTTCTTTTACACGATTTAAAAGATGAGTATGTAGAAAAGGGGTTAGGGACTATTACCAAAAACCTATCCCGGCAGGTTGAAAAAGGGAAAATGGAATCCGAGGAGAAGGATGCAATCCTTTCCCGGCTTACTTCCTCAACGAATTTGAAAAATGCAGCTGCGGTAGATTTAGTGATTGAAGCGGCAGTGGAAAACATGGAAATTAAAACAAGAATATTCGCCGAGTTGGATGAAATCACGCCCCGTCACGTCATTCTTGCATCCAATACTTCTTCGCTTCCGATTACCGAGATAGCCGCTGCCACGAAAAGGCCGGAAAAGGTAATTGGCATGCACTTCATGAACCCCGTTCCAGTCATGAAGCTGGTTGAGGTCATCCGCGGCCTTGCTACGGCGGATGAAGTTTATCAAGAGGTTGAAAAGATGGCGGAATCCTTGAATAAGGTACCTGTGGAAGTCAATGATTTTCCAGGTTTTGTAGCGAATCGGATTTTAATGCCGATGATCAATGAGGCCATCTTTACACTTTATGAGGGCGTCGCTACTAAAGAAGCGATCGATGACGTAATGAAACTGGGAATGAACCATCCGATGGGCCCGCTTACGCTAGCTGACTTCATCGGCCTGGATACATGCTTGTATATAATGGAAACCCTTCACCACGGACTGGGAGACGATAAATACCGGCCGTGTCCGCTGTTAAGGAAATATGTAAAGGCTGGGTGGTTAGGAAAGAAATCAGGACGGGGCTTTTATGAATATAACTAATCTTGGAAAGATGTGCAGCCAGGGAGGGATGAAGGATGGAGTTCAAGTTTACCGAAGAACATGAAATGATGCGGAAAATGGTAAGCGCTTTTGCGGAGAAAGAGATCACTCCTCATATCGAGGCAATGGAAACAGGCGTGTTTCCAAAAACGATTCTGCAAAAAATGGGTGAGCTTGGTTTGATGGGAATTCCGATTTCAGAAGAATACGGTGGCGCGGGTATGGACTTCATGTCATATATCATTGCCATCAATGAGATTTCCAAAGTAAGTCCCACTCTCGGTGTCATACTGTCGGTTCATACATCTGTTGGCACAAATCCAATCGTTTATTTTGGAACGGAAGAGCAGAAGCGGAAGTATGTGCCTAAGTTAGCCGCTGGTAAAAATTTAGGGGCCTTTTGTTTGACTGAGCAAAGCTCAGGTTCCGATGCTGCGAGTTTGAAATCGAAGGCAGTAGCAGTAAAGGAAGGCGGACAATATCGGATAAATGGGTCCAAGGTTTTCATCACCAATGGCGGGGAAGCGGATGTGTTCATTGTTTTTGCTTCAACCGACCCACAAAAGGGAAGCAAGGGAATCTCTGCTTTTGTCGTAGAAAAAGGGACGCCAGGCCTAATCATCGGTAAAGACGAACGTAAAATGGGCCTTCATGGCTCGAGCACCGTGCAGGTAACATTTGAAGATATGAAAGTCCCTACAGCCAATCTCCTTGGCAAAGAAGGTGAAGGTTTTAAGATCGCCATGGCCAACTTGGATGCTGGAAGGATCGGGATTGCCGCTCAAGCGCTGGGAATTGCTGAGGGTGCTATGGAACATGCTGTCCAATATGCAAAAAGCAGGGAGCAATTCGGAAAACCAATTGCAGAACAGCAAGGGATCGGTTTCAAACTGGCCGAAATGGCAACGAGTATAGAAGCTTCAAGGTTACTTGTCTATCGAGCGGCATATTTACGCTCACAGGGATTGAAGTGCGGTAAAGAGGCGGCAATGGCTAAGCTATTCGCTTCGAGGACGGCTGTTGATGTGGCGATAGAAGCAGTCCAGGTGTTCGGAGGCTATGGATACACGACGGAATATCCTGTCGAACGATATT
Organism: Bacillus sp. ISL-57; assembly: GCF_018613135.1. Classification (NCBI taxonomy): domain Bacteria; kingdom Bacillati; phylum Bacillota; class Bacilli; order Caryophanales; family Bacillaceae; genus Bacillus; species Bacillus sp. ISL-57. The sequence continues at coordinate 164,906 of NZ_JAGGQV010000008.1, read as the reverse complement.
TCAGGGATGCAAAGGTAACTGAAATTTATGAGGGTACAAGCGAAATACAGAGAATGGTCATCAGTAAAAGTCTATAATTACGAGAAATTTAGGAGGTATTGCCATGCAATTCAAACTAACGGAAGAACATGAAATGATCAGGAAAATGGTGCGCGACTTTGCCCAGAATGAAGTGGCTCCGACTGCTGCCGAGAGGGATGAAGAAGAACGATTCGACCGTGAAATCTTCGATAAAATGGCTGAACTTGGATTGACCGGGATTCCGTGGCCTGAGGAATACGGCGGAATTGGAAGTGATTACTTAGCGTATTGCATAGCGGTTGAGGAACTTTCCCGCGTTTGCGCTTCTACTGGGGTGACTTTATCAGCCCATACTTCGCTCGCAGGATGGCCGATATATAAGTTTGGCACTGAAGAACAAAAACAAAAATACCTTCGCCCGATGGCACAGGGTGAAAAAATCGGTGCATATGGCCTGACTGAGCCTAGCTCAGGCTCAGACGCCGGAGGGATGAGAACGACTGCAAAGCTTGTGGGTGATGAATATGTTATCAGCGGTTCCAAAATCTTCATTACGAACGGCGGGATTGCGGATACATATGTCGTCTTTGCATTGACAGATCCTGAATCGAAGCAAAAAGGAACGAGTGCTTTTATCATTGAAAAGGACTTCCCGGGCTTCAGTGTTGGTAAAAAAGAGAAGAAGCTTGGAATCCGTTCATCACCGACTACGGAAATCATCTTTGATGAGTGCCGTGTTCCTAAAGAAAATCTCCTTGGAAAAGAAGGGGAAGGCTTTAAAATCGCGATGATGACGCTTGATGGCGGCCGTAATGGAATTGCAGCCCAGGCTGTAGGGATAGCCCAAGGTGCATTGGATGCCGCGGTTGATTATGCAAAAGAGCGCGTCCAATTCGGCAAGCCAATTTCTGCACAGCAAGGAATCGGTTTTAAATTGGCGGATATGGCAACGGGTGTTGAGGCTTCAAGGCTATTAACCTATCAGGCTGCCTGGTTGGAATCAGTGGGCCTTCCTTATGGGAAAGAGTCGGCCATGTCCAAACTTTTTGCAGGAGATACAGCAATGAAAGTGACGACGGAGGCCGTACAGGTTTTCGGGGGCTATGGATATACAAAAGATTATCCGGTGGAGCGGTATATGCGCGATGCGAAAATAACGCAGATTTATGAAGGTACACAGGAAATTCAAAAGCTGGTCATCTCACGGATGGTTACTAAATAGGGTTGAAACTGCGGTTTTCCGATGAGGCTCTGCCTTTACCGGAATTCCCTTTTCAATTTCTTCAGAATATCAATGGTTGAATGATGGGCTTTCAAAAGGAGTTTGGAAATGGAAAAAAGAGAGGTTCTTGCATCTGTAAAGGATGAGCGGCTGGTTGAAAAAAGGCGTACTCAAATGATTAAAGGAGCGGTGACCCTTTTTAAAGAAAAGGGATTTCATCGTACGACTACCAGGGAAATTGCCAAAGCGGCAGGCTTTAGCATTGGCACATTATACGAGTATATCCGGACCAAGGAAGATATTTTATATCTCGTTTGTGACTTTATCTATGATGAAGTCCAGGAAAAGCTTCAGAAGGAAATAGAACAGAGTGATGGGACACTTGAAAGCTTGAAGTTGACGATCGCCTATTTTTATAAAGTGATGGATGATATGCAGGACGAAGTTCTTGTCATGTATCAGGAAGTGAAAGCCCTGACGAAAGATGCTTTACCATATGTTCTGAACAAAGAACTTCGGATGGTGGGCATGTTCGAAAAAGTGATAACGAAATGTGTCGAAAATGGGGAGCTATCATTAACGGAAAAACAAATAAGCCTTGTTTCACATAATATTTTCGTACAGGGACAGATGTGGAGTTTTAGAAGATGGGCTTTGCATAAACAGTACACGCTTCAAGAGTATGTTGAACTGCAGACGCAATTATTGATTCAAAATGTATCGGGTTCCAAAAAGCACTGATATAAATAAGTTTCAATAAGGAGGAGCTAAATGAGTACAGTTGAGGTGTATAAACCGAAGAACCATATTAGATTCGTTACAGCTTCGAGTTTATTTGATGGACATGATGCATCCATCAATATAATGAGGAGAATCCTTCAGTCCAGCGGGGCGGAAGTTATTCACCTAGGTCATAATCGTTCGGTGGAAGAAATCGTGAATGCGGCCATCCAGGAAGATGTCCAAGGCATAGCCATGTCATCTTACCAAGGCGGACATGTGGAATATTTCAAATATATGTATGACCTGCTGATGGAAAAGGGAGCCGGGCACATTCGGATTTTTGCCGGCGGTGGCGGGGTCATCATCCCTAGGGAAATTAAAGAACTCCATGATTATGGGATTGCCCGTATCTTTTCACCTGATGAAGGGCGGGAATATGGGCTTCAAGGAATGATAAACGTTTTGATGGAGGAGTGTGATTTCTCGACAGTCAAACCATCTTTACAGGAACGTTTTGATGAATTGATTGCCGGGGGAACGAATGCCATTGCCCAATTCATTACCTTTGCCGAAAATAGACTCGATGTTTCACAGGAATCAGCGGCAGCGGTGGAGAGTCTTTTTGAGCAGATCAAGACTTCAGAAAAGAAAGTTCCTGTTCTGGGAATCACGGGGACTGGCGGAGCTGGAAAAAGTTCATTGACTGATGAATTGATACGGAGGTTCATTAACGAAATTCCGGACGAGAGAGTCGCCATTCTATCCGTAGACCCGACCAAACAGAAAACGGGAGGTGCCCTGCTTGGTGACAGGATCAGAATGAACTCGATCTTTTCAGAGCGTGTTTATATGCGGAGCCTAGCCACGCGCCATTCAAAAAGTGAGCTGTCTTTGGCGATAAAGGATGCCATTTCCGTCGTGAAGGCAGCAGGCTTCGATTTAATCATCGTTGAAACGAGCGGGATCGGTCAGGGCGATGCAGAAATCGCCGAAATATGCGATGTATCCATGTATGTAATGACGAGTGAATTCGGTGCCCCTTCGCAACTTGAAAAAATTGATATGATTGATTATGCAGACTTGATAGTCATTAACAAATACGAGCGCAAAGGTTCCGAGGATGCAAAAAACCAAGTGCAAAAGCAATACCAAAGAAGCCGTACGCTTTTTGATCAAGATCCATCTGAAATGCCAGTATACGGTACAATCGCTTCCCAATTCAATGACCCAGGCACCAATGCATTATTCGCTGCACTGATTGAAAAGCTTAATGAAAAATCAGGAACGGCTTGGAGTACGGCCTTTTCGAAAGAAGCGGATGTTTACAAGCAAAATGTCATCATTCCCACTGACCGCCGGTATTATTTACGTGAAATCAGTGATACGGTCAGATCGTATCATAAGCGTGCCGCTGAACAAGTGCGTATTGCCCGGAGGCTTTTCCAGCTTGAAGGAGCCATTGATGCGGTTAAGGAAAATGATAATGATGGCGATATGGTGGCTTCTTTAGAAAAACTGAAAAAGGAAACCGCTTCGAATTTATCACCTGAATCTAAAAAAATCCTTTCTGGATGGATGGATTTAAAAGAAAAGTATGCAGGAGAACAGTTTGTAACGAAAGTCAGGGATAAAGAAATCGTCACAAAGCTGAAAACGAAAAGTTTATCAGGGTTAATGATTCCGAGAGTATCACTGCCGAAATATGTGGATTATGGAGAGATTTTGGGATGGGTATTTCGTGAGAACGTTCCGGGCTTCTTCCCTTACACAGCGGGAGTCTTTCCATTCAAGCGTGAAGGGGAAGACCCGAAGCGGCAATTTGCCGGTGAAGGATCGCCCGACCGTACCAACAGGCGTTTTCATTATTTATCAAAGGATGATACTGCTAAACGGCTAAGCACGGCTTTCGATTCAGTAACTTTATATGGCGAGGACCCTGATCACCGCCCTGATATCTATGGAAAGGTAGGGGAAAGCGGAGTCAGCATCTGCACGTTGGATGACATGAAAAAGCTGTATGCAGGTTTTGATCTTTGCCACCCCTCAACCTCTGTATCCATGACAATCAATGGACCGGCACCAATCATTTTGGCCATGTATATGAATACGGCAGTCGATCAGCAGATTCAACGGAAAGAAGAAGAGCTAGGCCGTCCCCTTACAGACGCCGAAGCTGAAGAAGTGCAGGCTTATACGCTTCAGACGGTACGCGGAACTGTTCAGGCGGATATTCTGAAAGAGGACCAAGGCCAGAATACATGCATTTTCTCTACGGAATTTGCTCTAAGGTTAATGGGCGACATTCAAGCCTATTTCATTGATCGGAAAGTCAGGAACTATTACTCTGTATCCATTTCTGGCTATCACATTGCAGAAGCGGGTGCCAACCCAATTTCACAGCTGGCTTTTACATTAGCGAATGGCTTTACTTACATCGAATATTATTTAAGCCGCGGAATGAATATTGATGACTTTGCCCCGAATTTGTCATTCTTTTTCTCAAATGGGCTCGACCCGGAATATACGGTGATCGGGAGGGTGGCAAGAAGGATCTGGGCGACAGTCATGCGGGATAAATATGGTGCGAACGACCGCAGCCAGAAGCTCAAATATCATATACAGACTTCCGGGCGCTCGCTTCATGCCCAAGAAATTGATTTTAATGATATCAGAACGACACTTCAAGCTTTAATGGCCCTGCAGGACAACTGTAATTCCCTGCATACAAATGCGTACGATGAAGCCATTACGACGCCTACTGAAGAATCCGTGCGCCGGGCAATGGCCATCCAAATGATCATTACGAAGGAGCATGGTCTCTCAAAAAATGAAAACCCGATGCAAGGTGCCTTCATCGTGGAGGAATTGACGGATCTAGTCGAAGAGGCCGTCCTGCAAGAGTTCGATCGCATCAATGATCGTGGCGGTGTGCTGGGTGCAATGGAGACGCAGTATCAGCGCGGGAAAATCCAGGATGAATCGATGCATTACGAAATGAAAAAGCATACGGGAGAATTGCCGATCATCGGTGTCAATACGTATTTGAATCCAAATCCTCCTTCCGAAGAAGCGGTGAACAGCATGGAAATTGCCCGTGCAACCAAGGAAGAAAAGGAAGGGCAAATCATAAATCTCCGGGCATTCCAGGAAAGGAATAAGGAGTTCACGGATGAAGCGTTAACTAAACTGAAATCGGCAGCCATGAATGGGGAAAATATCTTTGCTGAGCTCATGAACTGCGTGAGGGTGGCCAGTCTGGGTCAGATAACGAGGGCGTTATATGATGTAGGCGGTCAATATCGAAGAAATATGTAAACTTAGAAGGGGGCTCCGAACGTTTAGGGGCCCTTTTTTTATATAATTTCCGTCTTTTTTAACAAAATGAAGATTTTACCTTATAATTATTTGGAAAAGGGGCAAAAATGAAGAATCAGCCCTACTGGAGTTGAGAAAATGAACCTGAAAATGATTGGGTTGATCATAGGTTACATTCTTGCCATCATTTTTTTATTTGAGCTGTATGAGCATCAATTGGGAGCCATTTCTTTTTTTATCCTGACTGTTGTCTTTTTTGCGGCAGCCTATCGTCAGAAATCGAAAAAGAAAAAAAGGAATGATCTTTAGCTTTTGGTTTCCTGTGAATGATAGACAATAAGGTAAATCTGTGAAAGTATCATATAGAACTAGCATAAACCCATTTAGATTGTTTATAATGGAGTATATGTCTAGCAGGAATTGTCGTTATTTTATCGAACTACTGTTTTAGATTATTTTTTTATGTGAAAAAACATGGAATTCAGTGTTTGAATAGAGAAGGGAAGTGCGGAATTTGAGTTTAAAACAATACTCAAAAGAGCAATTATTGGAAATGTCCTTAATAGAGATGGCATATGATTTGTTAGTTGAAAGAAATGAACCGATTCCATTTAAAGACTTAATTAGTGAATTAGCTTCACTGCACCATTTATCCAAAGCGGAAGTGGAAAAGAAAATTGCCCAATTCTATACGGATTTAAATGTGGACGGCCGTTTCACTTCACTTGGAGACAACCGCTGGGGATTGAAAACATGGTACCCGGTTGACCAAATCGAAGAAGAAGTCGTACATGTTGTAAAACCTAAAAAGAAAAAGAAAGCCAAAAAGGCTGCTGTCGTCATCGATGATTTCGATGAACTCGAAGACGAAGACCTTGACTTTGAAGAAGATATCGATGATCTGGACGAGGATGAAGATGACGACGATGATGATAATATTCTAGGTTCTCCAGTCATCGACGAAGTGCTTTTGGATGATGACGTGGATGATGACGACGATCTGGAAGAAGAAATAATCGAAGATGATGCATTTGTCCTGGAAGATGATGAGGATGAAGACGAAGATGACTTGGATGACTTGAATGAAGAGGATGAGAAATAAATAATCGCCCTTGACTTTTTAAGGCGAAATTTGTAGAATCATTTTTGGGCTCCTTAAAAAAGGACACAATGATTAAATTATATCGCTCCCTTACTTTTTTGTAAGCGGAGCGTTTTTGTTTTTAATGATGGAATGAATAAATGACATCATTTTTTTATTTTTAAAAATGATTTCTCGTAGAATTGTAAAAACTATAGAGAACATATTTATGTTAACTGTCATTTAAGGAAGTTTATTCTTGTTCATGTATCCTGCATGACTCTCACTAAAGACCTTTAAGTGATTAATGGTTTGTACTGGTTACGGTTTTTAGCTTTTAACCGCTCATGTGGCGGAAGATTTGATTCAGGTTCCGATCTAATGATGTGAAGAACTGAATTGGAAGAAAACATTCTATTAGGAGGATATAAGATGACAAAATATATTTTTGTGACAGGTGGAGTAGTTTCTTCCTTGGGAAAAGGGATTACGGCCGCTTCTTTAGGCAGATTATTAAAAAATAGGGGATTGAATGTTACGATCCAGAAGTTTGACCCTTATATCAACTTGGATCCTGGTACGATGAGTCCATATCAACATGGTGAAGTGTTTGTAACGGATGATGGTGCTGAAACGGATTTGGATTTGGGGCACTATGAGCGTTTCATCGATATCAACCTTGGTAAACACAGCAATGTGACTACAGGCAGAATTTATTCGACCGTCCTGAGAAAAGAACGCCGCGGCGATTATCTAGGTGGAACGGTTCAAGTCATTCCCCATATCACGAATGAAATTAAAGAACGGGTTTTCCGTTCAGGCAATGAAACGAATGCCGACATAGTCATCACTGAAATTGGCGGTACTGTAGGGGATATCGAGTCTCTTCCATTCCTTGAAGCGATTCGCCAAATCAAGAGTGATATCGGCATCAATAATGTTATGTATATCCACTGTACACTGGTTCCTTACATCAAAGCTGCAGGTGAAATGAAAACAAAACCGACACAGCATAGTGTTAAAGAATTACGCAGTCTTGGCATTCAGCCAAATATCATCGTTGCACGTACAGAAAGCCCGATTTCACAAGATATGAAGGATAAAATCGCTTTATTCTGCGATATCGATAAAAATTCTGTTATCGAATGTCTTGATGCAGATACACTTTACTCCATCCCTCTAGCGCTTCAAGCACAAAATATGGACCAAATCGTTTGTGATCACTTGCAATTGGACTGTGGCGAAGCGGATATGGAAGATTGGAAGGAACTAGTCAAAAAGGTTACTTCTTTATCAAAGAAAACGAAAATCGCTTTAGTCGGAAAATATGTTGAATTGCAAGATGCTTATCTTTCTGTAGTGGAAGCACTTAAGCATGCTGGTTACGCATTTGATGCAGATGTTGAAATCGACTGGGTGAATTCCGAAGATGTAACTAAAGAAAATGTTGCAGAACTTCTTAAAGATGCAGATGGAATCCTTGTACCTGGAGGTTTTGGAGATCGTGGAATCGAAGGGAAAATTGCAGCGACTGAATTTGCCCGCACGACAAAAAAACCATTCTTCGGAATTTGCTTAGGCATGCAGTTGGCGTCCATTGAGTATGCACGCAACGTCCTGGGATTGCCAGAAGCACATTCAGCTGAAATTAAGGAGGATACTCCTGATCCAATCATCGATCTTCTTCCTGAGCAGAAGGATGTAGAAGATTTAGGCGGAACACTGCGTCTTGGTCTGTATCCATGTAAGCTTATCGAAGGTACTAAAGCATACGAAGCTTATAATGACGAGGTTGTTTATGAACGTCACCGTCACCGTTATGAATTCAATAACCACTACCGTCAAGCTATGGAAGAGGCAGGATTCGTGTTCTCCGGTACAAGTCCAGATGGTCGTCTAGTCGAAATCATTGAACTGAAAGATCATCCTTGGTTTGTGGCTTCCCAATTCCATCCGGAATTCACGTCACGTCCTAACCGTCCACAGCCGCTATTCCGCGATTTTGTCGGTATGTCATTAAAGAACGGCGAAAATCGATAATAAACAAAAAAACAGCCCATGTGGCTGTTTCAGACTGCAGGCAAACTTGAAGAAAATCGAGTTTGCCTGCAGTTTTTTTATGGATTGTACTTAGGATGTTGATGGCCCCTCTAAGCTCTGCTACGCGCTTTCCCGCATGAGTCCCGCACACCCGCTCCAATCAAATTTGTTTTAACATTTAGAGAGTGGTCAGTGGGTTCGGGAACATCATTTGATAAAGGTTATTTTTTTTGAACCTTTTTTGGATGAATTCATCATTCTTCATCTTCATATTCTTTTATGATTTCTTCAAGAGTGAATTTAATTCCATGATAAGCGAAAAGAGCGGTAAGGAGGGTAGGGTACCCATATCGATTTCCGGTTTCATCGGGAATCAATCCCCGTTGGATGCGTAAATCAATATGTACGTCAGCCAACTCCAAAAGAGAATCTTCTTCGGAAGGGACGGATGTAGAAACCGCAACAAATGGGATATCTTTTTCCTTGAGTTGTTTTGCCAGCATCAATGCTTCTGAATCGTCCGAATGGCGGCTGAATATAAGAAATCGATCTTCCTTGGAAATTGTTTCACTTAAATCATAGCTTTTTGCCTTAGGAAAGGGTTCTTCCCCATTCAATGCCTCGGCAGTGACGCCCTGCATTTCACCAAAACCGTGAATGAACACAGAACCGTCCCCAACCACAGCCTGAGCCAGCAGGCGTCCGGCATCCTCCATTTCAAAGGCTTCATTTTCAATCATTTTTTTAAATAAACCGCTTATCTGTGTCGAGAAAATTTTTAACATGATCAGGGACTCCTTTAAAAAATAATATACTTATTATAAAGGACTTTCCTTTGCATTGACAGGTTTCAGGGCTTTTGGTCCAAAGGGCTGAATTGACTAAATCGGTCGAAAAAACAAAAAAATTAAAATTCCTTTTAGCCATACAGCAGGAATTTTGTTACAATTATCGAATATGAACATAGATATCATGAATGAATAAATGCGTTGGTCAAGTAATTTAACGCAATCTATGTAACTACCCTTTTTCGGGTAATATGGCCGAATAGGCTAATATATTTAATGGATGAATCGGGAAGGGGAGAGGTGATAAAATGCCAGGGAAAATATTGATTGTTGATGATCAATTCGGGATTCGTATTTTATTGAACGAGGTGTTACATAAAGAAGGGTATGAAACATTTCAAGCAGCTAATGGCATTCAAGCCTTGGAAGTGCTAAATAATCATTCACCCGATCTTGTATTGCTGGATATGAAGATTCCGGGAATGGATGGCATTGAAATCTTGAAAAGGATGAAAGTCGTCGATCCGGACATCCGGGTCATAATCATGACGGCATATGGTGAACTTGATATGATTCAAGAAGCAAAGGATTTAGGGGCAATGACACACTTTGCAAAGCCGTTTGATATTGATGATATTAGAAAAGCCGTTCGTGAATACTTACCGATTCAATCCAGTTAACGGTCTTGAAAATTTAATATTATTGACGGGGAAATTGCCGCGGCTATCTTTTTTTAGATGGGCCGTGTTTTTTTGGAATAAAATTTGAGACATGGTACAGTTGTAATTGTTGCTGTTTTTTTGATGTATTGATATGCTAAAAGAGAAGAGATATTCTGAATTATAAAGCGTATGCTACTTTGGTTTTAGGGAATATCTAGAAAGAATTAACTTTAAAAATAAACATCCACTAGTAGGAGGAAATCAAATGCCTTTAGTTTCTATGAAAGATATGCTGAATAAAGCTCTTGATGAAAAATATGCAGTAGGTCAATTCAATATCAATAACCTTGAATGGACTCAAGCTATCCTAGCTGCTGCTGAACAAGAAAAATCTCCAGTCATCCTTGGTGTTTCCGAAGGTGCTGCCCGTCATATGGGTGGTTTTAAAACGACTGTCATGATGGTTCAAGGTTTGTTGGAAGACATGAAAATCACTGTTCCTGTGGCCATTCACCTTGACCATGGTTCAAGTTATGATAAATGTAAGGAAGCCATCGAAGCGGGATTCACTTCAGTAATGATCGATGCTTCACATCATCCAATTGAAGAAAATATCGAAACAACCAAGAAGGTTGTCGAATTCGCTCACGCACGGAACGTTTCGGTTGAAGCGGAAGTGGGCACGGTTGGCGGACAAGAAGATGATATAATCGCTGATGGAGTCGTATATGCAGACCCTCAAGAATGTGAGCAGTTGGTTAAAGAAACGAATGTAGACTGTTTTGCTCCAGCTTTGGGATCCGTTCACGGACCATACAAAGGTGAACCTAACCTAGGCTATAAAGAAATGGAAGAAGTACGGGATTTAACGAACAAACCTCTTGTTCTTCATGGCGGTACAGGCATCCCTACGAAAGATATCCAAAAAGCGATTTCTCTTGGAACATCAAAAATCAACGTGAATACGGAAAATCAAATTGTGTTCACAAAAGCGGTTCGTGAAATCCTGAATAACGATTCTGAAGTGTACGATCCTCGTAAATACATGGTTCCTGGCCGTGAAGCTATTAAAGAAACGGTCATCGGCAAAATTCGTGAATTCGGTTCAAACGGCAAAGCATAATTCCAAAAGGGTTCCATCCCTTTAAATGTAAGGCAATATTCCCATTGGGGGGCTCCCCCCTAATGGTTTCTTTTAGATGCAGGCTTAATCCGATCTCTATTTTTCGAACAATTAGAATTCAATAGAGAAATAAAAAATCGATTACATACGGAGGATATTTTATGAAATTCTTTATAGATACAGCAAATATGGAAGAAATCAAACAAGCGCACGAACTTGGCGTTCTAGCAGGTGTTACGACTAACCCATCTCTTGTTGCCAGGGAAAAGGGAGTTTCTTTCCATGACCGGTTAAAAGAAATCACAAGCCTTGTTAAGGAATCCGTTTCTGCTGAAGTCATTGCGCTTGATTTTGAAGGAATGATGGCAGAAGCCAAGGAGCTTGTTGCGATTGCACCTAATATCACGATCAAAGTGCCAATGACTCCAGATGGCTTGAAGGCTGTTTCAGCACTTACAAAACAAGGTGTTAAAACAAATGTCACGCTTATTTTCAGTGCCAACCAAGCATTATTGGCAGCTAGGGCAGGAGCAACTTATGTATCGCCATTTTTAGGACGCTTGGACGATATCGGCCAAAATGGTTTGGATTTAATTTCGGATATTGCTGACATATTTGCAATCCATGATATCAATGCTGAGATCATTGCAGCTTCCATCCGCCATCCGATGCATATTACAGAAGCGGCTCTTAAAGGAGCACATATTGCAACGATTCCTTATAAAGTTTTAATGCAATTATTCCACCACCCATTAACGGATAAAGGGATTGAAGCTTTCTTGAATGATTGGAATTCACGTACAGAAGCATAATGCCTTGCCGCTAAGTCGCTATAGATTGCACTGTTTTAATAAAATTAACATAAATTAGAAATTTTTATCTTTTTTTACATGAATTTTCTACTTTTGTGTAAACTAAAGAACTAGATAGTAAATGTTGTCGGATTATGCAAATTTCTTGTGGTAAAATATTACTTTTTGGAAGTAGCTTCTAAGTGCTTAGCGTGGAAGGGAGTTTATTATGGAAAAACTTAAAATTGCCGGTGGCTATCCTCTAAAGGGAAGCATTCGTGTCAGCGGAGCAAAAAATAGTGCGGTTGCCCTTATTCCGGCAACAATTTTGGCGGACTCTCCCGTAACGATTGAAGGCCTGCCTGATATCTCGGATGTACAGATGCTGAAAGAGTTAATGGAGGAAATTGGCGGTGAGGTGTCCTTTGACGAAGGACAGATGACAGTCAACCCCAGCAGGATGATTTCAATGCCTCTTCCGAATGGCAGGGTCAAGAAGTTACGTGCTTCGTATTATTTAATGGGGGCAATGCTTGGTAAATTCAAAAAGGCAGTGATCGGCTTGCCAGGAGGCTGCCATTTAGGACCCCGTCCGATAGATCAGCATATTAAGGGGTTCGAAGCACTTGGCGCACAAGTGACGAATGAACAAGGAGCCATTTACCTTAGGGCGGACGAGCTCCGGGGAGCACGCATATATTTGGATGTCGTTAGTGTAGGGGCAACGATCAACATCATGCTTGCCGCCGTTTTGGCGAAAGGCCGCACTGTGATTGAAAACGCTGCGAAAGAACCGGAAATCATCGATGTCGCCACATTGTTGACCAATATGGGAGCGAAAATTAAGGGTGCTGGAACGGATATCATTCGTATTGATGGTGTGGAAAGTTTGCATGGTTGCAAGCATACGATCATACCGGATCGGATTGAAGCCGGTACTTTCATGATTTTAGCCGCTGCTGTCGGTGAAGGGATTCTGATCGATAATGTCATTCCCCAGCATTTGGAGTCATTGACTGCCAAATTGAGGGAAATGGGGATCAATATTGAAGCGGGTGATGACCAGATATTTGTCTCACCGGGAGAAAATTATAAATCCGTTGATATCAAGACGTTGGTTTACCCTGGCTTCCCAACAGATCTTCAGCAACCTTTCACTTCCCTTTTAACAAAAGCAAGCGGTTCTAGCATGGTGACCGATACGATATACGGGGCACGATTTAAGCATATTGATGAACTGCGACGCATGAATGCTAAGATCAAAGTCGAGGGCAGAGCAGGCATCGTCGATGGTCCTGTCCAACTTCATGGGGCAAAAGTGAAGGCAAGCGATTTACGTGCCGGAGCAGCTCTGGTAATTGCCGGCTTAATGGCAGAAGGGATTACAGAGGTGACCGGGCTTGAACATATAGATCGCGGATATAGCCATCTTGTTGAAAAACTTTCAGGTTTGGGAGCGACGATTTGGCGTGAAGAAATGACGCAGGAAGAAGTGGAGCAGCTTAAAAGCTGATCCCTTTTCTTGTTACCTCATTGTGTTACTATATATGATATAATGTGTTATACTAATATATAAATAAATCATGCTAGTGTACATGAGGGGGAACCGGAAATGGAAAGAAGTTTATCGATGGAGCTAGTCCGCGTAACAGAGGCGGCGGCACTAAATTCAGCTCGTTGGATGGGAAGAGGAAAGAAAGACGAAGCGGATGATGCAGCTACAACTGCGATGCGGGATGTTTTCAATACTATTCCCATGCAAGGGACGGTTGTAATCGGTGAAGGGGAAATGGATGAGGCGCCAATGCTTTATATCGGCGAAAAACTTGGCACTGGTCTTGGGCCACTAGTGGATGTTGCGGTTGATCCATTAGAAGGAACGAACATCGTTGCATCTGGCGGCTGGAATGCATTGGCTGTATTGGCGATAGCCGATAAGGGGAACTTGCTTCATGCCCCGGATATGTATATGGATAAAATAGCTGTCGGACCCGAGGCGGTTGGTCAGATTGATATTAATGCTTCCGTGTTGGACAACCTGAAAGCGGTAGCCAAGGCAAAAAATAAAGATATCCAAGATGTGGTTGCAACAGTATTGAACCGCGATCGTCATTCGAAGATCATTCATGAACTTCGTGAGGCAGGGGCACGTATCAAGTTGATCAACGATGGAGATGTCGCAGGAGCGATAAATACGGCCTTCGATCTTACCGGTGTTGACATCTTATTCGGATCTGGCGGAGCTCCAGAGGGAGTCATTGCAGCCGTTGCCTTGAAGTGCCTTGGAGGGGAAATTCAAGGTAAGCTCGTTCCTCATACTGATGAAGAAGTGGAGCGCTGTGGGAAAATGGGCCTTGAATTAGGAAAAGTCCTCAGAATGGAAGATCTTGTTCGCGGAGATGATGCAATTTTTGCGGCAACGGGTGTGACTGACGGGGAACTTTTACGCGGTGTACAATTTAAAGGGCATTACGGCGAAACGCAATCCGTAGTCATGCGTGCTAAATCTGGTACCGTTCGATTCATTGATGGGCGTCACAGTCTTAAGATTAAACCGAATGGTTTGATTGACTGATAGCGATTTTTAGAAAAAATCACTTCTTTAAAAAGCGAGCGGTTTAATCGCTCGCTTTCTCTTTAAAAAAATTTAAGTTGAATAATTAAAATAAAAAAAGTAAAATAAAGCTTGGTCTACTATTAATTATTTAAAATCTGCCCTTTCACTCCAAACTTCAAGAAGCCTTCAAATAATTTTCTTCTTTACATGTAAAAATGTATCATCCTTTCTAAGAAAACTCTGGTCGGGTACATGGATTGCGGTTTTTCTTCCATCTAACAAACCAATTCTTTTTCAGTATGGGTGAAAACGTTTAATTAATAAAAGTGTGGTGTCATAATGAATTTAACTATTTCTAATTTAGAAAACATGAAACTTAAGGATCTCTATGAGCACGCTCGTGAATATAAAGTTTCCTATTACAGCAAACTTTCCAAAAAGGAACTTATTTTCGCTATCCTGAAAGCGCAAGCTGAGCAGGATGGTCTCCTATTCATGGAGGGCGTTTTAGAGATCATCCCTTCAGAGGGCTTCGGTTTCCTGCGTCCAATTAATTACTCTCCAAGCTCGGAGGATATTTATATTTCGGCTTCACAGATCCGCAGATTCGATTTGCGAAATGGAGATAAAGTGTCCGGTAAGGTAAGGCCTCCAAAAGAAAACGAGCGCTATTATGGATTGCTGCATGTTGAAGCGGTCAATGGCGATAATCCGGAATCAGCTAAAGAGCGTGTCCACTTTCCAGGTTTAACACCGCTGTATCCTAATAGGCAAATTAAACTGGAAACGACACCGAAGAACTTATCGACCAGGATCATGGATGTCCTTGCACCGGTCGGTTTTGGACAGCGTGGTCTGATTGTTGCACCGCCAAAAGCCGGTAAAACGATGCTCATCAAGGAAATTGCCAATGCGATAACCACAAACCATCCCGAATCGGAATTGATTGTGCTGTTGATCGATGAACGCCCGGAAGAAGTGACAGACATTGAACGTTCCGTCGCCGGAGACGTGGTAAGTTCAACTTTCGATGAAGTGCCGGAAAACCATATCAAGGTGGCTGAGCTGGTGTTGGAACGAGCCATGCGCCTTGTGGAGCATAAACGGGATGTCATCATTTTGATGGACAGCATCACTCGCCTAGCCCGTGCTTACAACCTTGTCATTCCGCCGAGCGGGCGTACACTATCAGGGGGTATTGACCCTGCTGCATTCCATCGTCCGAAACGCTTTTTCGGTGCGGCGAGGAATATCGAGGAAGGCGGCAGCCTGACGATCCTTGCTACAGCCTTGGTTGATACAGGTTCAAGAATGGACGATGTCATTTATGAAGAATTTAAAGGTACGGGCAATATGGAGCTGCATCTAGATCGTGCCCTTGCCGAAAGACGGATCTTCCCGGCAATCGATATTCGTCGCTCAGGCACGCGTAAAGAAGAATTGTTAATTCCGAAAGATCGCCTGGATAAACTATGGGCCATTAGGAAAACGATGTCAGATTCGCCTGATTTCTCGGAGAAATTCCTTCGCCGTCTAAAACAGACAAAAGGCAATGAAGAATTTTTCAGTAAGCTGGATGAAGAGATGTCAGAAATGAAAAAGGGTCCAGCGAGCGTAAAACGTTCTTAAACCCTGTAAGAAACAAACAGTTGCACAACTAGTCTTAAGTTGTTATAATGAGTTCATGTGTTTTTACAATAAATGTGAGGGTGCTTTTCCCTCAACTTGAAGTATATAACTCTGTTTCGAATGATTCAGGGCATAAGGAGATGAAAAGAATGAAAACTGGAATTCATCCAAATTATAAGCTTTCAAAAGTAATTTGCTCTTGCGGAAACACTTTTGAAACTGGTTCAGTTAAAGAAGAGATCAAAGTTGAGACTTGTTCAGAGTGCCATCCATTCTATACTGGTCGTCAAAAATTCGCTGAAGCTGGCGGACGTGTTGATCGTTTCAACAAAAAATACGGTATTAAATAAGCCGGACTTTTTAAAAAACAGGCAAGTATTTTTCTTGCCTGTTTTTTCTTTTCCATAAACAAGTAAGAATTTATACAAAGCCAGGTCGACTTCAATTATGGCCAATGGATCGACAGGTGGAAGGGAGTAGCTGTTTCCATGTATGTAATGAAACAAACAGGCTGGATCGAGCTTATTTGCGGAAGCATGTTTTCAGGTAAATCTGAAGAATTGATTAAACGAGTCAGCCGTGCTCAATTTGCTAAAGAGCAGATAGCTGTATTTAAACCAGCTATTGATAATCGCTATGCGGAAGAGGCTGTCGTATCACACAATGGCTCTTCTGTGATGGCAAAACCGATTGCCCATTCAACGGATATTTTTAAGTATTTGGACAAGCCCTTGGATATCATTGCAATAGATGAAGTGCAATTTTTTGATCATGAAATTATCGGGGTTGCCCAGCATCTTGCGGACAGCGGTTATCGAGTGATTATGGCTGGACTCGATCAAGATTTCAGAGGTGAACCATTCGGCCCTATGCCTGTTCTATTATCGCTTGCAGAATCTGTGACTAAGCTGCAGGCAGTGTGTGAAGTATGCGGATCACCTGCGAGCAGGACACAGCGCTTGATAGATGGGGAGCCGGCCTCCTATGATGAGCCGATCATCCTTGTGGGTGCATCGGAATCGTACGAGCCCCGCTGCCGCCATCATCACGAAGTTCCGGGTAAGCAGGCTGTTGGGATTAAAGAACATATTTGAATGATGGTGCCCTATGATCCAATGAGATCACAGGGTGCTTTTTTTATGCGGAAAAGTGGAAAAACTGTCGAGTTATTCAGGTGGCCTGACCAATACATGGAAGGGAAATAAAAGATAAATATTGCCCCATTTTGGGTAGGCTAACGAGGAAATGTTCTTTTTAACCAGCCAAAATGGAGGGAAAAAATATGAAATCAAAACTGCTTATCATGACGGCCTGTCTGCTTGCTGCACTAACGGCATGCGGTCAAAATGACAATGCAATAAATAATGATTCGGAATATGGAGATCAATCCCGGGATGGCAGGGTTGGCAATGGTTTAAATCAAGTATCCAATAATGATTGGGATAATGAAGCGGAACGACCATCAGATCAGCTCCTTAACACACCGCATCATACATCCAATAATTCTCCATCCATGGGTCAGCAAATTGATGAAATCCGCGGGGTGATCGAATCGGAAACTAATTATGAGGCCGGTTCCGTGTGGTTTAATGGAAATACCATACACGTTACGGTCCATGATAAAGGCAAAATCAAGACCGAAAAAGAAAGAAATAAGGAAATGCAGCGAATACAAGGCATGATAAACAGGGTTGTGCCTCAATATAATGTAGATGTCAAAATAAACAAGTAAAAGCACGACATTTTTGAATCTCTTTGACGTTGATTATTCACCTATACTATAATTAACCTAGAAGTGAACTGAGCTGGGGCACTGAGCTACTTATTTATAGTAATAAGAGATGGATTACTTCCAATTCGTTTCAGATGTTTTGGAAAATTTATGAGGTGAATAATTTGTTTGATCGTTTGCAAGCAGTAGAAGATAGATATGAAAGATTGAATGAACTATTAAGTGACCCGGAGATCATTAATGACTCCAAGAAGCTAAGGGAATATTCCAAGGAGCAATCCAGCATTCAAGAGACCGCGTCGACTTATAAAGAATATAAAGCGGTTCGTGAGCAACTTCAGGAAGCGAAGGCGATGCTGGAGGAGAAACTTGATGCGGAAATGCGTGAAATGGTAAAAGAAGAGATCAATGAACTTGATGAAACCATACAAGGCCTTGAGGATAAGCTGAAAATATTGCTTATTCCGAAAGACCCCAACGATGATAAAAACGTAATCATGGAGATCCGCGGTGCGGCTGGCGGAGATGAGGCGGCCTTATTTGCAGGCAGTCTATATCGGATGTATAGCCGTTTTGCCGAGGTGCAGGGCTGGCGGACTGAAGTCATTGAAGCAAATCCTACTGGGCTTGGCGGCTACAAGGAAATCATATTCATGATTAATGGCAATGGCGCTTATTCAAAGTTGAAATTCGAAAATGGAGCACATCGCGTTCAGCGAGTACCTGAAACGGAATCAGGCGGTCGGATTCATACATCTACAGCCACGGTTGCCGTTTTACCTGAAGCTGAGGAAGTGGAAGTTGAAATCCATGATAAGGATATTCGTGTCGATACCTTTGCATCAAGCGGTCCTGGAGGGCAAAGTGTCAATACGACAATGTCAGCGGTGCGCTTGACTCATATTCCGACTAATACGGTTGTATCCTGTCAAGATGAAAAATCACAAATCAAGAACAAAGAAAAGGCAATGAAGGTTTTGCGTGCCAGGGTGTTCGATAAAATCAATCGCGAAATACAGGCGGAATATGATCAAAACAGGAAGCTGGCCGTTGGAACGGGTGATCGATCTGAAAGGATTCGGACTTATAACTTCCCGCAAAACCGCGTTACCGACCACCGCATTGGTTTAACGATTCAAAAACTGGATCAAATCATGGAAGGTAAACTGGATGAAGTCGTTGATGCATTAATCATGGAAGACCAATCTTCAAGGCTGGAAAATGCAGATGAGTAATTCTGCCGTGAAAGTTTTTGAAGCCCTTAAATGGGCTTCTTCTTTTTTAAAGGAAAATGATCGTGATGCCAATGCTGGGGAAATCCTGTTACAGCACTTTTTAAAACAAACTCGCTCCCAAATGCTGGCAAACCTTCATGATGAGCTTAGTGAAGCGGATTTTGGGAGATTTAAGGACGCTATTGAGCTGCATGCTGAGGGGACGCCCATCCAATATATAATCGGTAGTGAAGAATTTTATGGACGGACCTTTTTTGTGAATGAAGAAGTGCTCATACCGAGACCGGAAACGGAAGAATTGATTTATTATACATTACGTAAACTCCCGGCCATTTTTATGGAGGGACAGAAGCTCCGTTTAGTTGATATTGGGACTGGCAGCGGCGCAATTGCCATAACGATGAAACTTGAAAAATCAAACCTGATGGTGGCGGCCACAGACATAGCGGAACCATCGCTTGAGGTGGCGAGGAAAAATGCCGAATCACTTGGTGCCGAAGTGGAGTTCATGCAAGGTGATTTGCTTTCGCCGTTCATGAATATAAACGAGAAGGTGGACATTCTTTTATCGAATCCGCCATATATACCAGAAGATGATCATGAATCCATGTCAGTGGTCGTGACTGGTCATGAACCACATCGTGCGTTGTTTGCCGGTATCGATGGGCTGGATTTTTACCGCCGCTTTATGGAACAGTTACCTTTAGTCATGAAGGTGCCTGGACTGATCGGTTTTGAAGTGGGTGCAGGACAGGGGGCCGCGGTTGCCGATTTATTGAAGCGAACCTTTCCTGCCGCGGAAGTATCCATCATAAATGATATTAATGAAAAAGATCGAATGGTCTTTGCTGAATTAAAATGATCCGTCTCCCTTATGTGAGACGGGTTTTTTAGGGACCGCACCCTCATTAACCTTTGGAATCTATATTTCCAGCTATCAACTTTTTTTGTTTTTACTAGTTTAAGATAGCTGGAAAATGGTGAGACTGATTCATGTGAGGGGGCGAAGGCGATGAAAACTAAACATTTAGCCATTATTTATCTATTAATCTTAACTATAGGAACGATCGTAAGTATATATATGCCTAAAGCGGAGATGGTCGGTGCAGAAGATACGAAGGTAATCCCGGATGAGGCGATTCGGCTGCGGATACTCGCCAATAGTGATAAAGAAGAGGACCAAGCGGTTAAACGGCTGATTAGGGATAAGGTAAATGAAGATATCACAAAGTGGGTCGCTGAGCTTACTTCTTTGGATGAAGCGAGGGATGTAATCACCTCGCATCTGCCGGATATCCAGGCGACGGCTGAGGCGGTAATAAAGGAACAGGGTTTGGAGCAGTCGGTGAAAGTGGATTTTGGACAAGCTGAATTTCCGACAAAGCTGTACGGGCAGTATTTATATCCGGCAGGGGAATATGAAGCAGTGATTATCACGCTTGGTGAAGGGGACGGCGCTAATTGGTGGTGTGTGTTATTTCCCCCATTGTGTTTCTTGGATTTTTCAAATGGGACGGCTGTAAGTCAAAGTCCGATTGTCGAGGATGAAGAGGAAGGTTCCTTGGCTTCGGAAGGAACGGCGTATGCTGCAACGAATGAAGAGAGTGAACCTGTTGCGGAGGAAGTGGTTGAAGAAGAGGTAATCGAGGAGAGTGTAAAAGAGGAAGCACCGGAAGTAACGGTAAAAGAAGAGGTTGTAGAGCCAGAGGTAAAAGAAGAAGTGGCAGTGAAAGATAAGGAACAAGTGACAGAGGAAGTCATGGAAGGAAAAGTTGGGGAAAACAAGGTTGAACTTGCGGCATCCAATGAAAAAGGTCAACAATTATATGAAGGGGAAAAGGAGCCCGAGGTGGAAGTGAAGTCCTTGTTTGCAGAAATCTTCAATGATCTATTTTAAGGAGGGGGCAGAGTACCTCTTCTTTAAATTCAGATAATTTTAAAAACATATCCACAGGGTTATTAACAAAAAATCAAAAAAGTCTGTCATTAATCATTAATATCCACAAACTTATCCACGGATTTGATGTGGTTATCCCCAATTTGTGGATAACACTTGAATTATGTGTATACTTCTTTTATACTTTCAAAGTATCTTTTAAGTGAAATTCGTACGTTAAGATGAAAATACCGTTCATATTAAAGCGATTATATAAAATAAGAAATGTTAAAAGGCGATGGTGTTCAAGATGAAAACGAAAATTTGGTCAGTGGATAAAAATGTGGATAATTTACAAAGTTATCCCCAGATTACACAATCAGCTGAATTATTAAAGGCTAATCAAGTGGTTGCTTTTCCTACAGAGACCGTTTATGGACTCGGCGCGAATGCCAAAAATGACGAGGCGGTCAAAAAAGTGTTCGAAGCAAAGGGGCGTCCGAGTGATAATCCTTTAATCGTTCATATAGCCTCCGATGACCAGTTGTCGGGTATTGTAGAAGAGATTCCGGAACGGGCCCGGAAGCTAATGGCAGAATTTTGGCCGGGTCCTTTGACTTTGATCATGAAACGGAAACCGGGCCAGCTATCGAATCTTGTGACAGCTGGATTGGACACGGTGGCTGTCAGGATGCCGGATCACCAGGTTGCCCTTGGCCTTATTCGTGCGAGTGATTTGCCCATTGCGGCTCCAAGTGCAAATACTTCCGGGAAACCAAGCCCCACTTCAGCAAAACATGTTGAAGATGACTTGATGGGCCGGATTGCAGGTATAGTCGATGGCGGGAATACAGGTGTGGGCGTGGAATCCACAGTACTGGATTGCACTGTGGAGGTCCCTGTTATTTTAAGGCCTGGCGGGGTGACCCTGGAACAGCTGGAAGCGGTAATTGGGGAAGTCAGGCAAGATGTCGCTTTGAAGAATCAGGAAACGGCGCCAAAAGCCCCGGGCATGAAATATACCCACTATGCTCCGAAGGCCCCTCTATTTTTAGTTAAGGGTAATCAAGCTTTCCTTCAGAAGCTTGTGGATGAAAAAAGAAGCGACGGGTTAAAGGTGGGCATCATTACGGCTTATGAACATCAACAGGATTATAAGGCGGATTATGTGGTTGTACCAGGTTCATTAGCCGATTTACATACAGTTGCGACAGGCTTATATGATGCCTTAAGACAGTTTGATGAGCTGGAGGTCGATGTCATTTTTAGTGAAATGTTTCCTGACCATGGAATAGGGGCTGCGGTCATGAACCGGCTTGAGAAGGCTGCAGGTCATCAAATCATCAAGGAACATGTGTAATAAGGACTGATTTATCCTTCTATTTCTTTTCGGACATGCATAACATGTAGTAGGCACGTCCGAGGGGGATTGGAATGAATACATTTGCTGGAGAAATCATCACCTTATTGCTAATGGCCTTCGCTTTGGGAATGGATGCCTTTTCAGTGGGCCTTGGAATGGGAATGTTTAAGCTAAGGTTGAGGCAAATTCTGTTTATAGGTTTGACAGTAGGCATTTTTCATATTTGGATGCCCTTGCTTGGAATGGGGGCAGGCCGTTTCATTTCAGAAAAATTCGGGACCTTCGCTACATACGCCGGCGGTCTATTGTTGATCATTCTTGGTATACAGATGTTTATTCCTGGTAAAAAGGATGACGCTGGTGCCATGCAAAATAAGATGCTGGCTCCTGTCGGGAAAGGTTTAATCATTTTTGCTTTAGGGGTAAGCCTGGATAGCTTCTCGGTAGGGTTGACTCTGGGGATTTACGGTGCCAAAACGATTTTAACGGTTCTTTGTTTTGGGTTTGCCGCCACTCTATTAACGTGGGCGGGGCTTTTACTGGGTAGAAAAATGCAGGGTTTGCTTGGCGTGTATAGTGAGATTCTTGGCGGAAGCATCCTGTGTGCGTTTGGATTGAAATTATTGTTCTCTTTTTGATCCGCCTGAATTCATATCATTCCTACCTCAACTGTTCCGATTAACGGAGCGGTTTTTATTTTTTCCTCGGACACAATGACAGTGATTTTTTGACTATAATAAACGGGCGATAGTTTATAATGAATAAAAAAGGAGGCGTTAAAATGATCCGGGTATTATTTGTATGTACAGGTAACACATGCCGAAGCCCGATGGCAGAAGCGATATTGAAAAACAAGAATATTGCGGGTGTTGAAGTGAAGTCCGCAGGCGTGTATGCTTCGACAGGTCAGGATGCTTCAATGCATGCTAAAAATGTATTGGTTGAAAATGACATAGTGCATAATCATCATTCAACGCCTTTATCCGCGAAGGAAATGGAGTGGGCGACTCATGTCTTCACCATGACGGAAGGGCATAAATCGGCCATTACCCGTTCATATCCCCAAATGATCGATAAGACCTTTACTTTAAAAGAATTCATTCTCGGAGATAAATATGATAGAGATATAATGGATCCGTTCGGCGGTTCTGAAGGCATTTATCGGGAAACGTTCAGAGAGCTGCAGGAATTGATAGATGAATTAGTCAAAAGGCTTAAAAATTGAACTGGGGTACATAATGTGGACGCTGGGGTAAAAGATATTACTAAGCTTGGTATAGGATCAAGGCAGCATTGGCTGCCATTGCAGAATAAGCATCTGCTGGAGCGGAAGAAGTGACGGCTGTCACAAGCGAACAAGGGGCAGTCATGGAAAATGTCGAAAAATCGGCAATGGAACTTAAAGCGAAAGCGGAAAAGTTGAACAGGACCATTACCCGCTAGCAGGAAACCAGAGTTGGTTTCCTGCTTCTTTGCGGGGAAAAGGATGGACATCCTTTATCTTTTCATAATTTTGTGACACAATAAAATCAAATGAAAAAGCTAGAGGAGGATTATGATGAAAGTTGCGATTGCTTCGGATCATGGTGGTATACATATCCGTGAAGAAATAAAGAATTTATTGAATGAGTTACAGATTCCATTTGAGGACTTTGGCTGTGAATGCAGTACGTCGGTGGATTATCCTGATTATGCCTTGCCGGTTGCTGAAAAAGTGGCACGGGGTGAGTTCGATCGGGGCATTTTAATCTGTGGAACTGGAATCGGAATGAGCATTGCTGCCAATAAGGTCAAAGGAATACGATGTGCATTGGTTCATGATGTCTATAGTGCGAAATTGACCCGTCAGCATAATGATACCAATATGTTAGCGATGGGGGAACGTGTCATTGGCCCGGGTCTGGCCAGGGAAATTGCCCAAACGTGGCTGACTTCGGAATTTGAGGGCGGGCGCCATCAAAACAGGATTGGTAAGATTGCGGAGTACGAAGGTAAGCACAGTTAATTCTTTTGGTTTTTGGAGAGTTCCGATAGTAAGTTTTCTTATTGAAAGGATGCGTTTTCATGACAAGTGATGCTACATTTTCAAATGAGCTTGAGATATGGGAAAACCAGTTTCGGGAACTTTTATACGAGTTCCAAGAACAGACGGCTTTAAAAGAGAAACAGCTACTGGTTATCGGCTGCAGTACAAGTGAAGTGATCGGGAAAAGGATCGGTACTGAAGGGACACTCGATGTTGCTGGGATGATTTTTTCCGTAGTGAGGGATTTTCAAGGAAAAACGGGTGTTCAGGTTGCATATCAATGTTGTGAGCATCTAAACAGGGCCTTGGTTTTACAAAGGGAAACCGCGATTCGGTATGGTTATGAAGAAGTGTCGGTCGTACCTGTAAGAACAGCTGGGGGATCGATGGCGACGTACGCCTATCAGCAATGGAAAGATTCAGTCGTCGTTGAACATATCAAAGCGGATGCGGGGATAGATATTGGAGACACATTCATTGGTATGCATCTGAAGCATGTTGCGGTTCCGATTCGCTCTGCCATTAAAGAAATAGGTCATGCACATGTGACCATGGCAAAAACCCGCCCGAAACTGATTGGCGGGGAGCGTGCAGTTTATCGGGACCTCTCTGAAAACAAAAGTTGTACTTAATGGGTAAGTAAGACAGCATTTCTCGGGTGGGGAATGCTGTTTTTTAATTGAGGCGGGCAAAAATCGTAACGCTCAAGGTGAAGGATTAGAAAAAAACTTTTTGCTAATAGAATGGTGATTTCGCTCGTGTAATATAGGGTGAAAGAGCTATTTATCACAATTTCGATGTTAAATACGAACATTTTTTAATGAAAAAACATTTAATGTTCGATAAAAATAGACTATCACTTCTAAATTAGACATGTTAAAATGGAGTAGAATTTTCTAATAATTATTGATATGGCTTTTTCATGCTTTTTGAAGGCATGTTGCACATAAATACTAAAAAGCGAATCACGCACAATTTAAGGAGGAATTACGGAATGAATCGTTTAGCAAAGCAAGATGAGCAAGTGTTTAACGCAATTCAACTGGAATTAGGGCGTCAAAGAAGTAAAATTGAGCTTATTGCTTCTGAAAACTTCGTGAGTGAAGCTGTCATGGAAGCTCAAGGGTCTGTCTTGACTAATAAGTATGCAGAAGGATACCCTGGAAAACGTTACTATGGCGGATGTGAGTATGTAGACATCGTTGAAGATCTAGCGCGTGAGCGTGCGAAAGAAATTTTCGGAGGCGAGTATGTGAATGTACAGCCTCACTCTGGAGCTCAAGCCAATATGGCCGTTTACTTTACAGTGCTTCAAACTGGCGACACAGTGCTTGGGATGAACCTTTCGCATGGTGGTCACTTAACACATGGAAGTCCAGTAAACTTCAGTGGTGTTAACTACAATTTTGTTGAATATGGTGTAGACGAAAAAGATCACCGTATCGATTACAATGATGTATTGGAAAAAGCGCGTCAACACAAACCTAAATTGATCGTAGCGGGTGCAAGTGCATATCCACGGGAAATCGACTTCAAGCGATTCCGTGAAATTGCGGATGAAGTCGGGGCATATTTAATGGTCGACATGGCGCATATTGCAGGTTTAGTTGCGGCTGGATTACATCAAAGTCCAATTCCTTATGCTGACTTTGTAACGACAACTACTCATAAAACACTTCGCGGACCACGCGGCGGGATGATCATCTGTAAAGAAGAATTCGGTAAGAAGATCGATAAATCCATCTTCCCTGGAATTCAAGGCGGTCCTTTGATGCATGTTATATCAGCTAAGGCTGTTGCATTCGGCGAAGCGCTTCAAGATGATTTTAAAGTATATGCCCAACAAATCATCGACAATGCTAAACGTTTGGGTGAAGGTTTGAAGAAAGAAGGGTTCACTCTTGTTTCTGATGGAACGGACAATCACTTGATTCTTCTTGATGTGCGCTCTACAGGGTTAACGGGTAAAATCGCAGAGCATGTTTTGGATGAAATCGGTATTACCGTTAACAAAAATGCGATTCCTTATGACCCGGAAAAACCATTCGTTACCAGCGGTATACGTATTGGGACTGCGGCAGTGACATCACGTGGCTTCGGATTGGAAGACATGGATGAAATAGCTGCCATCATCGGACTAGTATTGAAAAATAATGAAGACGCAGCTAAGCTTGAAGAAGCGAAACAGCGTGTTGAATCATTAGCGAACAAATTTGAATTGTATCCTTCATTGTAATATCGGGCCGCTCCCTTTAAAGGGAGCGGTTTTTTTGCATTTATGGAAGGTCGGTGTGTTAGAAGAATCCGAATAGTGAAAATAGGTCTGACATCTAAACCTTTATTGAAGATTGAAACATTTTTCTGTAAAATAGGTTGAAGTGAATTTTAAAAGACACGAAAATTTTTCTATTCGATTAGGGAAATCATAAAAAAGCGCAAAACTAAGCAATGGAATTGGAGAGATGCCAAATGGGAAAAGTTTATGTTTTCGATCACCCGTTAATTCAGCACAAATTAGCCTATATACGTGATATAAATACAGGAACAAAAGAATTCCGTGAACTAGTGGATGAAGTTGCATCATTGATGGCATTTGAAATCACGAGGGATATGCCGCTGGAAGAAGTGGAAATCCAAACGCCTGTAAGCACAGCGAAAGTGAAAATGCTTTCTGGTAAAAAAGTGGGGATCGTCCCGATTTTACGTGCAGGCATAGGGATGGTGGACGGAATCATTAAGCTGATTCCTGCAGCAAAGGTCGGACATGTTGGACTTTACCGTGATCCTGAAACATTGAAACCGGTTGAATATTATGCGAAGATGCCAAGTGACTTGGCAGAAAGGGAATGCATTGTCGTTGACCCGATGCTAGCCACTGGCGGATCAGCCATCGAAGCGATCCATTCCATTAAAAAGCGCGGTGCAGTCAATATTAAATTCATGTGTTTGATTGCAGCTCCAGAAGGTGTAGAAGCTTTAAAAGAAGCTCATCCTGATGTTGATATCTATATTGCGGGCCTTGACGAAAAACTGAATGAACATGGTTATATCGTTCCGGGTCTTGGAGACGCAGGAGATCGTTTATTCGGCACAAAATAAGGAAAGAAACTGAGGTGTCACGAATGAACAAACCGATTAAAGTCATGACCATTTTCGGGACGAGACCAGAAGCTGTCAAAATGGCTCCCTTAGTGCTCGAATTTCAAAAACACCCAGAATATTTCAAGCCGATCGTTGCTGTTACGGCTCAGCATCGCCAAATGTTAGATCAAGTTCTTGAACTATTTTCCATAAAGCCGGACTATGACTTGGACATAATGAAGGAAAGGCAAACGCTTGCTGACATTACCACAAGGGCATTGAATGGTCTTGATTCCGTAATGAAGGAAGCTAAACCAGATATTGTTCTCGTTCATGGTGATACAACCACAACGTTTGTCGCCAGTCTGGCAGCTTTTTATAATCAAATTGTCATTGGGCATGTAGAAGCGGGGCTGCGCACATGGAATAAGTATTCCCCCTATCCGGAAGAGATGAATCGACAGCTTACCGGTACGATGGCGGATTTGCATTTTGCGCCGACTTCGAAAGCCGAGGAGAATCTTCTGAACGAAAACAAGAAGGATAATATCTTCGTGACGGGAAATACGGCAACGGATGCGTTAAAAACGACTGTAAGGTCGACATATTCCCATCCGGTTTTAAATGGACTTGGAGAAGACAGGCTCATTTTGCTTACCGCCCATCGCAGGGAAAATCTAGGGGAACCCATGAGGAATATCTTCAGGGCCGTTAAGAGAATCATTGTTGAGCATGATGATGTTCAAGTGGTATATCCTGTCCATTTAAATCCGCTTGTTCAAGAATTGGCAAACGAAGTTCTCGGGGACGATCCGCGGGTTCATTTGATCGAACCGCTGGATGTATTGGATTTCCATAACTTCGCTTCTAGAGCCTATCTGATTTTGACTGATTCTGGAGGAATCCAGGAAGAGGCACCGTCACTTGGTGTACCCGTCCTGGTTTTAAGGGATACGACCGAACGTCCTGAGGGGATTACGGCCGGAACCTTAAGATTGGCTGGTACTGATGAACAAACCATATATGATTTGGCACATGAATTGCTCACCGATCAAGAGGTGCACGAAAAAATGTCGAAAGCTTCAAATCCATATGGGGACGGAAATGCTTCGGTCCGCATAGCTGAAGCCATCCGTTACTATTTCAAGCAAGTGAATATGCCGCCAAATAGATTTGAACCATAAAAAGGGAAAAGCCATGCGCTTTTCCTTTTTTTATTTGCATACTCCAAGGTTGTTGAGAAAAGCTAACTGCTAAGGGGATGATTATGTTGGGAAAGAAAACGTTCATAGTGTTTGTTTTCCTTTTTATATTTATTTATCAAAATGAAAAGGGCTGGGCATCCGTCATTCTGCCGCCTTTACCAAAACTATCTGAATCTAAGGAAGTAACCGTTGTTGTCACGATGGATAAGGCGTTTCAACGAGAAAAGGTTGAAAAATTGCTTAAAAAATATCCATCCCTTCAGTTACGGAATGTTTATTCGGTTGCCCTGAATGGATTTTCCCTTCATGGGAAAATGAATGAGATAGAGCAACTTAAAAAGGAGAGTGAAATTCAGGCTGTAACGGAAGTATCCGTTTATCAAGCCGTGTTGGATAAAAGTGTCCCATACATAGGAGGAGACAGGGTCAGGGGTTTCTTTGATAAGGAGAATCACCGGATTACCGGGAAAGGGATAAAGGTAGGAATAATCGATACTGGCATCGATTATACACATCCAGATTTGCAACGAGCTTATAAAGGAGGTAAGGATCTGGTTGATGGTGATGCAGATCCGATGGAAACCAAAAATCAAGGCGACCTGGATACATTGCATGGCACTCATGTGGCGGGCATCATTGCAGCCAATGGAAAAATGAAAGGCGTCGCACCTGAAGCGGAGATTTATGCATATCGTGCTTTGGGGCCAGGCGGTTCCGGAGATACAGATCAAGTATTGACGGCCATTGAGTCAGCCATGAAGGATAAGGTGGATGTATTGAACCTCTCTCTAGGCAATAACGTCAATGGTCCTGATTTACCTATCTCCCTCGCGTTGAATAAGGCTGTGGAAAGCGGCATCGTTGCCGTGACATCAAACGGGAATTCCGGACCGGCTGTATGGACCGTCGGTTCACCCGGTACAGCGGAAAAAGCGATATCCGTTGGAGCTTCGACTCCGCCCTTAAGGGTGCCGTATATGATTTACGGACTTGGATCAAAAAAGCATCAATCGCATTTAACCTTGTTTCAAGGCTCTAAAAAATGGAACCTGACGTTCTCCGAGGATGTCATATATGGAGGACTGGGTAATGAAAAGGACCTGAAGAATGTTCGGGATAAGATTGTGTTGATGGAACGTGGCACACTTACCTTCCAGCAGAAAGTATCCAATGCAGAAAAGGCAGGTGCGAAGGGTGTAATTGTTTTTAATAATACGAGCGGGACCTTTACTGGAAGCTTGGAAAAAGAAATGAACATCCCAGCTGCCTCTATTAATAGAAGAGATGGATTGCAGCTCAAGCAAATCATGGAGCAAGGGCAGAGCAAAACCGTTCAATTTGTTTATAAGAACGAGCAGGATAGGCTTGCGGATTTTAGCTCCAGGGGACCGGTAACCGTATCATGGGGTATAAAACCTGACGTATTGGCACCGGGAGTGGAAATTGAAAGCACCATTCCTAAAGGATATATGTCCCTGGATGGAACAAGTATGTCCGCACCGCATGTTGCAGGAGCATGCGCCTTAATCCTGCAAAAACACCCGGAATGGACTCCTGATCAAGTGAAATCTGCATTGATGAGCACTTCCAAGCCATTGAGGAAAACAGCAAATCAATTGTATCACACATATGAACAGGGGGCTGGACGCATCCAGGTCGACGAAGCGTTAAAAGCGGACACGCTCTTGAATCCAAGCTCATTGTCCTTTGGGATGTATACAAAAAAAGAGGGAATTGAAGAGCATCATGAAACGATAATCATAGAAAATACCGGAACGGAAATGAGGAAGTACTCATTCATGGTCCCATTAAAAGAGATGGGACTAACTTGGGAATTGCCGAAATCCCTTACTTTGAAACCGAAGGAAAAGAAACGGATAAAAGTCGGATTGCAGGTCAACCCAGCCAAGCTTAAAAAGGGAGTCTTTGATGGATACCTCATTATAATGGAAGGAACCAAAAGAATATCCCTTCCTTATTTATATGTAAAAGAAGAGCCTGATTATCCAAGGATAATGGGATTTGATTTTGGCCAAGGGGACAAGGAAGGCACATATCGATACGAAATGTATCTTCCGCGCGGGGCTGAAGAATTCGGTATTGCGCTTTATGAGGAAGATAGCTTGAAATTCGCTGGATATTTGGATTGGTCCAGATCGGCTCCTTCCGGATTGATAAAAAAAGATGTATTGAAAAAGGACTTGCCGCCTAAAGGAGTGTATAAAGCGATAATCTTTGCAAGAAGGGGCGGAAGGGAAGATCGGATAGAAAAGACGTTACTTATCGAGTGAAGAGAGGACAATAAGTAAAATAAAATGGATGTCAATAGTATAAAAAAGATAATTTGTGAACAATTCGTTAATAATTACAAACCTGTGACAAATTTCACTAACCACTCATTGACAATGATTCTAGCCTATTGTATGCTAACAAAGGATGTAGAATGAGAGGGGTTTCATACGTTAATAACGTGTCAAATAGAAGTGAGTTTTGACCTTCTATTTGGACTTGTTACGGGCAAATTCTTCTAAGCTAAACAAGATACTACAATATTTCTAGGGAGATTACATGACAAAATGCTAGAATTGGAAAAAATGTTCAATAGGCAGTTAAAATACATGTTGTATTTAATGGGTATTTATCTACTTGGGGTGGTTTTCACTTCACATGATTCAGTCTTCCAAGGATTTTTGCTTGGAACTGCTTTCAGCCTATTTATATTCTGGTCAATGGTCAAAAAGAACAAGAAGTTCGCCCAAGAGGTTGCCGAAGGTAAGAAAACGCGCTCCCTTGGTAGTTTAACTAGAATGTCTGTAGCGGGTTTAGCTGCAATTATTGCATTGAGATATCCTGATGAGTTTCAGGTGGTCTGCGTGGTTGTGGGATTAATGACAGTTTACTTTGTCATTATGATAGATTATTTTATGCAAAACATACGTAGGTAGTAAAGAAGAGAGGTGAATACTGTTGAATCATGAAGCTCCTATGTGGGAATTTATGAATACCGGAATACATTTCAACTTGGCTAATGTTCTTATGATGACCATCGCAAGTCTCATTGTCTTCATTATTGCTGTAGCAGCAACTCGAAAACTTGCGATGAAGCCAACAGGTATCCAAAACTTTATCGAATGGGTTATGGATTTTGTGAAAAATATCATCAACAGCAATATGGATTGGCGTACGGGTGGTCAGTTCCTAATGTTGGGAATGACGTTAATATTGTACGTATTTGTTTCAAACATGTTAGGATTGCCGTTCTCGATTGTAATAGGACATGAACTTTGGTGGAAATCACCTACATCTGATCCGGCAATAACTTTAACTTTGGCAGTTATGGTAATGGGTTTAACTCATTATTATGGTATCAAGATGAGAGGCATGAAAAATTATGCCAAAACTTATGTTCAGCCAATGGGTTTCTTGTTTCCGTTAAAGATTATTGAGGAGTTCGCTAATACGTTAACTCTTGGATTGCGGCTTTACGGGAATATTTATGCGGGTGAGTTACTATTAACTTTACTTGCTGGACTAGGAACAAGTGGTGTTGTGGGTGCAGCCACTGCTGCATTACCGATGTTAGCTTGGGAAGGATTTAGTATCTTTGTCGGCTCCATTCAAGCTTTTATCTTTACTATGTTAACGATGGTTTATCTTTCCCATAAAGTAAGTGACGACCATTAATTATAAATATTGTTCATTTAGAACATTATATTGTTGAAAAAAATAAAACAACATTTCAAGGAGGAAATTTATCATGACAGGTTCTTTAGGTCTTATAGCTGCTGCTATCGCAGTTGGATTAGGTGCACTAGGTGCGGGTATTGGTAACGGTCTTATCGTTGGGCGTACAATTGAAGGAATGGCTCGTCAGCCAGAAGCTCGCGGTATGCTTCAAACTACAATGTTCGTT
Organism: Bacillus sp. ISL-57; assembly: GCF_018613135.1. Lineage (NCBI taxonomy): Bacteria > Bacillati > Bacillota > Bacilli > Caryophanales > Bacillaceae > Bacillus > Bacillus sp. ISL-57. The sequence continues at coordinate 132,523 of NZ_JAGGQV010000008.1, read as the reverse complement.
GGTATTGCATTAGTTGAGGCACTTCCAATCATCGCTGTAGTTATCGCGTTTATTGTAATGGGTAAATAAGATAACTTGAAAAAGTTCAATAATGGCGAAGATGATCCAAGGAGACCCTTCGCCATTGCTCTGTGTTAAAGTGAACATTTATGGCAGTGATACTGTCAATCGAAAATACAGAACTTCAATAGTGAATCTCATGAAGGGAGTGAACCGAGCGTGTTAACAAGCAATTTTGTTCTTGGTCAAGCAGTCCACTTTAATGGTGGGGACATCATATACCAGCTTGTAATCTTTATTATTTTGTTAGCGTTGCTTAAGAAGTTTGCATGGGGTCCGCTAATGGGCATCATGAAAGAACGTGAAGAGCATGTTGCGAATGAAATTGAAGCAGCTGAAGTTAGCAGAAAAGAAGCACTGAAATATTTAGAAGAACAGCGTGAAATCGTAAAACAATCTCGCACTGAAGCGGGACAACTTATAGAGAATGCTAAGCAACAAGGCGAAGCACAACGCGAAGATATTATTAATCAAGCGCGTGCAGAGGCTGAAAGAGTTAAAGAATCAGCAAAACGTGAAATCGTTCAAGAGAGAGAAAAAGCAGTTGCCGCCTTACGCGAGCAAGTAGCTTCATTATCTGTCATGATCGCTTCTAAGGTGATTGAGAAAGAACTTTCATCAGCTGATCAAGAAAAACTAATCAATGAATATATTCAAGAGGCAGGAGAAGGTAAATGAGCGATATAACTGTAGCAGGACGTTATGCTGTAGCTCTTTTCCAAATTGCGAAAGAGCAAAATCTCATTAACCAACTTGAAGAAGAGCTTCGCATAGTGAATGAAGTATTCACAAATGATAAAGATCTATTTGGCTTCTTGGCTCATCCTAAAATGACTAGAGATGCCAAAAATTCAATGCTTGCAAATGCATTTGCAAGTCTTTCGTCTTCCGTTCGAAACACTGTAATGTTAATGGTGGAGCGTCATCGCACAAGTGAAGTGACTGCCATGGCACAAGAGTTCATTGAACTTGCAAATGAAGAAAATTCAGTTGCGGATGCGACTGTTTATACAGTTAATCCATTAACTGAAGCTGAAGCGGAAGCTGTGTCTTCAGCTTTTGCTGCAAAGATCGGCAAACGTAATTTGCGTATCACTAATGTTACGGATAGCAATATTCTTGGCGGTATCAAACTTCAAATCGGTAACCGTATTTATGACGGAACGATACGTGGGAAGCTTGATCGCCTTAGCAAACAACTATTAGGTTAATATTCACAGATAGGGGTGAAATTCATGAGCATCAAAGCTGAAGAAATCAGTGCGCTGATTAAAAAGCAGATTGAAAACTATCAGTCGGAAATTAAAGTAAGCGATGTAGGTACAGTGATCACTGTTGGTGATGGTATCGCTCGCGTTCATGGTTTAGACAATGCAATGGCTGGGGAGCTCTTAGAATTTTCTAATGGTTCAATGGGATTGGCACAAAACCTTGAACAAAATAACGTAGGTGTTGTTATTCTTGGACCATTCAGAGATATTCAAGAAGGCAGTGAAGTACGCCGTACTGGCCGTATCATGGAAGTGCCAGTTGGAGAAGAATTAATCGGACGTGTCGTGAATCCGCTAGGACAACCATTAGATGGCCTTGGTCCGATCGCTACAACAAAAACTCGTCCAATCGAAAGCCCTGCTACAGGTGTTATGGACCGTAAATCTGTTCATGAACCATTACAAACAGGAATTAAAGCAATCGATGCGCTAGTACCTATCGGACGTGGACAACGTGAGTTAATCATCGGTGACCGTCAAACTGGTAAAACATCAGTTGCGATCGATACAATCCTTAACCAAGCTGACCAAGATATGATCTGTATCTATGTGGCTATCGGTCAAAAAGAATCAACTGTTCGTGGAACTGTTGAAACACTACGTAAAAATGGTGCATTGGATTACACAATCGTTGTATCTGCTTCAGCTTCTCAACCAGCACCACTTTTATACCTAGCGCCATATGCTGGTGTGACTATGGGTGAAGAGTTCATGTTCGCTGGCAAGCACGTTCTTGTAGTATATGATGATCTTTCTAAACAAGCATCTGCATACCGTGAACTTTCCTTGCTACTTCGCCGTCCTCCAGGTCGTGAAGCATTCCCAGGGGATGTATTCTACTTGCACTCCCGTTTACTTGAGCGTGCAGCAAAATTGAATGACACTTTAGGTGCCGGTTCAATCACTGCGCTTCCATTTGTTGAAACACAAGCAGGCGACATCTCTGCTTACATTCCAACAAACGTAATTTCCATCACTGATGGACAAATCTTCTTGCAATCCGATTTGTTCTTCTCGGGTGTACGTCCTGCGATTAACGCTGGTCTATCCGTATCCCGTGTTGGTGGATCTGCACAAATTAAAGCGATGAAGAAAGTTGCTGGTACTTTACGTCTAGACTTGGCTTCTTACCGTGAACTGGAAGCATTCTCTCAATTCGGTTCTGATCTTGATGCTGCAACTCAAGCAAAACTTAACCGTGGTGCTCGTACAGTTGAGGTTCTAAAACAAGATCTAAACAAACCGATCAAAGTTGAGAAACAAGTCATGATTTTCTATGCATTGACTAAAGGTCATTTAGATGATATTCCAGTATCGGATATCCTTCGTTTTGAAGAAGAATATTATGTGTTCCTAGATCGTTCTCATCCGGAATTATTAGATCACATTCGCACAACGAAAGGTCTTCCTGAAGATGCTGCTATCGTTGCTGCAATTAATGAGTTCAAAAAGAACTTCGTTATTTCTGAATAATAAGGTCTAACTAATTTATAAAGGGTGGTGAGAATGAATGGCCTCTTTACGCGATATTAAGTCTCGGATCACTTCAACGAAAAAGACGAGTCAAATTACAAAAGCGATGCAGATGGTATCTGCTTCTAAAATGAACCGTGCTGAAGCTAATGCTAAAGCATATGTTCCATATATGGATAAAATTCAAGAAGTAGTATCAAGTATTGCGAACGGAAGTACGGGTGCATCTCATCCAATGCTTGTCTCGCGTCCAGTGAAGAAAACCGGTTACCTGGTAATCACATCGGACCGCGGATTGGCGGGAGCATACAATAGTAGTATCCTTCGCCACGTTCATAAAACCATTCTTGAACGCCATAAATCCAATGATGAGTTCGTCATTATCGCAATCGGAAGGGTTGGCCGTGATTTCTTTGTCAGCCGTAACATGCACGTAGAGCTTGAAGTAACTGGAGTTCCTGATCAGCCTTCTTTCGCTGACATTAGCTCCCTTGCTAAATCAACAGTGAATTTGTATCTAAATGAACTGTGTGATGAGCTTTACATGTACTATAACCATTATGTCAGCCCAATCCAGCAGGATGTAACGGAAACGCAAGTCCTTCCGTTAGCTGACTTCAATACTTCCAATGCAGCAATGACTTCTTATGAATTTGAACCGAATGCAGAAGAAATTCTTGAGGTATTACTGCCTCAGTACGCAGAAAGTTTAATTTATGGTGCTTTGTTAGATGGTAAAGCAAGTGAGCACTCTGCACGTATGACTGCAATGAAAAATGCAACCGATAATGCTAAAGAATTGATTGATTCACTTTCATTGCAATATAACCGTGCACGTCAGGCCGCAATTACTCAAGAAATAACGGAAATTGTCGGCGGTGCAGCAGCTTTAGAATAAAATTATTAAAGGGACGGTCGGACCGGACGATGCTTGGCCGTTCCATAAACTAGATTGTCGTTATAAGCAACGTTAGGAGGGAAAACGATGAATATAGGACGCGTTACTCAAGTTATGGGTCCGGTTGTTGACGTGAAATTCGAAGACGGACAACTTCCTAAGATCTATAACGCGTTAAGAATCGAAAATACAGCGTCTGGTACAGGACTAACTCTTGAAGTAGCCCTTCAACTAGGTGATAATACAGTTCGTACTGTAGCAATGTCTTCCACTGATGGTTTAACCCGTGGTGCAGAGACTGTTGATACAGGAGCTCCAATTTCCGTTCCTGTAGGTGAAGTAACATTAGGCCGCGTTTTCAACGTATTAGGGGAAAACATTGACCTATTCGAACCACTTGCAGCAGAGGTGCGCCGTGATCCAATTCACAGACAAGCACCAACTTTTGAGGACTTATCAACAACAGTTGAAATTCTTGAAACTGGTATTAAAGTAGTAGATTTACTTGCTCCTTACATCAAAGGTGGTAAAATCGGTCTCTTCGGTGGAGCCGGTGTTGGTAAAACTGTACTTATCCAAGAACTTATTAATAACATCGCACAAGAGCACGGCGGTATCTCTGTATTCGCTGGTGTAGGTGAGCGTACTCGTGAAGGAAATGACCTTTTCTACGAGATGACTGATTCTGGTGTTATTAAGAAAACAGCGATGGTATTCGGACAAATGAACGAGCCACCTGGTGCACGTATGCGTGTAGCTCTAAGTGGTTTGACAATGGCTGAATATTTCCGTGATGAACAAGGACAAGACGTTCTTTTCTTCATCGATAACATCTTCCGTTTCACACAAGCAGGTTCTGAGGTTTCTGCCCTTCTAGGCCGTATGCCTTCAGCGGTAGGTTACCAACCAACCCTTGCTACAGAAATGGGTCAATTGCAAGAACGTATTACATCTACCAATAAAGGTTCTGTTACATCCATTCAAGCGATCTATGTACCTGCCGATGACTATACGGATCCGGCTCCAGCTACAACTTTCGCCCACTTGGATGCAACAACTAACCTTGAGCGTAAACTTTCTGAAATGGGTATTTACCCTGCAGTTGATCCATTGGCTTCTTCTTCTCGTGCCCTTAGCCCAGAAGTCGTTGGAGCTGAGCACTATAATGTGGCTCGCCAAGTTCAATCAACTTTACAGAAATATAAAGAACTTCAAGATATTATTGCGATCTTGGGTATGGACGAATTAAGCGAAGACGAAAAAGTAATCGTTGCCCGTGCTCGTAGAATTCAAAACTTCTTGTCACAAAACTTCCACGTGGCTGAACAATTTACTGGTCAAAAAGGATCTTATGTACCGGTTAAAGAAACAGTCCAAGGATTCAAAGATATCCTAGCTGGAAAATATGACGAACTTCCTGAAGATGCTTTCCGTCTAGTTGGCCGCATCGAAGAAGTTGTTGCTAAAGCAAAAGAAATGGCTTAATTAAAGGGACCTAGGAGGGAATGAAATGAAGACCATTAAAGTCAATGTTGTTACTCCCGATGGCCCAGTATATGATGCAGAAGTTGAAATGGTAAGCACTAAAGCTAAAAGCGGTGAGCTTGGAATCATGGCTGGACACGTTCCAACTGTAGCTCCTCTTACCATCGGTGCTGTCCGTCTTAAAAATGGAAGCAACACAGACTATGTAGCTGTAAATGGTGGCTTCTTGGAAGTTCGCCCTGATGTGGTAACCATTTTGGCTCAATCTGCTGAAAGAGCTGAAACTATCGATCTTGCACGTGCTCAAGCAGCAAAAGCCCGTGCTGAACAAAGATTGCAGAACAATGATGGATCAAATGATGCTAAAAGAGCTGATTTAGCGCTTAAACGTGCAATCAACCGAATCCAAATTGCAGAAATGCGATAACTTTAATTGATTAAAACACCTGATCAAACCATTCGTGGTGAGACCAGGTGTTTTTTTATCCTGAAGGTTTTTGAGGATTATTGACATGGAATATCGGAATTAGGAAAAAAATGTCGAATTATAAAGTAAAGTATTTTCCATTTTAAACCTTTACTCGTCGACATGTTTTTATCCTAATGATATAATGTATACGCTTACATTTATTGCTTCATACCCCCTCCTATCACGTTGCTTCTAAAAGAATGTTACCCTGCATAATATTTATAACGTATCCAAAATGAAGACAAGCAAACTTAAATTGTAGCCATTTAACATGATATATCCATAAAGGGAGATGAACATGGGACAGCTGCATATTTACCAAAATAATTATTTAATTGTATTTGTTTTCCTTTGTCTCGGTATTTTATTACCTGTGATCGCTTTATTTCTTGGTAGACTGCTAAGGCCTTATAAACCGACAGATATGAAGTATACGACTTATGAAAGCGGAATCGAACCTTTTCAGGATTCAAGGGTCCAATTCAATGTCAGGTATTATCTATTTGGATTGATGTTCGTCATATTTGATGTAGAAACGGTTTTTCTTTACCCATGGGCGGTTGCCTATGATGAACTCGGACTGTTTGCATTGATTGAAATGCTGTTTTTTGTCGTGATCCTTATGCTAGGGCTAATCTATGCTTGGAAAAAGAAGGTGTTAAAGTGGAATTGAAGTTGGATGAACTTACCCCTAAAGAAATGGAAGAAATGCGCCACAGTATTTTCTTATCCACACTTGAACAAATAAAAGGCTGGGCAAGAAGTAACTCACTCTGGCCAATGACTTTCGGTTTGGCATGTTGTGCAATTGAAATGATGGGTGTCGGCTCCTCTCATTATGATTTGGACCGATTTGGTTCTTTTTTTCGAACATCCCCCAGACAATCGGATGTCATGATTGTTTCAGGAACGGTAACGAAAAAAATGGCTCCAATAATAAGTAGATTATACGAACAAATGCCAGAACCGAAATGGGTTATTGCAATGGGCTCCTGTGCAACTGCTGGCGGGCCTTATGTCCACTCTTACTCAGTGGTCAAAGGAGTAGATCAAATTGTACCTGTCGATGTTTATATACCGGGTTGTCCCCCAAATCCAGCTGCACTTATTTACGGGATCAATAAATTAAAAGAAAAAATCCGTTATGAGGCTAAAACCGGAAAGCGGGTGATATAGATGAGTGAAAAGGAAGACTTAGAGAAGCAAAAGGCGGCGGCAGC
>NZ_JAGGQV010000008.1:0-125514 GCF_018613135.1 Bacillus sp. ISL-57 | reverse complement strand
AAAGAAGAAGCGGCAGAAAAGCCGGAAGGCGAAATCGATGCAGCGAAGCAAAAGGCGGCGGCAGCAGCCAAGGCAAAGGCAGCAGCCGCTGCTAAAGCGAAAGCGGCTGCTGCTGCGAGGAACAGGACTGCTGTACAGGAAAGCGAGGAAGCTGACACCCCTAGCGAAATTTCCCCAAATCAGTCGAAACTCGATCAAATTGTTTCTGCTATTGAAAGCCATGTAGGACAAGGGGCATTATTAGAGAACTATATTAATAGACTATCAAAAGATGTACCCACTTTAGTGGCTAATCCGGATACATATTTCTCAATAGCTAAATTTCTGCGGTATGATGAACAGCTTGACTTTTCGTATTTATCGGAACTTCATGGTACGGATTTTGAATCCCATATGGAAATCTATGTACATTTACACTCATTCAAAATGAACCAATCGGTTGCCTTGAAAGTGAAGCTTGATAGGGATACTCCCGTTATCCCATCATTGGTCCCATTATGGTCAGGTGCAAATTGGCCAGAATGTGAGGCATATGATTTATTAGGCATTAACTTTTATGAACACCCTGATTTAAAGCGGATTTTACTTGGGGAAGATTGGAAAGGGTATCCCCTTAGAAAAGACTATGAGCCTTATGATGTGGAGGTGTAAGCCCTATGTTAAGGACGGAAGAAATGCTTCTCAATGTCGGGCCGCAGCATCCGAGTACACATGGTGTTTTTCGGCTTGTCATCAAGATTGACGGTGAGATTATCAAAGAGGCTACACCTGTCATCGGGTATCTGCATCGAGGTACGGAAAAACTAGCGGAAAATCTGCAATATACACAAATAATCCCCTATACTGACCGGCTCGATTATCTGGCGGCAATGACAAATAATTATGTGCTTTGCCATGCTGTTGAGACGATGATGGGGGTGGAGATCCCTGAAAGGGCAGAATATTTGCGGGTCATCGCAATGGAATTGGGCAGAGTTGCAAGCCACCTCGTCTGGTGGGGTACATACTTGCTGGATATAGGTGCGACGAGTCCTTTCCTTTACGCATTCCGAGAACGTGAAATGATCGTTAATTTATTGACTGAATTGTCAGGGGCACGCCTAACATTCAATTATATGCGTGTCGGAGGTGTGAAATGGGATGCTCCTGAAGACTGGATTGCGAAGGTTGCCGAGTTTGTCCCTTATATGAGGGAGCAGCTTGCCGGTTACCATGAGCTTGTGACAGGGAATGAAATCTTTGTTAATCGGGTTAAAGGGGTGGGCATCTATTCGAAGGAAGAAGCCTTGCAGTATTCGCTTAGCGGTGCCAACTTAAGGTGTACAGGTGTGAAGTGGGATTTACGAAAAAATGAACCATATTCCATTTATGATAGGTTCACATTCGATGTTCCTACAAGGGAAGAGGGGGATGCCTTTTCACGCTATCATTGTAGAATGGAAGAAATCGAAGAGTCACTGAAAATCATCGAGCAGGCGGTTGAGCAATTTCCAGAAGGGCCGGTCCTTGCTAAGGTCCCTAAAATAATAAAGGTTCCTAAGGGTGAGGCATTTGTCCGAATTGAATCACCAAGAGGGGAAATAGGCTGTTATATCGCTAGTGAAGGGAAAAAGGAGCCATACCGCTTGAAATTCCGCAGACCTTCGTTTTATAATCTGCAAATTCTTCCGAAATTATTGGAGGGGGAAAATATGGCGAACTTGATAACGATTTTAGGTGCAATCGATATCGTGTTAGGGGAGGTGGATGGATAAATGATCAAGGATCTTCTCCACTCCGCCCCAAGCCTACTGAATTTCGGCATTTTTTTCGGTTTGGCAGTCCTGCTCCTGTTTGTCGTATTAGGGTTTGTAACCTATGGAATCCTTTCAGAACGTAAAATCATGGGATTCATGCAGATGCGTGTCGGCCCAAACCAAATTGGAGGGAAATGGGGCCTTTTACAGACCGTTGCTGATGTTTTGAAACTTCTGATCAAGGAAGATACGATACCCAAGAAAGCTGATAAGCCGTTATATATCTTAGCTCCGGTAATTGCGTTTGCTCCCGCTTTCATGGTCCTTGCCACTTTGCCGTTCACCGATGCCTTCCAATTTGCTGATATAGGTGTCGGGCTGCTTTATTATATGGCGATTTCCGGCATATCGACCATCGGCATCGTCACAGCAGGTTGGGCATCCAATAATAAGTATTCTTTGATTGGCGGAATGAGGGCAGCCGCTCAAATGATATCTTATGAGATTCCTTTGGTGATGTCGCTAGTGGGCATAGTCCTCATAACAGGCAGTTTAAACTTGAATGATATAGTTGCAGCCCAGGAAAAGGTTTGGTTCATTTTTCTTCAGCCGGTTGCGTTCATCGTGTTTTTCATTGCATCGGTTGCCGAGTTGAACAGGGTTCCTTTTGACCTTCCGGAAGCGGAATCCGAACTTGTTGCAGGCTATCATGTTGAATACTCTGGATTTCGCTGGGCCTTCTTTATGTTATCCGAATATGTGTATATGTTTGCAATGGCAACGCTAACCACTGTATTATTTTTAGGGGGATGGAATTCTATTCCGTTTTTGGATTTTATTCCGGCAGCCATCTGGTTCGGTCTGAAGTTCAGTGCCGTATTCTATATATTGGTCTGGATCCGTGTAACCTTTCCTCGTATAAGGGCTGATCAATTGATGGAATTCGGATGGAAAGTGCTGCTTCCGGTTGCATTGGCAAATATATTTTTGACGGCACTAATAAAAGAATTGCTTAACCTTTTTTAGAAACGTAAGCTGGTCGGAAAGCGAGGGATTTATATGCTTGGTTTAGCAAAAGGTTTAACCTATACATTAAAGAACTTGACGAGGAAAAAAGTGACCTATGACTACCCGAATGAGCCGCTTCCGCTCCCTGACCGATTTCGCGGAATCCAAAAATTCTATCCTGAAAAGTGTATCGTATGCAATCAATGCGTGACGATTTGTCCAACGGATTGTATTCAATTAACAGGTAAGAAACATCCGGACCCGTCGAAAAAAGGGAAAATCATCGATACGTATGACATCAATTTCGAGATTTGCATTTTATGTGATTTATGTACGGAGGTCTGCCCTACAGAAGCGATCGTTATGACGAATCAATTCGAGCTGGCCGAGTATAGCCGTGATCATCTTTTTAAAAATCTGGAGTGGCTGGATGAAAATGATGAAAATATCCGGAAGGTGAATAAAGTATGAGTTTGTCAGGTGAATTAATTGCCTTCATTGGTTTGGCACTCGTCGCGATAGTAGGCGGGGTGCTGTTGATTACCTTAACAAAAGTGGTGCACATGGTTATCGCACTCGTTTTTACTTTCTTGGGCATTGCAGGCATTTATATGTTTCTTTCGGCCGAGTTTGTCGCCATTGTCCAAATCCTTATTTATTCAGGGGCCATTACGATCGTGATGCTATTCGGGATTATGCTGACAAAACACCAAGAAAATGATGCACCCGCTAAAGGGGGCTGGGGGAATTTCTCCTTGCTTGTAGCGATTGCTGGATTTGCCGTAGCGGTCTATCTTGGGATTTATAATCTGGATATACCTGTACAGCCAACGGCCTTGCATGAGGAAAATACAAAGCAAATAGGTATCGAACTTTTTTCAAAATATGTCATTCCATTTGAAGTGATGTCGGTACTCCTGCTTGTTGCTTTAGTCGGTGCCATCGTATTGGCTAAAAAAGATGATGAGGAGGGAGATCGATCATGACGGGAGTTCCTTTGTCGGCTTATCTTGTATTGGCTCTCGTTTTATTTTGTATAGGGCTGTATGGTGCCTTGACGAAAAGAAATGCGGTCATTGTTTTGATTTCAATCGAGCTGATGCTGAACGCTGCAAATATCAATTTAGTGGCCTTCAGTAAATTCGGGGTAACGCCATCCATTACGGGTCAAGTTTTTTCCTTATTCACGATTACGATTGCTGCAGCTGAGGCAGCTGTAGGGCTGGCCATACTAATATCCTTTTATCGCAATAGGAAGACGGTCAATGTCGATGAAATGGAAATGATGAAGAATTGAAGGTTTATATAATTGAAGAAGGGGATTTGATACGATGATGGAGCACGCATGGCTCATACCGATCTTTCCACTCGTCACGTTTCTGGTTCTGCTTCTATCAGGCGGGCGGCTGCGGGAACGAGGGGCTTTTATAGGAATAATATGTACAGTGGCTTCGTTCGTTTTATCGTTGCTTGTCCTGATCGAGCGATTTAAAGAACCTACTTATAATATATCGATAGATTGGCTTTCCTTCGGAGGGACGCAACTTTCAGCTGGATTCGAAATCAATCAGCTCAATGCCTTGATGCTTGTGGTCGTTTCCCTTGTCAGCCTGCTTGTCCAGATATATTCGAAGGGGTATATGAAGGGTGAAGTGCGATTCTCCATTTTTTATGCTTATCTGGGCTTCTTCACCTTTGCCATGCTTGGACTAGTCATGGCACCCAATTTATTACAGCTTTATATCTTCTGGGAATTGGTCGGGGTGGGGTCTTTTCTGCTCATTGGTTTTTACTTTTATAAACTGGAAGCTAAGGCTGCGGCGAAGAAGGCATTCATCATGACCAGGATTGGGGATGTAGGGTTATTAATCGGCATCATTCTCCTATTCTGGGAAACAGGCAGCTTTGAATATGGCGAGATCTTTCAGGCCGTTCAGTCGGGCATGATATCAAGTGAAAAACTCACATTAATCGCTATTTTGATTTTTATCGGTGCGGTTGGGAAGTCTGGACAATTTCCACTTCACACATGGCTTCCGGATGCAATGGAAGGCCCGACTCCGGTTTCCGCATTGATACACGCAGCGACCATGGTTGCTGCAGGGGTATACCTGGTGGCGGCCATGTTTCCTTTATTCATGGCTAGTTCTGCTGCGATGCAGGTAGTGGCCATAACGGGTGGGATTACAGCCATATTTGCCGCAAGCATTGCCATAGTGCAAAAGGATGTTAAGCGTGTATTGGCCTATTCGACCATCTCTCAGCTTGGTTTTATGATGCTTGCTTTGGGTACTTCGGGATATGTGGCCGGGGTTTTTCATTTAATGACCCATGCCTTTTTTAAAGCATTGCTGTTTTTGGCAGCAGGCAGTGTTATTCACGCTATACATACACAGGATATGGAAAAAATGGGCGGCTTATGGCGCAAGTTGAATTGGACCGGTCCGCTGTTCTTGATTGGCACGTTGGCGATATCGGGGTTTCCGTTGCTCTCGGGCTTTTTCAGTAAAGACGAAATTCTAATGGCAGCTTGGGAGAATGGTAGTTATATATTGTTTGGTCTAGCGGTGGTTACCTCCTTTTTAACTGCGTTTTATATGTTCCGGCTGTTTTTCATGATGTTTGCAGGCGATTCACGCAGTCAGGCAGAACAGGTCAAGGAATCACCTTTCATCATGCTAATTCCCATGCTCACATTGGCTTTGCTTGCTATAATCGGTGGGTATATCCAAACACCGTGGTTTGGAACTTTTCTTGGGGAGTGGCTTGTGGAGGGAAATGAAGCTCTTCTAGGCGCCAGCCATAGTGAGGGGCCCGTTTGGATAATGTTGATGGCCGTGCTTGTGTCGCTGGCCGGGATTTACCTTGCTTATATGATATACGTTAAAAAGAAGGTATCTCGGGAATGGCTTGTCAAAGAAAACTCCGAGGTATATAGGATTTTGGAAAATAAGTATTACATTGATGAGATTTATCATTTTACTGCAGGCTATGCAATCAAAGGCTTTAGTATATTCCTATCTTATATTGAAAGGTTCATTGTCGGTGGACTTGTTTCCACTGTAACAAGTTCAATAGAAGGATTGGGGAAAATAGGGTCTAAACTGCAAACGGGACAGGTACAGCAATATGGCATGATAGCCTTTCTGGGACTTGCGGTACTGTTGGTGATTTTTGCAGTAACTGGGGGGTATCTAAGATGAATGTCTATTTGCTCTCGCTTTTAGTGTTTTCACCGCTGCTGGGCATCGTGATGGTTGCCCTCATGCCGAAAAAAGAGGAAAGGACGATTAAACAATTTGGTTTTTTCGGAACACTGCCTCCCCTTTTCCTATCATTCTTTCTTTGCAGCCAATATTATTCGGGTGTGGCCCTATCCATATTTGACATTAAGTTGAATTGGATCAGGTTTGGAAATTTGGAGATGTATGATCCCAAGCTCTTCACGGTTGATTTTGAGTTGGGCCTGGATGGCTTAAGTCTCATCTTCATATTACTGACAACAATCATTTCATCACTGGCTGCAATCGCATCCATTTATATAAAAAAAGAATGGAAAGGGTATTATTTATTATTTTTGATCCTGGAGATTGGAATGCTCGGTGTCTTCACGGCAGAAAATTTGATCCTTTTTTTCATCTTTTTCGAAATGACTTTGATTCCTGCTTTCTTTTTGATTGGCAGATGGGGCTTTCTGGAGAGGGAGAAAGCTTCTTATAGTTTCCTGATCTATAATGGCATTGGTTCGGCTGTTTTATTGGTGGCCATTTTGATTTTGTTTGCCAGGACAGGTACGACCAACATTGCAGCATTGACACAGATGATGACAATGGGCGGCGTTTCGCTTTTTGCACCCATATCCGGTTCGATGAAATATGGTTTATGTCTTGCATTTCTCGTGGCATTTGCGATAAAGCTGCCGGTCTTTCCCTTTCATAGCTGGATGGTGCGGGTCCATGCAGAAGCACCTCCATCCATAGTCATGATACATGCGGGTGTCTTATTGAAAATTGGGGCGTACGGAATCATCCGGTTTGGAATGGGGATGTTTCCTGAACAATATAAAAGCTTGGCTTTTACCATAGTCCTATTTGGGGTCCTCAGTTTTTTATATGGTGCTTTTCTGGCATTGGTACAAACGGATTTCAAGCTCGTTTTAGCCTACTCATCAATCTCGCATATGGGTATCGTCATGATGGGGCTGGGAGCCTTGAATGAAGCGGGCATTCAGGGAGCTATTTTTCAAGTCATCTCACACGGGCTAATTGCTGCTTTGTTGTTTTTCTTGGTGGGAGCGTTGTATGAGCGTACAGGAACCACGATGCTTCCTAAGCTTGGAGGGCTGGCCAAGTCGATGCCGATTTTTTCAGGGTTTATGTTAGCTTGCGGGATGGCTTCACTCGGTTTGCCTGGCATGTCCGGTTTCATCAGTGAATTCATGGTATTTCTTGGCTTATTCAAGAGTCAGCCGTTGCTTGCGGCAATAGGAGCGATCGGGCTGGTATTAACCGCTGTTTATGTACTGAGGGCGGTCATGCTTATGACTTTCGGGAAAAATGATAGCTTGATAGAAAAAGAGAAATGGGACCTAAGGGGCTGGGAGTTTTTGCCGACGTTGGTTCTTCTCGGTTTGATAATATCTGTTGGGGTATACCCAAATTTGTTAGGCGGGCCTCTTCAAGGAACGATTGAAGCCATGATGCTTGCTCTAGGGGGGCGATGAAGGATGGATTGGAACACGATGCTTTCTTATGATTGGGGAGCGATGATGCCAGAATTCATCATTCTTGGAACGACCATGATTCTTTCGATACTGGATTTATTCTGGCCGAAGCACTTTAATCGGAGAAAACTGGCATGGCTCGCGCTAACCGGAATCATTTTGGCATGTTTGTCACTGATTAGCCTGCTATCCTTTGAGACAGTCAGTATCTTATCCGATACGTTTCGTTTAGATTCATTTGCAAAAGCTTTTAAGCTGCTACTATTATTCGGAGCGGCCCTGATCATCCTTCTGGCTGAAGGATATGAACCGCGAGAGGGGCTGCGGGAGCATAGGGGGGAATTTTATTATCTGTTCCTGACCGCTTTGCTTGGAGCGATGGTCATGTCCTCAAGCGGTGATTTGATCACACTGTTCGTTGGACTGGAACTTCTTTCACTTTCATCTTATATATTAGTAGGAATGCGGAAGCATGATCGGAAGTCCAACGAAGCGTCCATGAAGTATGTGATAAACGGAGGCATTTCCACAGCAATCACTTTATTCGGGATGAGCTATTTATATGGAGTGACCGGTTCCGTCAATCTAGGCGAAATGAGCAGGACGATGGCTGCGATGACCGACGGGCAACTGCAATACATCATGGGACTCGCTTTCTTCATGGTGTTTGTCGGTGTATCCTTCAAGATAGCTGCCGCACCGTTTCATATGTGGGCGCCGGATGTCTATGAAGGGGCACCGACGCCGGTCGCAGCCTTCTTGAGTGTAATTTCGAAAATGGCGGGTTTTGTCATCATCCTTCGCCTTTTTCTTTCGTTATTCCTAACGGCTTCCGGTGATACGTTCGGGGCGCTAGATTTTTTGGATAAAAATAATATTTATATAGCTTCATTGGCGGGGCTGACGATCATCATTGGAAATGTGGTTGCGTTAAGGCAGCAAAATTTAAAACGAATGTTTGCCTATTCAAGCATCGCTCATGCGGGTTACCTGCTTGTGGCGGTGGCAACATTGGGCGGGGGATATTTCCTGCTGGATACTGTCTGGTTTTACCTAATGGCTTATGTATTAATGAATATCGGTGTATTTGCAGTCATTCAGCTGCTCTCCAGTCAAAGTGGGTCCGAAGATATCAGCATTCTTGCAGGACTGGGGAGGAAATCCCCGTATCTTGCCCTGGCATTCACCGTATTCATCCTGTCGCTTGCTGGAATTCCCGGGACGACAGGTTTCATTGGCAAACTCAATATTTTTCTTGGGACATTCATAACGGAGCCTGGACATTTCGTCCTTGCGGGAATCATGATTGCAGGTACCATTGTGTCCTATGTATATTATTTCGGATTACTGGTGCAGGTCTTTTTCCGACCGATTCATTCAGAGAAGGTCATTAAAATTCGTCCGGGTCTTTACGCCGTGTTGATCATATGCGTAATAGGCACCATACTTTTCGGGATAGCGCCAAATATTGCCTTTGATTTTATTCATGATCAATTTGGTGATTTTACAGACTTTATTTCGAGTAAATGATATAATGCCTGTATCAGAGGCTTGTTCCATTGGATCAAGCCTCTATTTACAGTTTTAAAAAGATATTTTGCAATTCTTCCTTTTTAATTCCAAATATGAAGGGGTTTTGTGTTAGAATAGAATTCGGGTGTCTTTTAGGAGGTATGTACATGTTTTCAGCAATGGGACAGCAAGCTTTAACAGGAATAATTGCACACTTGTTTTTCATCGCAGTTACCTGGTGGGCATTACAGGCATTACATTTTGATAAAATGTTAAGATCCAATTCGGTCATCAAGGCCAGGGTTTTATATATTTTATTAACGGTTGCCATCGGTTCAGTTGTAAGTAACTTCTTCCTCGACTACCTGGGATTTGCAAACCAACTTCCGTATATGTTTAGTAATGACTGATAAGCTGTAAGAATATTCTTATAGCAAAATATGATTCTACTCTTGTATTCGCTATTGCTTCCTGCAAGTTTAAGGGGAAGGTGTCACCAATTGTCGGAAAACTCGAAGTATGATCTCTCTCCTTATGGAAAGAATGTGTAAAAGGGGAGGGATTTAACATGTATTTTTTAAATAAAAAAATGTTAACATACATAGTATTTCTCGGTTTGATGGTGATTTTAATTGGGAATAGTACGATTGTGGCAGAAAGTAAACCAGATATAGTTAAAATGGTGGGACTGTTACAGGAAGATAAAGATTTAGACATAGGGGATTGGTCTGTACTCACTAGAGAAATAAATAAAGAGATTACAACTAAACAAGAGTTTGAAAGCGAAGTTACAGCTTTAAAGCGAAAATACCCTCAATTTCAATGGCACCGGAAAGATGATGCTTCCGGCTGGAAGGCTGAGGCGTTAACTTACAATGTCGATTCAGGTCTGACCGAGTCTATTAAAATAATGACAACGGAAGAGAAATTTGATAAAGTTACCTATGTTATTTACGAAGTGAAGGGGAAAAAGTGGAAGAAAGCCAATAATGCCTTTTTTACCGCTACGTTCCAAAACAGGGTGAATGACCTATTTATAGGAACTCCTTCAATTTTTTCTTGTATTAAAGGGTCTATCAATGATAATATGGATTCGGTTTTAAACTCTAAAACTGAAGACCTGTTAGATATGTTCCGAGCAAGGGAAATTGAGAGTGTGCACGAAACAAACTTTACATCTATATCTGCACATTCAACATTGTTTAAACAACCTTTGACAAAAGAAAAATTAAATTTGCAGTTTGGGCTACGGACAGAAGGATTGGGTGACCGAACGAACTTTGTAGTTGGCACACCAATCATAACGTTTGAATATTAATATAGAGAAAATGGACGCGGAGGGGAATACTTTTGGAAAAAATCATCGTCCGCGGCGGAAAAAGGCTTAGCGGGACAGTTAAAGTAGAAGGTGCTAAAAACGCCGTTTTGCCAGTTATCGCTGCAACATTATTAGCAAGTGATGGGAAAAGTATCATTAAAGATGTTCCTACGCTCTCCGATGTATATACAATCAATGAAGTATTGCGCAACTTAAATGCAGATGTTGCCTTTCATGACAATCAAGTAACTGTAGATGCATCAAGAGAGTTATTAGAAGAAGCACCATTTGAATATGTACGTAAAATGAGAGCTTCCGTTTTAGTGATGGGCTCATTACTAGCAAGGAATGGCCGGGCCCGCGTTGCTCTTCCTGGTGGCTGTGCCATCGGATCACGTCCTATCGACCAGCATTTAAAGGGATTTGAAGCGATGGGAGCAAAAGTGAAGGTCGGCAATGGTTTCATTGATGCCGAGGTAGAAGGCAGACTTAAGGGTGCAAGAGTGTATCTTGACTTCCCAAGTGTTGGTGCCACCGAAAACATCATGATGGCTGCTACGCTTGCTGAAGGTATTACGATTCTTGAAAATGTGGCCAAAGAGCCTGAAATTGTAGATCTTGCGAATCTCCTTAATAAAATGGGTGCCAAAGTCAGAGGTGCCGGTACCGGTACGATGAGAATCGAAGGTGTCGATAAATTATATGGCACTGAACATACGATTATACCTGACCGTATCGAAGCTGGTACATTCATGACAGCGGCCGCTCTTACTGGCGGCAATGTTCTTGTTCAAGGAGCTGTACCTGAACACCTTACTTCCCTTATTGCTAAAATGGAGGAAATGGGCGTTAAAATTCTTGAAGAAGAAGATGGATTACGCGTTATCGGTCCAAAAACCTTGAAGGCCATTGACATCAAAACAATGCCGCATCCTGGTTTCCCGACTGATATGCAATCGCAAATGATGGCATTATTACTGCGTGCTGAAGGAACAAGTATGATTACGGAGACCGTTTTCGAAAACCGTTTCATGCATGTTGAAGAATTCCGTCGCATGAATGCCAATATTAAAATAGAAGGCCGTTCCGTTATCGTTAATGGTCCAACTAACATTCAAGGTGCTGAAGTAGCTGCAACAGATTTACGTGCCGCGGCAGCGCTCATCCTGACTGGATTGGTTGCAGATGGCATTACACGTGTTACAGAATTGAAGCATCTTGACAGAGGATACGTGAATTTCCATGGAAAATTGGCATCTCTAGGTGCTGATGTGGAACGTATTAACGAAGATGTGCCTGCTGAAACAAAAAAAATTGCAGATTTAAACGCATAAGTAGCTTATAAAACCATTCACGTTCGAGTCTCCGAACCGTGAGTGGTTTTTTTTCGTGTTCCGGATTCTTGGCCGACAGTTAAATAGTTGTCGTTTTTCTATTCATAAATGCTTGTCCTTCGACATACATTTGTTATGTAAAGATACCTGCTGGATACGATTATACGGCAGAGAAAACAAGTGTAGGGAGGCTCAGGAATTTGAAAGCAATCAAACCGATGGTCGTACTATTCATAGCAGTAGCATTCGTAATTATCATGATTCCAGCAGTGCTTGTGCTTCCATTTTCAAATGATAAGACAAGTGGGCAGTTGACCGAGCAATTAGAAAAGAAAGGGAAGAGTGAGGGCAAAGAGGTAGCGGCAAATGAAATGAGTTCCGTAGAAGTTGCCGTTTACCGCACATCTGCAAAAAAGATTGAAAAACTGCCGATTGAATCGTACTTGAGCGGTGTGGTTGCAGCTGAAATGCCAGCAGATTTTGAAGAAGAAGCGCTGAAAGCACAAGCGTTGACGGCGAGAACCTATATTGTCAATCAGCTCATAAGCGAAAGTCGATTAGGATTGCCGGATGGTGCCGATGTAAGCGATACGGTCATGCACCAAGTTTATAAGAATAATGATGAGCTGAAAAAACAGTGGGGCTCTGATTATAAATGGAAGATGCAAAAAATTAACAAGGCCATAAAAGAAACGGCGGGTCAAATATTAACCTATGAAGGAAAACCGATTACTGCCACTTTTTTTTCGACAAGCAATGGCTATACGGAGAATTCCGAGGACTATTGGCAAGCTGAATTTCCCTATTTAAAAAGTGTATCCAGTCCATGGGATAAAGAAGAATCACCAAAGTTTTATAATAAAGTAGTAGTCGATACTGCAGATTTTGAAAAAAAATTGGGTGTAAGTCTTTCTTCGGGATCATCCATAGGAACTGTTATTGAAAGAACATCAGGTAATCGCGTAGGTGTAGTGGATATCGGAGGAAAGAAAATGACAGGAAAACAGATTCGTGAGAAGCTCGGGCTGACATCTTCCGATTTTGACTGGGAGCGTCAAGGCAACCGGATTGTGATCACGACAAAAGGATCTGGACACGGAGTTGGAATGAGCCAATACGGTGCTAACGGCATGGCCAGGGAAGGGAAAACCTATGAAGACATCGTGAAATATTATTATAAAGGCGTCAAAGTTCAGTCTTCAAGTAAGTGGCTGAATACGATGACGGCAAAAAAATGAGAGGTGGGATTTCCCATCTCTCATTTCTTTTCGTTTAATTTTTCTATAAAGGTCAAAAAGCCCCGTTCACGCTTGAAATAATGATATTGGACATGAAAATAAACTGCAGCTACTCCAATGATGTCTTTAATGACATCTATTAAGCTAGAGGAGCGGTACGGGACGAAAGATTGATGGTATTCATCCATCACTCCATAAAGGCAAGCTACAAGGGCAGACAACAGGCTTAAACCAGATCTCAGTTTTTGGTGTGCAGCAAGTGCCGAAACAAATAATATATACAAAAGGGCAAATTCGACCAGATGAAGAGCCTCTTTGATAAATCGGTCAGATGAGGATGAGGGAAGATCAAGAATCATATCATCGGGGTTGCTCGACATTATCCAAATGGCAATCATATATAGAAAAGGCAATAACGTTAACACAATTTTAAAAGCTTTTTTCATGATTTAAACATCCTTCAACAGTAAGATACCAAACATTTTACCATTCTACGAATAAAATCGGTTTCATTTCCACAAAATAAATCCAAAAAAAATTTTTCCTGAATGTATATAATTTTAACAAAATGTTCAGAATGATTGCTGAGGTGATTAATATGAGAGAGGAAGAAAAGAAACCAACTTCCACAATCCGACGTATACTAAAACAACGTTGGGCATTATCAGCAATCTATATCGCAAGTGCAGCCATAATCTTAGCCGCGGCCTTCTTATTACAAAATAGTTTTGATGATTCAGCTAACGATGGCAAAGAGGAATCGGCTGAAACAGGAAAAAACTATGGTGAGCCTTCTGTAGAGGTTAATAGCAATCTTGAGACAATCAAGATGCCTGTAGCCGATGCAGACAAATCGGTTATCAAGAAACAGTTTTATGATGTGAATGCGGATGAAAAGGCACAAGAAGAAGCATTAGTTTTCTACAACAATAGATATGAGCAAAACAAAGGTATAGACATTGCAATGGAAGATGGTAAGTCTTTCGATGTAAAAGCTTCCTTAAGTGGAAATGTAACAAAAGTTCAAGACGATGCGTTACTTGGAAATTTAGTTGAAGTAGAGCATGAAGATGGCGTTGTTACTCGTTATCAATCTGTTAAAGACATTAAGGTTGCAGTCGGTGACAAAGTAAAACAAGGACAAGCAATTGCTACAGCTGGAAAAAGCCAAATTAATGAAGAGGCTGGCGTACATGTCCACTTCGAAATCAGAAAAGATAACATTGCGTTAAACCCACTTGATTTTGTTGATAAACAAGCTTCTGCGATTCAATCTGCAGCTGATGCCGAAGCTGATAAAGAAGAAACACCTGCAGTCGAAGGATCAGAAGCTGACAAAGAAACACCTGCAGTCGAAGGGTCTGAAGCTGACAAAGAAGAAACGCCTGCAGTTGACGAAACTGACGAGAGCACTGATTTAGATAGTGGCACTGATGAGGAAGGCTCTGTCCCTGGTGAAGATACAACTGAAGAAAGCGATTCCTTAAAAGATTCGTTAAATCAATCTAATTAAGATTAAG
Source organism: Bacillus sp. ISL-57 (assembly GCF_018613135.1). NCBI lineage: Bacteria > Bacillati > Bacillota > Bacilli > Caryophanales > Bacillaceae > Bacillus > Bacillus sp. ISL-57. The sequence continues at coordinate 111,125 of NZ_JAGGQV010000008.1, read as the reverse complement.
ATTTTTAATAAAATCAAAACAAAAACCTAGAGCGTTACGAATGACAACAACTGAAAATTTGGTAAAAGGAAGCCGTTCACTTTGAACGGCTTCTTTTTTTCTTTCGAGGAAATATTGGCCAATATGCTGAAACCTTTGAATTTCTGACAAATTTCTCGGGAAATAATTTACGTTTAATGAAAATAAACAGATGAAAATCAGAAATAAATCCAAACCTCCTGTCCCATTAGGCATATATTCTTAACCAAGCTAATAAGATGTTATAAACCATGCAAAGAGAGTGTTTGAGGTGAGGAATCGTTTATTACAAATTATCTAATAGGTGAATAATTCTATCTTTCATTGTTTATAGGGCAGCGGTATTCGATTCGAAAAATACGAATCTCATTTCACACTTCTCACATCCAATTTGGGGAGGTCGAGTGGTGTGCACGATTACATCAAAGAAAGAACTATCAAGATAGGAAAGTATATCGTGGAAACTAGAAAAACAGTCCGCGTCATTGCAAAAGAGTTCGGAGTCTCTAAAAGTACAGTGCATAAAGACTTAACTGAGAGGCTGCCAGAAATTAATCCTGATTTGGCTAACGAAGTGAAGGATATATTGGATTATCATAAATCCATTCGTCACCTTAGAGGTGGAGAAGCGACAAAATTAAAATACAAACGTTCTGAAAGAGAAGAAGAAATCGTTAAATGATACTTGAATCATTCCGGCAATTGGAAGTGAATCGGGCTATCGGGGAATGAGTAAGGGGACATGAAAGTGGTGTTTGCCTTTTCTTAACCTTGATTGCGGTTCCATGCCGGGGTTTTTTTATGGGAAAATACGGTAGGTTAGTACATAAGGCATTGATTTTTTTTACATTTTGGCAAAATAGGAAATAATAGTCTGTATTAGTGTTTATTTATAATTCATACTTACTTGTGTCAATGCAATATGGTAAAATAAACAATTAGGACAGAAGTAGGTTATATGTGAGGATATTCAAGGAGGATTTAAGAAATGTTTGCTAGAGATATTGGGATAGATCTTGGAACAGCCAATGTTCTTATACATGTCAAAGGTAAAGGAATTGTGTTAAATGAGCCTTCGGTGGTGGCGATTGATAAGAATACAAACCGTGTTCTTGCCGTCGGGGAAGAAGCTCGAAAAATGGTAGGCCGTACTCCAGGAAACATCATTGCAATCCGTCCTTTAAAAGACGGTGTAATTGCAGATTTCGATGTAACAGAATCGATGCTTAAGCATTTTATCAATACATTGAATGTGAAAGGCTTTCTTTCAAAGCCTAGAATTTTAATTTGCTGCCCGACCAACATAACAAGTGTCGAACAAAAGGCGATTAAGGAAGCTGCCGAAAAAAGCGGCGGGAAGAAAGTATACCTTGAAGAAGAGCCGAAAGTGGCTGCAATCGGTGCCGGTATGGATATTTTTCAACCAAGCGGAAATATGGTCGTAGATATTGGCGGGGGTACAACGGATATTGCCGTTCTTTCAATGGGGGATATCGTTACATCTTCATCCATTAAAATGGCCGGTGACAAATTCGATAATGAAATATTAAATTATATCAAGCGGAAGTATAAGCTCCTGATTGGTGAACGTACAGCGGAGAACATTAAAATCCAGGTTGCAACCGTCTTCCCTGGATCTCGTAATGAAGTCATCGATATCCGTGGGCGTGATATGGTATCGGGATTGCCTAGAACCATTTCGGTCAATTCTGAAGAAATTGAGGAGGCACTTCGCGAGCAGGTTTCCATCATTGTACAAGCTGCAAAAAGCGTACTTGAACGGACGCCGCCAGAACTTTCTGCTGATATCATCGACCGCGGCGTCATTTTAACAGGCGGGGGAGCCTTGCTTCACGGGATTGATTTACTTCTTGCTGAAGAACTTAAGGTCCCAGTACTCGTTGCCGAGCAGCCAATGGATTGTGTAGCAATCGGAACTGGTATCATGCTTGATAATATGGATAAATTGCCACGGCACAAATTCAACTAAAAAGCGGGTGGAAATCCGCATCATAAGATAGGGGTCTAAGGTTCAGACAAACGTGAGGCATAGTGAAAGTGCGTGCAGTTCTAGTACTGATGAGCAATAGGCCCTCTTCTTTTAGTCGAGAATTTAACACCATTCCTTTAAATTTGACCTAGCCTGCGATATGACAAATTCTTCTGCCTAATGCTTCTCCTTTTCCTTAAGATAATGATGTTCATGACCGATAAGATAGATATGAGATATTGAACGGATAATTTATGTGGATTGGGGAGTGAAGAAGATGTTAAGAGGTTTTTATACGGCTGCTTCCGGGATGCTTGCACAGCAAAGGCGCACGGAATTACTCACAAACAATATGTCCAATGCGAATACAACAGGATATAAAGCGGATCAATTGAGTGTAAGGTCTTTTCCGGAAATGCTCATAAGCAGCATGAGTAGTGAAACGGTTCCCACGGAGAGCAAATTGAGCATGTCTAACTTTTCCCAGGTTGGGGGGCTCAGTACGGGTGTTTACGTACAGGAGGCGAATCCTTTATTTACCCAGGGCACATTGGAGGAAACCCAGCTTGATACGGATATTTCCCTTGTTGATGAAAACCTGCCGATCAATGAGGAAACGGGTCGGCAAGGCTCGGTGTTTTTTACTGTCCAGGATGGCGATGGTGCTATCCGTTATACGCGTAACGGCAGTTTCACCCTGGATGGGCAAGGTTATCTGATCACGCCGTCCGGTCATTATGTATTGAACGAAAATAATGAAAAGATCCAGCTTGATAGCGATCGATTCACAGTAGCGGAAAACGGTGTTATCTCAGAAGGAAATGTTCAAACCGCACGTTTGGGGATCGGTTATTCGGATGATCCGTCATTACAGCTCATGAAAGATGGAGAAGGCCTATATAAGGCTTTGAATGATGGGGCTTTACCTAGCGCATACGCTGCTGCGGATGTCGGTTTTTCCACTAAGCAGGGCTTTCTTGAAGGCTCCAATGTTGACCAATCGAGAACGATGACAGAAATGATGTCGGCATACCGCTCTTTTGAAGCGAGTCAGAAGGTGCTTCAAGCCTATGATAAAAGTTTGGATAAAGCGGTCAATGAAGTTGGCAGGCTCTAATTAAGCGGTAGGTGAAATTCGGAAATTTTAACTGTAAGGGGAAAAACCATGAACCGGACGATGATGACGGCGACGAATACGCTGAACCAACTTCAAAGTAAAATCGATCAAATAAGTAATAATATCGCGAATGTGGACACGACGGCCTACAAAAAGACCCAAACGAGTTTCAATGACTTTTTGACACAGAGTTTCAATAATCAACCTAGTGAGACCAAGGAAAAAGGAAGGTTGACCGCACCTGGCATCCGGCAGGGAACAGGTGCTATGATAAGCCAATCTCAATTGATCCTTTCACAGGGTGCCTTAAAGACGACGGATCGCAACCTTGATGCCGCATTCACCAGGGATGACCAATTCTTCACCGTAAGCGTTCAGGACGATAATGGGGTCAATACAAGGCTTACAAGGGATGGTGCCTTTTATTTATCCCCTAATGCTAATGACCAAATGATGCTCGTTACCTCTGCTGGACATAAAGTACTTGATGAAAATGGTGAACCGATCCTCATAGAGGGAAATATTAAGGACATTAAGATTTCGGAAAATGGCTTATTGATAGTGGATACGGAAGAATATGGCGAAAAGAGTTTTGGGCTCGGAATAGTCTCGGTAAAGAAACCGCAATTTCTTGACCGGCTAGGCGGGAATTTACTTGGCCTGCCCAAAAACTTCAATGCCTTGGGTGTTACGGAAGACGATATCATGACTGCATTAAGAGGGGATTCCCGCAACCAGGCAGCAGTCCGTCAAGGTACTCTGGAGTCCTCGAATGTCGATCTTTCCAAAGAAATGACGGATCTAATCAATGTTCAGCGGTCTTACCAATTTCAATCCCGGGCGGTTACGATGGCTGATCAAATGAGCGGATTAATCAATGGAATCCGTTAAGGTACCTGGAAAATAAAATGTCTCCCTGCGGAATTAGGGCAAATCGGTTATAATGAATTCATAACAAGAGAAATCATTCGGCGAGTTTTCTTAAAAGGAGCTTTCACATTCTATATGGAACAAAATCGTGTAATGAGACAACAAATTGAAGAAGAGATAAAGGAAGTTGAGGCGAAACCTAATCGAAGGATTAAGGTACGTCTTTTGCCAATTTGGCTTCGTTTACTCATTGTTATCGGATTGATTTTCATTGCTGTATTATCAGGGGCACTATTAGGATATAGTGTGATTGGCGGAGGACATGCAATGGATGTTTTCCAAAAATCCACATGGACCCATATTTTTGATATAGTGAACAAGGGCGCGTAGTTCCATGTTTTTTTGAAGTAGTTGCTGTCGTTAACGGATTTATATTTCATGGCAACTACGCCTCTGTCTAGATGACAGGGGCGAGTTTACGTTATGTTTGAAATATTTAAGTCATAGGAGGAACAAGTATGCTAGATATCACACAAATAAAGGAAATCATTCCGCATCGTTACCCATTCTTATTAGTCGACCGGATCATAGAAATTGATGAAGGGAAAAGAGCGGTTGGGTTGAAGAATGTCTCGGCAAATGAAGAATTCTTTAATGGCCATTTCCCCGATTATCCAGTTATGCCTGGAGTTTTAATTGTAGAGGCCTTAGCGCAGGTTGGCGCTGTAGCGGTCTTGAAACAAGAAGAATATAAAGGCCGGCTTGCATTTTTCGCTGGGATTGACAATTGCCGTTTTAAAAAGCAAGTTAAACCAGGTGATCAGCTGCGTCTGGAAGTGGAAATAGTGCGTATGAGAGGGTCAATGGGTAAAGGGAAAGCAGTGGCAACGGTTGATGGAGAAACAGCATGTGAAGCCGATATCATGTTTGCTTTTGGTGACAAATAAGATTCTTTTTCCATATCTTTTAACTATATATTTCAAAAAGTGGTTTAAGGAATCGTGAAGCGGTGTATATAAAAAGCACTGCATTGCTTTTTTAAAGCAAAAGCGGTTTTTAGATCTTTCTATTCTCCCTTTGAATGCCGGACATTTTTATGTCCGGCATTTTTTAATGTTTAATTCCAAATAGCAGATTTTCTTTTTAAATTTAAAATAGGACGCAAGTTATTTTCACATTCGGGCAAAATACCTAATGATAAAGAAAGAAGGGAGGTTGCCAAAAATGATGAAGAAAATTTTTGCACTACTTGGGGGATCTTTATTATCTATCATGTTCCTTGCTGGATGTGGAAATAATGATAATGATAATAATCCCGCACCAGAAGATGATAACAACATCATAGAAGATGATAACAATGACAATGGTGTAAATGATAACAACAACGATAACGATGATGACGTGCTTGATAACGACAACGACAACGACAACGATGATGACATCCTTGATAACGACGATAATAACGTCGATGATGATGCCGATGACTTGATTAAAGACAATGATAAAAAAGACGACGACAATAAGTAATTAGCATAAGACTGGCTTAGTAGGAAGAGGATTATCATCCTTTATTCTTCTAAGTCAGTCTTTTTTATGTGCATTCGATTAGGGGATGGAAATCAAGGGAAGGGTTTTTATTTATTAGTTGCTAATTTAGGCTTTGAGCGGATTTTTTGCTTGAACTCTTTTATAAGTTCATCGCCGACGAGACCTTTTTGGACCAAATCTTCAAGAAGGAGTTCTGCATATTTGCTCCGTGTTTTTTGGATGTGACCAACGAATAAAAGGCTATAATGATTGCCCACTTTTCTTATTGTACGTAAAACAGTTTGAAACAAAGCCGGTTCATTGTCCTTTTTGGTAATGACTGCCTGGATATACACCTCTCCGTCTATATCGGGAAGTGAGGGTTCAAGCTCTTTAAAATGTTTTTCTTCGACAAAGGCTTCCAGTAACCATGATCTAGCATCATTTTCTTTATTTATGATCAATCCATCTGTTAATGCAATATCAATCAAGTTTAAATTTTCAGTAACAATTTGCAACGAGATCAATTTGAATGATTTCATCTAATTCCTCCGTTTCTTGCAAGAAAGAGCGGCATTTACCTTAAACGTAAATTTTTAAAGGGTACATATCGATTAATCCTTTTAAAGGTAATTATATCATACTAAAAAAAAGTCTCTTAATGAAATGAAAACCCAACATTTGTCTAAATTATGAAGGATGGAATAAAAATTTGCAAAAAATTTAATTTTGTTAACTATTCGTTTTTCACCAGATTTTAATTACTAAAAAATGTTTTTGCACCAATTCAAACGTTTTTTTATGAAGAAAAATGGTGTAATAAAATCATTTCCTCCATTTTTTAATCGATGGAAGAAAGCGTATGATTAAAGTAATTAAAGAGGAAGGAGTGAAACAATGATTAACCAAGTTACCCTCGTCGGCAGGCTTACGAAGGATCCAGAATTAAGATACACACCTGATGGTGTGAAATTTAATTTAAAATGGCATCAATCGTAGTTTAAAATGTCACTTAATTTAACAATAATGTCACCGGTTAAAACGATATATATCCAGGTCTTTTCAGCTTTTAAAGAGTTATTAGTATACCATTCAGAACTTAATAAAAAGCCACAACTCGATAAAGGAAGCTGTAAGATAAAATGTCACTTTTGGATATATGTTATTCAAATGAATAAAGCCTTAAAATCCTTATAAGCGGTAGCATAAACTTCACCAATAAAATTATCTATTTGGTATAATTATTCTTAATTTGTAGAGCTTATTAAGTTTTATTTGGACAGATCCATAGCCATCCCAATTGTGGACTAAAAACAACAATTACCACATACAAATATTTGATAATAACTGCCTCCTTTACATATACTGTAAGTAGACTTAGGAAAACCATTGGTATGTCACCAACGGTAATGGTCACTCCAATAAGCTTACCAGGCTGGGGTGGCTATTTTATTTGTCAACTTAGCAAAATTTGTCTTCAACTTACAGGTACAATCTGAAAAATCAGCTGCCACACTGGCAGGCTCTCTATTCCGTTTTGGTTGATGTTGTTGGTTGTTCCCTATAGCCTGAATAGACTCTAGAGCGAAGAATAGAAAGCAGACAACCACTTATAAGGTAGGGAATAAAAAGTCGTTGATAAGACTAATCCTATTTTTTAATTGGTATATTAAAGCTGTTATTGAACTAAAAGACATAAGAATTTAATAAGACAATTAAGGATGTTTGGCTTTAACGAGGAGCAGTATAGTGGGTTTAGTTTTTTAGCACTTATCAACAATATTTTTCTGAAGGAATGATAAAATAACAGCTACGATAATACCAATAACGATGGAAATAGGGAAAGCGGCCACTATTCCAGCAACAGCAAATCCTAACCCATCTGCATCTGTAGGTTGGATCAAGGGAATAGTTTCTTTCCAAATGACTAGTCCCCCAAATATAAGGAAAAAAGAACAAATAGAAGTTATAAGAATGTACCGATGGCCTTACCCGTTTTGTTTATATCCCCGTATACTCGTTTATTATTTTATTTTATGATAACCTCTTATATTTTAAAACAAAAAAAGAACCCAATAAGGAACAATTAGGAAATGCATAAGGGCCTAAACTAGTTCACATAAGCCAATCCGGGATTGCTACTAAAGAAGAGTACAATGATACCTATCGAAGAAAAAGATATCCGAAACGCTCTGGATACCATTGAGTGGTCAGAGATAGAAAACTTGAAATTTCAGAGTATGGAAGAGCTAGGTAAAGCTTTTGTATGTGTCCTGCATTATATGAATAGCCTAGCATCCAACGAGCACCAAATCCACATCAGCTATCAGGGTTCAACAGTACCCTAACCTAACCGCACTTGGCAGTGTACGTTAATGAGTAGGTACCTTTTTTCTTTGTTTTTAAAGTACCCTCACTCAATTACACTGGTCAAATCATTATTTTTTATGTATATTTAATATTATCATCTTATACAATAGATATTAAAACTTAGTATTGACTATACTAAGTTTTTGTAGTATTTTTAAATTAAAGTTGAATGACGGATTTTTAGGAGGGAATAAGTATGGAAAAGACAAATGGTGCTAGAGAGGTATATGAAAGTATTAGAACAACAAGTTTTACAAGTAGTATTAGTAATCCAGAAACAGATTTACTTACAACAGGTACAATTCTTGCGATAGCAAAACAAAATGGTTCGGACCTTTCAAAAGTAATTCAAAGCCAAGATGTTTTGGAAAAAGTAGAAAAGATGATTAGTAACTTACAACTTGAAGGTCATTTTAAAAAGATAATGCTAGAAAAATTTAAAAAAACTTTTTCAGCAAAGTACATAAACGCTTTAGTAAAGGTTCTTTTAAGCGTTGAACAGAATTTAAAAAGTTTACCAATGGGCGAAGTTTTTGATGAATTGGTCGAATCTGTAGGGCTGGAAAGTCGAGCTTTATTCTTGACACCACAAAGTATTAATAAGATTTCTACAAACTATTTATTGGATCAGGTTTCTGCATCAGTTACTTTCCACGATGGAACAGCAGGATATGGTCAAACAGCAATGATGTTTGTTAAAGAAGTTACAAATAGCCGGTTAGCTTTACAAGAAATCAATCCAATTGCTGCAACAGTTTTACGTTTACGTTTATTCTTAAACGATATTGAAGCAACTGTTGTAATAGATGATTTAATAAAAAAACCCGCATATGTAGAAGGCAATAAATTAGATCAATTTGATCGAGTGTTTATGGCTCCACCGTTTGGATTACGTTTAACAGAAGAACAACAAATTGATATGAAGTATGATCAATTAAACCGATTTGTTTATGGTATTCCCCCACGATCACAAGGAGACTTAACATTTTTAAGCTGTGGGTTAAGCGCAACAAAAGAAGATGGGAAAGCTGCTTTCTTATTATCGATGGGCGTTTTATTTAGAGGTGGTCCTGAAAAAGAAATCCGTCAACGTTTGATTGACTTTGATGTCATTGAAGCGATAGTTGCTCTGCCGTCATTGCTACAACCTTATACAAATATTAAAACGGCACTTTTACTTTGCAACAAAAATAAATCTGAATCTCGTAAAGGTAAAATTTTAATGATAAATGCCGAAGATTTAGGTGAATCAGTTAATAAGCGCGATATTGTTTTGACTGAGGATAAAATAAAATTGATTAATAATATAATTTCTGAAGGTAAAGAAATCGAAGAAATTAGTCGATTTGTTGCAAATGATGAAATTCAATTAGCACAATTGACGCCAAGCAACTATATTTATAAAGCAGAAACACAAGTTAGTGAATTTGGTACTGTGGCAATTAATATGGACACATTGAATAATGTGCCAACGAAGCCGTTATCAGCGTTAGTTGATTTTTACCGCGGATATAATGCCTCAACTAAAGATGAAAATGAAAACGGAGAATACGCAGTTTTAAAGATTTCAGATGTTAAAGATGGCGTAGTTAATCTGGAAGGTGTAACACGTTATTCTATTAAGAACAATGCAAAAATCAATAATAATCTCATTCAACAAGGAGATGTTTTATTATCTGTTCGTGGTGTGAATCGTAAAGCCGCATTATTTATGAGTGATTGTGATGATGTATTGTTATCTCAAAACTTTGCTGGCATTCGTTGTGGTGAATTACTAGACCCCCAATTTTTACTTCTATATTTCGAATCACCAATTGCACAATTCTACTTTGATAAACATACTACAGGCACAACGATTACGACGTTATCAATGAAGGATTTAAAAGAGCTACCGATTCCGCTGCTATCATTAGATGAACAACGAAAAATTGTTGGGAATTTTGGTGCTGAACAGCGGAAAATCGATGAAGAATTAGCACGTTTGGAAGCACGTCAAAAGGCATTAAAGCTTGAAGCGTTCGAAGCAATGGGGATCAATAAGACCTTCACCATTTTGTAAAGCTAAGGAACTTAACTATCAGGAGGAAATAAAATGATTACAGGTGAAATTAAAAATAAAATTGACGGGATTTGGACAACCCTTTGGACAGAAGGAAATACAAACCCATTAACAAATATTGAACAATTAACATACTTAATATTCATAAAAGGTTTAGATGAAATTGAATTACGTAAAGAAAAGGAAGCGACTTTTTTAGGCTTAGAATACAATGGGATATTCTCTGAAATGCCAGCTGATTTTAATGAACTTCAAAAAAAACATTGGCCAAAGATACGTTGGACTCAGTTTAAGCAATTGCCGGCAGAAGAAATGCATCAAGTAATGGTAAGTACAATTTTCCTATTTATAAAAACATTGGGTGGTAAAGAGGATTCCGCATTCTCAAAATATATGAAAGATGCTTCGTTCCTTATTAATAAGCCAGCGACACTTCAAAGGGTTGTAACGGCACTTGACAGCATTCCAATGGAAGACCGTGATACACAAGGAGACGTTTACGAATATTTATTATCCAAGTTACAAACTTCAGGGATGAATGGTCAATTCCGTACACCACGCCATATCATTAATATGATGGTTGAATTAATGAAGCCAACACCAGAGGATATAATCATTGACCCAGCAATGGGTTCAGCAGGTTTCTTAGTATCAGCAAGTGAATATTTACGTAAAAACAATCAAGATTTATTTCTTGTACAAGGGTTAAAAGAACACTTCCACAACAAAATGTTCTACGGAAATGATATGGATACAACGATGTTACGTATTGGTGCAATGAATATGATGCTGCACGGTGTAAATGCGCCAAACATTGATTATCGTGACTCTTTATCCGAAGACAATAAAGATGCCGGAAAATATACGTTAGTATTAGCGAATCCTCCGTTTAAAGGCTCACTTGACTATGAATCTGTATCGAATGATTTATTAAAGGTAGCAAAAACGAAGAAAACGGAATTACTATTCTTATCATTATTCTTACGCATTTTAAAACCAGGTGGACGTGCAGCTATAATCGTACCAGATGGTGTATTGTTCGGTAGCTCAAACGCACATAAAGCGATTCGTAAAGAAATCATCGAGAATAACAAACTTGAAGCAATCATTTCAATGCCAAGCGGTGTATTCAAGCCGTATGCTGGTGTATCGACAGGAATTATGATCTTCACAAAAACAGGAACAGGTGGTACGGATAACGTCTGGTTCTATGATATGAAAGCTGATGGTTATTCATTAGATGATAAACGTACGCTTATTGATGCAAATGATATTACAGATATTATTGCTCGTTTTGGTAATTTAGAAGGTGAAATAGAACGTAAACGCACAGAACAATCATTCTTTGTACCAGTTGATGAAATTCGTGAGCAAGGTTATGACTTGTCGATTAATAAGTATAAAAAAGTTGAGTATAAAGAAGTGGAATATCAATCGCCTGGTGAAATTATCCAACAAATAAAATTATTTGAAAATGAAGTCATCAATGATTTAGAAAAATTAGAGGTGCTTTTAAATGGTAAATAATATTGTGTCTTTACTTTCGGTATGTGATTTTAAAGGAGGAAGTCAACCACCGAAGAGTGAATGGATTAAAGAAGAAAAAGAAGGATATGTTCGAATGCTTCAAATTCGTGACTTTACGCAGGGAAGAGCAGAATTTGAATATGTAAAAATTAAAAAGAAAATGAACTTTTGTTCAGAAGAAGATATTTTAATTGCAAGATATGGTGCTTCTATAGGGAAAATTGTTAGTGGATTATCTGGAACATATAATGTTGCTTTAATTAAAGCTATTCCTGATGAAAGTAAGTTATTAAAAAAGTATTTATATTATTTCCTTAAATCAAACATTTTCCAACATTTTATTCATAATGTTGGAAGTAGAGCAGCCCAAGCGGGATTTAATAAAGAAGATTTGAAGAATGTAAATCTTTATCTGCCAACTTTAACAGAACAAGAAAAAATTATTGAATTACTGGACTTAACGAACTCCATTATACAAAAACGCCAATCTCAAATTGCTGCATTAGATAAATTAACTCAAAATGTATTTATAAAGATGTTTGGAGAAAATAAGAACTTAACAAAAGTTACAATAGCTGATGTTGTAGATTCTATTGAAGCAGGTTGGAGTGTTTCAGGAGAAGAACGAAAGAAAGAAAAAAGTGAAATAGCCGTTTTAAAAATTAGTACTGTTACAAAAGGATATTTCAAAGATGATGAATATAAAGTTTTAAGCCCTAATACTGAAATTAAAAAGGCTGTATATCCAAAGAAAGGTGATATTATATTCAGTCGAGCAAATACGAGAGAATTAGTTGGAGCTTCTGCTATTGTTCCAAAAGATTATGAGGATTTGATTCTGCCAGATAAACTTTGGAAAATTAATTTAAATAAAGAAATAATTACACCTGAATACTTTTATACGGTAATAAACACAAAAAGAATTCGAAATCAATTCTCTAAAAATGCTACTGGTACAAGTGGTTCTATGTTAAATATTTCGATGCAAAAGTTTAAACAGATTGAGATTTATTTACCATCAATTGAAAGGCAACAAGTCTTTAGTGTAAGAGTAAATCAAATAAAAAATATGAAGCAAAAATTGATAGATTCAAACCAAGAAATTAATATTTTATATAATTCCATTTTACAAAAAGCCTTTAATGGCGAGTTATTTTAAGAATAAGTTTAGTTACAGTATCTCATAAAGGAGATGAAATATTGACGAACTTTGGATTTTTACAGGATAAAGAGCTATTTTGTAGCTTTGCAAATGCTTGTATAGAGGCAGAGCGAGCGATGCAAGTTAGTCCGGCGACGTGTGCAATTTTATCGCGCCGTGCACTAGAATTAGCCGTTAAGTGGGTGTATCAGTTTGATAATGATGTAAAGATTCCTTATCAAAATAATCTATCAAGCTTAATTCACGATCGTCATTTTTTAGGGATTCTTGACGAAGAGTTATTGCCGATGTTGAAGTACATTGTGAAGCTAGGAAATGCTGCTGTACATACGAATGTGGCGATTACAGGAGATGAGGCTGTTTTATCCTTATATAATTTACATCAATTTATTTCGTGGATTGATTATTGCTATGAAGAGGAATTTACAGCTTCGGACTTTGATGAATCACTTCTCTATACAGTAGAGTACAAACGAGAACGTCCTGAAGAACTTCACGATTTATATGAAAAGCTTAGTGCTAAAGATAAATCATTAGAAGATTTACGTAAACAAAATGAAGAACTTCGTCAGAAACTAACAACTAATCGTCAGGCGCAGCAACAAGAATATAGCTATAAAGTGGATGGAATTTCTGAGTTTGAAACACGTAAACGATATATAGATCTAGATTTAAAATTAGCTGGCTGGGAAATTGGCAAAAATGTCATTACTGAGTATCTGGTAAGGGGGATGCCAAATAATGCAGGCGAAGGCTTTGTTGACTATGTGTTACTTGGAACAAACGGTAAAGTGTTAGCAGTTGTAGAAGCAAAACGCACTTCACGAGATGCGAAAGTTGGGCGTCAACAAGCAAAATTATACGCAGATTGCATCGAGCAGGCACAACAAATTCGTCCGGTTATTTACTACACAAATGGCTTTGAAACACATATTTGGCACGATAATTATTCAGCACGCCGTACATCTGGTTTTTATACACAAGATGAGTTGCAGCTAATTATTGACCGTCGAATGTTGAAGAAGCCATTAACCAATATTGAAATTAATGAAGATATTACAAATCGTTACTATCAAAAGGAAGCGATTATAGCTGTGAGTGACGCATTTAGTCATAAACAACGTAAAGCATTGCTTGTGATGGCTACCGGAAGCGGTAAAACACGGACTGCAATTTCATTAGTCGATGTATTAACAAATCATCATTGGATTAAAAACGTGCTGTTTTTAGCAGATCGTAAGTCTCTTGTAAAACAAGCATTCCGTAATTTTAACACGTTATTACCGAACTTATCCCTTTGCAATATGTTAGAGAAAAAATCTATTCCTGAAGAAGCGCGTATGGTGTTTTCGACGTATCCAACGATGATGAACGCTATTGATGAAGTGAAAAGTAAAGATGGAAATCGTTTATTTACAGTCGGGCATTTCGATTTAATTATTATTGATGAATCGCATCGCTCCATTTATCAAAAGTATAAGAGTATCTTTGATTACTTTGATGGGATGGTAGTTGGTTTAACTGCAACACCGAAAGATGAATTAGATAAAAATACGTATACCATTTTTGATTTAGAAAATGGTGTGCCGACTTTTGCATATGAACTTTCGAAAGCAGTAGAAGACGAATATTTAGTAGATTATCGTACACGTGAGACAACGTTAAAGATCTTAGATGATGGTATTCATTATGATGATTTATCAAAAGAGGAACAAGAAGAATTTGATGAGATTTTCGAAGACGAGCCAATTGTAAAAGATATTGATAGTTCTGCGATTAATAACTTTGTCTTTAATAAAAGTACAATTGACCACGTGTTGCAAGATTTAATGGAGAATGGCATAAAAGTAGAAGGTGGAGACAAATTAGGAAAAACGATTATCTTTGCAAAAAATCATAAACACGCGTTAGCGATTAAAGAACGCTTTGATTTGAAATTCTCTGAGTATGGTGGCAACTTTACGGAAGTAATTGATTATAGCGTGGAATACTATCAAACCCTAATTGATGACTTCTCAGATAAAAATAAAATGCCTCAGATTGCAATCTCGGTGGATATGCTAGATACAGGCATCGATGTACCAGAAGTGGTGAATTTAGTATTCTTTAAAAAGGTACGTTCGAAGACAAAGTTCTGGCAAATGATTGGACGTGGTACACGCCTTTGTGAAGATTTGTTTGGACCAGGAATAGACAAAGAGTATTTCTTAATTTTTGATTATTTGCGTAACTTCGAATATTTCCGTGCTAATGAAAAAGGTGAAGAAGCAAAAATCCAGCAAACCTTAACAGAAAAGCTATTCAATTCAAAAGTGGACATTGTGCGTGAGCTCCAAGATGTACAGTACCAAGTTGAACCGTATTCTGGATACCGTGAACAGCTATTAAAAGAGAATATAGCTGATGTACGTGCATTAAACGAAGCGAATTTCCGAGTACGCCAATATTTACAATATGTGCATAAATATCAAAATGTGGATAACTGGCAAGCATTATCTGTTGTACAAACTAATGAATTAAAAGAAAAAATATCACCGTTAATTGCACCGATTGATGATGAGGAATTAGCGAAACGTTTTGATTTTTTAATGCTGACGATTGAATTGGCAAGCTTACAGTCAAACAATGCAACAAAACCAATTCGCCGTGTTGTTGATACAGCTGAAGCCCTTTCGAAATTAGGCACGATTCCAAAAGTTATGGTGCATAAACAGATTATTGATGAAGTGCGAACAAGTGAGTTTTGGCAAGAAGCAACGATTGCAGATTTGGAGAAGGTTCGAGAAGCTCTACGTGATTTAATTCGTTACATTGAACTCTCACAACAAAAAATCTATTATACGGACTTTAAAGACGAAGTAATTGAAGTGAAAGAAAACGCATCGATTTTAAATGTGAATGACCTTCAAAGCTACCGTAAGAAGGTTGAGCACTACCTAAAAGAGCATCAGCACGAGGATACACTGGCTATTTATAAGCTTCGTAACAATGAGCCTTTAACGAAACAAGATGTAGAGTATTTAGAACACATTCTTTGGAATGAATTAGGTTCAAAAGAACAGTATGAAAAGGACTTTGGAGATACGCCAATAACAAAGCTTGTTCGTAAAATCGTTGGATTAGATCGCCAAGCTGCAGTAGTAGGGTTTTCTACGTTTTTATCTCAAGAGAACTTAAATTTACAACAAACAAAATTTGTTGAATTAATTATTGATTATGTTGTGAAAAACGGAACGCTTGAACGCCAAGCTCTGCAGCAAGATCCATTTTCGTCGTTGGGTGGCATTACCGTGGTATTTAAAGATCAGTTACCAAAAGCTAAGGGGATTTTGGATATTATCGATATGATTAACCGCAATGCAGAGGACATTTCTTAATAATTTCAGCTGGAAATAGTCTTATAGCCCAGTTTTTTAAAAGATATAATATTTTTAATATTTAAGGTTTTTATCTAGGGGTGTTGAAAATAAGGAGTTAGAGGATGAACAATCACGATGTTGGTTTGCATATCAATTCAACTTATACAACTATCGCCACTAATGCCGTGTAATTGAGAATACTTTCTTTTCGTGAATATATATCTTAAAGTCTACCCACGGGGTGGGCTTTTTTTATTGCCTCTAAAGAAACTTCAATTATTGTAAGATTGGGCAGATTAGCTGAGTTTAACATAATTAAAAAAAGGTTATTGACTTTATATTAAACAAAAATTATCAACTTGTTGATTAAATAGGTAATTTTCTAGAAATAATGACGTATATAAGTATTAGATCTTTTTTATTAATAATTGATTTATTGAATTCGAGGTGGTAAACTTTGACTAAGGATAATCTTAATAACAGAAATGGTAAATTTTACAAATCCAAAGGGGATGATGATATGTTAGCAGTAGCTAGATCATCTAATAGAATAAACTTCATTAAAGAAGATAAAACTAAAGAGTTTTTAGAATTTTTAAAAGCTAAAAAATCTGAAAACGAAGAATTTATATCTAGATGTAAAAATAACTCTACACATATTAATAAATAAGATACGGTAAAAGGGTTGGAGAATTTGGAGAGATTATGTTTAAAGGGATTGGATATTAAGAAAGTACAATATAGTGATTCTTACGAACACTTATTACAAAGATACCCCTCAGCTAATTCGAATATGGATCACTATGTTATAACCCATTCTAAAGAAGATAAAGATAATGGAAAAGGTTTAACATTCTTATTTGTTAGTGAAGACGAGGAGTATTTATACGGGTATTACTCTCTGTTTGCTACATCTATTGTTTATGCTGATGATGAATCAGATGAATTCGTTGGTATTCCATCAATTGAATTGAAACTTTTTGCAATTAATAATGATTTGTCTGGTAAAGGGTTTGTATCATCTATAGACGGCAAGAGTTATAAATATAGTGATATGCTACTAGCCTCTATTATAGCAGATATAAAATATTATTCAGATGAGCTTATTGGTATACAAGCAATTGTATTACGCTCAACGAAAAAGGCCCTCAACTTCTATTTAGGGAATAATTTCTCTGAATTTTCTGATTACCTCAACTTGCCTTACGATGGATTCTCAAAAAAATGTATTCATTTAATTTTGCCTTTGTAAAAAAGAACCATATTAAATCTTTTTTATTTTACAATTATAAGAAGAGTATAGGGATGGCCCTACTTTTTTTGTTCTAGTTAATTATAACCAATATACTTATTTGTAAACCAATAAAGATATGTGGATTAACATTTTAACTTTTTACGACAGTGAAGCATCCACCTTATTTGAGCCTAATCCGTTAATGGATTAGGCTCTTTTTACGAGTGTGAAGCTACTTTAAATTCTTCTCAGTTTTCGGACTTAACTTAGGGGAGAGGATAGGCCTGGCAGTCTAAAGAACAAATGCTTCAGCCTTTCAAGACAATCATTCCCAAAGTGGCTCCAAGTAAAATACGCTTTATCTTGGATACATATAAACAAAAATAAAAGGTACACAATTCCCATAATTCTTCTGCCATTAGAGAACAAGAGTTCATTTTAACCTTAAATCCTAGGGGGTTAGAGTTTCAGGATATAATAGCTGGTCAGGAGTCTATCGTATCCTAAAAAGAATTTATTCTCTTTGTTTCTTTCGTATATTATTCACTTTGAAAGGGGAAAACCAGATGAAACCTATAAATTTATTATCATTACTGAATGCAAATAAGAGTTTAACATCTACAGTCTTCAATTCGTATACTAGCCATTTTGAAATTAAGATTAAAGATGGCGAATTAGAGGATTTAAGATCACTAGTGAAAAAGCTTCTAAATAAGATTAGAGAAGTGGATATTGTAGAGAAATTTTATGTAGGTTATATAATTAACCAGATAGGAAAAGAATTTGATCTTTTAAGATTTGGAGAAAAGAATATTATTAATATAGAACTAAAAAAAGAAAATACTGGAGAAGATCGGATCAAAAAGCAACTTATAAAAAATAAATACTACCTTGGATTCTTGGATAGGAAGGTACTGAATTTCACTTATATTGCAGAAGAGGAGAAGTTGTTTTACTTAGATGAAAGTGAAAAGCTGGAAGAAGTTGAATTTACCTTCTTAATATCTCAGTTAAGGGATCAAAGGTTAATTGAAATTGAAGATATACATAAGCTTTTCGATCCTTCTAATTACCTGGTCTCTCCTTTTAATTCAACAAAAGAATTTATTGAAAATAAGTATTTTCTAACTGACCATCAACAAGTCCTAAAAAGTGGGATTTTAAAGCTACATAAGGAAACCGGACCCTGTTTTATCACGCTTGAAGGGAACGCGGGCACAGGGAAAACCCTTTTAACATATGATATTGCTAAGGAATATAAAAATAGTTCAAAAAAAGTTCTTATTTTTCACTGCGGTGCCTTAAATAAAGGGCATATTAGATTAAGAGATGATTACTCTTGGAATATTGCACAAAGTAAATTCCATACCAAATATAATTTTGGAGATTACGATCTTATCATTTTAGATGAATCCCAACGAATAGAAAAAGGACAAATAAATCAAATGTTATTAAAGGCGAAGGAAACAAATACAAAATATATTTTCTCGTATGATTTTCAGCAATGTCTCGCTAGCTGGGAAATCAATAGAAATATCCCTCAATATATTAAAGAGCAAGTTTCTCCTAAACATTTTAAGTTAACAGAGAAAATTAGAACTAATAAAGAAATTGCATCATTTATAAAAAATTTGTTTGATTTATCTAAACGAAATCCAAATCAAGAGTATCCTAATATTGATGTCCAATACTTTATGTCTTCTCTTGCTGTAAGAAAAGAAATGGAAGTACTTAAAAGTCAGGGGTGGAAAGTAATAAATTATACACCTTCTAAATATGATAAATTTCCATATGACAGTTTTCAAAATGGCCACGATGACAGTGCCCACGCAGTTATTGGCCAGGAATATGATAAGGTAGTTGCTGTATTAGATCAACATTTTTACTACGATCAAGACAGAAAGCTATCTACTCAGGGATGGGGTGCTAATCCTTATTACCATCCAACAAAAATGCTTTTTCAAATGGTAACTAGAGCTAGGAAAAAACTTCATATTATTATCTTTAATAATGAATCAATTCTCAAAGAATGTCTTAATATTTTGAATTGTAATAAGAAGTAATTCTTAATTAAAACAAAGACACCTGTCTTTTTCATTTATCCCTTTGAGTAACAGTTTAGTGGTAGCTATAGTTTGCTTTTTTTGGTCTATTTTTATTATTGCTACGCTTCTGTTGCCGATGGAAAAGGCTGAGGTCAGTTCGTTTGAGCAACTGAATAAATAGTGGAAACTAATAATAATTACTTAACAAACAATAAACAGCACAGCAGAACTGCTGATAATAATTAACATATGATATGAGAGGAAAATAATATGTTCGAAAATACTTGTCAAAAAAGACTGGAAGTATTTCGTTCTATTGTTTTCCTCTATTTTATGCAATCTAACCCCCTTATTCATCATTAGGAGAATGAAAAATGAAAAATGAAAACTCCAGAAGAAGAGGTATTATCAATTGCAGTATGCAAAAATAAGAATTCTCAACATCAGAATGTGCAGCGTATTATAATGTTGATTTTGAAGTCTATATCTTCTTATTCGTTTATAAATAGATTTACTAGGCTGTCGGTCTTCTTATCACTTTTAAAGCCGTATTCCCAGCAAGCTTAAAGGTTTTTTGCTTTTTTTTTCTAAACAGAAAAATTTAAGTATAATTCTTTGAAAGGGGTGATGATATTGAATTATTTGTTAATTAATAAAGATGATTTTCTAAAAGAAGTTACAATTGAGGATGTTTATATACTTAAATGGAAAATACCAAATTCCGTGCTCTTGAAAAAAAGGCTATATGGTGTAGCAAGAAAAGAAATAGAAATCGATACAGTATATATGAACTTTAGTATCCGTGGGGCAGCATATACTTTTTACACTCACAGCTATGTATTTCAAAAAGGCGGTTGGTCCGAACCTGGACTCTTGATGGGGTACATAAAATACAAAAATGTAGATAGGGCTATAGATGAAAGGCACTTAGAAAGGTTGAATAAATGCCCTCTTACTGGAGAGGAATATACTCCATTAAAAAACGTAAAAAGAATACCTTTATGTCATCAAACAGACTATAAAACAGCTTATTTAAAACACCGTTCTAGTGCTTTTATAGAAGAGTATTATAACAAGGAGGGGAAATACCTAGATGAAGAATTTTTCTTTTCTATATTAAGTTCGCGTGGCTTTGATATAGATGATGTTCGTTGGATAAGATGTGATGAATAGCAATAACGTAAAAAACTCGTCAAATTTGGACGAGTTCTTTATTATGTTATTTTGAGTGCCTGTTAGGCTGATACAAGTGTATTGGCAAAAAGGAGTTGATCAGAAGCTCCTTTTTTTATGGAACTAAAGGGGCAGGTTAGTTCAACAAGGAATAATGCATTTGAAATAGAATTTATATAGTACGTCAATTAAGGAAGAAGGCTGAATGATATTGATTAATACAGTTTTTTCATATGTTCTTCTCGGTGTGATAATTTTCTACGCCTTGGAATGGGCAGCTGTTGGTTCAGGTTTTAAGGTACTAATTGGTGGTGGTTTTGGTTTACTTTTATATATAGCTATTCATTTTAGTAAGAACAAAAAAATAATGAGTGATATGGAAGAGCTCGATGACAGGCAATAATATCCTAACAGGTGCCTTACTTCAATAAGAGAGTTGCTTTCGCAGCACTTTTTGTTATGGAACTATCGGGGCAGAATAGATATATAATGCGATTCTAAAAAAGGAAGGTTAAATATGCTTTTTCACATTATCGTTGGGTTTATTTTTCCTTGGCTTTTAGGTGCTTATTTGGTAAAAAATCAGACGAAGCTATTTATAATTTTTTATCCAATTGGTGTAGCGACAAGTATTTTAGTAAATGAAATTGGTTTTAACTACTTTTGGAAGATGGATATAGTGTTTCAAGAATCATCTTTAACTGGAATTCCGTATGATTTAGGTCTTTATCCTATACTTGGTTGTTTATTTATTTGTGTTATTCACTATAAAAAAATGACTATTCTTATTACATTTTTAGTTTTTACTTTCGTTACAACTTTTGGAGAGTATATACTAGTGTGTCTAGAGAAAATAGTATACAGGAATGAATGGAATATCATTTGGACTGGTGTTAGTTATTTATTTGCTTATTCAATTTATTATGTTTATTACAAATTAGTTCGTAAGTTTATTTTATTAAATTAATGGGTGCTTTACTTCATTACCAGGAGCTGATCAGCAGCTCCTTTTCTTATGGAACTATCGGGGCAGGTTTGTTGAAGAAGGATTTTCTATTTTACATATCGTATTTACTTAGTAAGTATAAAAGGAGTGTGTAAAATATGAATCAATACCTGATAGGAATCTATAAAGGTGAGTTATCGAATCCTCAGCTAAATGAATTAATGGAATATACATCCAAAATATCAAAAAACTCAATAACTACGATATCAATTTCTTCCCCAGAAAATCTGACGTTATTGGTAGGTGAAGAAGAGTCTCAATTATCAACTGGACGTACTGACCAATATTACTTACTAACTAATGAATTACAAAAACTGAATCAATATCAGGATAAGTTTTATTTCGTTTATGATTATAGGAATAGAAAGATAGTAAAAAACCCTACGGTAAGATGTTTTCCTTTAATAAAAATAACAATTAGTGGTACTAAGTTACAAAATCTAATTCAAACAGTTAAAGACATAAAACAAGATGTATTTGCAGGTTTCAAAATAAACTTAGAAGAATCAGATTTACTTATTGTTGAAGTTCTTCTTTCCTCTCCAATGTTAGAAGTGATTAATAAGGGTGAAAGAATACCTGAATCCTCACAATGCGATAAACATTATTTATATTTAAGCGAATTAACAGAGTTACTTTCTGATCCTACGTTATGTAACTCTGTTCAAACTAAGGCTATAACAGATTAGAGTCATTTAAGAAACAAAGTTTGTGAAGAAATGTACTTAAACTAACGGGTGCGTTAGCTGAGGATCAGAGCTGTCTTTAAGGCAGCTTTTTCTTATGGAAACATCGGGGCAGGTTAGCTGAATAGGTTATTATCAACTCCAAGGGTTTATGGTAATATTTAGGTATTATTGAATGGGTGGTGATATAAATGGAACCTAAATGGCTTGAATGGGCGAAACAACTCCAATCCATTGCACAGGCGGGATTAACTTATTCGAAAGATGTATATGACTTGGAAAGATTTGAATTGGTAAGAAATATAAGCGTTGAAATATTGTCGCATCAAACAGATATGAACAAGACAGTAATAAAAGATCTGTTTGCCAATGAAACTGGTTATGCGACTCCTAAGGTAGATATTAGGTCAATTGTCTTTAGAGATAATAAGATTTTAATGGTTAGAGAAAACACTGATGGAGATTGGTCTTTACCAGGAGGTTGGGGCGACATAGGATTAACTCCAAGTGAAGTTGCAGTTAAAGAAGTAAAAGAAGAATCGGGGTTTGATGTTAAAGCAATTAAATTGTTAGGTGTCCTTGATAAGAAGTGTCATCCACACCCTCCTTCACTTTATCACGTTTATAAAATGTTTATCCGATGTGAAATAATTGGTGGACAACCTAAAGAAGGTATAGAAACGAGTGCAGTTGAGTTTTTTGCTGAAAATGAACTACCATCATTATCAATAGCTAGAAATACAGAATCACAAATTAAAATGGCTTTTAAACATTTACATAATCCGCAAGAACCTGTCTATTTTGATTGATTTTTTTAATTTGCCCCCAGTTATAGAACTAACGGGTGCGTTAGTTCAACAAAAAGACCGATTATTTCGGTCTTTTTGTTTTCTTGTTATTCAGCAGTGAATGTAAATGTTTCTTTTAAAGGTCTGCCTTCCATCCCCTTTTGAGTCCAAATAATTTCCACTTCGAATTCCGTAGCTTTTTCAGCCAAAAGGAAATTGCTAAATCTATAAGGATACCCATCATTCATTTGTTTTGCTAAAGAAATGGCTCTTTCAAAGTGTTCTTTATTGCATTCCTTTTCATCAGGACAACTAAAAAGTGAAAACTTCGTTGTAGAGTTAGGTTCATTTCTAAACATATAAATTTCCGCAGACAATATATCCTTACCAATGTTATCAACCTCTAAAGAGTAAGTATGAAATTTTCCCTTTTCGGGTTTTACTAACCCCTTACCTTGATCGGCTTTGTCTACTTGAACCGACCATTGTTTCGATGTTTGTTTGGTTGGCAATTCATCAAAGGTTAAAGCTTTTGTCTCTAGTGTTGGTGCGACTATGTTCAAAAGAAATAATGTACATATAGCAAGTATCGTTTTCTTAACCATCACTACCTCCTTGTTTTAGTTATAGTTACTTTGCCCAAAATGGAATGGAATATGTTTGGAACTAACAGGTGCTTTATTTCAATAAGGAAGGTTGATGCGGCAACCTTTTTTCTTACGGAACTAAAGGTGCAGGTTAGATCAACAAGGGTTTTACCAAAATTTGTAGAATGTTATGATTACAAATAATTTTAGGAGGGGTAACTTGAACAAAAACAAAGTAGGATGGTTGTTTTTAGGGCTTGCAGGGTGCTTTGGCTTATTATTTATTGCGATGGTAGGGCAAGGTTACGGATTATCAAATAGTCAAATACAAGGGAATTTACAGTTGAATTTTATGGGGATAAAAATCGCTGACGGGATTACAACAACCGCAAGATGGAACCAGTATGGAACATATTTTTATCTATGGAGTTTAGTACCATTAACATTAACTATTTTCTGTTATCGCAAATTTTCAAAACTCGTACCAACTATTTCAAACTAATATTTTTGAATAGCTGTCTTTTAGGACGGCATTTTTTTTCTAAGATTGTGAAAGAGTGTTCTTAAACTAACGGGTGCTTTACTTCAATAAGAGAGTTGCCTCAGCAGGTTATGGAGCTAAAGGGGCAGGTTTGCGGAAGAAAATATGTGAAAATCATACAAATTATGTGTTGAGATTAAGCTGTAAGATACAAAAATCCAGGGAGGTGCTCATATGGAAAAACCTATACATTATACAATAGAACCCCCTGAAAATTTTAAGCAATTACTAACCTTATATGAATCTTTAGGATGGAATTCACTTAAATTAACAGTTAATGATTTGAAACAAATGTGCACTCAAAGTTGGTATGCAATTTATGCTTTTGATGAACAACAGTTAGTGGGTATGGGACGTGTTATTTCAGATGGTGTGATTACTGGAGTTGTATGTGGAGTGTGTGTACTACCGAACTACCAGTCCAAAGGAATCGGCAAAGAGATGTTGAATCGAATAATTGAACATTGTGAGCAAAATCGAGTAATTCCTCAACTTATGTGTGTAGAAAGTTTGGAATCATATTATGAAACTTTTGGATTTGAGAAGTTTACCATTGGTATGACAAAGAATATAAATCGATAAGTTTAATTTGTTGTCTAATTAAAGGGTGCTTTACTTCAATAAGGGAGGTTGCTGCGGCAGCCTTTTTTTTTATGGAACTATCGGGGCAGGTTAGTTCTATAACACAAATTGGGAATATATGGGGTAATATGGGAAGAAATATATTAAAGTAGGTAATTTGTTTTGGAACTCTTAACAGAAAAATTAATTCTTATATCTCTATTTATATTTATTATCCATTCTATTGAAACACTTGCATATGCAGTCAGGTTATCTGGTGCAAGAGTAAGATTGTTAGCTTCAGCTCTATCCTTATTTAACTTGATGGTTATGATTTCTCGATTAGCGAATATGATGCAGCAACCATTTACAGGGAGCCTGATTGATAATGCTCCAAAAGGAAATACACTAGAGTTTGTTGAAAACCAATATAGAGTCATTATTGGTTCATCAACATTAGGAACAATTATAGGTATTCTTTTACTTCCTACTTTTATTGCAATTTTTTCAAGGGCTATTGTTCATTTATCTGAAGAAAGAGGTTCTATACCATCTTTGATAAAAAAGGGGTTAACTTTCGAATACATTAAGCGTGGGATAAAACACATTCATTTACCAAAGATTTCTTACTTAAAGGATATTAGATTGAAAGATCTTCCGATAAGATTATTCTTAATTAATATGGTAATAACTGCAATCTATACAATTGGAGTGTTATCTGCGTTATATGCTGCTTTAATAGCTCCAGAAAGGGCAACAACTGCTATTATGGCATCGGGTCTTATAAATGGAATAGCTACAATTTTACTTATAATTTTTATTGACCCTAAAATATCTATTCTTGCTGATGACGTAATAAATCAAAAGGGAAGTTACCTTAATCTCAAGGGTGTATCTCTTATGATGGTTACTTCTCGTTTATTAGGAACGATTCTAGCCCAAGTATTTTTTATTCCAGGGGCAGGATATATTGCGTGGTTTACTAAATTTATTGTCTAATAAAAATCTGATTTCTTAATCAACTACCGGGTGCGTAAGTTCCATAGGGCATAAAGGAAGACCATAATAAGTGGTCTCTTTTATTTGTTCAAAAATCAACATTTCTCTAGCCTGAACTTATCTTATTTGCTTTTTTGATTATCAGCTAATAATAAAAAATATATAGTAAACAGGATAAACTTCTGTTATTTGAAATGATTGACATAACTATATTTACTGAAAAACTCGCCGAGAAGAGGGAGTTTTATGATCGTACTCAGATAAGTTGAAATAATGCAATGCTTTGCATTGCAAAGCATTGCATTATTATGCGATTATATGAATAAAAAAATTAAACAAAATAGTTATAAAAACCTTGATTTATAATAACTAATGTTGTATTTTTTAGGTAAATAATATGATTGATTCGAAGAAAAGTTGCATAAAAAGTGAATATATATGGGATTGAGGGTTAAAATGAGTGTTAAACGAGGTGGATTAATGGATTGGACTAATTATACCTGGGAAAATGAGGATAAACTTTACTCCCCTAAGCGGAAAGTAAATAACAAGAGAAGTCACTTTATTAAGCATTTAAGTGGGTTTTTGCCTAGTTACAAAATGAACCGTAGTCAAATTGGATATGAGTCGTTCTGGGGAGAATGTCTATTCTACTATTATTTAGAGTTAGATCCCCAAATTATAAGATATTACGAACAACCTATTGAAGTTCCAATTGTAACCCTTAATGAGAATAATGAAATAAAAGTATGGACCCACGTACCTGATGTCTTAGTTTTTAGACAGGGATATAAACCGTTGATAATTCAAATTAAAGGATCCGATAAAGAAGTCAAACAATTACCACATATTGAAAGGGCTTGTAACGAATTTGCAGCAGCAAGAGATTGGAGTTATATCACCATCTATCCGAAACAATTACCGGATGTAATAAAATCTAATATCCTCTTTCTTAGTAACTATATGAGACCACGAAGTTACTTTGTGAAATGGGAGCAGGAATTGTTACAGAAATTATTATATAGAACAGAAATATCTGTAATTGAGTTAGCAAAAGGTTTTTCTAGTAAGGGGGATTACAGAGTAATACTTCCGCTAATATATCACTTGATTGCAAAAGGAAAGTTAAAAGTAAATATAAACATAGATATAAATGATAAAAGCATTGTTCAGCTAGGTAATATTTCTGATGACCTAAAATTATTCATTCAGGAGGAAAAATAATATGCCGTTTAATTTACGTATTGATGATGAGTTTTTTTATTACGGTGTTCCATATATTGTTCACTCAATTGACCCTCCATATATTTCTATTCAAAGAGTGGATGGGGATAAAAAGATAAGAACAATGGAATTAGTTACGATATTTTCTGATCGTAATTTTTCTTTAGGTGAGGATATGAAAAAACGGGCACAAAAGGAGAATATCAAAAGGGAGACTAAAATAATTTCATTGTTTGACAAACTTCCAGCGGAGACCAAAGTGATAGTAGTCAAAAGATTTGAAATCATAAAGCCAATTTTGCTATTTGAAAAAGCGAAATTAGGGGATTTTATTTCGTCAGTTTTATTCAATGAAAATTATTCTGATTTGATTCCGGAAAATACATCATTACTAGATTTTTCTAAAAATAAATTGATTGAAAAAGTTGCCAAAAAACACGGTAGGATTTCAGGAAGGACCATAAAAAGATATTTAGCATCGTATAAACAATATGAAATTGTAAGCCCAACAAATGGAAAAGACGGTCTGGTTTCGAAAAAACGTCTAGGGCAGATTGTTAGAAATGACGAATTTTTACTTGAAATTGCTCATCCTAAGAAAAAAGATTTAATATTAGATACTATTTCTTTAAGAATTGATAAGGCGTATGCACCAATAATAAAAGAGGCGATAGAAAGGCATTACTTAAACAAAAGGAAGCCTAATATTTCCAACATAAAAGATCTTATAGAAGTTATGTGTTTCAAAGAAAATTTAGAACCTTTAGGGTATGATACAGTTTACCAAATTGTCAAACGGATAAATACCAAAGTTGTAAACGTTTTAAGAAACGGTGATAAGGCACTAGAGGATTACGAATTAAATGAGAGAGGATTTTATAAAAATGCTAAAGTCCCTCTACATATGATCGAAATTGATCATACTCTTTTAGATATGGATGTAATTGACGAAAATAGTGCGTTTAACATTGGGAGACCTTGGATAACTATGGGTATTGATGTTTTTAGCAGAGAGATCTGGTGCCTACATATAAGTTTTGATGCACCATCAGCAAATAAAGTTAGAAAAGCAATTGAGCACGGGCTGTTCTTTAAAGATATAAAAAAGAAGTACAACACGTTAAGTGAGTGGGAAATATGCGGTATTCCACAAATAATTTACGTTGACAATGGACCGGATTTTAAAAGCTCAGATGTCCAAAGGATGATTAATGAGGGATTAAATATTCAGGTAATGTACAGACCTGTAAAACAGCCCAAGTATGGTGCTGTTATAGAAAGGGCTATAGGAACCATCAATAAATCTTTTATTCATAATTTAAATGGTAATCGTAAAAGTAATACGAATGATTTGGGGGAATACGATGCTGAAAAAGAAGCTATTTTTACACTTGAAGATATAAAGGAGTTAATAACAAGGTATATTGTCGATGTGTACCATCACAACGTTCACGCGAGTTTACCACTTGAATATCCTACTCCGGCAGCGATGTTTTATCACGGAATAGATATTTTTGGATATCCTGATTTTATTCCGAAAGTTGAAGAGGAATTTTATAAAATCAAATTATTAGCTCAGGATAAAAGAAAATATACCAAAGATGGAATCCGAAAGGATAATGTAATTTATTACTCTTCAGAAACTTCAAAATTTATAACTAGTCCTATGACTTCTTATAATATTAAATATGATATTGATGATATTTCTTATATTTATATACAGGATCCCGAAACTGGTGAATACATAAAAGTGTATTCACAAAATCCACCATCTGACGATGTAAAAGGAATGAATAGAAAAACATACAAATTAATTGTGAATGAACTAAGGAAGAAGGGCAAAATAAATCTTCAACAAATACCAGGTTCTAGAGATATTACTCTAGGTAAAAAGCTTCTACAAGATATATATAATCAAATGATTAAAAGGAACAAAAAGGCTAGACAAAATGCATTAAAAGCGGGTTTAACCTTAACAACAACATCTGTTGATATCAATAAACCAACTGAGGGAATTCGGAACGATCTTTCTGATGATTTATTGTCATTAGCAGAAATGGTAAGTTTCGAAAGAAAACAAAGGAATGAAGATAATGCAAAATAAATTAGATTATACTAATTTACAAAGAAGAATAATTAACTTATATGTAGTACATCCAGAAGTTGAACGGATATGGAATTTACTTGATACAAAAAGGAAATTAAGAAGGTTAGGTCAAGGGGAAGATAATGATGAAACACCAGTCAATCTTTTTGTAATGGGAAAATCCCGTGTTGGAAAATCATTAATGATGAAAAAATATGCTAAATCTAAAAGTCACTACACTGAAACCCGGCCGGATGGGACAGAAATTGATATTATTCCAGTAGCATATGTAAAATTGCCTAGTCCCTTTACTCTTTTTGGCCTTTATAATCAAATTATTGATAAGGGTTTGAATGCCACAAGGATGAGAGAAGGTACAAGAATAAGTGAAGTGAAAAGTAGAGCATTTCACTTATTGAAGGAGCAAAAGGTTGAAATGCTAATTTTAGATGAAATGGACTATATAATGCAGTCAAAGTATGTAACCAATAGAGAGGCTATGGAGGAGATTAAAGATATTACAAATGAAGCGGGTGTAATATTAGTTTGTGTTGGCACACCTGCTATTGAAAACCTCAGAAAATTAAGTGGTCAGTTTGTTGGACGGTTTCCTCCAACAACCATACCTTGGTTTAAAAATTGTGATGAATTATTTATTAAATTATTGGAGCAGATTGAACAAGATTTAAACTCACCAATTCCATTGGGGTTTTCTGATGTTAATACTAATATGCCCAAGTTCTTACATAAATTATGTGCTGGATTGGTTGGATGGCTTAAACCTATTATGGTTGAAGCATTTGAAATAGTAGGTGTTCTTGATGAGGATTTTTGTGATTTATCTAAGCTGAATTTAATTGATGGATCGGTTCTACTTAAAGCTAGACAAAATGTTTTAGGGGAACTTTCAGAACAACAAATTGAAGATTTCCTCACAAAGTAGAATTGAGGTGAAGTATAGAATGAGTCTTTTGGTAAAAGAAACATATTATGGGATAAGACCTTATTTAAATGAAGATGAAACATTGAGTAGTTATCTTCATAGGGTAGCGGATTTGAATTATGAAAGTTATGAGGACATTATAAGACAAGTTAGTTCCCAAACTTATAAGCGATTTCCCAGTAGTTTATACAAGGACAGGGGATACAGAATTGATTTATTACCTACAATAAATTTTAATATCGATATTCTCGCAGGTTTATTAAAAAAAGGTAAATCCGAAATACTTCACCATTCGTTATTTAATCTTTTTAATAAATTTGAACCAAAGGCCAATTTTGACGTTCAGTTTGTAAAAATGTGTTCAAAATTTTATAACACAAAAGATAGATGCTTTTGTCCTTTATGTATAAAGGATAATATTGGTGTATATAAATTACATTGGCAATTTTTATGGAACGATATTTGCGAAAAACATAATTGTAAATTAGTGAATTATTGTTTTCATTGTAATGCTACACAAAAATATATACATCCCGGCTTAGGCAAAGGACTTTGCTCAAATTGTAGTAAAACATTATCTGGTGAAATTGTTCTGGTTAGAGATTGGAGTGTCCAAACTAAATGTAATACGTTTATGAATGACTTTCACTTTCTTTTAAGCCCACATATTGAATCCTTTACAGAGAGTTGTGCTAGTTACAAAAATACCTCAATAGCAATAACATTACTTTATGCACTTCAAACTGTTGGTTATAAGAAAAAAAATAATGATATTAAATTTGAAAAGGGTATTATTTGTAAGACTATGAATAGGGGCACTTTAGATAAAATTATTAGATTTATTTGTGGGACAGATGATAATAATTTCAATATTAATTTCCCAATGTTATCCAAACATCTCAAACTAATAAATATGAGTTTTATAGATTTCTCTAGAATTTTAGTAACGAAAGAATATATAAATTCTATATTTGAATATGTAGAAAATTTAACTACCGTGCCAAAGGAAAAACCGAAATGCAAATTTCAATTCTGTTCGAGCTACAATTCTGAGAGAATGATGTACAAGCAAGATAGAGAAAAAATTGAAAATAAAGATGGATATTATTACTCTCTTCATATCTGTATGGGCTGTTTTATACAGTATGGCTATAACAAACAAAAAAAATCTTGGGAAGATATAAGTAATATTATTTCACTAATGATGGAAATTAGGAACTTATTAAACGAAGGAGTATCTCCATATAAAATTACAGAGATCACATCCAACACTATTAATAAAGTTTACACTGCATTAGGCTTTTTATTAAGACATTCCTTATTAGGGTCTAAGGAAACAGAAAAATATATGAAGAAAGTGACTTCATTTGAAAATATAAAAGTAAATTATAACGAAATTGATAGAAGAAGAGGAAATAAGGCTAAAGAAATAATAAGAAAATATCGTATACATCCAATTAACTTTTATTATAATTTCTTCACTCCTGATGTACAAAAGAAAGTATATGCCTTCAAAAAAGATAATAATGTTAAGAAATTATTGTTGGATCAAGCTCACTTATTTATTAAGGAGTGCCTGAAGTCGGGGGAAATTATAACATTTAAGCAATTTTGTAAGAAATACAAGGTTACACTAGAAGAATTAAAAATATTTGGTATTTACCATACCATTCAAAAGGCTAAAGTGGAACAAAAGAAACAATTGATTTTTCAGAAGGAGACGGAATTATTTGAAGATGTCGAGGCTTTTATTAATCAAAATAAAGGAAGAGTAATTTTGGTAAAGGAAGTCTGTAATTACATAGGTTATTCAGATAGATATATGTGTAGATATTTCCCTGTCCTTTATAAAAAAATATCCGAGCTTTGTAACCAAAGGAAAATTGAATGTTTTCATCGGACAATTACAGATTTGAAAGCCAAAGTAAAACAAATTGTTGATGAAGAATTGCGAATTTCCGGGACATACCCGAAAATAGGTAGCATAATAAACGAGCTAGGATTAAATAAACAATTTTATCGAAACTACAGAGAGGTTTACGAATATTGCATAGAATTACAACGAACATTTAAGAATAATGTAAATTAGCCTGAGAATGAAGGCGGATTTTATCTTTATATAGAATCAGCAAATATTTAGAGTTGAATAGTGTTAGTGAGTCGTGAAGTCGTGGTACCCAATGTTAGGTACCTTTTCTTTTTAAGCTAGTTATTTTTATATTTGGTTGAAAGATAACTTTTTTAATTGGATTAAATATTACACAAGTATTCTTGAATAACATTGTCATAATAAAAGTAATAAAAATCACTTAATCCGATTTTAAGATTATTTTGTACATTTATTCTCATTTTGGTTTCATTTATATCAGCGTATTTTATTAAATCATCACTAGAAGCCAAGGTTTTATTTTCAGGAATAAAATCAGAAATATGAACCTTTTGTATTAAATTAAAACGAGCAAGATAAGAAGTTATCTTGTATATTTTATACCTACTCAGGCCAGTTAACTTTGAAATATGAAACCTTGTTTCTCCACTATTAATTAAGGGTAATATAATTTTATAACCAAAATTTACCAAGTCTCCGTATTCTTCCCATCGACCACATTCTTTATTGATTCCATACTTTATACAACAACCTAAACATAAATATAAACAATTGTGAGTCTTTGATCTTAAAGATTTTATTTTAACTAATTTGTCCCCTGAACCATTATAATTGCACCACGGAGTAGAACATTTAATAAATGACTTTTTATTTAAATAAGCATCAATTGAATTTTGGAAGGTTTCCGGTATATCAAGAGCAAAAAATTCCTTTATTGTATAGTTTAATTTCCATAGAAGTCTAAATAAAATATTTATTCCTATAGCGTAATTTTCAGAAGATCTATTTGATAAAACCCCAAGTAATTTATATGCATAGTCCCTATTCATTTGTTGAATATTGTTAATGCTAAAGTATTCCAATTTACTTCCTGCAATAAAAAATAATCTTATTATAATTTCTTTGTCATTCTTTAATTTAGGTAAATCCAACGAGTTTAAATATTCCCATTGATTGTTTAACCAGTTGCTATACGAAATAGCATCATCACTTAAAATATTCTTTTGGAAAGTTGTTAGGCTATTATCACAATATTTACACTTGCCTTTGGCAAGATTCATATGTATATATGGCTGCTCGTTCCCACATTTTGTACATAATGAGGACAGGGGATTATTATGAAACGAGCAAGTTAGGATATCATTTACTTGCCAAATAAGTTTGTATGTTAAGCTTTTTTGTAGGCAAACTGAACAGAACTTCCTCGTGCGAGTTGTAAATAGCTCTTTTATTAGAGTTGATGTGCTATTTAAGAAAACTATATCTTCAACTGATATGAATTTACATATTAATCCACAAAAGGTGTTTTCGTTTAGGTAATTGGTATTTATTTTCGTTATATTTGGTAATAAGTTGACATCTATTGTCTTTATTGGATTTATATCTATTTGATGAGCATTTCTAAGATCGATTGTTTTGTAATTAGTGTAGAGGTCGTTTAATAAATCTTTAATATCAATTCTATTTGAATTGCACAAACGTAATAAATAACTGGATAAGCTTTCACCTTTAAGGATTTTTGGTCTTATCGTGAACTTGTTCATATGGTTTGTACTCCTTCAAATAATTATTATTATGGATAATTTAGATAATTATTATACCTTTTAGTTGGAATAAAATGGTATATTATTTAAACTGAATTGTTAGTTTTTAGGGGGAAATGAAAATGCCAATTAACAATAAATATTTCTGATAAAATGCCAAAATAAAGTACAGATTTGACCATTTTTATGTTAAAAATTGATGTGAAATCCTTAGTTTTAGTGCCATTTGATAATAAAGTTCAAAGATGGCAAGGCTGTTTCCAATATCACATTAGCAGTCAACCGGAACTTCCGAAATACTGTCGGTAACTATGAGGCAGACTTTGTACAGTGTATCATATGGAAAAGGTCGGCTGAAAATACTGCTCAATATTGTAAAAAAGGAGCCATAATCGGCATTACTGGCAGAATACAAACAAGGAGATACGAAAATCAGGAGGGTAAATATGTATATGTAACTGAAGTGGTCGCCGAGAGGGTTCAATTCATCGGAACTAAACAAAATGATGGAAAGCCCAAGGATTTTGAACATATTGGTTTATAGTGCTACGTGAAGGTTGGGCATGCTAGCTTGCTTAACAAAGAATTGTTTTTAAGAAAGTGTAAGATCTAAATTCGAAACACAAAAAAGTATTTATATGACCATAATGAAAAACCAATGCATGAAATTACAGGGATTTATTAGGAAACCCGGCAGTAGTATATAGAATTATTTTTCCTCCATTCATTCCCCAAAGCTAATATAGCTTCTTCTCCGCTGGAACCCCCGATTTACCCTCAAAAAAATCGAGTTATATTGATTTCCCCCTTGTAATGACTGCAAATAAGCAGTCTTTTTTTTGTGCCAAAATGTGTGTAAATAGAAAAAAATAAAAAATAATTCTGTTAAATTAGAATTTTTAGAAAATATATTGTAATATTTTAATTTTGATGCAATAATAAACCCAATAATATAATGGAAAATAAGTTATATATAGGAAGTGATTAGATGGACGAACCAATTATTAAGGTTAATGGGCTTCGAACCAGTTTTCGTACGGACGATGGGGTGATCCCTGTCGTGAATTCAATCGATTTTCATGTCAATCCTGGTGAGGTTTTAGGGATTGTAGGAGAATCGGGATGCGGAAAAAGCGTAACTTCTCTGTCCATCATGGGTCTGGTTTCTTCACCGGCTGGTAAGGTGGAGGGGGAAATCCTTTTTAAAGGAGAAAACATCGCAAATGCTTCTGAAGCGAGAATGAGAAAAATTCGCGGGAATGATATAGCGATGATATTTCAGGAACCGATGACAAGCTTGAATCCCGTTTTCACTATTGGCGAGCAGTTGGTCGAGACGCTTCGGATACATAAAAAATGGAGTAAAAAGCATGCACAAAATAGAGCGGTGGAAATGTTGAAGCTGGTTGGGCTTGGCCGTGCCGAGGAATTGCTCAAAGAGTATCCGCATCAGCTTTCTGGCGGAATGAGACAAAGGGTCATGATAGCAATGGCCATGATTTGTGAGCCGAAACTCCTTATAGCCGATGAACCGACAACGGCTTTGGATGTGACGATCCAGGCACAAATCCTGGAGTTAATGAAGAATTTAAATAAAGAAACAGACACGGCAATCATGATGATTACCCATGATCTTGGGGTAGTCGCGCAAATGTGTGAACGTGTCATTGTCATGTATGCCGGCAAGGTGATAGAGGAAGGAAATGTGCAAACGATTTTCCAAAACCCTAAGCATCCTTATACGGTCGGTTTACTTCAGTCTATTCCCGATATGCGAATAAAGAAAGAGCGCCTTTACTCGATACCTGGTAATGTGCCAAAACCTGGGACAAGCAACCTCGGGTGCCAGTTTGCCCCCCGGTGCTCCCATGCCATGGAGCAATGTATAAATGAGACCCCGTCCCTACTGGAATTCGATGAGGGTCAGCATGTTCGCTGCTGGCTGTATGAAGATGGGAAAGGAGCTTCCTTGCATGAATCAAACATTGGTTAAGGTTGAAAACCTAAAGAAGCATTTTCCGATAAAAGGAGGGGTCCTGGGAAAGACCATTGGAGAGGTTAAGGCAGTTGATGGTTTGTCTTTTTCCATTTATAAAGGGGAAACCTTGGGACTTGTCGGTGAAAGCGGTTGCGGGAAGTCTACGACGGGAAGGTTATTGCTTCGATTGCTTGAGCCGAGCGAGGGCAATGTTTATTTCGAAGGAAAGGACCTGACAGCTTTATCTTCCAGTGAAATGAGAAAGATGCGCCGTAAAATGCAGATGGTCTTCCAGGACCCATTCGCCTCCCTCAATCCCAGGCATACTATTGAAAAAATTTTGGAAGAGCCGCTCATCGTCCACGGGGTTAAAGACAAAAAGGCGCGAAAGGCCCGTGTACAGGAACTTCTTAAGGTCGTTGGCTTAAGCGGTTACCATGCTAAAAGGTATCCGCATCAATTCAGCGGGGGCCAGCGGCAGCGTATTGGCATCGCAAGGGCACTTGCAGTCAACCCCAAACTGATCATTGCAGATGAGCCGGTATCTGCACTGGATGTGTCGATTCAAGCCCAGGTCTTGAATCTGTTGCAGGATTTGCAGGAAGATTTTGATTTGACCTACTTGTTCATTGCTCATGATCTTGGAGTGGTAAGGCATATCTCCGACCGTGTCGGTGTCATGTATCTTGGACATATTGTTGAATTGACGGAAAGTGAAGGACTTTATGAAAATCCGCTTCATCCATATACGCAGGCTTTATTATCGGCCGTGCCCATTCCGGATGTGGAATATAAGGGGGACAGGGTAATCCTGCAGGGAGATGTTCCAAGCCCATCAAACCCGCCCAGCGGCTGTCCATTCCATACGAGATGTCCGAAGGCAATGTCAGAATGCAATACGGACAAGCCAATTCTGACTGAACATAAACCTGGTCACTACGTTGCTTGTCATCTATACAATTGACACGACGTATACATAAATTCGCAAATAATAAGGGGGAAGAATATGAAGAAAACATTGGCATTGTTGCTGACTGGTATCCTGGCTCTTTCGCTAGCGCTTGCGGGATGCTCCTCGTCTACATCAAAAGAGAAAGATGATGGTAAAGGGGGATCTAGTGAAGCGAAGGGCGGCGTATTGATATACGGTAAAGGCGGAGATGCTGTCGGTCTTGACCCAGCTATCGTAACCGATGGGGAATCATTCATCGTCACTCAGCAGATTTTTGAAACGCTTGTGAAATATGGGGAAGATGATACGGAAATCAAACCGGGTCTTGCAAAGTCATGGGAAGTGTCCGATGACGCGAAAACATACACATTCAAGTTGGAAACCGGAATCAAGTTCCATGATGGTACGGATTTCAATGCAGATGCGGTCGTGAAAAACTTTCAACGATGGGCACAAAGTAAGGATGAAGGGAAATTTGCGTACTATGCCTCCATGTTCGGGGGATTTGAAGGTGATGAAGGTCATGTAATCAAAGAAGTAAAAGCGATCGATGCCAACACGGTGGAATTCACTTTGAACCGTCCGCAGGCGCCGTTCCTGAAAAACCTTGCGATGCCTACATTTGCTATAGCCAGTCCTGCTGGAATTGAAAAAGAGGGTGACGACTTCACTAAAAACCCATCTGGTACAGGTCCTTTCAAGTTCAAATCATGGAAACCTGGCGATACGATTGAAGTGGTGAAAAACGATGACTATTGGCAAGATGGACTGCCTAAACTTGATGGAGTCACGTTTAAGGTCATTAAAGATAACTCTGCACGTTTAAATGCTGCAATCAAGGGTGAAATAGATTTGATGGACGGGTTGAACCCAAGTGATATCAGTAAGGTTACAGGAGATGACAAACTGCAAATATTCGAACGTGCATCCATGAATGTCGGGTACTTTGCTTTCAATGTTGAGAAAGCACCATTTGACAAGAAAGAAGTGCGTCAAGCCATCTCGCATTTGATCAACAAAAAGGAAATCATTGATAATTTTTATGAAGGCACAGCAGAGCCTGCCAAGAATCCTATGCCTCCATCCGTTTCTGGCTACAATGACAAAATCGAAGACTATGATTACGATGTGGAAAAAGCGAAAGAACTGCTGAAAAAAGCTGGACTTGAAGACGGATTTAAAATGGATCTATGGGCAATGCCGGTACCGCGCCCATATATGCCGGATGGTCAAAAAGTGGCTGAAGCCATACAAGCGAGCCTAAAACAAGTCGGCATCGAAGCGAATATCGTTTCGTATGAATGGGCTGCATATTTAGAGAAAGTGCAGGCTGGTGAAGCCCAATCCTTCATGATGGGCTGGACAGGAGATAATGGAGATGCGGATAACTTCCTTTATACATTATTGGATAAAGATAATATCGGCTCCAACAACTATGCCCGTTACGCAAACGATGAAGTCCATGAACTGCTGATCGAAGCCCAGTCCACGGCAGATGAAGCCAAGCGTAATGAGTTGTATGGAAAAGCCCAGGAAATCATCCATGATGAAGCTCCATGGGTTCCGCTTGTACACTCTTTACCGCAGTTAGCCGGATCTAAGACGGTCAAAGGGTTTGTTCCACATCCAACTGGTTCACAATCTCTTGTTAATGTTTCTCTAGAAAATTAACCGTACGAACCGGGTAGTATGGAGTCTTGCATGCTTCCCGGTTTTGTTATGGAATGCATTTCAAAATGATCGAGGGCGCTTCGAAGGACCCTTATTTAAAAGGCGGGTGATTGTTTTGTTTTCCTATACCGTACGACGTTTAGGATCTCTCATTCCGGTGTTACTCGGAATGGCGTTTATTGTGTTCATGATGATACGGGCAATTCCTGGAAATCCGGCACAGGTGATTTTAGGGCAGCAAGCAACGGAAGAGGCAGTCGCTGCGATGACAAAGGAACTTGGCCTGGATAAACCTTGGTTCATTCAATTTTGGGATTACTTATCAGGCCTGTTAAAGGGGGACCTGGGTGTTTCGTTAAAAACGAATAGTC
Source organism: Bacillus sp. ISL-57 (assembly GCF_018613135.1). Classification (NCBI taxonomy): domain Bacteria; kingdom Bacillati; phylum Bacillota; class Bacilli; order Caryophanales; family Bacillaceae; genus Bacillus; species Bacillus sp. ISL-57. Next base: position 72,630 of record NZ_JAGGQV010000008.1, on the reverse strand, counting down.
CGGTTTCTGAAGAAATTGGACCATACTTAATGGCCACGATAGAACTGGCCTTGATCGCGATGATCATCGCCGTGGTCATAGGCGTGAATGCAGGGATAATATCTGCTTGGTTTCAAAACTCATGGTTTGATTATGTCGCCATGGTGATTGCGTTGATTGGTTTGTCCATGCCTATTTTCTGGCTGGGATTAATGGAGCAATACATCATTTCAATTCAATGGGATTTACTTCCGACGACAGGTCGGGACAACATCAGGGATCCCGTTGAGGCCATAACCGGCCTGTATTTGATAGATACACTCATGGCTGGCAGGGTTGATCAGTTTTTCGAGGTGATCAAGCATCTCATTTTGCCGGGGATGGCGCTTGCTACCATTCCGATGGCGATTATTGCAAGGATGACACGTTCGTCCATGCTGGAAGTCATGAGATCGGATTTCATTCGTACGGCTCGTGCTAAAGGAATGAAAATGTTTTGGGTTGTTTATAAGCATTCCTTTAAGAATGCCTTGATTCCAGTGGTGACGGTTATCGGTCTGCAGACAGGATTACTTTTAGGCGGCGCCATATTAACGGAAAACATTTTTGGATGGCCAGGTATCGGTACATATATTTATGATGCAATCCTATCTCGGGATTATCCGGTGATACAGTCTGGGATTCTCGTCATCGCCTTTTTGTTTGTCATGATTAATCTAGTTGTAGACTTATTGTACGCAGCGATCGATCCGAGGATTAAGTATAAATAGGGAGGGAAACTCATGCCTGAAATAGCAACGAATACTCCGCCAATCCTTCCTCCAAAAGAGGCAGAGGAAAAAGTCATCTCTCCCTGGAAGGAAGGCTGGAAAAGCTTTAGGAAAAACAAAGTAGCCATCGTGGGTCTGGGGATTGTTTCATTTTTCATCTTAATCGCCATCTTCGCGCCCGTTATAGCACCTTATTCATTTGAGGGGCAAAAGCTAAGTGATAAACATTTGGCCCCGTCTGCGGAGCATTGGTTCGGAACGGATGAATTTGGCCGGGATATTTTGAGCAGGGTCATTTATGGGTCGCGCATTTCAATAGGGGTCGGCTTCTTATCTGTTGCCGGATCTGTTGTGGTTGGGTCTTTTTTGGGGATCATTGCCGGTTATTACGGCAGGTGGATAGATACGATCATATCGAGGATCTTTGATATTATTCTGGCCTTTCCTAGTATCTTGCTTGCCATTGCTGTCGTTGCCGTTTTGGGGCCCTCCCTTCGCAACGCACTTATTGCCATCGCCATCGTCAATGTCCCGATATTCGGCCGGCTTTTACGGTCACGGGTCTTAACGGTGAAAGAAGAGGAATATGTAACGGCTGCAAAGGCAATTGGAATGGGGGATGGCCGCATTCTCCTTCACCATGTCCTTCCGAATAGCCTTGCACCGATTATCGTTCAAGGTACCTTGGCGATTGCAACAGCCATCATTGAGTGCGCAGCACTCGGCTTTCTCGGTCTCGGTGCACAGCCGCCAGCACCAGAGTGGGGGAAAATGCTCGCCGATTCCAGGGCGTTCATCATTCAAGCGCCATGGACGGTTCTCTTCCCTGGGCTTGCGATCATGCTTACGGTACTCGGCTTTAACCTAATGGGGGATGGGCTGCGTGATGCCTTGGATCCAAGAATGAAAAACTAGAAGTAAAAGGGTGATGTTAGTTTAACATCACCATCTTTTTTCCGTTTATCTTGAGAATCTAGCAAAATATGAAAAATAATAAAAAAATCCTAGTTCTAAATAGGAAAATAGTGACTATTACCCCTTAAAATCACCCCAAAAGTTGTGATACTTTTATACTCAGTAAGAATATTCCGAAAATTGCTTATTTTAGAGGAGGAAAGTTCATTGATCAAACGTAGCTTGTCCATTCTAGCAATCTTTCTATTAGTATTTACTGCAAGCGTTTCCGCAGCCAAGCTCCCAGATCCCCCGACAGGCTCGGGCGGTGCAGGTAAGAAGAATCAGGAAAGTATTATAAAGCTGAAGAAAAATGACTTGGGGAAGAAATACAAAAGCAATGAGAAGGTCAGGGTCATCGTAGAGATGAAGGAAGCCCCGGCAATAGAAACGGCTTCGAAGGAAGGGAAGCTTTTTAAACAGTTATCGAAAAGTAAAAAACAACAATTAAAGTCCGAAAAGCTAGCTACCCAGAAGAAATTGAAAAAAAAGGTGAAAGAGAAAAAAATAGCTTTCAAGGAACTTGAAAGTTTTACGACAGTCGTCAATGGATTCAGCGGTGAAATTCAGTATGGTGAGATCAAAAAGGTGGAAGCCATGCCTGAAGTTGCTGAAGTACATATAGCGAATGAATATGAACGTCCTGCGGAAAAACCCGACATGCTATATAGCAAAGAGCTTGTCCAAGCTCAGGAAGCATGGCGGGAATATGGATATAAAGGGGAAGGGATGGTCGTCGGGATTATTGATACTGGAATCGACCCATCTCACCGTGATATGGTCCTGAACGATGAGAATAAGGCTGAACTGACTGAAAGTGAAATCAGCGCGATGAAGGAAGCCAGCCATCTATCAGGCAATTACTATACGGCCAAGGTTCCTTATGGATACAATTACATGGATGAAAATGAAGAAATCCTTGACCTTGGTGAAGAGGCTTCCATGCATGGAATGCATGTGGCAGGTACGGCCGGAGCCAATGGAGATGAAGAGAATGGCGGCATTAAAGGGGTTGCGCCTGAAGCCCAGCTGCTTGCTTTAAAGGTCTTCGGAAATGATCCCGACATGCAGACAACATGGGGCGATATATATATTAAGGCGATTGACGATGCCATCATTCTTGGGGCGGATGTGCTGAATATGAGCCTTGGCTCCACTGCAGGCTTTGTATCGGCAGACGATCCGGAGCAGCAGGCGGTATCCAGAGCTGTTGATAATGGGATCCTCATGTCGATTTCAGCAGGAAACTCGGCACACTTTGGAAATGGATTTGCCAACCCATCAGCCTCGAACCCGGACATTGGCGTTTCAGGTTCACCAGGACTTGCCTACGATTCTGTACAAGTGGCATCGGTGGAGAATAACTATATGGATTTGGATGCAGCGACTTATGAAATAAGAGGTCAAGCAGGAAAAGCTCCATTCATGTCGGCTTCAAGCGTACATCCCAATGCCTTGAAGGATAAAACACATGAATTGGTGGCTGCTGGTCTTGGGACACCAGAGGAGCTTTCCAAAGTGGATGTTAAAGGCAAGTTCGCCCTCATCGAGCGCGGCACGCTTTCTTTTATAGAAAAGGCGCAAAATGCCCAGGCAGCAGGAGCGACAGGTGTCATAATTTACAATAATGCTGACGGATATATTTCCATGGCTACAGATCCAAGCATCACCATTCCCCAGCTGTTCATGTTGAAATCGGATGGCGCAAAGCTGAAAGCGGCTTTAACGGCTGGCGAAAAGGTGACGATTACCTTTAATGGTGATAAAACAAAAGCTGTAAATCCAGAAGCAGGGAAAATGAGCTCATTCAGTTCATGGGGAGTCGCACCGAACTTGGATTTCAAACCGGAAATCACCGCTCCGGGCGGACAAATTTATTCAACGCTGAACAATGATGAATATGGAATGATGAGCGGTACTTCGATGGCGGCGCCGCATGTTTCCGGCGGCTCGGCACTGGTTCTTGAAAGAGTGGATAAAGACTTTAAAATAGAAGGATCGGCCCGGGCTAATTTAGCGAAGAACCTGATGATGAATACATCAAAACCATTAACGGATCAGGGGGTCGTCAATAAGGCACTTGACTGGAAAAACCCTTATTCGCCTCGCAGGCAGGGAGCCGGGATCATGCAGCTGCAATCCGCATTGTCCACACCTGCTGTCGTGACCGAGGCATTCACGAAAGAAGCGAAGGTTGCCATGAAGGAGGTCGGCAATAAGTTCGCCTTTACTTTAAAGGTTGAAAACTTCAGCAACAAAGCAGTCAAGTATGATGTAAAGGGAAATATCCAAACAGACTATGCAATCCAGGGACAACTGGGCTATTCCGCTAACGAGCTGGAAGCACAGGAAATTAAGAACGCTTCGATTAAAATCAATAATAAAAATACAAATAAGATTACCGTTCCTGCAAAAAAATCGATTACATTCGAAGTGAAAGTGGACATATCCGATGCAAAGGTACTTGGAGATGACCTTCAAACTCTTGTAGATATTGACAAGGTGTTTCCAAACGGCTATTTTGTTGAAGGGTTCATTTCATTGAAGGATCCAGCCGATACGAATCCGGAACTGAATGTACCGTATGTAGGTTTTAAAGGGGAGTGGGACAAAGCCCCGATCCTGGATGGCACCAAATATGACAAAGAATCTTTCTATGGCATGGCAGGGGGAGTATCGACAGCAGGTGAAGACTTCACGTATCTTGGCTATGACCCTGCGGGGAAAACATTCAATGGCAAAAATATCGCGATTTCCCCGAATGGCGATGGTGCACAGGATGACTTCGTGCCTGTCCTATCATTCTTAAGGAATGCGAAAAAGGTAGAATATAATATATTGAATGGTGAAAACAAATCAGTCCGGAAACTTCGCACGGAGAATAATGTGCGCAAGGACTATTATGATGGCGGACTAGGGACCGCATACACGCTGGATCCGGCCCGTAAATGGGACGGTAAAATCAATAATGCACTCGCTAAGGATGGGGTCTATTATTTTGAAATCAAAGCGATGATAGATTACAAGGGTGCAAAATGGCAGACGGTTAAAATGCCAATCAAAATCGATACGGTAAAGCCGACGGTCAAGATTTCGAAAAAAGGCAATGTATTAACCATCCAAGGTAAGGATAATTTGAATGGTTCAGGGCTTGCTTATTACGATGTACAAGTCGATGGAGCATCCATCATGGAAGAGCCGCTCCCGGCGAATGCTAAACAATTCACCCTACCTGATGTAAAAGGGGAAAAGGTTCAGGTTGTGGCAATCGACTATGCAGGTAATGAGAAAACGGCTGAAACCGAATTGGCCGGTGATTCGGCTCCAATTGATAATCATGCACCAGCTGTAAAGATCAAAAGTCCTGAAGCCTTGAGCGTGAACAATAAAAATAAAATCAAAATAACAGGGGAAATTGAAGAAGCGTCGGAAATAAAGGAATTTAAAATCGACAATAAAACGGTACCTGCAACGTATAACAAAACGAATAAAAAATATGAATTCTCATATGAAAAGAAATTCGAAGATGGTGTCCAAAGCTTCACCGTTAAAGCAACCGATAATTGGGATAATACGGTTTCCTTTAAAAGGACGATAATGGTCGATGCAACAAAGCCGGGTTTAAAAGTTAAAGGCGTACCGGAAACTGTGGGATTCAAAGGAAAGAATCCAAAAGTGGACGTGACGGTAGAAGATAATTTCGATGAAATCCGCCTTTACCTGAACGGAAGTGAAATATTCTATCATGAATTCAAGGAACCATACAAAATGCGTTTCTATAAGAAAAAGATAGATGATTTGGAACTGCCGCTTAAGACTGGCAACAACAAGATTGAATTTAAGGTGACCGATCTTGCAGGAAATGAATCGAAGCAATCCTTTAACATCAATAAAGCAAAAAAATAACGAAAGGAAGCCCTCTTACCCAAGAGGGCTGTTTTTTTGTGGACAAATTAGAAGAAAGCGAGTTTGCCTACAGTTTTTTCTTAATAAGTTCCAGTTGATTTCTGAAATCCGCTCCCTTTCCGCAGACTGTCTGCCAAGCCTCCTGCCGCAAGCATCTAGCGGGGTCTCGGCTAGCCAGTTATTCGGCAGGAGTGTCGCAGATTTCTTCAATTTCATTTCATATGAAAAGGTAAAAATTCATGGAGGATAAACAACTCTTCCTTTCTTCATGGTTCGGGTTAATCCATTCCGAAGCTCCTTTTGTACAAACCCTCAAAAAAACTGTAGGCAAAATTAATTATTATCGAGTTGTTCTATAGTCTAAGCCCTCTTATCCAAGAGGGCTGTTTTTGCGTAATAAGATTTCCGGATTTGAATTTTTCGTGAAGGTGGAGTAGTTTGCTACAATTTCACAGTGCTAATATGGAAATCTCTTAGTGAGGAAGTTTTTTCATTATCCGGCAGGTATATCGAATAGGATAAAAGAATTAGGTATAAAGGTCTTATTAAAAGGAGGGTATCTATGAATTATAAGAAGAAATCTAGCAATAAAGTAACTAGTATTGCAATTACAGTGAAATTCGAAAGGGGAGGAAGCGACAGGTCATATCTTACAAAAACGAGTTTCTTTGATGCACTTCAGCACGTCCATTCTCCCTTTGAAAAGGATCCCCGCTCAGATTCACCCTATCAGGATTTTCCTCTTTGTCAGGAGGTAACCCTTTCTTTTTTTGAAAGAGGTGCTAAAATATCTATTAATTATGACCCCCACCAAGAAAAAATCATCATTGAGGAAAGTTCAGAGACTTATCAGGTGAATAAGGGGGAGGCGCTTGCTGCAATCCTCGATCATATCATGATCAATCATGGCAATCACCATTCTTTTTTCATCATCCAGCAAAAAGAGCGGAACGTAAAAATGAAAGTTGCTAATAAGTGATTTGGATGGAGCTGCCACGGCAGCTCCATGGATGTTTCGCCATGATGAGCGTTTCCTATCCTTGGAGATGTCAAACCAACCGCCGAATGATCTTTGAAAGGGTTTGGATGCCATAAGCTAATTGTTCCTCCGAGGCGTATGAATATGAAAGCCGTATATGTGTATGGTTATTTGGTTCGTATATGTATCCTGGATTAAGAAGTATGTTTTCCTTTATCGCTTGCTTGAAAAGGTTTGGATTCACGATGGATTTACATAATTTTAGCCATATATAAAATCCGCCTTGAGGTATTTGCCATTCGGCCAGCCCTTTAAAATATTGATTGAGAAGAGTTAATGTAAAATCCCTGCGTTCCATCAACTCTTGCCTTAGCCACTCTAAATGCTTTGAATATTGACCATTTGCCAACCATTCTGCCACAAGGTGTTGGGAAAGTGCGCTGGAACCGTAATCCATTTGCATTTTAATGTCCGCTAAACGTTCAATCACAGTTATGGGGCCAGCAATCCAGCCGATGCGCAATCCTGGGCTTAAAGTTTTGGACATGCTGCCAATATGCAATACAAGGCCATCTGCATCAAGGGATTTTAATGGCGGCGGCGGTTCCTTTTCAAACCACAAATCACTATATACGTCATCTTCAATAATCGGGATCTGTTCTTTTTTGCATAGTGATAGGAGGTTCATTCTTTCTTCTTTTGACCATGTAGTATTCGTTGGATTGTTAAACGTTGGGACAGTATAAAACAGTGATGCTTTCTTCCTTCCGTTGATGCGCTTCATTTGTGTCGGGATACTTTCACGTCCATGTTTGGATAAACCTACTAAATGCATGCCCGCAGATTGAAAAGGGTGGACGGAATTTAAATAGGAAGGGGACTCATGTAAAATCATCGATCCCTTTTGAAGTAAACCAACTGAAATCAACTGGAGTGCCTGGAGCCCGCCAGAAACGACCATGAGGGAGCCGGGACTTACGTTGATCCCTTTTGTTTCTAAATATACACTTATACATTGGCGAAGTCTCTTGTCACCCTTGGGTTCGGAATATCCTAATGAGTGCGCATCAAAGGAAGTGGATCGCAACGTCTTTTCGATTTGCTTTGTAGGCAATAGGGCTGGGGATAATTCACCAGTGCCTAATCTGATGTTGGCATTGTCCGTTTCATACTGATTAATATCCTGAATCGTTTTTAAATTAGGTTCATGAAGGCCATTCCGGACATAGTTTTTCCAGTCGGGCTGTTTGCTGGAGACGAGGACATTCCATGTATTATTGGAAACGAATGTGCCAGACCCAAGCTTAGTTTCCAATAATCCGTCTGCAATCAACTCATCTATGGCTGTGATGATGGTACTTCGGTTTACGCCAAATGAGTCGGCCAATAAGCGCTGTGATGGAAGCTTGGTGCCAACTGGCCATTCCCCCCTTGTAATTTGTTGTTTGATCCAATCTACTATTTGTTGGTGAAGTGATTGCGCGGAAGACCGGTTTGGTCCCCATTCGATAAACATACGGAAACCACTCCTTTCATGTTCTATATTCATTATAAATTGGTTGGTTTGAAGACCAACCAATTGGATGGTCAATTCCTTTGTTTTATTCATTATACTGAATATGAAGGAAGGGGGTATTCATATGGGGCCGTTTTTTCATGGATTATTATTGGCATTAGGGCTGATACTTCCATTGGGAGTGCAAAATGTTTTCATTTTTAATCAAGGAGCAATCCAACCTACAATAAAAAAAGCATTGCCAGCAACGATGACGGCTGCAATTTGTGATACGGTGCTCATTCTGTTAGCTATTTTAGGTGTTTCGTTGATTGTCATGCAATACGATTGGTTGCGCCTTACATTAATCATAATCGGCGTTATATTTTTATTGTATATGGGCTTTCAGATTTGGTTTGCCAAATCAAACTCACAGTCAGGTGTCCAATCCATGCAGATGTCGGCAAAAAAACAAATTGTATTTGCTCTATCCGTATCATTGCTGAATCCGCATGCAATCCTGGATACGATAGGTGTAATCGGTTCGAGCTCACTTGTTTATTCAGGAAAAGATAAAATGATTTTCACCATGACGTGCATCTTTGTGTCATGGTGCTGGTTCCACGGATTATGTCTTGCGGGACGATTGCTGAAAAAGGTTGATACAACCGGAAAATTCCTTGGAATATTAAATAAAATTTCTGCAATCATCATTTGGATCACAGCCCTCTATATGGTGAAGTCGCTTTTTTGAATCAGATAAACGTTTTCGAACCAAACGATGCCATGTATAACAGGACGTCCATGTATAAAAAAAGGGGAATGCATATCATAGATGCATTCTCCCTTTTTTTGCCCTCAATCATCTTCATATCAGGTTATTGAAGAGCGACCAAGTCCTTGATTTCCTCTGTGGAAAGTTCAGTGATCCAGTTGTCACTGCTGATGATTTCGTCGTTCAAGGCTTGCTTTTTATCAAGCATCTGGTCGATTTTTTCTTCCAGGGTCCCTGTGCAGATTAGCTTATGAACGTGAACGAAACGCTGTTGGCCAATTCGGTAAGCACGGTCGGTGGCTTGATTTTCAACAGCTGGGTTCCACCAGCGATCATAGTGAATCACGTGGTTTGCTTCTGTAAGATTGAGACCCGTGCCGCCTGCTTTCAACGAGAGTATGAAAATAGGGAATTCCCCATCTTGGAATCGGGTGATCATTTCATCACGCTGCTTCTTGTTCGCACTCCCGTTCAGGAATGGAACTTCAAAGCCATATCGTTTTTCCAGCAATTCTTTAATCATATTGCCCATCCCGATATATTGTGTGAAAATGAGACAGCTTTCATCCTGTTCGCGGACCGCATCGATAAGCTCGGTCAGCTTCTCGAGTTTGCCTGATCGGTTAGGTGCCTTCATGATGTTTTCCTTTTCCGTCTCTTTTAAGTAAAGAGCTGGATGGTTGCATAGTTGCTTTAGCTTATTCAGCATCTGGAGGATGATGCCTTTTCTTTCAAAGGCAGACAGTTGTTCGATATCAGTGAATGTATCTTTAATCAGTTGTTCATACAACGATGCTTGCTCGGTGGTAAGCGGTACGAATTCCTTTTGTTCTTGCTTATCCGGAAGATTAAGAGCGACTTCCTTATCGCGTTTTGTACGGCGAAGCAAAAATGGCTGTATCAAACGCTGCAATTCCTTGATTTTATCCTTCTGTTCATCACGCTCAATGGTCGCAACATATTTTTCCTGGAACTGACCTAGCGTTCCAAGATAACCTTTGTTGATGAAGTCGAAAATCGCCCATAGCTCACTTAAACGGTTTTCCATCGGCGTACCCGATAAGGCGATATGATGTCTGCCATTTAGCTTTCGGACCGCCTTGGATTGCTTCGTTTGGGCATTCTTGATGTTTTGTGCTTCATCAAGGATAACGCTGCTCCAATGGATCGAGGTCAGTTCAGCCGCATCTTGGTGGGTCAGCCCATATGATGTTAAGACAATATCATGATCGGCTGCCAGTTTAGTAAATGCTTCACCTTTAGCACGATTCGATCCATAGTGAAGGTGAACTTTAAGTGAAGGTGCGAATTTTTCCAATTCCTTTTGCCAGTTGCCAAGGACCGATGTCGGGCAGACGATGAGCGCCGATTGAACAGAGACGGATTCGGGGGCAGCGGCAATGACCTCAGCCTCATCACTGCTCTCTGTGCCGCTATCCTCTTCGACGATGATCGGTTCACTCTTTTGTTCGTCCCCGGTCGCAGTGGGCAGCTCTTCACCAGCTCCTTCTTTGCCTTTCACATGAAGCAGGTAGGCAATCATCTGGACTGTTTTTCCAAGTCCCATATCGTCGGCTAGACAAGCACCAAAACCATGCTCCCTTAAAAAAAGGAGCCAGCTCATGCCCAGTTTTTGATAGGGGCGTAAATCTCCTTGAAGTGCATTAGGGACGGGAAGGACGGATATGTTCTTAGTTTCCCTGAGCCTTCCCACCATTTTACGGAGCTCCTGGTTCAATTCAAATTGAATCCGGAGCATTTCATCGTTTTCAGAATCGTCATCGCCATCTTCATTTACACCATTCAACAGTTCCTGCTGCAGCAAGTCAGTCAGTTGGATGCCTTTTTCATTGGCTGTTTCCATCAGCTCCTGAATTTGTTTAATGAAAGCTGGGTCAAGCTTGACCCATTGGCCGCGGATGAAGACAAGCCGCCTTTTTTCATTGACGAGCTCCTCGAACTCCGCCTCAGTGAGCTCTTTGCCATTTAATGAGAATCGCCAATCAAAGTCCATCAATGCTTTTAACCCTACATAAGACGGGCCGCGATTCGATTGGCTCTTCACTTTCGCCTTGACCTTCAATGAGGATTCCTTCAAGGCAAGCCACCACGATGGAAGGAGAATTTCGACGCCAAGAAACAGGAGCTTTTCGCTGGCATCGGTCAAGAACTCCCATGCGTCCGTTTCCGAAATCTCCCTTTTCAGACGGCCATTCTCCCCAAGCCATGGCACGACAAGTTGCCAGCGTTTCGTGGCACGTACCACATCACTTGCATACTTGTTCCAGCCGCGCGGCAGTTTTTTTCCTGTATATGTTTCAATGATATTCTCATCCCTTTTGGAACGAAGGGTAACATCGAGTATCCAAGGCCCATTACCCTCAGGAGGCTCAGTTAAACGGAGACCTATAGTGAATGGTTTTGGGTCGGGCAGGGTACCGAGCCATTCCTGCCAGCTGTCTTTGTCAAAAAAGGCCTGTAATTCTTCGGGGGAAAGTCGTGTATCTTTTAACGCCCCGACGGCTTCACTCCATTTATGCTGCATGGGTGAATAGTTTTTTAAATACATGTTAGCGGCACCGTTATACCACTTTTCGATAAAAGTACGGTTGGTTTCCAGTTCAGGTGAAGGAAGATCCAAAGATATTTCTTCTTCCCAAAATGACGGGACGAATTCCTCTTCCACTTCTTCCGGCAGTTTCCAGCCGATGGAGTCCAATTGAAGATTTGTGAAATCCGGTACGGGGATTCCAGCTTCTATGGATTCATGAAGAACCGGCGCTGCTGACAGGCAAAGGGAGGATATTTCGGACCATTCCCATTCTATGAAGGAGTTAAAGCTTTCCCTCGCAAAAAAGTTGAGAAGTCCCCATGCGTCTAGAATGAATACTTGATTTCCATCCACTATATCCGTAGTCATTTTAGTTCCATAAAAGCTTGCGTCATCCCAGTTGAATAACAGCCTGCGTATATGATTCGTGGTAAGGAAGGTATTCTCTTCATTGACGACACCAAGGGCGTAAGTTCCGTTTTCGAGAGCGGCTATTTTGATTTTTAATTTCCCTGGATTAAACATCGATAAGCTTACCCCTTTTTAGTTCTTCTTGGAAAGCGCGAAGCCGTTTGGTCGAATCTGCTACATAAAGTATATAACGTTCGAATACGTCTTCCTTTTTGCTCTTTTTATAGATGGTGCGCATCCTTTTCAAATAACGGACAGCTTGCTTATAAGCAGGCCGGTTTTTCAAAGAAACCTTTTCCTGGACCGCATGATAATAAAGGGGCAGGATTAGTTCCGGTTCTTTTGAGACCACTTCTTTGATGGATTCACTGCTGATTAAGTCAATGCTGATTTCCGAGTAAATATGCATCTCCACCCATTTTTTGTATTGTCCTTGTTCAAAAAGGAAATTTGCATAGTTCCAATAGCTGTGCGGAAGGGTGGCCCTGTAAAATTTCTCAAGCAAATCGGTCCGCTTTAATTTATAACAGCAACTGTTAATTAAAGTCGTAAAGGTCCGGACGAAATCTACCCGTTTATAATAATCGGATAGACCGGCAAGGAATTCCTGGACATTATTATTGATGAATTCAATGAATGGGATGGCCCGTGCCCGGTTTTCAGATTCAGCCAGGAGATTCAGCCAATAAAAAATGTATGGACAGGCATCCTTCTTCAATTCATGAAGAAGCTCGATCGCTTGTTTATCATGGTTTTCCAAAAGCGATAGGTGAATGGCTGCGAGGGTATAGGACGTCCTCTCGGTGGTGCCCATATACTTCTCGGGAAGTTCTTTATTGATTCGTTCAAGTTCCTCTTTACGCCATGAGGAATTGGAGAATAAGTAGCTCCATATCTCCCGGTAGAGGTCGATCTTTTCATATTCGAGTCCTTCTCCTCCATCCAGCAGTTTAGCTACATCTTCCTTGATGCTGAAAACGAAGGGATCAAAGGCGAAGGGCCGCGCTTGCCTGCTTAGCGGCTGTACCGTTTCATGCAGCTCTTCTGCCAGGTCGACGGCAAGTGCATAAAAGACCCTGATCGTTTGCGTCTCACTTTTATGCAGCTGAATCATTCTCAGTGTCTGCTGCATTGTGCAAAATTGCGTAACGAAATGATAAAGCAACTTCCATTCCCTTTCCATTGGAGCTTTTGAGCTAAGGCGTTTAAAGTAAGTTTGTATATGATTTTCAATCATGTAAGTAGCCTCGCCTATATGGGGCTCGACATGCTCCGCAAAGGCATCATTCACGAATTGCTTCCATGATGGATAGCTTTTATCTAAGGTGATGGATCTCCCAGCCGCCTGTTTAAGTAATTCACTTGCCGGTTTCACCTGCTGCAGTGCTTGGGCGTCTGAGGCGTTTTTAGGTGCTTTCCAATCGCCCAGCCATTCGGAAACACTAGCGTGTTCAGAATATGCAGAAAAGAAAACAGCCATTTGATGCCTGCAAATGAACCTTGAATCACATGTACAGCTTCCATCCTGTGGGGAGAGCAAATTCAGCCTGGCCTTAAATCTTGTCTCTTCCTGTACTTCAGCCGCAATCGTATCCACCGCTTCTTCTTTAATATCAACGAGCCCCTGACGGTATAACTGGAGCCCTTGATTCACCACATCCGAATCTTCCGGATCCCCAGCCTCCAAAAATTCCGCCAGCCGCTCCCCAACTAACAACAACTCCCGCTCCATACTCTCCTCCTTCAGGGACCAGCCCTAGTTATATATTTTGTATGATCATGAACCATCAGTTCTTTAACTTTTCGTAATCCCGTCTCGGCTTTGTGTATATATGATCGAATGCCGAACGATGGCCGTTCTCTTTACGTTCTATTCGATTTAATCACTGCTTCTTGCCGTTATATTCATAAAAACCCTGTAAAAGTCAATATCGTCAAAAATCCGCTTGAATATAAGCGGTTCGGATATAAACAGGAATAACCGGCATTCACGATAAACATGCCTGGAATCCTTCATCCTCATTAGCTTCATAAAACTAAGTGATGAGGGGACGGAACCCTTTCTTAATATGCGTTTTTTGAAGCATCTCTTTATTATACTTCATTTTGGCTTGGAATTTAAAATGTAGAATAGAGGTTTTGAAGATGATGAGTGTGAGATTATACATATTCTTGGTTAATGGGAAGAGCCATTCCCGCGGGAATGGCTTTAAAATATGAAATTAGTTAATTTTCATTTCATTCTTCCAACTGTCCAACTTTTTGTTGATGAATGTAACAAAGGTATGATTTTTTTGTAAATTGAATAGAAACGCTGACTTTTCCAAGTACTCTTTTGCTTCTTCAAAGTTACCTACGAGTTCAAAATTATACCCTAAATGGTAATGTAAATCCGCTAAAGCATATAATTGGTCATGTTCGAGGCACCACTTTATGGCATCTTGGCAGCAGGCAATGGACTCTTCGTATCGGACCAGGCGTGTTAACACTCTGCCAAAGTTATAGGATAGACGTGTCTTAAGCGTTTTATCCGTCAAAAAGGGCAGGGCTTTCAAGTGATCTAAAGCTTTCCGTAACAAGGTGAATGCATTTTCGTACTGTTCTTCGGCAACATACATTACACCAAGGCTGCTTAAGATTTCAAGCTCCCGTTCCGAATAAATTTTGTCTGTCGTATGGGTAATGGCTATGGCCTGATTAATGAAATCGATGGCTTTATCCAAATCTTTATTTTTTTCATATTCGTATATTCCTTTGTGCCAAAGAATCAATTGATGATTCTTTTTATTCTGAAGAAAGAGGGGACTGTTTTCCTCAGCCTTTACAATTTGCTGCATTTCCTCATAATTTCGGGTTCTTCTGGCTATTTTTAATTGATAAATCACTTCTTCCACGTAATCCAGCCTAGGGGTCATTCCAATATCGAAAAAATAGTTTACATCAACGCCTAAACGTTGGGAAATTAAATAGAGAGTGGATGCATATGGATAGACATCGCCTTTTTCAATCTTACTTATCTGTGCTTGTGTACAAATACCGGTTGCCAACTCTTCCTGGGAAAGCCCGATTTGTTTACGTAGCTCTTTGATCTTTTGTCCAACTGCAAAAAAATCCATTTTGATTCTCCTTAAAATATGCCTAGAGTTATATTTTGTTATGAAAAATCGGTGAAAGCGGTATGTACAGGTCCTGAACGGTTTAAATAGATTCTTTAGTCGAAATATATGGTTTTAAGAAGTGTGGTTAAATATAACTATAGAATTTATTTCTATTTTAACCAATATTTTTTTAAAAGAAAAGGAGGAATGACCTATGAAAAAAAGTACTAAAGCATTAGTCGTATCTTTTCTTATCATCGCTGCTTTTGTTATTGTCCCAAGCGAATTACCAGGCCTTTACGCAGAACTTCCAGGTTTATATAAATAAGTAAATGAAGCTTACTATTACTGATTCAAGCATCTTCAATTGAAGATGTTTTTTTGTTATCATTTTGTGAATGATTATTCTTTTGCGCATATTCCTGTAGTTATAATTATCTATGAATGGGGAGTGTAAGGTTCATTTGGTAGGCGTGGAAGAAACGTGAGGCTAGTTTGTTACGCCTATTTCCTTTTAATGATTTTGTTATAGTGTAAATAACAAAACGGAGAGAGGTGTAAGGTTAATGATTGATATTAATATGAAAGTTCAACCCTCTTTTTACGATGATGAATGTGCCATTGTGTTTTCTTTTTATTTTGATAAGGCAACAAGGAATATTGGTGAAGCTGTGGTGTACACATGCCAAAAATCAGATGAAAAAGAATACAGCCAAGATTATATAGATACAGATGTACAAGAAAAAGTCGCCTATATTAAAGAGTTTTCCATTGCGGATGAATATCAGGCAACCTCAATGAAGAAGATTAAACATTTTTTGAATGTAATCGGTATCAAAAAATGTGTGAAGCACAACCTTCAGGGAAATGAAGTCGCGTTTTAAACGATAAAAACTCATGACATCCCATATGTCATGAGTTTTTACCATTTAAATGAGAGTTTTGAGCATTCATTTTCTTTTTGATGAAATCACTCAATTGTTTCCTTTCACTTGGTTTAGCGTTATTTGTTCTTTCAAAAAATTTAAAGTGTTGTTTATTTCTATTGGATTTCATGATGTCTCTCCTTTTCATTTTTTATTTACCCACATTTTTTTAATTAAAACGTGATTTGCTCATAAAGGGATAAGAATAATGATCAAAAAGATCATGTGATTATTCCTAGAGTTATATTTTCATCTGTCAATCCCTGCATATAAGGATTAATTAGATGATAATAAGTGGTAAAGCCTAAATATGGAGGAATTTCGCGTTTTATCATACTTAAAATAAATGCTAAAATGGTCCGAATATCGGATTTTTCATTAGAAACATCAGTTTCTAGTACCCTAAAGTGAAGAGGGTTGAAGAACTCTTTTCGATGGCCCCCGAGCACTTGCTTGGGGGATTTTTTTTTCTTTGGATAATTTGTCCACTTTATTTCTATAATATGTTTCGTTTTGTTTGTATATACATGGGTAAATATAAGAAACAAGATGAATTAACCTGTGTTCATCGCAGTTTAATCGGAGGAATATATTTTATGGATGTGAAAGTGAAGAATGATCCCACGAAGCGAACTTTCCAGCAGTTCATTTTTCCATTTACGCTTGAGGGAAAAATGATTGAAAAGTTTGTGGAAAAATTGCTTGAGGACAATTTCGTTTTTTTGAACTTGAAAGATATGGAACAGCAAAATCAATTTTACGGCGGCCATAAAGTTTCACACCGTAAATTGGAAAAGTATTTCATGCCATACATCGAGCCGATTTTATTTCCGGGTCATGCAAAACAGAAGGAAGGCTTGCGGCGTTTCACGAAAAAACTGGATATTGATTGTACCTTCGAATCACCCTATCTAAATACCCCATTTATTATTAACTCTATAGATATCTTCATATGCCCATTTCATATTGGCATGATGAATCTTCGTGTTACTTTACCTGAAGGGCTTTCACATAATGATGTGCTCTATTTTGGCGATACATTTAGAATCCTCGAACCGATTGCTGATGATGAAGAAAAAACGAAAGTTGGCTGCCGGGAAAGTCAGTATGAACAGGTGAAGGATTTCATCTTCAATGAACTGTTGCCGCCTATTGAGGAATATATGGATGAAGAACAAGCGGATCCGACCTATTTTGGGAGTTTGCCCTTTTTCATCGATGAAAGAATGTATGTGATCAGTTATACGGCATTCCCTGAGAATCGTGATATTTCTAAAAATGATTTATTCCGGATCAGTGAGCTGAACGGGTATGACAATGATGGTGAGCCATATATAGGCGCATTAAACCCTGATTATATAGAAAAGTATTATCAAGAAAGGGTATATGACAGGTGGGGCAAGGAAACCTATTATGTAACTAGCATGTATCATTTCGCGTGTGTCACGAAAGCGACAGGTAAACTGGAACAGGAACTGGCGAGCGAAATGTATGGCCAGCATTTTTATACAGTGTTGCTTTTCTTTTATTATAAAATCGTGCTGCTCAAATTGGCTCATGAACATTCCCAGATAGATGTGGAAAAAGATCAATCGGATACGGAACAGCTGATTTACATGATCACTGAGTTTTCTGCAAAGTACTTATTCACTGAAGTGAATAGTACGGCAATCGGAAAAGAGCTATTCAAAAAAACGGATGAAACCTTCAGGATTGCCCCTCTCTACAGAGAAGTGAAGGAAACTCTTTCCTACCTTTATCAAAATCAGGATAAACTGTCTGGGAAAAGCAGTAATTATCTCTTGCAAATACTAACGATTTATACGGTGATCTCCGGGATATTCGGAATGAATCTATATATTGAAGATTGGAAAGGGAAATTACCTTGGAAAGCTTATATGAATTACTCCTTATACGAATGGGTAGCTGTCATTGTGACGACAAGCGGCCTAGTCATTTCTTGCATCCTGGGCTTTTTCTTCTTGAAAAAATGGCTGCAAGAGAAAAAAAGCCGAAAAAAAAGAATGCTTTAAAGTCCTGTACAATATGTACAGGACTTTTGTTTTAGAAAAAACATGGTTAAATAGAAAAATGAAGAAATTCGGCATATGAAATCCCCCATTTCCCTAATATTTTGCTAAACTATAGGTATATCATTCTAACTATTCATTAGGAGGAAATCATGAAGAAACTAGCTTTAGTTTCCAGCTTATTGTTGATGAGCGTATTGTTCCTGGCCGGTTGCTCGGATGAGCCAAGTCCGGAAGAGCGCTTTGCGGCATACACGAAGCTTTGGAATAAACAAGATTTTGCGAAGATGTACGAGTATCTGTCACCTGAGACAAGGAAAGAAATCAGTGCGGATGAATTCGAGAAGCGTTATGAAAAAATCTATACGGGCATTGAAGCCGACCATTTAAAGGTGGACTATAAACAGCCAAAAGAAGAAAAAGATCATAAAGATGGAGAAAAGGTAATCCTTGCATATACCGTTGATATGTCCACTATGGCGGGTGATGTCAGCTCTGACCATAAAGCGACACTTGTCAAGGAAGGGGAAGGCGAGGAAGAAAATTGGTACATCAAGTGGGATGAAAGCTACATATTCCCTCAATTGGAAGCTGGTGAGAAGGTATCGGTCGAATCGTATCCAGCCATTCGCGGGGAAATTGTCGATCGAAATGAACGCGGTCTTGCCATGAATGGGAATGTGGCAGAAGTGGGAATCGTGCCAGAGAAAATGGCCAACGAATCCGAAACGGTTAAAAAGGTCGCTGGGATCCTCAACATGTCCACTGACGAAGTGAATCAGAAATTAAAACAAACATGGGTAAAGCCAAGCTATTTCGTGCCAATCAAGAAAATGTCAAATGATAATACCGCAACTTTGGAAAAGCTATTGAGCATTGCCGGTGTATCTGTCAATAATACGGAAGAGCGCATATATCCGTATAAAGAGGCCACTGCCCATCTAATCGGATATGTCGGTGAGGCATCGGCCGAGGATCTGGAGAAATTGAAAGGTAAAGGATATACCGCAAGTGATGTGATTGGCAAGCGAGGTCTTGAAGAAGTGTTGGAAGCGCGGCTTAAAGGCAAACCTGGCGGTAAAATCTTCATTAAAACCGAAGATGGCGAAGAAAAAGTGATTGCTGAAAAGCCTGCTGAAGAGGGAGAAACAATTACATTGACAATCGACGCCGAGCTTCAAAAGGATATCTTCGAGCAATATAAGAACGAAGCTGGATCGGCATCGGCAATTGATCCGAAGACAGGCGAAACGCTTGCACTTGTTTCAAGTCCGTCATTCGATCCTAATAAATATATTTTCGGAATAACGAAAGCGGAACAAAAAGCGCTTGAAGAAGACCCGAAAAAACCACTTCTGAACCGCTTCAGTTCGACGTTTGCACCTGGTTCAACCATTAAGGCCCTCACTGCAGCGATCGCCTTGAAAAATGGTGTGGATCCGAAAGAGTCGATCAATATTCAAGGGAAAACGTGGGCCAAATCGACATGGAAAGATCATTCCATTACAAGGGTTTCGGACCCTGGAGTTCCAATCGATATGGAAAAGGCATTAATTTATTCAGACAACATTTACTTTGCCCAAAAAGCTCTCGGGCTTGGAAAGGAAAAATTCACGAATGGACTCAAGGCTTTCGGATTTGATGAGTCTTTGAATTATGATTACCCGATCAAAGCATCGAGCATTGGCAAGATCGACAGTGAGGGAAGATTGGCAGATGCCGGATATGGTCAAGCGCAAGTTCAAATGAGCACGCTCCATCTCGCCATGACCTATTCAGCCTTCTTGAATGAAGGAAACATTCCTGCACCTTTCTTGATAACAGGAGATAAAATAGAAAAGAAAATATGGAAAGAAAATGCGATATCAGCAGACCAAGCGAATCAGGTCACCAAGATGCTGACACAAGTAGTGGAGCATCCTAAGGGAAGCGGACATGGAATAGCTGATCTTGGCATCAAAATCGCTGCCAAAACGGGAACTGCTGAAATCAAGGCATCCAAAAACTCTGACGGAACAGAAAACGGCTGGTTTGTTGCCATGGACACAGAAGACCCGGAACTTCTCATGGCATGGATGATGGAAGATGTAAAAGGACGAGGCGGCAGCCATGTCGTTGTCGACCAAATGAAACCGGTGTTGAAGAAGTATTTAAAGTAAAGAAAAAAGTCACCCATCTGAACTGGGCAAGCATTTAACATTAAAAAGCAGGACATTGGCTTCTTCCATGTCCTGCTTTATTTTGGTTGTGGATTCTAATTTGTGGCAGCAATGAAGCTGGATTTAAAGGAGAATGGGACGTGCATACAGAATGTAAAAAGGGAGTTCAATAACTTGCAAGTACACCCGGGACCCCGTGGACCTGAAATCATGATTTTTGCAGCAGTGACATCATTCAGGACGTGCCGATGGAATGAATAGGATTAATTCAAAAATCCTTGAAAGATGAATAGAATGGGAATGAGGATGAAAAGGAATGAAAAGATTAAAGTATTTGTTTATCGCTTTCTTTATCACTTTTTTTGCATTTCCTTCTCATGAAGCGACGGCAGCAGAAGAAAATAAGACGATGGAAGTGAAACTGAAGAATTATTTGGGCAATAGAACCAGCGCCGAAATAACGGCAACCGGTGACTACCGTACATCAGGGGGAGAGGTATTCATTAAGGCGGGGGAAAATCTGACTTTGAAAGTGGAGTCGGCTAAACTTGCCGTATACAAAGGTTCTAAGAAAAAGGGATCTTATGCTACTTTTAAGGTAATACCAGTTAAACCTGATTCTTCATTGTCCATAAACGGCCGTCCGTATCAAGGCTCATTTTCATTTACAGCGGAGGATGGTTACATGCGGCCAATCAATACTGTTTATATGGAAGATTACCTAAAGGGCGTCGTCCCGCTGGAGATGCCTGCACTATGGCATGCCGAAGCCTTAAAAGCACAGGCGATTGCCGCCCGGACCTATGCACTTCGCCATCAATCCACAATAATTGATGATACGGTTTCTTACCAAGTATATGGCGGGGCTGCCGGTCACTATCGAACTAATTCTGCCATTGAACAGACGAAGGGCATGGTAATCAAGCATGATGGCGAAATAATCGAAGCGTTCTTTTCTTCAAGCAATGGAGGAATGACCGAATCGAATTCAAATGTTTGGTCAAGTGGAACCCCCCTTGCATATTTATCTATAAAAGAAGATTTCTATGATCCGAAAACCAGTTGGGAGATAACGCTGGACAAGCAGCAAATCGACCTTTCAAAAATGGACTT
Source organism: Bacillus sp. ISL-57 (assembly GCF_018613135.1). Classification (NCBI taxonomy): domain Bacteria; kingdom Bacillati; phylum Bacillota; class Bacilli; order Caryophanales; family Bacillaceae; genus Bacillus; species Bacillus sp. ISL-57. The sequence continues at coordinate 51,484 of NZ_JAGGQV010000008.1, read as the reverse complement.
ATCTAAACCGGAAGAATGGTGGACAAGTGTAGAGGAAAAAGATAAAACGGTTGTGCCGAAGCTTAAGGCCTGGCTGAAGAATAATGGATATGCGCAGAAAGATATTAAAATAACGGAGATTCCCTTGTTAACATTTTCAGATGAGAAAACGGGAGGCCGCGTAACGAAAGGCTCCATCCAATTGAATTTCTTTGTAAGGGACCTCGTTGATGACCGGGGAAAGCTTTTGCTGCAAACGGTTAAGCTTACAAATGTAGCAGCTTCCAAAATCAGGGGCATGGTGGGGCAAGAGGTGATGAAAAGCTATCTGGTTGACCATTCATCCTCCGATCACTCCAAAATTTCTATTAAAGGATCAGGATATGGGCATGGTGTCGGGCTAAGTCAATTTGGGGCGAAAAACAGAGCGGAAGCAGGACAATCCTATCTAGATATTTTGGGGTTTTATTATCCTGACACAACTATAGAAAGGGAATATGGACCAGGCGCTGGAACAAAAACGGATCTTGTCGCTAAGTCAGAACCGAAATCAGTAAGCATGAAAGCACAAACGGATCATGTCAATGATGAGGTTGGAATCACATACTCCCTAAAAGAAGATACTGTGGTAACACTTACGATTACAGATGGTAAAGGAAAATCTATAGCTTCTCCAGTCCGTGACCAAACAAAGAAAAAGGGAACCCATTCAGCAATCTGGAACACAAAAGCGGTGAGTGACGGTACATATGAAGCAGAAATATCAGCAATGGACCGCAACGGGAATGTAGGTTTGGCATCAATGTCGATTAAGATCAGTAAAGATACGTCGGCACCGAAAATCACCGATGTCAAAACATCGGGTGACTATAGTACCGAGAAAGCGAACATAACATATATAATTAATGAAAACGCTAATGTAACAGTGAAAATTAAGAACAGTAAAGGTAAGGTTGTTGGTATCCTTTCTGAAAGGCCGTTCAGTAAAGGCAGGCAATCCGCAACATGGGATTTCCAAAATATGTCCAGCGGGATATTTACGGTGACAATCTCAGCTAAGGATAAGAGTGACAATCAGAAAACCATTTCAACGAAAATCTCGATTAGGAAGACGACGGGAATAGTGACAGCAAGGGAAATATATATTAAAGAAAAAAGAAATGCATCTTCTGAAACGGTTGGGAATCTATATAGGGACCAATCAGTAACGATTTTGGCTCAACAAGATGAGTGGTACAAAGTGAAAAAGGGAAACCAAATTGGGTATGTATTAAAAAAACATATAAAAAAATGAATGAGCAGGACGTCAATCATGGCGTCTATTTTTGCTCTATTTTTTATGGCATCAAGGCTCTTCACCAAATTCACGAGTAAAAGGCGGGAACTCACGAGTAAAGGTGGAAACTCACGAGTAAATGCACCAAATTCACGAGTAAAAGGCGGGAACTCACGAGTAAATGCACTAAAATCACGAGTAAAAGGCATAAATTCACAAGTAAATGCACTAAAATCGTGAGTAATGCCCCTGAACTTCGCCATAACGTGAATTAACGGACCTCAATCAAAATGAAAATGATAAAAGAGGAATGAATGCATTCATTCCTCTTTTGTTTTATGCTGACCGGGTGTGAACGGAATTCCGGCGGCTTTTGTGATGATTTTTGAGATATCGGTGTTTTCAATGACTCCATCAAAGGCTTCACTGCCTGGACCCGAGGCGAAAACGGGAATCATATTGGCAGTGTGCCCTCCTGTGGAACTGGCCGCCCGTATGCTTCGATCGGCTACGCCCGCCTTATGGTGCCTGGCGATGGTGCTACCGATTTCCCAATCGATTTGATGCTTAGGATAGACAAGCGTTTTATTCTTTTTAACGTTATCGATGAATTGATCGACTTCCTGATCCGTAAGGGATATATGTGCATACTTCTTGAATGTGGAAACGACACTTTCTGGATTGATTTCATTATTTTTATCGAATGTAAGCTGTTTGGACATATATTCAGATGAAACCCTGATTTTTTTCAATGCCGTGATATCCATTGTTTCAGAAGCGGAGGTCCCCATTGTTTCATGGTCTGCAAGTACAACGATCAACGTATCATTACGATTTTTTGCCCAATCTACAACCTCTTTCACGGTTTGATCAAATTCGATCGTTTCTTTCCATATTCCAGTGATGTCAGCTGCATGCTCCATATGGTCAATACGCGCACCTTCGGCCATCAAGAAGAATCCCTTATCACCCGGGGATAAAATATCCAAAGCTTTGGATGTCATTTCGGGGAGGGATGGCTCTTGGGAATGTAATACTTCTTTATCCAGTTTGAAATTCATATAAGTAGGGTGAAATAATCCTAAAAGTTTTGCCGGATTATTAATGGAACTAAGTTCTTCTTTAGTCGTCGTAATCCCATAGCCAGCTTGTTTAAACTTGGCGATTAAATCCTCGCCATTCTGCTTATCCGCCTTGAAATAGCTGGCACCACCGCCGAGAATGACGTCAATCCGGTTATCAAAGAGCTGCCTTGCGATATTTGCGCCACCTGTCCAGCGGTTAGGCACACTTGCACCAAAGGCAGCGGGTGTGGCATCGACTACCATATTAGTTGAGATGATCCCGACTTTTTTGCCCTTGTTCTGAAAGGCATCCAAAACACTATCCACCTCGGAACCATAGGCATCGACACCGATTGATTCATTGTTGGTTTTTATACCAGTGGCAATCGCCGACCCTCCTGCTGCCGAGTCAGTGACGTAATTATTGGCGGAATAGGTGCGCATCAGGGCGACATGCTCCAGTTTTTCCAAATGTAGTACACCTGTCTTTCCGTATTCCAATTGCCGGGCAATTTCTATAGCTCCTAGCCCCATGCCGTCGCCAATCAGCAATATGACATTCTTGGGGGTGTTTCTTGTTTCTGCTTGAATGGGGGAGCTCATGCAAATAAAGATAATTATAAGAACGAATAATCCAAAGCGATGCGGCTGTACGAGTTTGTATCCGGATGTCTTATTCATCTGTAATCCTCCAATGGTGAAAGTCTTCCTATTATTTGTTTAAATCGATAAAAAAACCCCTCCCTGAAATTCAGGATATAAACTAAGCTTTTTAGCCTGGTTAGCCGCATCAAGTCGGTTTTTGTATAATTTGTCTTTCAAAAAAATAAAGAATTTCTATATAATTACAATATGAAGGCGATAATTTATAAACAGTAAATACATAACTGATATAATTTCACTAAAGGTCAATTGAAATAATAGGAGAGAAAAACCCTATGCTATCCAGTATGAAAAAGTTCTTCAAAGATGGTTCTAAAGACTTGAAGAGAATTTATAAGTTGGTAGAAGAAGTGAATCGGCTAGAGGGTAAATATGAAAAATATTCAGATCTGGAATTAAGCGGAATGAAGGATAGATTTAAAAGCATTTTGGATGCTGGTGACAATATTTTGGAGATACAAGCTGAAGCTTTTGCGGTCGTGAGGGAGGCTTCCAAGCGAGTATTGAATCTTAGGCACCATGATGTTCAGCTTGCAGGCGGTTTTGTCCTGAGTGAAGGGGGCATTGCCCAAATGAATACGGGCGAGGGGAAGACGCTTGTCTCTACATTGCCTAGCTATTTACATGCACTGTTAGGTAATGGTGTCCATATAATAACGGCAAACGAATATTTGGCCAAACGTGATAAAGAGTTAATGGGACAAATTCTTGAATTTCTAGGATTGACGGTTGGTTTTAACATTTCCCAAATGGGATCTTCGGCGAAGCGTGAAGCATATGCGGCAGATATCACGTATGGGACGGCAACGGAGTTCGGTTTTGATTATTTGCGAGATAATCTGGTTTACCGAAGGGAAGACAAGGTTCAAAGAGGTCACCAATTTGCCATTATCGATGAGGTTGACAGCATCTTGATTGATGAAGCGAGGACACCATTAATCATTGCGGGCAGGGCAAACGACGGAACCGAGCTACACCGGATCACGGCGCAAATCATGAAGGCATTTATAGAAAAGGATGATTACGAGATTTCCATCGAGTCAAGGTCCGCCTTCCTCACGGATCAAGGTGCTTCCAAGATTGAAGAGGCCTTTGGCATCGACAATTTGTATGGAATGGAACATCAAGAGTTATTACATAATGTAACACAGGCGCTGAAAGCGCGGGCAATCATGAAATTGGATGTAGACTACATTGTCATCGATGGAAAGATTGCAATCATCGATAAATTCACAGGCAGGGTGATGGAAGGGCGAAGCTTCAGTGACGGGCTGCATCAAGCCATCGAGGCAAAAGAGGGATTGGGGATTTCCGAAGAGAATGAAACACAGGCTATGATTTCCGTCCAAAATTATTTTCGATTATATCATTCAATGTCTGGGATGACAGGGAGTGCCATGCCATCAAAGTCTGAATTCCAGGAAATATATCAGCTCCCCGTCATTGAAATTCCAACTAATGAGCCTAATATTCGAGTGGATGAGGATGATTTGCTTTATAAAAATGAAACCAGCAAAATCAACAAAATCGTCACGGAAGTAAAACGGATCCATGATGGAGGCAGACCTATCCTGATCGGGACGACCTCCATTGAGCAATCTGAAAAAATTTCGGTTCAACTGGATAATCGGAAAATTAAACATCAAATCCTTAATGCGAAGACGGAAGAGGATGAAGCGGAGATCATTGCGAATGCCGGGCAAAAAAAACAAGTGATGCTGGCTACCAACATGGCAGGGAGAGGAACGGATATATTACTTGGGAATGATGTCAAGGAATTGGGCGGACTTCATATTATCGGGACGGAGCGACACGAAAGCCGACGGATCGATATGCAGTTAAGAGGACGTTCCGGACGGCAGGGTGATCCTGGTTCAACACAATTCATCATTTCTTTGGAAGATGATTTGTTTAATTACTATGATGAAGAAGAAATGGGACGTTATATCAAGAAAATCAAAACGGATGAAAATGGGTTGGTTCTGGGCCCTGCACCCGATAAATTCGTTAAAATGGTTCAGGAAACGGTAGAGCAGATGCATCAATCAAGCCGATACCATTTATTGAAGTTGGAACATGCAATAAATGAGCAGAGCAAAATCATCTATGCCATGAGAGATCGGATTCTTGATATGGAGCCTGGACGGATGTCGGTCATTTTACTTGAATACATCGTAAAATACATTACTCGGCTCACAGTGAAATATGACCGTGAACATATAGCGGAGCCTGATTCCTCTGCCTTTATTGAAGAGCTATCCCTTGTTTTGCTGTCGTTAGGTTGGCAGGAAAGTGATTTGAAGGATATAGAAGGCCAAATGGAAGGAAGGGTGTTGGAGGCTTTAGGTGAATTGGAATCGAGACTGGTGATCTTTCAAGACGATGCAGAATGGGGAAACCAGTTGCGCGCTTTCATGCTGCAGCACATCGATACAAATTGGATGAACCATTTAGATGAAATGAACAGTTTGAAGGAAGGCATTGATTTAAGCGGATATGGTCAACAGGACCCATATGCGATGTTTGAAAAAGCAGCTCTCAGTCAATTCAACCTTCTATTAAGTAAAATTGAGGCGGAGATAAGCATCCGTTTTATGGAATATATGAAAAGTAACCAGCAAGATGCAGCTTCTTTGGAGGGGGAGGAACGATGAGTTTATTTGGAAAACGGGATAATGTAGCTTCAGATGTAAATAAGTTAGCAGGTCAGGATGACACCGTTCGTACTGTCCTGATTTTTCATAAGGGGTGGGATATTTCCAAGCAAGAGGAATATGTATATAAATTCCACCATCAAAGGTTGTCTGCATTAAAACCGAACCAAATTTCAATATCCGGCATCAAGCTGACTAGGGTGGAAGATGATGTCATCATAGTGGCTTTTCTACGAAATTCAATAGATAAAGCCATCAGGTTTGATATCGTGGATTTACTGTTAGTTGATGGAGATGGAAAACTCCTTGCGAAAAAGACATTCGATCTCACAGAGCTTGGTGAGATACCGGCACTTTCAAGCATGCCATGGCGTTTCTTGTTCGAGGAAGGCGATATTTTGGCGGAATCGATTCCTGATGAAGGTTGGAAGATTGCTTTTGAATGGAAGAGAAAGTAGAAAAACAACCGCAAGAGTCTAGCGGCAATCGCAGCTTTTTTGCCGGAGTGCCAAAGAAAAGCCCTCATCCTTTTAGTGATGAAGGTTTTTTGTTTATAAGGGAAGTCAGTAGCACCAAATATTTATGCCATTTTCCGTGTGCAATTTCTCATAAATGGCAACGCTAAGTAATATTTATAAGTAATCTTCCGCAATCAGGCCTAACTAAGGCTTGGAAATAATGAAGAGGAAAGTGGCAGGAGCATGAAGAATAACAGTAATCAACGATTGAAGGAGAGGCTATTGGAATTATTGTCATTCTCAATCGTGGCCATACTTTTCATTTATACGAATGATAGGATGGGTAACGATCTTTCTATTGGAATAATTACGATAATCATCGGTGCTGCCGGTTTTATTGTTTATTTGAAGGAATGGATATCAAATGGAATTGTAAAGGGCATCATTTTTTCAGTTTTCCTTCTTTCAATCATGTTGTTTTTCCTTGGGGACATCTGGTTTTATCGTTATTATTCAACACCTATAACATCCTATATGTGGATGCAAAAAAGCAATCTGAATGGGCTTGGTGAAAGTATTTTCAGTATGATGGAAATGAAGGATGCAATCTTTCTTCTAGCAGGCATTCCAATTGCTGAATCTTTTGTGAAGAAAAAATACCCCCTCAAGCATATGGCACTCGTGCCGGCCGTAATATTCCTGATGATAGCAGGATTAAAACCGGTCAAGAATATCTTTATCGATAAAGTGGATATAACCCGGCGTTATGAGGCAAATACATTCTTACGAAACTGGGGACCTATCGGCCATCACGCATTGGATGCGTATGCCTATTTTACTGACTCGGGAAGGGATGAATTGTCATCGGAAGAAAAGAAGGACGTTTCTGATTACTTCAATAAAAAGAAAAGAAAGGAAAATGCCCATTCAGGGTCCTTGGAGGGGAAGAATCTCATTATCATCCAGGTGGAATCTTTACAGGCGTTCCCGCTCTTTCAAACCAGTGCCGGGCAGGAGGTCACGCCATTCATGAATGAACTGGCGAAAGGGGGATTGTATTTCCCGCATGTATATCCGCAGACGGTATTTGGAAATTCATCTGATGGAGAGCTTATCGTGAATACCGGACTATTTCCTTTAAAGCAAGGTGCGACCTTTTTTCGGTTCCCATATAATGATTTTCCTGGTCTTGCCAAGGAATTAAAGAAGTCGGATTATCAAAGTTTTGCTTTCCACGGAGATGAAGAAGACTTTTGGAACAGGCAGCATGCATATCCCTCGCTAGGTTTTGATGACTATCTTTCCATAGAGGATATGAAGCAGGATGAGTTGATTTCGATGGGCTTGGGAGACCGCAGTTTCTTTAATCAAAGCTATGATTTCTTAAAAGATAAACAAAACCCCTATTACGCTTTTTTCGTTACTTTGACCAGCCATGTACCTTTTTCACTGCCGAAGGAACAGATAACAATGAAGCCTGAAGTTGGAAAAGAAAATAATTACCTGACTAAATATTTCGAAGCCATTCATTATACAGATTCAGCTATCGGGGATTTCGTGAAGAAGTTGAAGGATGACGGGAAATTGAAAGACAGCGTGATTGTCATTTACGGAGATCATGATGGGCTATTCTTAAAAGATAAACACGAGGTTGAAGCGTATTACGGTAGTAAAATTAGCGATGAAGAGTGGATTGAAAAATATATGCCCATTCCCGTGATCATTTATCAGGAGGATATGGAAGGGAGAACGATTGATAAGGTGGCGGGCCAAATCGATATTCTGCCCACTCTATATGATTTGTTCAATATAAAGAGTTCTTCATACTTTGGAGAGAGCATGCTGGATGGCGAAGAGGGTGATGCTTTGATATTAAAAGGGGATTATGGTTCTCAAATGAAAATAAATGGGAATGGCAAGGTCGAAGAATTTTCACCAGAAGATCAAAAGGAGATTGATCTGAGTGATCAGGTGATACGTTCCGATTACTTTAAAAAAATTGAGAAAGAGGTAAAAAAAGAGGATGACTGATAAAAGTCATCCTCCTTCCATTATAATCCTAAATGTGTTTTAACACGATTTTGGGCTTCAAGCTTTGTATCTTCTGGAACGATGTTGTACCAAACGCCATCCACCCGTTGATTGTCACCTTCAAGTGTATATTGTTCAATATTTTTGAGGGATGATTTGTAGTTATTTTGAATGCTCAACATTTCATTGAAACTTAAATTGGTTTCCACGTTTTTACCTAAAGCTTCGAATATATCGCCATAATTGGTAAGTGTTGATAGGCTTGCCCCTTTTTTCATGACAGCTTGGATAACTTGGCGTTGTCGCATTTGCCGTCCATAATCCCCTCGGGGATCTTCTTTACGGATTCGGGAATAAATCAAGGCCTCTTTACCATTTAAGTCGATTGTGCCTTTGTTGAAGGTATATCCTTTATAGGCAAGGTCCATATCATTATCGACCGTGACACCACCAACGGCATTCACAATATCCTGAAAGCCTTCCATATTCATTTTGACGTAATAGTCAATCGGAATATCCAAATAGGATTCCACTGTATTTATCGACATGGCGACTCCGCCATATGCATAGGCATGGTTCATTTTATCATTTATACCTTTACCGACGATCTCTGTACGCGTATCTCTCGGTAAACTCAATAACTCAATCGATTCTTTTTTAGGATTAACGGTCATGACAATCATCGTATCTGATCGACCTGAGTCATTTTTTCTTTCATCCACACCAAGAATTAGTAATGAAAATGGATCTTGGCTTTTGAACTTGATGTCCTCTTCACGTTTATCCGTTTTATGGGCTGTACCCTGCATAGTGCTGATCGCACCAGCTAATGATTGATAAACTGAAGCGCCATAAACACCTGCGCCAATGATAAGGATAAGAAGGGTGAAGCCGATTATTTTAAACGCTTTGCGTTTCTTTTTCTTTTTTTTATGTTCGGATCTCATTTAATATTCCTCCCTTAACCATCCCACAAAATGGAAGGTGTGAAAAAGTACCTAGTCGGTATTTTTAACTATACCTTTTTTTTGTCAAAAATAGAATAGTTTCTTTTTGTAGTTAGAGTGCATATTTACCTTTTTTCATTCAAAAAAACGAAGGATTCTGAATTCCTTCGTTTGCACAGCATTCATTTTTTTCCAAAATTGTATAGCGGAGTTAAAGAAGTTATGATTCTTTTACATGAATTTGCCAGACTTTTAGAGAAAGTCTGGCAAGTAAATCTTATAAACTTTTATAACCGATGATTTTACTTTTGAAATAAGAGTTTGAAGTAGTACTGATTGTTACTCCCTTACTTGATGAGGCGTGAATGAATTCCCCGCCGCCCAAGTAAATTCCCATATGGCTTATGACTGATTTATTGGAACCCGTTGCAAAGAAGATAAGATCGCCGCTTTTCGGTGAAGTAACTTTTTTGCCCATATCATAGTAGGTGGACGATGAAAGCCTTGGAACATCATACCCAGCCTTCTTGAACGTATAGTAGATGAATCCGCTGCAATCGAATCCTGATGGGGAGGAACCTGCCCACGAATAAGGTGTGCCAATCAATTTCTTTGCTTCGGAAACGAGCTTGGCCACTTTGTTTCCTGAACTTGGCGCTTCCACTTTTCCACCATCTTTTTTATCTGCAGGGGCAGTGCTTGCCGATGTACTTAATTTCAGTTTTTGACCCACTCTGATTAGATCGGACTTTAATGAGTTGATTGATTTAAGCTGGGCTACAGTCAAGTTTGTTTTTCTGGAAATCTTGGAAAGAGTATCACCTTTTACCACAATGTATGTAGACGAATTGGCTGGGGTCTGTGTACCATTGGATGGTTTGGAGCTGCCGGGTAAATCAATGGTAGTATTGGTGGTTGATTTGGATACGATAAGTTTGGCGCCTGCATAAATTCTATCGGATTTTAAGTTATTCATTTTCATCAATTCAGCAAGTGTAAGGTTATGCTTGTTTGCTATCCTGGTTAAGGTATCACCTGAAACAATGGTATATGTGGTTTTCTTAGTTGTTTTCACGGAAACAGAAGAAGCATTTGATGTTGTTTGGGAGTTGGGTGTAATTAATTTTTGATTGATTCTCAAGAAGTCTGATTTTAAGTTATTAAGCTGTTTTAAGTCTTTTACCGTCGTATTATGCTTCTGGGCGATTTTACTTAGGTTATCACCGCTTTTGACTGTATATGTACCGGCAAGGGCAGGAGAAACAAAAGTAGAAGATAAAATGGCTAATGTCGAAAATGCGACAACACTTTTTTTCACGGTTTTCCACCTCGAATATGTCTTTTTCCCTATTCTAACAAAATAAATGGGTGTGAACATATTACATTTTTGTTACAAGGGGAAAATAGTAGTATTTTACTGGTTTATATTGGTGGCGTTCGAGTATTGTAATCTACAATATTTTCTATATTGTGAGTCTTTTTTCACATTGGGTAGTTTTGCGTTTTAATTTGTCATTTTCTGTAAAAGCATCTTTGTTTTTAGAATGTGCATTTTAAGTTTCATTGTCTTTAAAAGCTCCTGAATTAAAACAGGTGAAGAAAAAAATTTGGTTTTCTATTTTTCCAATTCTTCAGTGTGACGAAAGCCAGCTAACTTCAGTAGATTATGGGCCGTGGTTACGGTACCAAACTCCGTTTGGAATTTTTTAAGCGTCGAAGTGGAGAGCGAAGAAAAGAACGATTGCCCATGACATGACCAAAGACACTCCATACATCGATTTTTCGTTTTTACATTTCCATTTTAATGAACAATTAGAACTATTCTCTCGTGGATATAATATAAAGTCTAATTATAACCTTGCGGTTATTGGGTTGTTGTATTGAGTTCCTTATGTTCATCATATGCCCAGTTACTTGTATGACTTTGTATCTTCGCTATTGTTCCATTAAACATGTATTATAAGGAATTAAAGATTCAAACTCTTCTTCTAAGGGGGAGAAATGGTTTTCCTCACAGCCATAGCCGACAGCGGCAACGACGTTTTGTTTTTGGGGACACATGTGGAATCATGGGCTAAAGCCAAAACTATTTATTCATGGTTTTTCTTTCCTCTTGATTGGAGAGTGGTAATGAAGTTTGTTCCCATGTTATAATTTCCTGTAGCAATCTATTAATTGCTGGTAAAAAACTCGGCCTTTCGTAATGGTTTGTTGGTAACATCATTTTAGTAAAAGAGCGATTTTTTTGTTCATTAATTTCGCTTGCGAGGTTAATAACGTTCCCAGGCCTTGTACATGGCCCCTTGTTAAAAAAGACATCCAACTTAATGAGGCAGAAAAGTCAGTTAAGGATGAGAAAACCAAACTCTATAAATGTTTTTCTGTTCCTTATCTGTTATTGTTTGGATAGCTAGGTCTAATGTTCTGCTCTTTTAGTATTAGGGGTTAGTTATCGCAGTGGCCATCATAAATTTAAGTGAATTCGAACATAGGGGGACCTATTCCTAAACTTCACTAAAAAATTATATTAATTAAACTTAGTAACATATTTAATTCAAACAATGATTCTATAGTTATTAATTCAGGAGGTTTTAAAATGGAAAGTCGCGCGACGATGTTTTGCGTATTAAACTCATTGGACATTAATCGGGGTGGAATGACAAAGGCCGCACTTCTGCAAGCAAACTTATTTGCAGAATTAGGTTATGAAACTTACATCCTTACCTTTAACTTCAATCCCCGTTATAATACGATCATTCAACAACTAATTAAACAGGGTAAGATCGACAAACGTATCAAGCTTTTGAATATGTATGAATCGTTAAGCCGTACAAATAGAAGTACGTTACAGCAGAAGGAAAATGAAACCATTAAACGGATTGAAGAGTGTAAGGCAGTATTGGACAAACGTGCCGGTTTTAATGCTTATAGAGCATATGAGAATGGTTTATATACAACCTATATAAATTATGATAAAGAAAACAGAGTTAGTTTCCTTGATTACTTTAATGAACAACGTTATCGTACAAAACGTGAGGAGTATGATGAATTCGGCTATCTAAGGAAAGTAGCCTACATGGATTTTGAATTGAATAAACCAAGGCAAATGATCTATTTTGATGACAAAGGACAAGCTTACTTGTCCGTATGGTCCAACCCTAAGAATGGAATAGCCAACCGAGTAAACCACTTCAACTCAAATGGTGTGCTCCTATCCGTTCATACGAATGAGTTGGATTTAAAAACCCAATGGGTGGAGAGCATCATAAAAGACTATGATTACCCTGTTTTAGTTTGTGATGCCAGAACATCCGATCCAGTCATGATGAATGTCAAACTGGAAAAAGCAATTAAAATATGGAGACTCCATAGCAATCATGTTAAACCGCCATATGATGTGGACGGTGAAATTGGTGTCAAAATCGCTCCTACTTTGGAAGCCATCGATGAACTGGATGTAGCTTTGCTATTAACGGAATCCCAAAAGGTTGATTTGGAAAAACGCTTTGGGAAAAAAGATAATATTCGGGTAATTCCTCATTATATGAAAGATTTTGCTGAATCCGGGTGGTTCAGCACTTTTAAGAAAGCTGATAACTTAGCTGTCATCATTAGTCGATTCTCCACTTTAAAAAGAATCGACCATTCAATAAAAGCCTTCAAAAAAGTAGTCGACCGTATACCCAAAGCTAAACTGGAGATATGGGGCTTAGGTGATGAAGAACCGAATTTAAGAAAATTGATTAAGGAACTGGACTTACAAAACCATGTCTTCCTTAAAGGATATACGAATAATCCGGATAAGCTTTATCAAAAAGCTTTGTTCTCTGTAGTAACAAGTAAAAGTGAAGGCTTTTCATTAGGCATTCTGGAAAGTTTGTCAAATGGTTCGCCCATTATTAGTTACGATATTAACTATGGTCCACGGGATCTTATTCTTAATGAAGAAACTGGATTTATAGTAGAGAATGGCAATATCGATCAACTCTCCGAGAAGATGATTTGGATGTTTGAAAACAAAAAAGCGGCTTTGAATATGGGTAAGAATGCGGTTAAGGATATGAAAGAACGATTCAATGAGCAGCAATATACAGATAAATGGGTTGACACAATCGAAACGGCGGTGAAAAATAAAAAAGCTAAGCTTGGCATTTACGCATAATAAATGACTAAATAGAGCTGACTTATAGTTCCTGAAATAAAACAGGTGACGAAAAACATTTCGTTTTTCGTCACCTGTTTTTCTATTTTTATAAATCTTCATCGTGAGTAGCTGGAGATAGCCAGCTACAGGGATGGCTACGATACCAAACTCTATTTGGACTTTCGTTAAGCCCCGGTTTTATTTAAAAAGGAAATCAACTAAATTCCTGCTTGAATTTCCTGTGGAGTATTCATTCCATTTTTGGTTAAAGGAAGCGATCTTCATTAATGAATGATCGGCGGTACGGATTTTCCTTAAGAGCTCTTCTGTGGAGGATACCACGGGTCCGGGCATGGAAGATGAGTAATCCTCCCAGAATCCCCGTTCCTGGACATACTTTTCTAAGTCATATGCAAAGAATATCATGGGTCTTCCCAAAAAAGAGAATTCAAATGGAATCGATGAGTAATCGGTTATTAAAAGATCCGTACTGATCAGCAGCTGATTAACGTGAAATTCACTATTGACAGGGTAAATGAATCCTGGGAATTTATCTTGTAAATCATGCTCTGCTTTTACAGCTGGATGCAGCCTTAGTAATAACGCATAATTTTCGCCCTTAAGTTCCTTGAAGAGCAATTCCAAATCAAGAGCAATCTCTCCGGTGTTCAAGCCGTAATTACGAAATGTAGGGGCATATAACAAGATTTTCTTATGCTCAAGTTCTGGATACTTGGCCAGCAAAGCATTACGGGCAGTCCTTTTTGATTCATCATTAAAAAAGAAATCCGTCCGAGGTATCCCGGTCCTTAGGATATGGGATGCCGGCAGTTGGAAACTTTCTTGATAAATCTCGGCCATTCTCTCTGAACCTGCCGTAACATAATCGAATTTATCATATACCTCAAAAAATCTTTTCCTTGCACCGGCTGAACGGTTTTTAATGGAAGGGTCTTTTGCTCCGAATTGCTTTACGGCACCGGCCGCATGCCACACTTGCACGCATGTCACTTGCTTTTTGAATGAAATGGCTGAAAGAAAGCCGAAATAATTATCGATGATGATCCATTTTGATGTAGCCAGATGATAAATCGATCGGATCATGGCACTGATATTTTTTGACTCAAACGGAAGGACGATGGTTTCCCCATCGTCCTTAACTTGTATAGAACTGCTTGATTTCATTAAAAATACCTTTTGAACGTAAATGTCCTGCTTGTCCATTTCATCTGCGATATATTGGCAATTGTCCCCGAATGATGTGACAAAGGTCGTTTTGTCATGTAAAGGGAAAAGTTTAAAGATAGAGAATAAAACTTTGAAACAAAAAAGATAAATCCCTATCGCGAATTCTTTAGCCATTAGTAACTTGTAGAAGGTCATCTTTAATTTGGGAAGTCGAAATGCCGATTGTCCTTGGAAGGTAGACCACTTCACAAACTTCGGATAATTCATCGAATTGGCCTTTCCAGTCATCACCCATTACAAAGATATCCACACCTTCACGAATGATGTCTTCCTTCTTTTGTTCCCAATTGTCTTCAGGTATGACTTCATCCACATAACGAATTGATTCGAGGATCATTTTTCTGTTTTCAAAGCTGTGATAAGCTTTTTTATCTTTTAAAGCATTGAATTCATCCGTAGAAATGGCAACAATCAGGTAATCCCCTAAATCTTTAGCGCGTTTTAATAGATTGATATGACCCCAATGAAGCAAATCAAAGGTTCCGTAAGTGATTACTTTTTTCATTTTTATTCCTCCTGTACAAATGTATATATATTTTTAATCTTGATGGTCGCAAAAAAAGACTTCGTTATTTATAAATGATAAAGCTTAGATGTCTTGTCTATCTAATTATAACAAATAAAATTTACAATTGAACCACAAAAATTTTACAATCCTGTTAGATTATAAAGATAAAGTTATTCGTAATTTGGAATCAATTCTATTATTTAATTGGTTGTTTATCAAGAATAATAACTAAAGTTATATTGAAATGATGATAATCAGATTTTTAGTATAACACATAACTAAATCAGTGAAAGGTATATTTCATTTATGTTAAAAATGGCAAGGTAATAGACCGGATACAATTTTTTTGCTAGAATTGCTTAGGTTTCTTAATATTAAAAATGAAAATTATTTTGATTATTGGGAAATTAAAGAAAAAAATTGCTTCATTATTATAAAATAAATGATATTTGGTAAAAGTAAGTTTGAAATTAGATGTTTGTAATCCTATAATATTCTTATTTGAAGCATAAGATACGCATGCTGTCGAGAGGGGATTTTCTTCAAAATGGAGAACTATATTTATAAGAATAGAAAAACAATGAATGTCCGTCTTAGTGATGAAGTTTATTATATAGAAATAGCTATAAAAAAGAGTTTTCTTGAGAGAATACAAAATCACTCTTTTATATTAACGAATAGATATAATATTGATGATATAATCCATTTGGATTTTCACGCTAAAAATCAAACTGATGATTATTTTTTATTCGAAGTGAAGATGCCATATCAAGCGATGCAAGATCGTCTTGTTGATGGTGAAATGTGGGATTTGCAAATCCTTCGCCAAATGGAAGATGCACCTGTAATGACACGGATCAAAAGTAATGATCGCCAGTTGAACTTCTTTTCCATGCTGGATGAAGATCGCAAGAAAATGTTTTATCCTTTCGCGACCAAAAAAGGAAATCTTTCTTTTTTTGCAAACGATTATAAGATGTTTTCCTTTTTTGAAGATATTGAGCTTCGAAAGGATGGAACTCTTCATTTTAATGGTCATTTTAATTACCCACCATTATTTCAATTTGAAGATTTGAAATTTGAAAAAGTTGAATTGCTCGTCAGGAATAATTTAAATGAAGAAGAAGTCATAATACCGTTAACTGGTATCAACCGTATGGATCTCGCGGAAAAATTTCCTGGAGTCAAGCTTCATGAAGATATCGGTTTTCAAGGTGAGGTCGACCTCAGAACTGAAATCAATGGTGAACAACCTAAGTATTTCATGTTTTACACAGTTCTTCACTATCAAAAGAATGGCGAAATGGAAGAGCTAAGAAGCGTTCGCATGAAATGCAGCAATCTAAAGAATATGCCTGCAAACCGAATTATTAAATTGCAGGATAAAAAAATACAAATAAAAATAAAAGCTACAAAATTATCCAAGTACCTTTCTTTATCTGCATCTAAATATAACTTTAAAACACAGGTCCTCAAAAAGGCAAAAAGTAACTGGGTGAAAATCCGAAGAAGCAAGAGGCTTAGAAAATGGTATAAATCAGCTTTTGCAGTAGTAAGCTTGCTTATTCCAGCCAATAAAAAATTAGTGGTATTCGAAAGCTATCATGGAAAGCAATATAGCGACAGTCCTAGGGCCATATATGAATACATGAAAGTGAATAACCCAGACTATAAACTGGTGTGGAGCGTCGACCGTGCTTCAATGAAGTATTTTGCTCAAAAGGATGTAGAGTATGTCAGACGTTTTTCCATCCGATGGTTATTGATCATGACGAGGGCAAAGTACTGGGTTAACAATGTCCGGTTCCCGTTGTGGATTCCAAAGCCTAAACACACGATATATATTCAAACTTGGCATGGAACTCCCCTTAAGCGTCTTGCGATGGATATGGATGAAGTTCATATGCCTGGGACCAATACGGATAAATATAAAGCGAACTTCCTGAGGGAAGCGAGTAACTGGGATTACTTAGTTTCTCCTAACGCGTATTCCACAGAGATTTTCCAAAGGGCATTCCAGTTCGACCGGAAGATGATTGAATCAGGTTACCCACGTAACGATTTCTTGCATAACTCCAATAATGAAGAAACGATTAATGAGCTTAAAAGAAAATTCAATCTTCCTCTTGATAAGAAACTTATTTTATATGCCCCAACCTGGAGAGATAATCAATTTTTCAGGAAAGGGAAATATAAGTTTAATTTGGAGCTGGATTTAGCGCGGATGCAGGAAGAGCTTGGCGATTCCTATATTGTCATTATGCGTATGCATTATTTAGTGGCCCAGAACATGGACCTTTCGGAATATGAAGGCTTCGCCTATGATTTCTCTCATTTAGAGGACATTCGCGAACTATATTTGATATCTGATTTACTAGTGACGGACTATTCCTCCGTCTTCTTCGATTATGCGAACTTAAGAAGACCTATGATTTTCTTTACGTATGATATAGAAGATTACCGTGATAACTTAAGGGGCTTCTATTTTGACTTTGAAGAGAAAGCACCTGGTCTTTTGACAAAGACCACAGAAGAACTTATTGAAGAGGTCAGGAATATCGAAAGAAGCAATTTCAAGTTGAGTGGACGATTTGAGGAGTTTTATCAAAAGTTTTGCTACTTAGAATGCGGGGAATCCTCTAAACGCGTTGTAGAGCAAGTGTTTGTGAAGAGCAATACTACTGTTTAGAATGGCTTTCAATGTGATCATGAATATACCGGCTGTTTAACAGTCGGTTCTTTTTTTGAAAGGGGAGCATATGGCATCAATAGTGACGAAAGGGAAAGCTATGTTAACGAGCGCCTATAAAATGGCTTTCGCCGTTGCAGGTAAAGTGTTGCCTGCAGATCAAAAGCTTGTCATTTTTGAAAGCTTTTTGGGCAAGCAGTATAGCTGTAATCCCAGGGCGATTTATGAATACTTGCAGAGTAACCATCCTGAATATAAAATGTATTGGAGCGTGGATAAAAGATATGCAGCTCTTTTCAAAGAGGCAGGCATTCCATATCTCGATCGTTTTTCATTAAGTTGGCTGCTCAAAATGACAAGGGCCCGTTATTGGGTGACGAACAGCAGGCTCCCGCTTTGGATTCCGAAGCCGAAGCACACGATCTATTTGCAAACGTGGCATGGTACTCCACTAAAGAAACTTGCGGCGGATATGAATGAGGTTCATATGCCTGGGACGACGACGGATAAATATAAAGAAAATTTCCATGCCGAATCAAGTAAATGGGATTACTTAATTTCACCGAACGCTTATTCAAGTGAAATCTTTGCCTGGGCCTTCAATGTCGATGCCTCTAAAATTCTGGAAACCGGTTATCCACGTAATGATATCCTTTACAACGGGAATAATCGTGATACAATCGACTCATTGAAACAGAAGTTGGGTATACCAATAGAGAAAAAGATCGTTTTATATGCCCCGACTTGGAGGGATGATGAGTTTTATAGCAAGGGAAAATATAAGTTCGAAATAAAACTGGATCTGGATCGAATGAAACGGGAATTGGGGGAGGAGTATGTCATTTTGCTCCGTCTTCATTATTTGGTTTCTGAGAACTTGGATTTATCGGCGTGTGAAGGATTCGCCTATGATTTATCCAGTTACGAAGATATTAGTCATTTGTATCTTATTTCGGATTTATTGATAACCGATTATTCATCCGTATTCTTTGATTACGCAAATTTACAGCGTCCGATGCTTTTCTATGTATATGATATTGAAAATTACAGGGACAAGCTTCGCGGATTTTACTTTGATTTCGAAAAGAATGCACCAGGTTTGTTAGTCGAAACATCTGATGCGGTCATTGATAGTATCAAGACGATGAAATATGAAAATACCACTGATATCAATCATTTTCACGAGCGGTTTTGTGCACTCGAGGATGGCCAGGCTTCACGCCGTGTCGTAGAAAAAGTGTTTTTAGGAAGGTCTGTGTAATTTATGAGTTCAGCTTTGACCGTTTTAAAAGAACAAATCAAACATTTTTATTTGGTAAGGCGTTTATCTGTTTATGAGGTGAAAAGTGCCAACAGCAGTAACTACCTGGGAGTCCTATGGGAAATCATCAATCCGATGATACAGATTGCGATTTATTGGTTTGTATTTGGATTTATCATCTTAAATCGCGGGGATGATTTCCTTCCATGGCTGATGGCGGGGATCGTTGTCTGGTTCTTTGTGAACCCGGCCATAACCCAAACGTCAAAATCCGTCTATTCCCGAATGAATATGGTGTCCAAGATGAGCTTTCCGATGAGTGTGATTCCATCGTATGTCATCTTTGCTAAGTTGTATCAGCATCTCATGCTGCTGGGAGTCATCATCATCCTATTAGGGTTTACAGGTTACCTCCCTACACTCTTCATCTTGCAACTGCCGTATTATGTTGCAGCGACGGTCTTGCTGTTATTTTCATTGGGTTTAATCACTTCAACATTATCAACCATCATTCGTGACGTTCATAATATCATCGTGTCCTTAATGAAAGTCATGTTTTATTTAACACCAATCCTTTGGGTGATGGATGCTAAGGAACATCCTACCATAGTCAACATCATGAAGCTGAATCCACTATATTATATTGTGGAAGGGTATCGAGCTTCGTTGTTGGGGGAATCATGGTATCTGATAGTGCATTGGGAGTATACGCTTTATTTCTGGGCAGTCGTTATCATCTTGTTTATGATAGGTTCCACGCTGCATGTCAGGTTCAGAGATCGCTTTGTTGACTTTAAGTAAACTGGAAGTGAGAAAATTTGGAAAAATCGGTAATAGTCAAAGATATAACGAAGAAATATAAATTATATAATAAAAACTCGGAAAAATTATTGGATCTCCTTTTGCCTAAAAGCTATGGTGAAGAGTACTTCGCACTGAGGAATGTTAGTTTTGAAGCAGAAAAGGGCGATGTAATAGGATTTGTCGGGGTCAATGGATCAGGTAAATCCACATTGTCCAATATTATTGCAGGCATTGTCCCGCCTACGGACGGAAATGTCCAAACTAATGGGAAAACGGCCTTGATTGCCGTTTCTTCGGGCCTGAATAATCAGTTGACGGGCAGGGAAAACATCGAACTGAAAATGCTGATGCTCGGATTCGATAAAAATCGCATCAAAGAACTTGAACCTGAAATCATTGAGTTTTCTGAACTGGGTAAGTTCATTGACCAACCGGTGAAATCATACTCAAGCGGCATGAAGTCCAGGCTTGGTTTTTCCATTTCCGTGCATATCGATCCAGATATCCTGATTATTGATGAAGCCTTATCAGTCGGGGATAAAAACTTTGCCGAGAAGTGTTTAGAGAAAATGAACGAATTTAAGGAAAAGGGCAAAACGATGTTCTTTGTCAGCCATTCAATCGGACAGATGAAGAAATTTTGCCAAAAGGCTTTATGGCTTGAATATGGAGAGCTAAAGGCATACGGTGCCATGAATGAAGTAATGCCGCAATACGAGGCATTCTTAAAAGAATATAACGCCATGTCTAAACAAGAACAGAAAAAATACCGTGAAGAGCAAATGAAAAGGCGTAGTTCCGCACTGGTATGAAAGTGAAAAGCAGACCCGGGCTCCGGGTCTGCTTTTTTTTAGTTAAGCACTTCAACATAAGCTTTCTCAAACCGCTCAGCTGCTGAAAGGTGGGAGTATTCGCTTTCCATTTTATACCTTGCTTTCGAAGCTAACTTTGCTGCATATTCAGGGTCTTTAAGCAAAAGGGAGATGGCTTGTGCAAGTGCTCCTTTATTTTTTTCCTCTACTAAAAGGCCATCTTCGCCATCAATGAGAATCTCCTTTAAACCTCCGATTGCGCTTGCAATGACGGGTGAGCGGCAACTCATCGCTTCTAAAGCGGAAATGGAAGTCGCTTCTTCCACCCCGTGGGAATGAACGCTAGGGATGAGTACGATGTCAGATGCTTCATAGAGGTTATGCATTTTCTCGAACGGCACAGAACCCAGGAAAAGTACGGAAGCGGATATATTGAGACTGGCTGCGGTTTCCTCAAGCCGGCTTCGCTGTTCCCCTGTACCTGCATAGACCAAAACCGTTTCAGGATGGTTTTCCAGCACCTCCGGCAAAGCGAGGAGCGGGTAGATGACACCGTTCTTTTCCGTCATTCTTCTCGGAACGAAAAGCATCTTTTTATGTAGCGGTATTTGAAAGTCCCGGCGAGTTTGCTCCCGCTTGGCCATCTCCGGTTTAAAAGCAGTCACGTCAATGAAGTTCTTGATCGTATCCGCCTCTATATGCGCCAAATGATTTATATAGTCTTTGATCCTTTGATCGACCGTCACAACTTTTGCAGCGGACTGATATGCTTTTCTTTCTAGCTCGCGAATGATCAAATCTTCTTCACTGTCCGGAAGAAGGGCGCCCCTGCTGACTGCCTCGAATGAATAATACCCATGGACGGTTTGCACCGTTGGTATCCCGGATTCGATGGAGGCAAGCGTTGCGAAAATGTCTTGGGCATTGATGACATCATAATTCTTTTTCAAGGCATTAATGGATGAAGCCAATAATTTTTGACGTTGCCGATCATTGAAAAGCTGGCCGCTCCCCTGTTTTACTTTATTTAATAAAAATCCTGGAGCCTGGGCGAGCATCTTCCTCTTGAAAGGTGGTAACTGAGAGAAAGATAATACGTCCACAATATGGCCCCGTGACATTAAACCTTTTTTTAACGTAGTGATATGGCTCGATAGCCCTCCTTCATGAGGGTAGTTGAAAATCGTTGTGATTAAAATGTTCATAATGGCACTCCTTCTTCTAATGTATTACTGTGATGATCTGATCCTTTTCATCCCTTGCAGGCTGCTTACTTTAAAAAGAATGGATAGTGCGAGATATAATCCGAATACCAGCAGCGAGATGATCACCAATTCGATGACGATGGGTAACGAAAGGGTGAGCGGATGGATCCAGAGAGCGATTCCGTAAATGATGGCTCCGATGATGGTAAGCTTGCCGATTTCCTGAAAAACATCCCTGAAAGCGGTCTTGTCCGTTCTTCCTGTCTTCAGCCACAGGTAGCCGAAAAGGTAGAGAGATTGCAGGAGCATGGAAATCCCCGATGCTAAAGCAATTCCACCGACGCCGAGATAACGTGATAGAACCCAGCTGAGCAGCACGTTAAGCATAACGGCAATCAAGCAGGAATACATGGCCACTTTCGTTTTCTTCAAGGCATAAAAGGCGTTCATCAAATAATCCCTCAGTGCAAAGAACGGGAGGCAAGCTGAATAAAACAAGAATGCCCTATAAGTCATGTCAGTTGCTGTAGCATCGAAAGCCCCGCGTTGGAAAGCCAGAGTGATTAAGCTGTTTCCGCTGATTAACATGACGACCATGAACGGAATCGCTAAAAATAACAGTGATTTCAACCCTTTTAAGGTCAAATTAAGGAAAGATTGATAGCCTATAAGCGCGCGCTCGACGATTGAAGGGTACAATACGGTAATCAGCGGCGTGAGGACAATGCTCAATGGCAGCCATAGCAGGCGATTCGCATAGTTCAGGGCCGATACGCTTCCGGTTTCGAGCGAAGTCGCAATAATCCGATCGACGACACTATTCAACTGGATCGCCAAAGCGGCGATAATGATTGGATAAAAGGTGAACAGTGTTTGTGCGATCTGCCTTTTATGAGGCAAGAAAGAGACGATGGGACGGATTCCGTATTTCTTCAATGATGGGTATTGAATGAGGAACTGGCTTGCTGCACCGAACACAAACCCCCAAGCCAGTCCTTCAATCCCAAAGGGAGCAGCGAACAATACGGTGGCTGCTATAATGACCGTGTTTTGTGCAGTTGAAGTGAGTGACGGCAGAATAAAGCGCTTATTCGCATTCAGGACTCCCGTTGCCATGTATGAAAGCGTGAAAAATAGTAAACTGGGCAGCATGATCCGGGTCAGTGATTCCGTCAGGGCAAGCTCTGAATCGGAGAAACCCGGAGCTGTCATCATGACGAGCGGCTTTATGAAAATCATGCAGGCAATGGTCAGGACTCCGGCAACAAGCATGAAGAAAGAACCTAAAACACTGATAAATTCATCAGCTTTCTTTGGGTTATCCGCTTTCTTTTCCAAGTAAATAGGAATAACGCCGGCCTGAAGACCGCTGCCGAGAGCCGTAAATAGAATGGTTGGTATGAGGCTTGCCACGAAAAAAACATCCGCCATGGATGATGCCCCGAAATAGGCGGCTATGATCGATTCCCGCCCGAATCCGAGGACTTTTCCAATGGCTGCAATAATGGTGACGAGCCCGACCGATTTAATGACATTTGAAAGAGTAGGCATATTTTCAATCCTTTAAAATGTTGTCCTTCTGTAAACAGAATCCCAAACAACTATAAAATATCAGCGTAAACGTTTTATCTTCGAGAATATTGTAGAAAAGTCCTGCTAATAGTGCGGCCAACATCAGGCAGATGGTGAACGCCGCAAATGTGCCTTTTCCCGATTTCAGGATTTTCCGGCAGGTGAAAAGGATGAATGTAAGAACCGCAAGTAAGCCGAGCGCACCAGTTTGGACCAGAATCTGGATATATTGATTATCGGTATACATCCTTTCACCAATTTGGTATTCCTTATAGATTGGTGAGGAAAAGGAAAGTGTGGCAGAATCCCCGAAGGTGGCCAGCCCGGTACCGATTATCGGGTGATCTTTGAAAATTTCAATTCCCTTGATCAGGACATATAACCGGCCCCATTCCGTACTTTGGTGCAGGGTCTTATCAGAGAACATTCCTGAAAAGCGATTGGAGAGGGCATGTTCGTGTTCGGAAGAGGGGGTGCTGCCGATTACCACATTTTCCATGGGAATCGATGCGGATACCTCCACTTTACTTGATGCAAATAAAACTGGGTAATAAATAAGAAGCAGGCCAAGACAAAATGCTCCTACAGCATATTTGAGAAATGGTTTATTTCTAGTCCAGATTATAAAGACAAGCGCAGCGAACCCGAATGCAATCATCGTGCCCCGCGAATAGGTAAGCAATAACGTTCCGGAAATCAGGATGGCTGCCAGAAAGACGATCCATTTGTATTTTTTCAGCGACTGAAATAAAAAGAAACCAAGGAATAACTGGATGCTTAAGAATAAAGCAAATACATTAGGATTGGCTGGTGCTCCATAAATCCTCATGCGGTTTGTTGGAGAAAGATTCCACAATTCCCATGCGCGGGGAAGCAGGATCGTACGTGAAAAGATTTTCTCCACTATGCCATGCAGGCAAAGTAAGATAGTAAATATTAGGATTACCTTCAAAAAGCGAAAGATATCCTTTCTTTCTAGATTTAATTCACCGATAATGTAAAGAAGCAAGAATGTAATAAGCAATGCACGGAGTTCAAACAAGATGGGGAGGATTGCCACCCCGTTTATGAGTGCAGCACCGGCACCAATTAAACAAAACAACCAAAATGGCGCAGTAAAGTGATATTTCGAAAATGGCCATTCTTTCTTTTTGGATTTTTCAATAAACAAAGAAATGAATAAGGTGAGGATGATCAGGTCACCTGTATAAGTTAAGCCGCTATTCAGTTCCATCAATATGGGACGGGCAGGGAAATAAATGAATAGAATTAGTAACAGGTTTTTTTTATTTATACCGATAAAAACGAGCATCAACGCCGTAGCCATATAACCGGCGATAGGGTGAGGCACTGCCGATGGGATGAGCAGGCACAGAAATAGAATGGGTAACGATTGTTTTTCTATAAACTTCAAATGATTAACCACCTTTGAATCAAAAATCATGTTCTATGATGTGTATGAAAAAATTTCTTGAATAATACCCCACCCTTTAGATGTATAGTACATATGAAAGGCTGAAGTGAAATGACAGAGAAGTTTGTTGAGATACTTACCATTCCATTCATTGATAGCAATATGGATGAGTTCATGAATGGAATGATTTATCCGAGATTGATGAATCAGGAAAAAACGTTTGTCGTTACGGCAAATCCAGAAATAGTCGAGTATGCAAATGAACATCAGGATTATAAAGACATCATTATATCGGCTGATTACATCACACCGGATGGCGTTGGTATTATTATGGCCTCTAAATGGCTAAATCAACCTTTACAAGAGCGGATTACAGGATTCGACTTGATGAATGAATTATTTCGGGTCGCTGATGAAAAAGCGTTGAAGGTATATCTGCTTGGAGCGGAGGAAAGCGTGATTGAGGCAGCGGCCCTGAAAGTGAAAGAATTATATCCGGGTCTCGAGTTGGTGGGATACAACCATGGTTACATTGATATCAAGGATGATACCCTGCCGAAGTCGATAGCTGAACTTGAACCTGACATCATATTGACTGCATTAGGGTTCCCTAGGCAGGAGAAATGGGTTTCCAGACACTATGCGTTATTCAATAAAGGGTTATTCATGGGGGTAGGGGGAAGCTTTGATGTCCTTGCGGGAAAGGTGAACCGCGCCCCGGTTTTCTGGCAAAAAATGCGTCTTGAATGGTTGTAC
Organism: Bacillus sp. ISL-57; assembly: GCF_018613135.1. Taxonomy (NCBI): domain Bacteria; kingdom Bacillati; phylum Bacillota; class Bacilli; order Caryophanales; family Bacillaceae; genus Bacillus; species Bacillus sp. ISL-57. The sequence continues at coordinate 25,999 of NZ_JAGGQV010000008.1, read as the reverse complement.
CGACTGATCCAGCAACCTTCACGGTGGAAACGGATGCTTGCGCTGCCAAGATTCGTATTAAAGGTTCGGCGGTTAAGGAAAACGGTGCAGCGTTCCTGAACATAAGGAGTGGACTGGATGAGGATCTTGCACTTAAACGCTGGTAATGAAACCGGCGGCGGTATGTTTCATATTATGTCCTTACTGAACCAATTGAATAAAGAGGAGTGTTTGCTTGGTGTATTTGAAAAGGGTGAACTATACCGGCGGGCCATGTCCTCCGGGATACAAACTGAACTTTTCAAGCAACATTCCAAATATGACCTTTCAATTTTGAAACCTTTAAGGGATTTTATCCGTCTAAATAATATAGACATCATCCATACACATGGTCCGCGGGCGAATATATATGGTGCTTTTATAAAGCGCCTCATTAAATGCCCATGGCTCCTTACTGTTCACAGTTCGCCTCATCATGATTTTTTAGGGCAGGGCGTAAAAGGAAAGTTGTTTACGGGCCTTCATGTAAGGTCATTTCAATATGCCGATCATATACTGGCGGTTTCCGACCGCTTTAAGCAGGACTTGATTGACCAAGGAATCCATTCGGCCAAAATAACGAAGATCCTGAACGGGATTGACTTTGAAAAGGAACTGCCTTTCCCGTTTCATAGAGAAGATTTCGGGTTCGGGAAAGATGATTTCATCATCATCATGCCTGCAAGGCTTGAACCGGTGAAGGGTCATGAATTTGCTTTAGCGGCCCTAAGTGAAGTGGTATCGGAATTCCCCCATGTGAAGCTGATCCTTGCAGGGGACGGGAGCAGGAGATCCGCTCTGGAGGAGATGGTCTCGGAAAAGGGATTATCCGATAACGTGCACTTTTTAGGGTATCGTGAAGATTTAGATCGAATCTACCCGTTGGGGGACATCACATTATTGACTTCCTTAAGCGAAAGTTTCCCACTCGTTTTACTTGAAGGAGCAAGATCCGGTCTTCCGGCAATCACCAGTGATGTCGGAGGTGTACAGGAATTGATTCCCGATCGGAGCAAGGGCTGGATAACGGATATCGGCAATGTCGAACAGCTGAAACTGGCCATCTGCAATGCTTTGGAATTAAAAAAGTCAGGGGACTTGACAAAGATAGGGTCGGATTTACAAAAATTTGCAAAAAACAACTTTTCTATAGAAACTTTAGCCAATAACGTATATAATGTTTATTTGAGGATGAAAAATTAAAATAAGCATTTATATATAGGTTTTCTTATAGAGCGTAACGGGTATTAGATTTTTAGTTGAATTGAGGTGGTTCTTGATGTTAATAGGGGCCTTGTTGGTAGCCTTTTTATTATCCATTTTTTTGACTCCTTTTGTCGGAAAGCTGGCCTTTAAATTAGGAGCTACCGATAAACCGAATGAGCGAAAAGTGCATAGTAAAATTATGCCGCGCATGGGCGGTTTAGCTATATTTTTGAGTTTTTTCATTACCTACTTGCTTTTTATGGATGATTTTGGGGAGCAGCTGCCCCTTCTTGTGGGAGCCCTTGTCATCATTTTGATCGGGATGGCTGATGATATTTTTGAATTAAAAGCTGCACCCAAATTCCTGGGCCAGGTTTTGGCTGCCCTCATTATCGTATTATGGGGCGGTCTTGAAGTGGAATTCATCAATTTGCCGTTCTTTACGGATACACTAGAATTTGGTGTTTTTAGTATACCGATCACCATTTTGTGGATTGTCAGCATCATTAATGCAATCAACCTGATAGATGGACTGGATGGCCTTGCAGGCGGTGTCTCAACGATCGCATTGGTGACAATTGCAACCATGGCCCTCATTAAAGGGGACCTATTTGTTGCCATGGTCGCATTGATCGTGATTGGAAGCACCCTTGGCTTTTTGAAATATAACTTTCATCCGGCAAAGATTTTCATGGGAGATACAGGCGCATTATTCTTAGGTTACATCATTGCCGTTCTGTCCCTGCTAGGGTTTAAAAACGTAACGATGATTTCATTGATCGTACCGATCATCATTTTGGGTGTTCCCATTTCGGATACATTTTTCGCGATTATCCGCAGGGTCGTCAATAAACAGCCGATTTCGGCTGCTGATAAATCACATTTACATCACTGCTTGATAAACTTGGGATTCACCCATAAGCAGACTGTCTTGCTCATTTATGCTTTAGCTGCTTGCTTTGGTTTAGCGGCCATAATCTTTTCATTTGCAACGATGTGGGGGGCTTTGATCCTTGTAACGGGACTTCTGCTGATCATAGAGATTTTCGTGGAGAAAATTGGTTTGGTCAATTCAAACTACCAGCCGTTGCTCAAGATGCTCAACTTTAAAAATAAGCCATGATCATTTTGGAATAGATTACTAGATTCGCTAGTTTTATCGGAAAGCCACCAGTCGTTTGAAGTAACGGTTGGTGGCTTTTTTGTATACGGGCTTGATCTTTTTAGGTTATTCTTTGTGATTTCATATAATGCATCAAAAACCCCCCGCTCAAGACGAGTGGGGGGTTCGCTTTATTCTTGTATTTGTGATTGTACTGCTTCCGTTTGATTGCCTTCAGCTGGTCCCAAGTTCAAGTGGGATTGAAGCAACAGCTTGGTGTTCGCTAATGATGTATCGTTCAGCTGATAATAATAGGTTCCGTTAATGGTGGAATCCTGACCTTCAAGTTTGATGGTTTCAAGATTGATTCCTTTATCGGTAGTCACATATTTTATGAAACCTCTCATTTGCGAGAATTTAAGGTTCGTTGTCATATTATCGCCGACAGCTTCCATTACGTCTGTATATTTCGTTAGTGATCCAGCAGAGGTTGCTTTGGCAATGATGGCTTTCAGGACTTCCTGCTGACGCTCGCCGCGTTGGATATCACTGTCCTTTTTACGTGTCCGTGCAAATGCTAATGCTTCTTCACCATCAACGGTCTGTAATCCTTCTTCGAGGTGGATGGCATTCTTTTTGTCATGTGAATCGATTTCATACATTTCATAAGGGACGTCGACTTCGATGCCATCCAATGAATCTACGACATCGATGAAAGCATTGAAGTTCATGCGAACATAATAATCGACAGGGACATCGAGTAACTCCTCGACGGTGTCCATCGTCGCTTTAGGTCCGCCGGCTGCATGGGCCGCGTTGATTTTCGTTGTTACGCCTTTGGCTGGCACGTACACATATGAATCACGCGGAATGCTTAATAGTTTTATAGACTTTTGATCTTTATTGAATGTGGCCAGCATTAAAGCATCAGACCGGGAATTTCCTTTTAAGTCACGGTCCTTGCTATCATCGATTCCTATGAAAAGGATCGAGAAATTATCTTCGAGCGGGTCGATTGCTGCATTTCGCTTTGCTGAAGCTTCGACAGGGTCATAGGAATCATTGAATACATTCTGGGCTTTCATATACAGGGTTGCAGCATACGTAGAAGCCCCCAGACCAAGTACCAGCAGGGGAACAAGCAATAACCAAAGCCTCTTTCGCCTTTTTTTCTTTGTTTTTTTAATTTTATAAACACGCCTAGTAGTAGACATCTTTTTCTTCTCCTTTTAAATAACGAACATCAGACATATATCGCTATTTTTCGAATCCTGCAGTTTATATTTCGTCATATATTACACCTAATTTTACAATGATTTAATAATTTCGTAAAATAAATATTTCTTTTCAATTATATTACAGCATAAAAAAGGAAAAATATGCAGGAGTACATCAGGAGAATTCCTCTTCCAAATAAAGCATTTCTTCCTCAGTGATGCGGCCTTGACCATTTGTCAGCTCTGTAATCCAAGCGGTATATGTCTCTTTTTGTGTTTCCTCCACATATACAAGGATATTGACCTGATCAAGGTATTGAATTTCCTTTATTTGATAAATGGAAGAGCGCAATTCGTTTTCCAGTTTTCCAAGCCAGGTATAGTCGACGGTTGTCGAAATGACCCGCATCAGTTTCCTGATGACGACACCGGTGGTATTTATCCCTTCTGAAGTCGCTTTGCTGTAAGCGCGAATGAGACCGCCAGCACCAAGTTTGATGCCTCCAAAATACCGTGTGACCACAACAGCGGTGTCTTTCAGTTCTTTTTTCTTAAGCACTTCCAGGATAGGGACGCCTGCCGTTCCGCTCGGTTCCCCGTCGTCGAGGGCTTTTTGGATTTGATTTTGTTCCCCTATCATATAAGCTGAACAATTATGTGTAGCATCTTTGTGCTTTTTCTTGATTTCCTGGATAAAGGCCTGTGCGGCATCTTCGGTTTCGACCCGGGCGATGTGGGAAATAAAACGGGATTTTTCAATGACGATTTCATGGTCGCCGCGACCTGCCACCGTTAAATATTGAGTGAGCATTATTATTCCACCTTCGTGCTTCCTATTAGTTGATTTATTATAAGGCTTTGCGGAAAAAGTGGCAATGACGATTCATTTACATATTGCATGTGTAAAGAAACTTTAATATAAGATAAAGCTGTACGTGTTATAATTAATTTCATTGCCTGTTATTGTTATTAGCTGGTCATATATGCGTAAAAGAATAACATTGTAGGAAAAACATGAGTTCTGTGCCATTATCTTGGTTTTACCTTAATGTGTCCTCTCATTTCAAGGATTTTGCCATTTAATAAATGCATCTGTTTCATATGATAATCAATGAAGCGGAATATCCCATTTGATTGAAAAGGATATTTTGTATTAGGATAATAGATATGGCTTTCTGCCTTTAATAGGCAGACTTAATGCCGGATTATGAGATGTATAGTAAATATGTACATTTTATGGAAAGCGCAAAAGGAAATTAACGTATTTTTAATCTTTTTTTGGTACAATATGTTCATGAAGGGTACTTCATACAAAAGTTTCCTGAAATTTAACCATTCATGAAAAAGGGAAAGAACTATTTTCCATATACATAGTCTATAAGACAATAAATTTGTTTAAGTCTTTTGATTTAAGTGGAGGGATCTTAATGTCCATTAAAAAGGTTGATGCTAAAGCATTGGACAAGATCTTAGAAACAATGGTGAACACTGTTAGTGAAAGTAAGGATGAAGTCTTTGATATCGGCGAACAATGCCGAAAGGATTTCGAGACATTATCAAAAGAGCTTGATGATGTGAAAATCAGGGTTGCCATTGTGATAACCGACAGCGATGCACTGGATTCAAAAGCCAGGTTTGCTCGAAAAAGGCTTTCAGAAGTCAGTATGCACTTCAACCATTTTTCTGAAGAACAGGTGCGCGATGCTTATGAAAGGGCACATAAGCTGCAAGTCGATTTACAAATTAACCGGCAATTGGAGAAAGAGCTCCGTAATCGCCGGGATGAGCTTGAGTTAAGGTTAAGGGGTTTGCAGCAGACGATCGATAAAGCGGTGCATCTCGTCTCGCAAATATCGGTAGTGCAGAATTATTTGACACAAGATCTTAAATTTGTGGGGGAAGCCCTTCAAGAAGCGAAACGCAAACAGGACTTCGGTTTGAAAATAATCGAAGCCCAGGAGCAGGAACGTAAAAAACTCTCGCGAGAAATTCATGATGGTCCGGCGCAAATGCTGGCAAACGTCATGATGCGCTCAGACCTGATAGAACGAGTACAGCGGGAGAGAGGTCCTGATGAAGCGTTAGTGGAAATCCGCAGTTTAAAGGTCATGGTAAGGAATGCTTTATATGAAGTGCGAAGAATCATCTATGACCTTCGTCCTATGGCGCTTGATGATTTAGGACTTGTTCCTACCCTCAGAAAGTACCTGCAAACGACCGAAGACTATAATAATGGCGTGAATCTGAATTTCGTCAACCTTGGGCAGGTCAAAAGGCTCCCTTCCGATATGGAGGTCGCATTATTCAGGCTGGTTCAAGAGGCTGTACAGAATTCATTAAAGCACGCTGACCCAAAACAGATTCAAGTTAAACTGTCCATTTCCAAGGAGATGGTGACCGTCGTCGTCAAAGATGATGGAAAGGGGTTTGATTCTTCGATTCAAAAAGAAGGTTCATTTGGCTTGGTTGGAATGAGAGAAAGAGTCGAGCTGCTGGAAGGTGAAATGACGATCGATTCACAACCGGGGGCAGGCACTTTGGTATTTATCCAAATTCCCTACCATTTAGATAATGGAGAATAGACATATTAAATAGAAACTAGGAGGAAGAAGCCGTTGAAGACTAGTATCGTCATAATCGATGACCATCAGCTTTTCCGTGAAGGCGTAAAGCGCATATTAGATTTTGAATCATCCTTTGATGTTGTTGCCGAGGGTGATGACGGAAGCGAAGCTATGGATCTCGTTGAAACACATAAACCTGATGTTGTTATCATGGATATCAACATGCCGAACATGAATGGGGTCGAAGCTACAAAAATGCTCGTGAGCCGTTACCCTGAAACAAAAGTCATCATCCTTTCCATTCATGATGATGAAAACTACGTGCAGCACGCATTGAAAACAGGAGCACAAGGTTATCTGCTGAAAGAAATGGACGCAGACGCGTTGATCGATGCTGTGCGTGTAGTCGCTGAAGGCGGCTCATACCTTCATCCGAAGGTCACCCATAACTTAGTTAAAGAATATCGCCGCTTAGCAGCTGAAGAGGGTGCTGATCGTGATTCCGTACATACGATAGAAATCAGGAGGCCGCTTCACCTATTGACACGACGCGAATGTGAAGTGCTTCAGCTTTTAGCTGACGGGAAAAGCAACCGGGCCATCGGCGAAACTCTATATATCAGTGAAAAAACAGTCAAGAACCATGTGAGTAACATTCTTCAGAAGATGAATGTGAATGACCGTACACAAGCGGTTGTCCTAGCCATTAAAAACGGCTGGGTAGAAGTGAAGTAATTAAAGCATTCGATAAGTCCGGCTCTTCAGATTCCGCAATGCGTGCTGAAGGGCTGGATTTTTTTATTGGATGTGATTATATTCAAATTTTCGGCAATTAAAAAGCTGTTTAATGCAAATAAAGGCATTTTCAGATAGAATGGTGAATATATACGAAGTAAATTTTTATAAGGATGGTACTATTATGAAAACCGCAGTCGTAACAGATAGCACTGCATATATACCAAAGGAAATGCGTGATCGTTTACATATACATATGATGCCGCTTAATGTCATTTTTTCCAATGAAGCTTACCGGGAGGAAATTGATATTACTGCGGATGAGTTTTATGAGGAAGTAAAGAGGCAGGAGAAATTGCCGACCACTTCACAGCCTCCAATCGGGAAGTTTGTCGAGAAGTTCGAGGAACTGCAAAAAGAATATGATGATGTTATTTCCATCCATTTATCGAGCGGCATCAGCGGAACGTATCAAGGAGCGGTATCTGCAGGTGAAATGGTCGAGGGAATCAGGGTTCATGCCTTTGATTCGGAAATCAGCTGCATGGTACAGGGGTTTTACGTGATCGAGGCGGCAAAGATGGCACTTGATGGTAAAGGTGCAGAAGAAATCATGGACAGGCTTGAAGAAATGAAACCATCGGTCAAGGCATACTTCATGGCAGATGACCTATCCCATCTCCAGCGCGGCGGCCGCTTAAGCAGTGCCCAAGCTTTGATTGGCAGTCTGCTTCAAGTGAAGCCGGTGCTCCACTTTGTTGATAAAGTCATCGTCCCATTCGAAAAAATCCGTACAAGGAAAAAAGCGATGAAACGGATTGCCGATTTACTTGGAGCAGACGCGGCGAGCGGCGAGAAATATAAAGCCGTCATCATTCATGCGAAACGGGAAAGTGAAGCTAAAGACTGGAAGGCGGAACTTGAAGCCCGGTTTCCGAATGTCGAATTCGACATCAGCTACTTCGGTCCAGTAATCGGAACGCATCTGGGCGAAGGCTCGATGGGGATGGGCTGGTATAAAATTTAAGCTGTGACGCCTTTCACTTAGTGAAAGGCGTTTTTTTATGAACAAAAAGGAATCCGGGAGTTAAAAGCGAATGATAAGGGGGAGTGTGATTCATCAAGAAATGGAGGTTCAATTTGGATTGTGTACAAGCATATCCTGGAAGTAAAACTGTAAAAAAGGGTATGTACTTTACGGTATAGCGAATGATGATTCCGTTACCTAGACCAACTGGTGATGTTGACCTTTCCATCTCCACTTTAATTTTATATTAATACACGTTTTTGCCGCTGATCAACAGACAAGAATTAGAGAAAAAATTATAGTTACTATTGGCTTCTGGAGACAACATTACGAGCAAATAGCTGCTTTCAGGACATCACTGTGGAGTTCTTTCGCATAGAAAATGCTAAGGGTTAGAAACAATCGGTATTATTACGGTCCCCCAATTACGAATGGGAAGGTTACACTTGGATATTCAATGGATCATTAAGTATAGAGTCCCTCCCGAACGGGAAGCGGTCACTATATTTGGTGAAACAACTTGTTTACCTCTATTAACTCTAATATATTAGAAAGTGGTATTATCTCAAGCTTGAACCTGGCAGGTTCATTTATTCATGCGTGGTTTCAGGATAAAGTTCCGTGGCATCCAGAAGGGCAGCCAGATTCATATTACACTCGATATAGTGAATAGCGTGTCTTGCTTATGTCCAACATGGGGTAGCTGAAACTAAATAGCAAAATAATTCAAAGTCGTCCCAAAAGGGCGGCTTTTTATTATGGAAACCACACCTAGACACACAGAGGGAATCTTAGGTTAAAAGTGAGAATGGACATACTTAGAGGAGGATTATATGGATAATATATGGTAACAAGCGGTTAGAAAAGATATTGGTGAAGTAATGGCGGTTGGAACAACCAATATGTCATAAGTCACATTTTTTCTGTGAAAAACTCGTATGTCTTTATTATTCAAGTTTGAGGAAGCGTTTTGGTAAACTTCGTTGTTATAAAGGAATTTGGCATAAGATATACCATCGGATATAAAAATATAATAGGGCTTGAAACTTTAAGAGGATTCACGCCTTAAAAATAAAATATCCCTATATCCCATATCCATAATTAATATAGGATAAGTCACAAAAATAAAATCAATGCCAGCAGGAGTAACTAAAGGGGTGGTTCCTTGGACCTATTGCTTCTTAGATTTTTCCAATTATAATCAATATGAACTATTTTGGAAAAATTTAAAAGGAGAGATCGTATGAAGCTTAAACCATTTATCCCTTTATTAATTGTATTTTGTAGTATTTTCTTTTTTAGCACTCACCAGAATGTTAATGGTGAAACCTTACCAGTACCACTAAAGCCTACAGGTGCTACATTTAGTAATGGGGATGGGACGGGGTATGTTGATTTATCTTGGGAACAAGTACCAGGAGCAACAAGTTATAAGGTTTGGTTATATAATGGAAAAGAATATGAAACTTTTGATGTTGGAAATACAACAACTTGGTCTACAAAAAACAAAAAATTATGGCCTACAGTCGAAGAGATAAACACAGGGAGATATGCACTTCACCATGATAGTAAAGGATCTGAATTATCCGTAGATCCATCGGATGTATACAGAAATTCAAAAGGTAATTACACTACAAATAAGAACTATTGGTTTAAAATTTCTGCCGTTATTGGCAGCACTGAAACCGAGTTTTCTACAATCTATAAACCTACCATTCCAAATTTAAAAATTCCTGATATTACAGGAAAAGCATTTAGTAATGGAGATAGCAGTGGCTATGTAAACTTATCTTGGAATAGCGTTGATGGGGCTGCTGGCTACAAAGTTTGGGTATTCAACGGAAAAGAATATGAATCTTTTGATGCAGGAAATGCAACAACTTGGTCTTCAAAAAATAAAAATATTTGGCCAACAGACACTGAAATCAATGGTGGGAAATATAACTTACATTTATATGATAAATCGGGTCAAGAATTAGTAGTCGATCCTTCTCAGGTATACTCAAATGCAGGGACTCAATATGCTAGTTCTAATAATTACTGGTTTAGAATTAGTGCTTATAACGAGTTGGGGGAAACAGTCACCTCTACCAAAAGTATGTATAAGCCATCTATACCTGACTTAGAAATCCCTGATTTATATGGGAACTTATACAGTAATGGAGACGAACACGGAACTGGTTTTGCTGATTTAAAATGGGAACCTATTGAAAATGCAACCGGTTATAATGTTTGGATATTTAACGGTGAATCATATGAATCTTTTGATGTTGGAAATGTAAATACCTTTACAACTAGAGAGCAAAAAATCTGGCCAACAACACAAGAAGAAAACGCAGGAATATATAAATTGCATCACGATAAAAAGGGAGTGGAATTAGCCAATTCCCCGTCTAAAGTTTATTGTAATTCGAATGGGAATTATTGTAATTCTAAAAATTACTATTTTAAAGTTACAGCATATAACTCACATGGTGAGACTGAATACTCTAATTTTGTTCGTCAAGCTATGAATGAAAAAGCACGCGAAAACTACACTTTTAAGGAAGCGGAAGATCTTTTTGTTTCCTATTTAAATGAAAAAAAACTAGACTATCCAATTGGTTCAAGCGAGTTTACTAATTATGTACTAGATCAAGAATATGGACAAGCTGACGAAGATTTACTTCAGCATTCTCTATATTCAGTGATAGCAGCCTATCTTTCTGAATATGAATACGCCTATGAAACCACTTCATCAACTGATGATTTAGAAAACACTTCAACTGAAATTAACTTGGAGTTTATAAATACATTGGAAAGGCTCAGATCTAAAACGATTGGCGAGGTTGAAAAGAGCATTTCTGCTGAAGAAGCAGATTCTACAATCGAAACGGGTGCCACAATATTATCTGCATACAGTGTAAGCAAAGCAAAAGATTATGCTAAGAAATGGTATAATTCTAGAAATAATTTCTCATATCAATCTGAAGGTAATGATTGTACAAACTTCGTATCACAAATTATATACGCAGGTGGAAAAAGCAAAAAGAAACCATCAACAATCCCAGGGGGAATATACGGGACTACGAAATATTGGTATAGTTATAAGTACGATGGTGCTAAAGTTCCTTATTTTAAAAGATCTTCTTCATGGGTTAACGTAAGTGATTTTTATGCCTTCTGGAGTAAAACTCAGTCTACAAAAAGTAGTACTAGTAAATCTACGCTAATTAGTTATGCAGATGTAGGGGATGTAATTCAGTTTAAGAAAAAGAATAAAACAAGATACTCTCATTCTATGTTTGTTTATGAAAAATCTAATAATACCCTATATTTATCAGGCCACACAGATAATTATCTTAAAAGGAACTTCAAAAACATTAGTCCTGAGTGGATTAAGTATCGCGTTATAAAATTTTAAAAGGAGGTGAAATGTTTGAAGAAAAAAATTATCTTTATTGTCGTATTATTATTTTTTGTGATATTGGTAGGGCTTTATTGGTATAGTTCTTCAGGAAAAATATCGGGGAAGTCTGAAAATAATATGTGGAAAGCAACCTACAAGAAAAATAGAGATCCTAGTGAAGGTTATGGATGGGTAGCTTCTATTAAGCAGAGTAACAAGAATAAAGATGCAGTAGTTAAAAAAATTATTTTCCAGGAAGATGATAAAGTCTTAGTTGAGGTAACCGAATTTGCTCCTGGTAAAAGCGAGGATGGTATAGTCCGCAAGATTAACCCTTTAGACTATCCTGACTTTTACCAAGCAGATGCTCCTAAAAAAGGATTAACCTATAAAATTTCCGTAACATGGGAAAAAAATAACAAACAACACACGGATACATTTACTCTCGATTAGTTTTAAAAAGAAAGAGCAGGCTAATTCCTGCTCTTTTTATAGTTTTATTTTCATTGACCTTCATTCACTTTCAAGCCTAGCGAAAAATGTTTTAATGATTTCCGTGAAAGAAGATAGGTTGTTAATGATTCTTTATAGTTTGTTTGGCAACAACTCGAGCTGAGATCGTTTTCAAAATCATCATCGTTGATAAAGTTGATGCCTTTCACTACTTAATTGACGGTTAAAAAATTGAATTTCTTCCAAAAAGATTTCCCCCAACAATCTACAGAGGGGTAAGTGAACGCCTTAAGCAGAATATCCCCTTCCTCTTGTTTTTCAAGCATTCAAGTGATGGAGCAGGTCTTCCATTATTTCACAGGATGTCGTCTAATTTATAGACTGTCCACCCTAATCGAAAAAAAATTAATGGTTATAAGAATCGGTTCCCGAATGTCGAATTCGACATCAGCTAATTCGGTCCAGTAATTAGAACGCATCTGGGCGAAGGCTCGATGGGGATGGGCTGGTATAAAATTTAAGCTGTGATGCCTTCACTAAGTGAAAGGCGTTTTTTTATGAACAAAAAGGAATCCGGGAGTTAAAAGCGGTATCCTGAAAGTAAAACTGTAAAAAAGGGGTATGTACTAAAACTTGTTATAAGCGGTGGTTCAACAATAACCCATTAAACCCTTGACAATAATGGGTGATAACAATATGTCCGTATTTAATCAACTAAACATTCTGCCTCTTGGGCTGGTGTGAGTCCTGGAAATTATGAAAGTGCTGGTAAAAAAACGAGTAAAACCCCACAAGGTAACAAAACTTTTAAAACGATGGCTGTAGAGTGTGTACTAGCGACATCAAGGCAAATAATTTGCTTCACATCGAAAAAGGATTACCAGACGACATGGGAAAATGAAGGGACGAACAGGGCTTTTTTTATTGCCATGAAAGAGTGCAAGATGCTTAAAGAGTTTTCAATTGTTGTTGATGCATTAGAGACTGTTAAAAACCCAGTATTTACCGTGAATGCAAATGATCTAAACACATTAAAATTGTCAATTATTATTAATAAAGGTGGTATTCCTGTTGATTTAACTGAGGCAACTTCGGTTCGCTAGCTGTTAAAAAGCCTGATCGGAAAACCGTTTTTCAAGAGGGTTTAATTACTGATGCTTTAACTGGTGAATGTACGTTTATACTAGATTCATAAGCTTATATTGTATCAGGTAGTCATGAAGTAGAAGTAATGGTTTATGCAGGAAGTGATAAGGTAACAGATTCGAATAAGTTTAAGTACTTCACCCAAACATGCATTTTAAGTGGGGAATCATTACAAAGTACAAATGAGTTTCCAGTGCTTAGTAAAGCACTGGAAACTGGTGAATTACTCAAAGATATCGATATTAATAAGTTAGCAGAAATTGCAAACATTATTGAAAGTGGTGGTAGTGGTGGCGGATCCGTACCTTCCAATGTCATTTTATATGAGGATTGGACTGAAGGAGAATTAGTAACTATTGATTCCGGAACCACTGCACCAGATACGCCGATTTTAACGATGATTACACCGAACGGGGTTTTCCCATCCACTGAAAGTGTAAGTATGACAACCGACGAAAAGGCGGATATTTATTATGCACTAGAAATAGAGAAGATGCTGGGAAATAAGGAAATAGACTAATAGATAAAGAACATGAGTTTTTTGTAGTTAATTATACTCCTTGTTTATTGTGGATAAGTAGGTACTATTTCCCTTTCTTTATGTTAGAATATTAAAATGTATGAAGAAAAGGGGAGAATTTTACCATGAGAAAAATCTTACTAGCCATTGCATTATTATTATCTGTATTAGGTTTGGCTGCTTGTAGTTCAGGGGAAGAGGTAGGTGTTAAACCGGCTACTCAAACTCAATCTGCTAAAGTTGATATAAAAGATCAAGTGATTCAATTAAAAGATAGTGAAGTGGTTTTTAATTACGAAGGTAAAGATGTTAACGGAAAGGAATTGAAGGAATTTGCTGATACAAATATGTCTCAACTTGGCGAATCCAAAAAATTCGATAAAGAATCAGTCGTAAGAAGATATATTCTTCAAAATGAACTTGTGAAATATGTAGGACTTTCCCAAAAGGAACTTGATGAAAAACATAAATTGTTCGCCGAGGAATACAAATTCGATAAAATGGTAGACATTAGTAAAGGTGAATTTATCAAAGATGAATTACAGCCCGCAATTTTACTTAAAGATTATTCATCAAATGGAAAGGTAATTAGTGAGTTGTACAAGACTTTGAATGAAAAAGCAAAAAAACACGTAAGTGAAGAAAGCTTCAAAACAAATACACTTCTTTTTTATCAAGAACTTAAGAAAAATAAAACTGAGTCTAAAAAACTGAATGATTTCCAACAAAAACTAATTAATGATTCTGGAGCTAATGGTATCGACCTTAAAGTTCAAGATGAAAAAACAGAATTGATACTATAAAAAATTTATCATATGAAAAAACTACTAATAATTATTATTACACTATTATTAACCGGATGTTCCGCTCAAGCATCAGAAACAGATGAGTTATTAATCATTGCCCACCGAGGAGACTCATCAGAAGCACCAGAACATACTATGCCGTCATATGAGAAAGCAATTAACTCGAGAGCTGACTTTATTGAAATTGATTTAAGGATGACAAAGGATAATCAGTTAATTGCCATGCATGACGAGACAGTTGATCGAACCACAAACGGCTTGGGCAAAGTATCTGATTACACATTAGATGAACTTAAGGCTTTGGATGCTGGTAGTTGGTTTAATGAGGAATACAAGGGTGAAGAAATACTTACCTTGCAAGAAATATTGGATAGATTTAAGACTGATACAAATTATTATATCGAGACAAAGACTGTCGATAATCTAAATGTGATGGAGGAGAAATTACTTAAAATACTCTCGGATCGTCAACTATTAGATAAGGTGGTTATACAGTCTTTTTCATCAGAAAGCTTGAAATTAATTCATAAATTAAATAAGGATATTCCTCTTGTTCAACTATGTAAAGATTCGGAAGTTCCTTATTTAAAGGAGAACGAAATTAGGAAATATGCTATAGGAATTGGTTTAAATGGCAAACTGGTAGATGAGACATTTGTAGAAAGGGTGCATGAGGCTAATTTAGTAGTACACACCTTCTTCGATAAAAATAATGAGAAAAAGCAAATTGAAGAAGTGGTTTCTTATGGTGTTGACGGAGTCTTTACAGATTACTTAGTCAATGCTAATAAGTACCAATAAAAATTCAAGTCGTCCCAAAAGGGCGGCTTTTTATTATGTAAAAACAACCTAGACATACAGAGGTAGATAGAATTTTATGTTAAAGGGGGTTATGGACATTGGAGGAGGTGGACATGCCACAACGGTTAGAGAACCATGAGCAACGAATATCGAAGTTGGAAACCAATTATGGTGAGGTTATCGATAAGATTAATAGCATGGAAAAGGGTCAATTGGAAATTCAAAATGTTGTCCTTAAATCCTCAGGCGATCAGAAAGACTTGCTAAATAAATTAATTGAGCACAGCCTTGGGATTACTGTTAAGCAGGAAGAGACTAAAGGAGAAGTTTCTAAATTAAAAACTAGTTCACGTAAGGAAATCATATTAGGATTACTTGGTGGTGGGGGATTTGTAGGTATCCTCACTGCCATAATTGCTTTTTGGGGAGAAATTACAAAATCATTCGGAGGTTGATCATATGGATAACGAAGTCATGCAACAGGTATTAATATTTACCACTATATTGGCACCGATCGTGGCAGCAATGGTTTAGGTGGTAAAACAGACAGTTACCTTGGCGAACATTACTACCAATCTTAAGCTTGGTAGTCGGGCTAGGAGTAGGTTCAGTTGCTTTTCCATTCACAGATATGGATATTGTTTTAAGGTTATGGGCCGGTGCATTTGCTGGATCTAATTAAAGCGAATCCTGGCATCAATCCAACAAAATTAAAAATAGGTCAGAAAATCAATTTTGGAAATGCTAAAGTCGTGATTGTACTGATAAAAAAGAGGATACCAAACCTTCAAACAGTGGCGATACAACTGTCAGGTCCATTCAGAAAACCCTGACTTTAAGTTAACCGTTGTTGGCATCTTTGGAACTGTCACCGAAAAGGCTGTGAAAGCATTCCAAGAGGCCAATCATTTGACTGATGATGGAATTGCAGGAAGAGATACATTTTCTAAATTGTTCTTATACTAAAAAGCCCTTCTCTTAGTGAGAGGGGCTTTTTAGTATAAGAAACAGAAAGTTATTGTTCATTTAAAAAGTCCATAAGTATTTTATAATAGATTTTTAATTCTTCCTCATCTTTATCAACAAGGACTTTAATTTTATCTATAATTGATTTATCAGTAATGTATTCACTTCTAATTAAACCAACAACTATATCGGTGCTTGCAAAATTACTTAAACTGCAATGTTCTGGCTTTTATCTTTTTTAGCAACCATCATGATACCTGAAATAAGAAGCAGGGTACCAGGAATGAAATAAACAGAGAAAGTATAAAGGACACCCATTACTAGAATGAATATACCCCACCCACGACTATCCCTTTTGATTTTAAAAGTACCTACCCAAATTAATACAAGTAAAGGGATAGTTAGAACTGAGTATATAACTAGGTATGTAAACAAGGTATAATCCATTTCATCAACAGGCGCAAAACCAGCATAGATAGTAATAAGGCCAACGATAATCCAACCAATGGTTAAAAATATTGTTGCAATAAGAGACAAAGTAAATTCTGTTGAACGACTCATAAAAATGAATCCCCCTTTTTTATTTAATTATACTGTAGACCAAATATAGGTCACCTCTTCATCCCTCTTCCTCATCATATAAATCATAGGCCTTCATATCTAATAGTGAAGTATTTATAAAGGTATCACGATTAACAATATATCCCTTGTTAAGTAATAATTTATTTATATTGTAATAGTCCATATCCATAAGTATTATCTTTACCCTTTATACCTAAGTCTAGAGATTGATTCTTTAATAACTTAATAATAGCTTTTTGGTCAAATTTTATAGTAGGTTTTTCAGATAGATATAAAGAAATTAAACCTGTAACATAAGCAGTAGAAAATGAGGTACCTTCAAATATTGAAAAGTCATTAAGGTTATTAGTAGAAAGAATGTCTCTTCCTGGACCTACAACATCGATTTTTCCTCTCGGTGAAAATTTGACTCGCTCATGTTCTTGATCAATTGAGCCAACAGAAATTACATTATTATATTTAGCTGGATAATCAACGTCATTTATATAATTATTTCCACTAGAAGCTACTATAATTATTCCGTTGGAAGTAGCTTTATTAACGATTTTTTTTAATTTTTTATTGTGATTTTTAAAACCAAAACTAATATTTATAATTTCAACTTTTTCATTAATGGCCCATTCTATACCCTTAATAATATGATCTACAGATCCTTCTCCTTTATCATTGAGTACTTTAACAGAATAAATTTCTGATTTTGGGGAAATACCTTTAATACCATTAGAATCATCTTTTGCGGCAATGATGCCAGCTATCGGTGTACCGTGATTAAATTTATCTTTCACTGGTTCTTCAGGACTAATAGCATTAAACTCTTTGTGAATTTGTCCTTTTAAATCAGGATGTTCTTTATTAATCCCACTATCCAAAATAGCTATTTTAATTTTATTGTTTGATAAAGTTCGTTTAACTATTGTATCCTTATATCCCCAATTCTCTTTTTTGCTTACTAGTGAATTATCTGAATTAATGTGATTATTTGCTTTCTCTTTTGCATTATTTTTCGGAATTATATTAAAAATAAATATTAAAGATGATATTAGAATTAAAAAGAATAAAAATTTATTAAACTTTGAAGAAATAGGAATTCACCTCGAATTCGAAAAAGATGACTTTAAGCATAGTCTACTCAAAGTCATCTTTCTCTTCTTATTTGTTATTTATATTAGCCAAAAAATAATTTCAGTTAAAGATTCAGCTGACTTACCTGGAACACCAGCTTTTTTTAATGCCGCAGTTAAAGCGCCTTTAGTTCCTTTGTCTAGTTTTTCAGTAGCATATGCTATCTTTCTAGCATATTGATCAACTAATTTTGCCTTAGAAGGGGAAAGGGGTTTAATAGCATATTTTAATGATTTGCCTCCTACTCTGCAAATCCATCCAAAGGCCTTGATTCCTTTTAAAATCCCACCGACAATTCCAGATGCTTCAGCAGTATCTACTTGACTTGAACTTACATCTTCTCCAACAAAAGCTTTAAATTCATCTGTAGTCGTTGCATATTGAATAAAGTCTCTTGTATCTTGGGCCTCCATAGAAACTTCATCACTTAAAAACTCTTTAGTTGTAAGTTCTTCTCCAAGAGCCTCTTCTTGAAGCTCCTTTTCTTCTTCGATATACTCAATTAAAGAATCAGGTGTTTCTACAGTAACTTGAACGTCCTTACTTATGTTTTCAATAGGATGATTAGTTTCCTCGGCAAAAGCAGTGGACAATGGGGCAAAAGTGCTACCAAGTACTGCTATTGAGGTGGTTAAAGCTACGCCTTTAATAAAGTTTTTTCTTTTCATCTTGAAACCTCCAAAAATATGTAGTATTTTTAAACCAGTACTATATTACCATGGATTACATATTTTTGTATGTTTTTTTATAAAAAAATCCAAAAGGGGAAGTCTATACCAATTATGGGTAAAAAAAATTCAAAAAGCTATTCACGTGGAGATCATATTTTTGCAATTTCAACTGTAACTTTAATGTGTGCAGCAATTTTATCTGTACCTTTTTTATGCTTTTTCCTAGTAATATACATAGCTTCATTAACATCAGATGTATATATAAATTCTGAGAACACAACTTCATCTATAAAAATTATTTTTAAATTTTTCATTACAACTGTTGTAGTTACTGGCATTGTAGACATTCTATTCTCAAAGATATTAATATTAAAAAAAGGAATTCTGAGTTACGTTTCTGAAACACTTTTAATGTTTGCATTTTTCTATTTATATGTTCTTGTATATTCTAGTATATCTAATGACATTCTATTAAAAGGTAATGGTTATATTTATGTTTCTGCCTTTTTATTACTTCTATATTTATTGCTTCATGTTGTGTATTTTTCATCAAAAAGGATTTACTCAATTATGGTAAAAAAAAATAATTAGAATTAAATTGAAATCATTATAAAGTAAAGCCTAACTAATTTATTGAGGATAGGCTTTATTTTATTTTTTATAATTTCAAATTTTATAAGTATATAAAGTCAAAAAGTCATCATCAAAAAAAAAGCTTATTCATTAGTTTATTTACAATCCCATTGAAGTAAGCAAATGGACCTTTATGCATGTTAACTCCACTCTTAACCTTCATAGCAAATTCCTGCTTTGGTACCGGTCGCTATTTCTTGTCCCTAGTGAATGCTCTTTTGTTAGTAGAATAATCAACCACTCTATTACACTGTTTAATTACCTTCCAAAACTCCTGAATACGCCTGGCACCCAATGGGCTACAAAATTTGCTTGTTTTAAAGAATTTTCTAGAGAATTATCCCCTTGAGAGAATTGAGGAACGGCTTTACTTTTCTTGTTTTTAATATTTTGTTTTAAGAAAGAAGTAGTTGTTTTAATGGCCGGACACTGCTTGGACTCTTTCACAGGGGGGGGGGGGCGGTCATTTCATCTTTTACAGGCTGAATGATGATTGCGTTGGCTGTTTGCATCATATCTTGTCTTCCCTTCATTGGTACCTGGCGGATCATGCCGAGGTCTTCAAGTTTCTTCATTAAACGTTGAACTGATTTATAAGATACCTCAAGTTTGGATGCAATTGTGTTATTACACATGTAGCTCACACCAATTTGCTTGCAGCTGTGACGCCTTCACTAAGTGAAAGGCGTTTTTTTATGAACAAAAAGGAATCCGGGAGTTAAAAGCGAATGATAAGGGGGAGTGTAATTTATCAAGAAATGGAGGCTGCAGTTTGAAAAAAATGAGCATTTCCCCGCCTTATTCCATTGAACTTCAGAACCATCTCACCGGAAAACACCTTTTGGCCTTCGAAATTCCCTTCTCCCAAGAAATCCTCACAGAGCACCACAAGAATGGGTATGTCTCGGAAACTTGCGGCGTGCAATCCGGGAACGGCAGTTATCACTGTGTACGCTGCGGTAACAAAGATCAAACCTTGTTTTATACTTTCCCTTGCAAGATTTGCAATCAAGATTGCACTTACTGCCGGTCATGCATCATGATGGGACGGGTCAGTGAATGTGCAAAGCTTTATAGGTGGACAGGCCCCGGCATTCAATATACGATTCCTGACAATGTGATGAGGTGGACGGGCACTTTATCGGCAGGTCAACAGAATGCGTCCGACTTTGTCGTTGAAGCCGTAAACGGAAAAGATGAATTCCTGGTATGGGCTGTATGAATAGCCGGGAATGAATACATAAAAAAATGACTAATTAAAAACGCCAATCAATTATGACGTTGTCACCATCTATGTGAACTTCTTTTATATATGTTTGTACTATTGCTTGTTTATCCTTAAATTCTAAATCCTCAAAATCACTTTGGATATTCTCTAAAATTTCATCAGTGATTATTTGTGTATCCTCGAAAGTAGACCTTTGATTCTGAATTAATTTTTCTTTTTCAGCATTCAACTTGCTCATTTGTTTTTCCAGTAAGTCATTATTGATTAATTCATTTGTGTATAATTCGATTAATCTTTCCATTTTTTTATCTGTATCTTTTATTAGTTTTTCGTAGTTAATCGTTTTTTCTTTCTTTTGAGCCTTTGACTTTTTAATTGAAATATTTTTTAATTCACTAATCACTATAGATTCTAACTTAGATTTATTCCAAATCTTGTTGTAACACTTCTCATCGTACTCGGAAGGAAATCTTCTTGCTTTGCAAATATAGTAATAATAACTTTTTGGGTTTTTCTTCGAAACGCTCGATGAATACGATACAAAAGATTCATTACAACATTGACAACGTAATAGCCCGGATAATAAGCTCATTTTAGCCTTATGAGCGTTGTTCCCTTTGTGACGCTGTAATAGTATCTGCACGCGTTCGAATTGTTCAGGAGTAATAATAGGTTGGTGTTGTCCTTTATAAAGCTTACCAGCGAAGCTAACCATGCCTATGTATAAAGGATTAGCTAAGATGTCCCTATATCTTCTGAATCTCCATACTGCATGACCTTCCTCTTTCAAACTTTGTTGTATCTTTGTGATTGAATGATACTGCTCATATAAATCAAAGGCTCTTTGAATATGCTTGGCCTCTTCATCCTTAATTATCAATAACCCATTTTCCCTTGAGTATCCTGCTGGGTCATAATCTCCACCCATTGAACCCAATCCATTTTCAGCGCGCTTGATGTGTCCCATCCTCATTCTTTCAGCAATCGTTTCACGTTCTAATTGTGCAAATACAGATAGTATACCAATCATGGCTTTTCCGAAAGGAGTAGAGGTATCAAGAGTTTCTGTAATTGATACAAAATCCACATTGTTTTTTAAAAAATGTTCCTCAATTAATTCAAGTGTGTTCTTTTGTGATCTAGATAACCTGTCTAATTTATAAACGAGAACAACATCTATATTTTTTAAATCCTTTATCATTCTTTGCAAGTCTGGTCGGTCTAATGTTGAACCTGAAAATCCACCATCAACATAAATATTGTAAATATCCCAGCCTTTAGCTTTGCAGAATGCTTCTAAGCGTTCTTTTTGAACTTCAATACTGTAATTTTCGACCTGCTCCCGTGTGCTAACGCGAATATATAAGGCCGCCTTAGTCATGATAATCACCTTTCAAATTAAAATTTTATATTCAATGGGGCCATGTACCAAACTAACTTCCCCTTGATATGAATAGGATTAAATTCTTGTTCTTTATGATCATAATATTGTGTTAGGTGTTTTTCATTGAAGCTTTCCGGCTCTAAGGTAATTCCATTTTGAAATTTGAAAAACCTTTTTAATGTTGCGTCATAACCATTAACAGCAACAGCAGCAACATCTCCATTGTTCACTTCTAAAGTAGGATCAATTAATGCTAAAGCATCAGGTGGAACAATTTTATTCATGCTGTCTCCATTTACTTTTACTAAGAATGCGTGAGGATATTTATCAGCGACTTCTGAGGGAACATTAACCCATTCTTGAACTTGAACCATTTCAAGTGGAACACCAGCTGCTATCGAGCCTAATAATGGCATTGGTTTTGAGAAGCCTTCAACTTTAGGCTGTATTGAAGGATTAATGGGATTAACCTTTGTTTCCTTATCTTCGATAATATCGCTTTTCAATATACCAAAGTGATCAGCTATTTTTTGAATAGCACCCATTCGAGGGTCTTTTATTCCGTTCTCCCAAGTAGATACAGCTTTATCCGATACTCCAGCAATTTCAGCTAAGTCTTTTTGGGAAAGATTATGTATTTCTCTCAACTTTTTAATGTTTTTACCAATACTCAATTTAATTCCCTCCGGTCGGTCTATGTATAGGATTTATATTACCCTAAAAGTAGAATTAATTCAATATAATAACGAAAAAAATCTACTTTTAGTATACAAAGTGATAATTAAGTAGATTTAGTAGATAAAAATTACTAGAATATCGTTGACATTCTACCAAAAGTAGAATAACATGTGATTGTGAAGGTTAAAAAGCGAGGTGATAACCATGATTCTCACACTGAAACAAGCCAGATTATTAAAAGGTTTTACACAACGCGATATAGCTACAAAGCTTGGTGTTCATGTTCAAACGTACAGTAAGATGGAGAAACAGCCTGATGAAGTAACAATCAGGGAAGCTAAGAAAATATGTGAAATTTTAGATTTAAGCTATGATTTTATTTTTTTTAATGTCGACTCTACTTTAAGTAGAGAATTCGAAAAAAGCTCTACTTTTTAAAGTAGAAGGAGGTACTTATATGAGGATTAAGGAGGACTTAATTGTAACTAGTATATCTCTAGGGGGATTTGAAGTTCCTGTTCCTAAAGGGCTGTCTGAACTACTTAATAGAGCCGGTGCTTGGAAGTATACAGCACCTGGCTCAACCCAAAAGGAAAACCCCTTAGAAAATTATGATCGAACAGTTGTTAAGGAAAACGGGCATTTCCGAACATATTTGACCTATAAAAAGCCATTAGAAAAAAGTGAAGAAAATAAGAAGGTTTCTTAAGGGGGATAACTCATTGGGCGAAATCATGGTTTCAGGATTCTTCGCATTACTGGTGTTTTTAGGTGGCTGTTTGTGTGGTAGCTCATTGACTGCAGGGCGATTGAAGGGAGGTGAGAAAGTTGAAAATCAAAACCCGGGAATGGTTAGCAATGAATGAGGCGGACCGTTACATGGAAATTTATCGGGCTTATGTCAGAAGCCAAAAATTATAAGGGGGTGAACCTATTGGAAAGAACGATTAAGTCTTTTGAGGTAATCGCTGAAGCAACTAATCCTTTTATTTATACCTTTGAGGTTGGTAAGGAATTCGGTGGACAAGCTGTGGATGACATTATCGAACATGATGGGGTTTTCAAATTGTTTAATCGCAAGGACGAGCTTATCACAGAAATTAGTTTACCTGTTGTTGGTGTGAAGTATGAATATCCTTCAGCCTCAATCAATTAAAATAGACCCCTGTTTGCAGACAGGAGTCCTAAAAATTGTACAACGCTTATAGCTATTCTAATCATTTTTAAAACAAATATGCAACAGGAGGATTAATAAATGTATTTCGATACAAAGAAAAGTACTGTTTTTAGTCCTGCTAATCCTCAGTTAGAAAGTCTTTATAACTGGCTTGAAAAACATGAGTCTACTCTTGGCGGAAGTCATTCCTATGATGACTTAATTGAAATATATGAATCTCTTGAAAACGAATTGAAGGAGGAAAAACAATGAATTCTTTACAGCAAATCGAGCTTATGGAAGTTGAAGAAATCCAATCACAGGAAACTAATTTTGAGATTACGGACATCAATAGCCTAAATTGGGCATTCCGTAAATTGCATGCTTTGCAATTGAAAGAAAAAGAAATTAAACAATCGGCAACTGTTGAGCGTGACCGTATTGATACATGGGAAAAAGGTGAGCTTTCCACAATTGAAAATAGTGCAAGTTTCTTCAAAGCACATATCCAAAAATATCACCAACAATTATTTGAAGAAAATCCTAAGAAAAATAAAATGTTGTCTACTCCTTACGGGAAATCAAAAACTCGAGCATCGAAAGAGGCTCCAGAAAAGGGCAATGAAGAGGTAATTCTTCAATACGTTATCGAAAACGAAATGGATGAATTCATTAAGAACAGTGTGAAGTGGGCGGACTTGAAAAAGTCATTAAAGATTGTGGAAATCAGTGGTGAAAAAGTAGTTGTGGATGAAAACGGACAGATTGTTCCTGGTGTGGTCGTAAAGCCAGAATCTATTTCTTATAGTGTGGAGGTTTAAGATGAGCTATTACGAAGAGGATTTTTATAATGAACCGAGTGAATTCGAAATGCAAGTTGATGAGTTCAGGGAAAGTTTATTAAAAGCCGTTAAAGAAGAATTCGTTTCTGAGATGGATCGTCTTAAAAAAGAAAATGCTGAGCTGCAAGAAATCAAAACTAATTTCAAAACAATTAAATCAGAATATGATCAAAAATCAAGAAAATTAGAATACGAGCGCCAAGACTTGGAACGTAAAGTAAGACGTGAGCGTTTATCTAGTCTGTTGAATGATTTCGAAGTTGAATATTACACGGTAGCTTCACGAAGCAAATATAAACCGAAATGTGATAAATGTGATGAAAACAGAAGGCTTTATTATACAACACCTTCTGGTAGAAAAACTTATGAATCATGTGAGTGCTCTAATTCAATTCCCGTATTTGAGCCAATTCCAATTCTATTAAGTACATTCAGCATTAGACGCGGAGAGGGCCATGCCTGGTATTCAGTTAAGTACAGAGGCGATGACGATGAATACTTAAATTACTATGAAGATAGTATTCATGGCAATGAACTAATCACAGATGAAAAACAATTTAAAGATATAGGGTATGCATACAAAACTTTATTTGAAACCAAGGAAATCGCTCAAAAGTTCTGTGATTACAAAAATAGTAATGAGGTGTAAAAGTGGAAACTACAAACGGCTCTGAAATTAAGAAAAGCGAAAAGGCAAAAGTCATCACCTACTCTAAGCCTGGTGACGGTAAAACAACAGTTGCTGGATTGCTACCAGGCAAAACATTGGTGCTCGATATTGATGGTACAAGCCAAGTATTACAAGGTTACTCAAATGTGGATGTCGCCAAGATCGATTCGAACGATCCTCACCAAAGCATTTTAGACTTTTATGCGCATGCAAAAGCGAATATCGCTAATTACGATAACATTTTTGTGGACAATCTTACCCATTATCAAAAGCTTTGGTTGATGAGTAAGGGAGAAAAAACGAAAAGTGGAATGCCGGAATTAAAAGATTACGCTTTATTCGACAACCACTTGCTGAAGGTTATTGAAACCTTCAATGGATTAGATGCAAACGTCATCTACACTGCCTGGGAAACTACACGCAGCATTATCCATGATGATGGGCAACAATATAACCAATTCATTCCAGATATTCGCGATAAAATAGTCAATCACGTTATGGGAATCGTGCATGTTGTTGCTCGATTAATTAGAAAAGCAGACGGTGCCCGCGGATTTATTTTGGAAGGTAATCAAAGCATCTTTGCCAAGAATCATTTAGATGATCGTAAAGGCTGCGTACAAGAAGAATTATTAGTATCAACCACAAATGAGAAAACAGGGGGAAATAAATAATGTCATTCTTTAAATTTGATGAGGAAAACGTAAGCACAGGATTTGAGTTAGTAGCAGAAGGGAAATACGAGGCAATTATTATTAATGCAAATGCACAAGATTTCCAGGGCCACCCAACATTAAATCTAGACTTTGAGGTTCGTTCAGATGTTCCACAAGCCCATCAGGGTGCGAAAATTTTGTACAACACGTTATATTTCCACAATGATGATCCTGAATATAAAGAAAACAATATTAAACGTATCAACAGTCTTATCAAAGCATGCGGCTTCCCAAATGGATTTATATTTAAAGATGCTGATGATATGGCAAAACAGCTTTTTAATAAAAATTTGGTTATTACCGTTAAGCATCAAGAAGATAAAAAAGATAAATCAAAAAAATATGCAAAAGCTAGATTCTTTGATGCA
>NZ_JAGGQV010000007.1:0-360426 GCF_018613135.1 Bacillus sp. ISL-57 | reverse complement strand
CTTAAATCGTTTCGTTTAAAAAACAACAATCTTTACGAAAAGAGCCTTTATAAAAAACAAAAAGACCCCTCATCCAATAAAGGACGAAAGGTCTAGCTTCCGTGGTACCACCTTTGTTCAACTTTTCCATAATAAATAAACAGAAAAGCTGCACTTGAATCCTCTAACGCGGGAATTACGTCAGGTTTTTCCTGAAGGCTCATAAGGTAGGTTCAATAATGAGGGGGCGATGAAGCCTTTCAGCACATTCCGAGCTTCACTCTCTTTACGCCATCAATCATTTACTTGGCCTTAATCAAAGCCATGCCGTCTTTAATTACTTGTGATTATGAAGGATATATCAGTACTCTGTCAATGATAATATATGCATGGACGATAAAAAATAGACATGAATTATGTGAAAATAATGACATCATTTAAAAATACATGTAAAATGGTAATTATACATGATAACTATACTTAGAATCCTGGTTAGCGTATAAAAAGATTTATATAAATATAATTTTCTAAGGTGGAAAAGATTATGGCGAATTGGAATGGAGATATTGCGAAAATTGCTTTGCCCACGCCGTTTGCAGTGGGTGATGTGAATGTTTATGTCGTTAAAGGGGATGCTTTAACATTAATCGATACTGGAGTGAAAACAAAACATTCAAAGGAAGCCTTGACTAACGGTCTTGGGGATTTGGGTCTGAAACTGCCTGATATCGAACAAATCATTTTAACCCATCATCATCCCGATCATGCTGGTGCACTCGATTTCTTTGAAAAGGATATCCCGGTTTATGGACACAAAAATAATCAGCGCTGGCTTACTATCAGTGATGAGTTTCTTGAAACCCATAATCGTTTTTTCCTTGATTATGCCAAAAAGTTCGGTGTGGCAGAAGAGCTGCAAACTAAACTGATCCATAACCGCGACGAAATCCGTTTCCTTAGTGAACGGAAGCTGCATGGATATTTGGCTGAGGGGGATGAGCTCCCTGGTCTTCCAGGCTGGAAAGTGATCGAGACTCCAGGGCATGCGCAAAGCCATTTATCTTTTTACCGGGAAAGTGACGGGGTCATGATCGCTGGCGATCACTTGCTCGCCAAGATTTCACCTAACCCATTAATGGAACCACCTTTACTCCCTGGAGGCATGAGGCCTCGTCCGTTACTGCAATATAATGCATCACTTCAAAAATTATTGGATTTCCCTATATCCACTGTTTACTCAGGACATGGATCTGAAGTGGCTGGAGATGCAGTTGCAGACTTGATTCAATATAGATTCGAGCGGCAGCATAACCGTGCCATGCAGGTGAAAAGCATGCTTCAAGATAAGCCTTTATCTGTCTTTGAAGTGTGTCAGCAGCTGTTTCCGAAAGTGTACCTTCAGGAAGTGGGCCTGACACTTTCGGAAACGGTCGGTCAGCTGGACTATTTAGAAGACTTGGGTGAAGTCCAAACAGAAATCCAATCAGGGGTCATTCTGTATTCAATCGCTTAATGTTCGCAAGGAGGCCGCTTTTTTTGAATAAGTTACAAGGTAAAGTTATTGTTATTACCGGTGCTTCCGGAGGGATTGGCAAGGAAGTTGCCATACAAAGTGCAAAACAGGGAGGACGTCTTGTCCTCCTGGCCAGAAGCATGGATAAATTATTGCTGCTAAAGAATGAACTGATCACCCAGTATGGGATTGATGCATATGCCTATATGCTTGATGTTGCAGACACTGACCAGGTTACAAATGTTTTTAATGATATCCATGAGCAAATAGGTGAAGTGGATGTGTTGGTCAACAATGCTGGTTTCGGCACGTTTAAAGAAGCGCAGGATACGGAATTAAATGAAACGAAAGCAATGTTTGCTGTCAACGTCATTGGCTTAATGGCCTGCACAAAGCTGGTTCTGCCGTATATGAAGCAGAGAAAATCGGGGCATATCATCAATATCGCTTCACAGGCCGGTAAAATCGCCACTCCTAAATCAACATTGTACTCTTCTACCAAGTTCGCAGTTCTCGGCTATTCAAACGCACTTCGGCTCGAACTGATGGAAGATCATGTTTTTGTGACCACCGTCAATCCTGGCCCTATAGAAACGAATTTCTTTAACATTGCAGATGAATCAGGTACATACTTAAAGAACGTTGAAAAATTCATGCTTAAGCCTGAAGATGTCGCTGCTAAAATCGTAGCGGCGATGCTGACCAACAAGAGGGAAATCAATCTCCCTGGCTGGATGGATTTAGCTGGGAAATGGTATAACATGTTTCCGAAGATCACCGAAACATTAGGGAAAAAAGCATTTTTCAAAAAGTAGGCTAGTTCTTCGATTCCAGATGAAAAATGGTCCAATAATAGGTAAAGGGGAATGTCGATGACATTCCCCTTTTGTATTAACCGAAGTTATCATTTGAATGGGTAACTATTTCATGGGGAATCCGTCTATTTCTATTAGGAGGGATTTTCGTGAAGATGATTGTAAACCTTTATATATATTTATTCGTCGCCTTCATTCTGGGCAGCTGTCAATCCCCCGGTTGGAACATGGATGAATCCATTGACAAAGGGGAAGAAGGTTTCATTACGGATCTTGACGATAAGAGGATTTTGATTAAAGGGACGTACTATAAGGTGACCAATGATACATATATTCAAGATCAACATGGTAATGACCTCGATTATTCCGAACTGGAAATCGGGATGAAAGTGAAACCATGGCACCGGGGCGGGGTGAAGAAATCATTTCCTGGGAAAGCGGAAGCGGAATTGATTCTTGTTTTGACGGATGAAAATAGCTTAGCGGAACAAAGGGCGGTCATTGCTGCTCTCGATCATGTCAGCAAAGCGGAAAGTCAGCGATTCATGGTTCTCGAAGTCGTCCATTTACCATCAGAGCATGTGTATAATATCGAAATGATGAACCGCTCCAACTTGGACTCTTCATTCACTGTGACAGTGGAGGATGTAACGGATGAAATATTATATATAAAATAAAACAACCGGACTGAATCACTTTGAAATTCTGTCCGGCTGTTTGTCCTGGATTTTATAAAGTTTTCGCACCTAAATATTTTGGTTTCCAATAAGAATTATCCATATCCGTAATGGTTATTCCTTTAGAAGACGTAGCACTGATGAATTGACCATTTCCGATATAAATCCCAACATGGGATACCCCTGTTCCAGAAGTATTAAAGAATACAAGATCACCCTTGGCTGGTGAAGATACTTTTAAACCCGTATTGGAATAAAGTAATGATGTAGTACGCGGTAAGGTGATTCCTTGCGATTTTTGGAATACGTAATAGACGAAGCCTGAGCAGTCGAATCCAGTTGGTGTTGTTCCGCCCCATTTGTAGGGTTTGCCTATTAAGGTTTTTGCATAGCTGATCAAGCTAGTATTATTGACATTATAAACACCAAGCGCATTAAATGTGCCTCGGCCGGCAATTCCGTCGACAGTTAACCCTTTGGCTTTTTGGAATTTTTTTACTGCAGATACAGAATAGGTGCCGTAATATGTAGTCAGTGAACCTGTATATGTGAAATAACCTTTGGTTTTTAAAAGTTGTTGAAGTTGTTTGACATCGCTATGTGTCATTCCGGGTCTGAGGGTTTGGTCTCCAATATTGGCAAAGGCTTGCAGTGGGGTTAGCATCATGGCAGATGCAACAGCAGCTGAAGCGATCCATTTCTTCATAATTTTCATTTCCTCTCTATCTATCTCTCTATTATTTCTTAACAATATTATCCTACAATACCATTATGACAATTAGACATAATTTTGGTTACATTTTCATTACAAAAAATGAGCATTAAGACTGAGTTTTAAGTAGACGAAAGCCTGTTGAAAAGGGTGGGAGGATTTAAAAAAACTGAGCACATGGACCTATTCGATATTATTCAAGCTACCAATTGAGCTTTTTCAAGAAAACAATATGGATACTCAGTTTAAATTTGGTATTTTATCCATTTTTAGCATCCATTATATTTTTCAAGGAAATTACAATAAAAAGTAGAAATTTGTATGAAAACTTCCATTGAATAAGAACGTATATTCGGTTAAAGTTATGAATATAATAAAGCGAACGTATATTCTTGTTAGGGTGAAGAAATGATGGATTATGGGACGATGCCGAAACAATCAATTATGTGTATCGATATGAAAAGTTTTTATGCAAGCTGTTCAGCGGTCATGCTTGGTCTGGACCCGCTTGATTGTTATCTGGCGGTGGTTGGTGATTTGAAGAGGACAGGGAGCATTGTGCTCGCGGCTTCTCCAAAGATGAAGAAGGAATTTGGCATCAAGACAGGTTCGCGGATGTTTGAGATCCCAAATGACCCGAGGATAGTAGTCGTTGAACCTAAAATGGCGACTTATTTAAGGGTTTCGACGGAACTCACCCGCTTGTTCAACCGTTATGTGCCAAAAGAAGCGATTCATGTATATAGTGTGGACGAAAGTTTTGTGAAAGTCGATGGTGCTGCTTCTTTATGGGGAGATGCCCGCATGATAGCTGAAAAGATAAAAGATGAAATTGAACGGGAATTACAGCTCCCCTGTGCCATTGGAATTGGACCGAACATGCTCATGGCAAAACTTTGCCTTGATTTGGAAGCCAAACATAAAGGGATTGCGGAATGGAAGTATGAGGATGTGCCAAGCAAACTTTGGCCGATTTCCCCGCTTCGTGAAATGTGGGGGATCGGCAGGCGCGTAGAAAAAACCCTTCATGGAATGGGTATATTTACGGTTGGGCAGCTTGCCAATTATGATCTTGAATTACTTGAAGCGAAGTTTGGAATTATGGGCAATCAGCTTTACCACCATGCCTGGGGAATAGATTTATCCGATATGGGGGCAGCGATCATCGAAGGGCAGGTCAGCTTCGGCAAAAGTCAAATCCTGCTGCGGGATTATAAGGATGAGCATGAGGTAAAGCAGGTCATGCTGGAAATTTGCGAAGAAGTTGGAAGAAGGGCACGCACTCATCGTAAGGCAGGAAGAACGGTGAGCCTAGGCATTGGTTACAGCAAGGATGAGTTTGGCGGAGGTTTCCATCGTTCGCGTTCGATTAACGAACCGACCAACATCACGATGGAGTTATATAAAGTTTGCCTGGAGCTTTTCCATGAGAACTATAAGCAAAAAACGGTTCGAAGCATAGAGGTCAGACTCTCGAATATTGTGGATGATAATGAAATGCAGCTGACTTTATTTGATGCTTCGCGCTGGAAGAAGCGGGAATTGAGTTACACGGTTGATCGAATTCGCCACAAATATGGAGCCAAATCGTTACTACGTGCAGTTT
Source organism: Bacillus sp. ISL-57 (assembly GCF_018613135.1). NCBI lineage: Bacteria > Bacillati > Bacillota > Bacilli > Caryophanales > Bacillaceae > Bacillus > Bacillus sp. ISL-57. The sequence goes on along the minus strand of NZ_JAGGQV010000007.1, from coordinate 355,124 downwards.
CGTATACAGAAGCGGGTACAGCCGTATACCGAAGCAAGTTGCTTGGTGGGCATAAGGCGTAAGGCTGACTTTGAAAGGGGGGAAAAGAATGATTCGTGATCGCGGCCGTATCAAATGGACATCGATGATGTTGCCGGAACATGTGAAGATGCTCCGTGATTGGGTGGTGGAGGATGGATATGAAACGAAGCGCATCCTGGATGAGCAGCAACTGGAAGAAATGAATGCGGTAATGGGGGAAGCGATGGAGGAAAGAAAGGATGTCACGATTGCTCATTATGAAGGAAATCGGTATCAGCTGTTAATCGGCAGGATCCATTATTATAATGAGCTCACCCAAAAGCTTCATATCGTTGACCGGTTTGAGCAGGCTCACTATATCAGGCTTTCCGATATAGCGGATGTAAGGATAATGGAATGATGAGCGGAAGGGCTGTTCCCCAAGGGACAGCCTTTCATTTTCGAAACGGCATCGTGATGAAAGGGCATAAAAGAATCGGCATTTGTTAGAACGGTTCATGAGGAAAGTGATTTCCATGAGGGCAGATCTTGTATAAGGAAGCAGGCAGTTTCGTTAACAGAAACGTTTTTATCGTTTATAATGGGGGAATGCAAAGACATCGGGAGGCAGCAATCATGTATATTGAATGGACGGAAACAGCGGCTGAGAAAATAGCCGGTAAGGTACAGGGACAAGAAGGATATTTACAGTTGAAATATGATACTGATGGCTGCGGCTGCGTGGTAAGTGGTGTGACGGCGCTATGGTGGGTCAACGAACCTGAAGAAGGTACCGAAAAAGTGGAAACGAACGGAATTTCGCTATATGTTGAGAAATCAAAAATGATTTTTCTTGATGAAGTCATGAAAATAGACTTTGTTCCGGAAGCGAACAGCTTTCAATTAAAAAGTCCGAATCAAATCTTAAATCCGAGGATGAGCTTTTTTAATAAAATCTAACTAAAAGCAAAAGAGGGGATCGTGGATACCCTCTCTTTCTTATCAGACAAGTTTTAGAAATTGATCGATTTGATCTTCATATTCTTTTGGATTTTCATTATAAGATTGAGCGTGGGCCCCCTTTTTAGCGATGTACAGCTGTTTTGGGCCTTCTTTTGCTGCATATAATTCCGCTGACATGGAAGCGGGAATGAAACTGTCATTTTCACTATGGATGAACAGCACGGGTTTTCGGATATTTTTCATATAATCGATTGGGGACACTTCATTGGTCCAATAGCCGTCACGGAGTTTGATGAACGTACGCCCGAGCGGAAATACAGTCCAAGAAGGTAATGGGACTTCATGCTTGAGCTGGTGTTTGATCTGATCCTCGAAGTTCGAAAATGGACAGTCGGCAATGTAAAAATCAGCACCATCTTCAAGCATTCCGGCATATAAAAGCAGTGTTACGGCCCCCATGGATTCTCCATGAATGCCAATATGAAGGTCGGGCCCTTTACGTCTTTTCAATTCATCGATTACGGCCTTCAGGTCGAATTTTTCATAATGTCCATAACTGCTCGTCTTGCCGCCGGAATCCCCATGCCGGCGGTGATCATAAATGATCGCATTGAAGCCCCGCTTAAGAAAAATGTTCATGTACTTAATCGAATTGACTTTATTCTCCGTCACACCATGAGAAATGACCACCCACTTTTTGGAGTCATGCGGTTCGATAAACAAGCATTTCAAGGAATATCCGGATGGTGACGATACCCAAATTTCCGATTTAGGCAGATTATCGAAATCCTCCGTGATCAGGCGTTTAGCCATGATTTCACGATTCTGGATAAAACCATCTTCCTTCTTTTTCATGTACATGATCCGATTGGAAAAATAAAGGCCGACGCCGATGATATAAGCTAGGATTCCAGCCAGTGTAAACCACCATTTCTTCATGAAAGGACCTCCTCGATTGATTTACTTTATTTTACCATGAGGGAAATGGGAAAACACTGTTTGAAAACCATGATGAGGAAAACGGCAGTCGTGATATAATAATTTCATAAATGGCCAGGAGGTTTTAAGGATGAAAAAGAAACAGCCGCGAAAACAAAGTCAAAGCAAAAACCAAGATAAAGATTCATCTTCATTGAAACTCGGTGATATGATCAATCAAGATATCATGTCCCAGCTTCGTCAAAAGCAAAAAGAGCTTAATGAGGCTGAACAAGAGAAAAGGGAAGCGGAAGAAGAAAAAAAACGTGAAGAAAGAAAGCGGCGGGAGAAGAATAAATCATTCGAAGAACTATTGGGTGAAAGCAATCTGAACTGGAAGAATTATAAATAAGAGCAGGGAGCAGTTTTAAAAGGGCTGACGCCCTTTTTCTGTTGAGGAAGATTTATTCCTTGCTGATATTCCTTTATTTTAGAAAGTATAACGATTATATTAAAGATAAGTCCGATATGCTTTCATATCGGATGGACTACTAATAGCTGGTGATAGGATGCAAAATAAAATAGAAAAAGTACTGGAAGACCAATTATGTTTCCTGCTTTATGCAAGTTCGCGGGAAATGACGAAGAAATATAAACCGCTGCTTGATAAACTTGAAGTGACATATCCTCAATATCTTGTTCTGCTTCTATTATGGGAACAGGATACACTTACAGTAAAAAAACTTGGGGAACTCCTTGCCCTCGACTCAGGAACGCTTACCCCCATGTTGAAACGAATGGAGCAGAATGGCTTGATTGTCCGTGAACGTTCCACTGAAGATGAACGGTCTGTCATGATCAAGTTGAAGGAAAAGGGACTTGGTTTACAGGAAGATGCCTGTTTCATTCCCGATCGCATTTCGGCAATGTCGGGTGAGGACAAGAAGGTGGTCGAGGATTTAAAAGCTTCGCTGCTCCAACTATTGAAAACATTACAGGAATTTTAGCAAAGAAAAGACGCTTGGGAACCTCCAAGCGTCTTTTTATTGGATTTAGTCTACATCTATTTCAAAAGCGACATCCACATTGCCATTGATTGCTTTTGAATAAGGACACATTTGATGCGCTTTATGAACAAGGGTTTCGAATGTCTCCTTGTCGACACCGGATCCCTTCACAGCCAAAGTTACAGCCAAGCTGTACTGATGCATCTCACCCATCAATAGACTGACGCTTGCGGTGACTTTTGAATCGAAAGAAACGCGTTCAATTTTACCAACTGATTGCAAAGCACTATCAAAACATGCAGCATAGCCAGCTGCAAAAAGCTGTTCCGGATTAGATGCTTCAGGCATTTGTTTAGCTCTTGGTGTTCCAGGCATCGCAATATCAACCGTGAAGTTGCCGTCAGCAGAAATTGCCGTTCCTTCTCTTCCCCCATCGACTGTTACAGACGTTGTAAATAATGTTTTTGTCATCATTTCTTCTCCCTTATCTTTTTATTTTTAATTGTGCACAACTGAATTGTACAATATTAATATAGGGGTGTCCAATGAAAAGTTTAAAACCGTTAAATGGGTTTTGAAAGAATTACAATGATCGGAAACTTGAAATTGGTAAAGAAGGCGAAAAAAAGATGGAACGGAAAAAGGCTGACTATCCCGTTGTTTAAACGGAGATAGAGCAGCCTAAAGGTTTGTCCTGACATTTCTTTTTTAATTCCGGTGACTTTCATATTTGTTCACTTTGGTCAACCGCTTCAGGATATCCAACTCGGTTGTGGACAGTGAAGGGCTGTTGGCAGCTTGGCAGTTATCACGGAGCTGCTGTACTGAGCTTGCTCCTGGAACAACGGTAGCTACGCTTTGATGGGACAATACATATTGAAGTGCCGTTTCATTCAACTTCCTATCGGAAAGTTTGTCCTTTATTTGCGGAAGCAAATCTTTAAGTTCGTGATAGCTATAGTCAAGGTATCCATCTTCATTTGCCTTTTCAAGCATCTTTTCACTGAGCAGCCCTTTGGCAAGGGGGCCACGGGCGATCATGCTGATCTGTTTGTTGGCCAAAAGGGACAGCCACTCTTCTGGGCGGCGGTCGAGCAGATTAAACTGCATCATCACGGAATCAAGTTCAGACTTTTCAGTGAATTCCTTGATGACATTCGGACGAATCGAGGAAATTCCATAATATCGGATATAGCCTTCTTTTTTCAAATCTTCAAATGCTTCTACCGTTTCTTCGATATTGTCTGAAATGGTGCCGCCATGTAACTGATAAAGATCAATATAATCAGTCCCCAATCGCTTTAAGCTATCTTTTACTGCCGTTTTAATATGAGCGCCGGATGGGTCCCAGCTCCAGGAATCTTTATTTTCATTCCAGCGGTTTCCGACCTTGGTGGCTATGTATACCTTATCGCGGACCGATTTTAAATTCTTTCCGACGATTTCTTCATTCATACCGAAATCATATAAATCGGCCGTATCAAAATAATTGATTCCTTCATCTAAAGCGGCCTGTATGATTTCGGATGCCTGATTTTCAACAGTCCCCAATGACATGCATCCAAGCCCGATTTCAGAAACTAGCAAGTCAGAATTTCCTAGTCTGCGTTTTTTCATGTTATCCACTCCCTTTACATTCATTGTAAAGGAGAAATCCATTTCACTCAAAGAATTCACTTGATCCGTTTTAAGGGAGTGGGTGGCACCTGATCGTGAATGTCGGCAATCCAATCATTGACATACACATATTGATTTTGCAATTGCTTTAGTTTTTGAAGGATTTCCCAGCTCTTTCCGGATAAAGTAACGCTTTTTTCCAATACGTAAACTTTCATTAAATCGCCCTCCATCTCTATTATGGTAAAATGTATGAGGAATCATGCTGCAATTAGAACAGAGGAGTGGTCACGATGAAAAAATTTGAAGAAAAAACACTGTCTTCGGAAAAAATCTTCACAGGAAAAGTAATCAGCCTGCAAGTGGATGATGTAGAGCTTCCTGATGGGAAAACGGGTAAACGTGAAATAATCAAGCATCCGGGAGCGGTTGCCGTCATAGCTCTAACGTCAGAAAATAAAATCATCATGGTTGAACAGTACCGTAAAGCACTGGAGAGAAGCTTGGTGGAAATTCCTGCAGGGAAGCTTGAAAAAGGCGAAGAACCGGTGCTGTCGGCTAAACGGGAGCTGGAAGAGGAGACAGGTTATGAATGTGAAAAAATGGAGCACATCATATCCTTCTATACATCCCCAGGTTTCGCCGATGAATTGGTCCATATGTATGTGGCCCACAATTTGAAAAAGAAAGAAAATGCGGCACCGCTGGATGAAGATGAATTCGTCGAGATGCTTGAACTTACGCTGGAGGAAGCTCAAACTTATCTGGATGAAGGGAAGATCCAGGATGCCAAAACGGCATATGCAGTTCAGTATCTGCAGTTGAAAAAGGCGATGACATCATAAATGAAAGAGTATTACGCTGACCTGCATATCCATATAGGCAGAACGAGAAGCGGAAGGGCCGTGAAAATAACAGGTGCTAAAACGTTAACCTTCAGCAATGTGCTGCAAGTGGCAAGTGACAGGAAGGGCCTTGATCTAATCGGGATAATCGATTGTCATTCTCCTGAAATTATCGAAGAGATCGAAGCGGGGATTCTTGATGGCGAAATCACGGAAAAGACTGATGGCGGACTTCAGTACAAGAATACAACCATCATTCCGGGCTCGGAGATTGAAATTTATGATCATAATTGTAATGGACCGATCCATGTCCTTGCCTATTTTCCCACTTTAAAAGCGATGAAGGAATTCTCCTCATGGATGAGCGGACATGTTAAAAATATCACCTTGAGCTCCCAAAGGATTTATTGTGATGGAAGAACGCTGCAAAAAACCGTGAAGTCACTGGGCGGCCTGTTTATCCCGGCACATGTTTTCACCCCATTTAAAAGCTTATATGGAAAAGGGGTGCGATCCAGTCTGACTGAAGTATTCGATCCGGAGCTAATTGATGCCATCGAACTTGGTTTAAGTTCAGATACAGAAATGGTCAAGGATATCGAGGAGTTGGACCCCTATGTATTCGTAACAAATTCCGATGCGCATTCGCTTGGGAAAATCGCTCGTGAATATCAAAAAGTCCTGCTTGAAGAACCAAGTTTCAATGAGCTGGCAAAAGCCCTTAAAGAAACAGGGAATCGCAAGGTGACCGTTAATTATGGATTGAACCCCTTATTGGGAAAGTATCATCAAACCGTATGTTCAGGGTGTTTACATCAGGTATTGAGGGATAGTGAACAATGTCCTGAGTGTGGTAATAAATCCATTATTAAAGGGGTATCGTCCAGGATTGAAGAACTCTCCGTTTCCGGGATGGACAGAAGAGACGGAAAGGAAAGGCCGCCGTATATCCATCAAGTGCCACTCGACTTCATCCCGGGACTCGGACCTAAATCCATGGAAAAACTGCTGGTGGCATTTGGAACAGAGATGAATATCCTTCATGAAGTTACGCTTGAACAGCTAATGGAAATCGTTCCTGAAAAATTGGCGGTCTACATCGATTCTGCCAGAAAAGGGACGCTTTCTTTTGAAGTGGGGGGCGGAGGAAAATATGGAAAGGTCAAAAAGGAATTAACCTGAAAAAAGTCCTGACAGATGAGATCTGTCAGGACTTTTTTAATTTGTTGTTTTTGCATAAATGGAGGTGTCCCGCACTTCCGTGCCGTCTGCACTAAGGCAGTCATTACGCAAAATTCCTTCAAGGGTGAATCCAAGCTTCTCGGGAATTCGTTTGCTGGCAATATTATTAGGGTCACAGCGGATTTCGACCCGTTTTGCACCGTAATGGTAAAAGGCGAATTTAGTTAACTTTTCCACTGCCTCCGTTACGTAGCCCAGTTTACTGAATCTCGTATCAATCCAATAGCCAATTTCGAATTTAGGGATAGCCCAGTTGATTCGGTGCAGACCAGTGGAACCGATGAATTGATCGTCTTCTTTCCTATAAATATGGAGTCTGATATCCTCTTTTAAAATAAAGTCAGCAAAGGCCTTAAGGACGTTCTGTTCAGAAGTTTCCAAAGAAACATCTTGATGGGCAAACGGCAGCCACTGTTTCAATTCAGGTTTAGAATGGACAATGGCTTCGTAAAGGTCCAGGCCATCGCCAGGCTGACAAGGTCTTAAATATAATCGAGGGGTTTCAATTTTTTCGGGAAAATCCATTAATATAGCCTTCATAACCTGCCTCCATCTCATTGATGTGGAAAATTATAACATGAATTGGGTTCAATGTGTTCGGCTGAAGAGGAAAGTTTTCTTAGCATAAATGAAAGAGCGAAAACATAGATTCTAGTAAGCGGAGTTGGGAGGATGAAAGATGAAAAAAAAATCTGTCGTACAAAATGCCGTAATGAAACATATTAACGAACATTCCTCATTATATGTCTTTATCACTGTGCTTTTTTTGATGGGTGTCATTTTTGGGGCAATATTGGTGAATAGTTTGAGCTTTACCCAAAAGGAAGACTTGTTCTATTATTTATCGCAATTTTTCGGACAAGTATCCAAAGGTGAATTTGCATCTTCGCATGATATGTTCAGCCAAAGTATTATGCATAATATAAAATATATCGGGGTCATCTGGATTCTCGGAATATCGGTCATCGGTTTGCCTGTCATCCTGGTTTTGTTATTTATAAAAGGGATGGTCGTTGGATTCACGGTCGGCTTTTTAGTCAATCAAATGGGATGGAGCGGGTTCTTATTATCGTTTGTCGCTATTCTACCCCAAAATATATTCATCGTCCCGATATTCATCGTAATAACCGTCCTTGCCGTTTCACTATCCATGAAAATGATCAGCCGGATTTTCCTTAAGCAGGTTCGTGAACCGCTGAAGCCGATAATTTCACGGTATATTTTCTCATTGGTTTTGTCGGGGCTATTCTTGATTACGGCTGCTGCATTTGAAGCGTACCTATCCCCTTCTTTAATGAAAAATGTCGTAAGTTTATTGGGGCATTGATGGAAATATACCGTTCCCGCAAATTTTTTTATCATTAACAAGAAATCTATTTTGACAGTTTTCCCTCTTTTGATATAATGGATAAGATAGCGGCGCGGGAGGGAATATTAGGTATGGAAATAGAAAATAGAATTGATAGGATAAAAAAGCAGTTACACTCGTCCAGCTACAAATTAACGCCTCAGCGAGAAGCGACCGTCCGCGTTTTACTTGAGCATGAAGAGGATCATTTAAGCGCAGAAGACGTTTACCTCCTTGTCAAAGAAAAGTCGCCGGAAATTGGATTGGCAACAGTTTACCGTACGCTAGAGTTGCTGACTGAATTGAAAATAGTGGATAAAATTAACTTTGGAGACGGGGTTTCCCGTTATGATTTAAGACAAGAAGGAGCTGCGCATTTCCATCATCATCTTGTTTGTGTGGAATGTGGTGCGGTAGATGAGATCCAGGAAGACCTACTTGAAGACGTAGAAGACATTGTGGAACGCGATTGGAACTTCAAGATAAAAGACCATAGATTAACCTTTCATGGCATTTGTCATCGATGTCATGACAAAGAAGAAAAGTAGGGTGAATGAAGACGGGCCTTTTCCATTTAATGGAGAAGGTTTTCTGCATTTAATAGCTGGTTTTACTCAAGTAAGAGCTGTTTTTGACTTCTCCTTTCCGAAACACGTATAAAACTTGTCCTGTTGGGCATAGATTGATACAAAGGGTCGAATGGGAGGGGAAAGGATGAAAACATCATTATCGCTTATTTTGCACACGGCTAAAGTGATGATTCTCTTTGTGAGCTTCACTGTTCTTTTTTATATAGGAATGGTATGGTTAAATCAGGAATATCAAAGTTATCATCGTTATGATGAACCGAAAGGCATGGCTGTAAAAGTATCGAAGGCTGTTGATACGGGTGATGATGCATGGCTTGAACGCCTAATGTTGTTTTATTTAAACGGGGAGTAATGAATATGGAGAATCAAATTAGGGATTTCATTCATTTTTTAACCATTGAAAAAGGACTTGCCAAGAATACGCTCGTCTCGTATGAGCGTGACTTAAGATCATATTGGAGCTTTCTGAAAGATGTTGAAACCATTGAAGATTGGAATGATTCGCGGCGGGTGAACATCCTGCATTTTCTCGTGAAGTTAAAGGATCAAGGGAAATCATCGAAGACGGTGGCGCGTCATATAGCTTCCATTCGATCTTTTCATCAATTTCTTCTAAGGGAAAGAGTGACAAATCAGGATCCGTCCATACATATAGAAACGCCAAAGCCGGAACGAAGCCTTCCAAAGGTGTTAAGCATGGAAGAGGTGGAAGCACTATTGGAAGCCCCGAAGAAAATGGATGAATTCGGATTACGCGATAAGGCAATGCTCGAACTGATGTATGCGACGGGTATGCGTGTCAGTGAGTTGATATCCATGGATGTGAGTGATGTCCATGCATCGATGGGTTTTGTCCGTTGTGTAGGGAAAGGAAATAAAGAGAGGATCATTCCGATTGGACAAACTGCATTGGGTGCGATTGAACATTATATGGAAAGTTCCCGGGGGAAAATGGCCAGCCCAAAGCACAGGACAGATTCACTTTTTTTGAATCATCATGGAAATAGGCTGACAAGGCAGGGATTTTGGAAGATTCTAAAAAAACTTGTAAAATCGGCACAGATTGAAAAAGAAGTTACACCGCATACACTGAGACATTCTTTCGCGACACATCTATTGATGAATGGGGCTGATTTACGTGCCGTCCAAGAAATGCTTGGTCATGCGGATATTTCGACAACTCAAATTTATACCCATATTACGAACGTACGGATCAAGGATGTCTATTCAAAATTCCATCCGCGAGCTTAAAGGATTAATAGAATGATAGAAAGGTTGTGAATTTAACTGCGAGGCAGTTGAAGGAGCAGCCTTTTCTGTGTCGGCGAGACGGCTATAAGGGATGCTGATGATTCTAACGCACATCTTATGGCACTTTGTTTCATTCCGAAATATATTATTTGTCTCCATCATGGTAATCGTTTACAATGTAGAGAGGTCAGACTTCTGACGTTCTTGCGATTTCATTTAAATGAAGAGTAACTGAGCAGAATAAGGGTATTATAGAGAGTATAAAAAGTGATTTACTATTTTAGGAGGAATGACTCATGAAAGGGAATTCAGCATTTAAACGAATATTTGTAATAGTTATGGATTCAGTTGGGATTGGCGAAGCACCTGATGCAGATTTATTCGGCGATAAAGGTGCGGATACACTCGGCCATATCGCAGAAAAAATGAATGGATTGAACATGCCGACTCTCGCAAAATTGGGTTTAGGCAATATCCGTGAAATCAAGGGAATTGAAAAAGCTCAGCAACCTCTCGCATACTATACGAAAATGAAGGAAGCCTCTACAGGGAAAGATACGATGACTGGTCATTGGGAAATCATGGGATTGAATATATCGACTCCATTCCGTGTATTTCCAGATGGTTTCCCGGAATTATTAGTCAATGAACTCGAGGCGAAAATGGGTCGGGGGATTATTGGGAATGTCCCGGCAAGCGGCACGGAAATCATTGAGAGGCTTGGCGAGGAACATATGAAAACGGGTGCGCTGATTGTATATACATCAGCTGATTCCGTATTACAGATTGCTGCACATGAAGATATCGTCCCGATAGACGAATTATACAAGATTTGTGAAATTGCCCGTGAAGTGACAATGGCTGATGAGTACAAGGTTGGACGCGTTATTGCCAGACCGTTCACTGGTGAACCAGGCAACTTCAAAAGAACGCCTAACCGTCATGATTATGCATTGAAACCGTTTGACCGGACAGTAATGGACGAATTGAAAGATTCTGGATATGATGTCCTTGCAATCGGGAAGATCTCGGATATCTTTGATGGGGAAGGTGTCACTGAATCATTAAGGACCGTATCCAATATGGATGGAATGGATAAATTAATTCAAACAGTAGAACAGGATTTCAAAGGGTTAAGTTTCCTTAATCTAGTCGACTTCGATGCTTTATACGGTCACCGCCGTGACCCAGAGGGATACGGAAAGGCATTGGAAGAATTCGATGCTCGCATGCCTGAAGTCCTTGATAAACTGAAAGAGGATGATTTATTGATCATCACTGCCGATCACGGGAATGATCCGGTCCATGAAGGAACCGATCACACACGTGAATATGTACCATTGTTAGTCTATTCCAAACGATTTACAGAAGGTGCCGAACTCCCAATAAGAGATACATTTGCTGATATTGGGGCGACGGTCGCTGCTAATTTTGATGTGAAAATGCCTGCCTTCGGAAAAAGTATATTGGGCGATCTAAATTTAGGGGAGAATAAATAGATGTTTAATAAAATAGAGACTGCTGCGTCATTCATAAAAAGTAAAATTGAAGGCTCTCCGGAGATAGGACTGATTCTTGGTTCCGGACTTGGAGTATTGGCGGATGAAATTGAAAATCCGATAACGATTCCTTACCACGAAATCCCGGAATTCCCGGTATCGACTGTTGAAGGACACGCTGGACAGCTTGTCATTGGACAATTAAGTGGCAAAAAGGTTGTAGCGATGCAAGGACGTTTCCACTTTTATGAGGGTTACTCCATGGAGAAGGTCACTTTCCCTGTCCGTGTAATGAAACTTCTTGGTGTTGAACAGTTAATCGTAACGAATGCTGCCGGAAGCGTTAATGAAAGCTATCAACCAGGTGACTTGATGCTCATTACGGATCATATTAATTTAATGGGGGCAAACCCATTGATTGGTCCTAATGAAGAGCGTTTCGGCCCTAGATTCCCTGATATGTCGGAAGCTTATAATAAAGACCTTCGGACGCAAGCAAAAAAAATAGCAGCTTCACTAGGATTGGATATCAAAGAAGGTGTCTATATCGGTAATACAGGACCGACCTATGAGACACCGGCAGAAGTGAAAATGGCAAGGATCCTTGGCGGGGATGCAGTTGGTATGTCGACAGTCCCGGAAGTTATCGTAGCAAGGCATAGCGGAATGAAGGTGCTCGGAATCTCATGCCTTACCAATATGGCCGCGGGCATTCTGGATCAGCCTTTGTCACATGAAGAGGTAATTGAAACGACTGAAAAAGTGAAAAGCAGTTTTCTTGAATTTGTTAAGCAAATCGTTAAAGACATATAAAACGAACCAAAAAAATACAAGTACACCTTAAGAAAATCGGTGTCTTTAAAAAGTGGGGATTCTAATATGAGAATGGTAGATTTAATCGAGAAAAAGCGTGATGGAAAGGCTCTTACTACAGAAGAAATACAGTTCATCATCAATGGGTTTACCGATGGATCGATTCCGGATTACCAAATGAGCGCTTGGTCAATGGCTGTTTATTTTAAAGGCATGAATGAGCAGGAACGTGCTGATCTAACCATGGCAATGGTCGAATCGGGAGATCAAATTGATTTATCGATGATTGAAGGAATTAAGGTCGATAAACATTCAACAGGCGGTGTGGGTGATACCACAACTCTAGTGCTTGGACCATTGGTTGCTGCTGTTGGTGTTCCAGTGGCAAAGATGTCAGGACGCGGTCTTGGCCATACAGGCGGGACGATCGATAAGTTGGAGTCTGTAAAAGGATTTCATGTCGAAATAGAAAATGACGAGTTCATCCGGCTTGTCAATAAAAATAAGATAGCTGTCATTGGGCAAAGTGGTAACCTGACTCCGGCCGACAAAAAGTTATATGCATTGCGCGATGTTACGGGTACCGTTAACAGTATCGGTTTGATTGCTGGCTCGATCATGAGTAAGAAAATCGCCGCTGGTGCAGATGCAATCGTACTTGATGTTAAAACGGGAGCGGGCGCTTTCATGAAAACTCTCGAAGATTCCGAAGAATTGGCGCATGCAATGGTTAGCATTGGAAACAATGTGGGACGAAACACGATGGCTGTCATTTCCGATATGAGCCAACCGTTGGGTTACGCAATCGGAAATGCTTTAGAAGTGAAGGAAGCAATCGATACGCTTAAAGGAGAGGGGCCGGAAGATTTAACGGAACTTTCTTTAACACTGGGAAGCCATATGGTATACCTTGCCAAAAAAGCAAGCTCGCTGGAAGAAGCAAGAACCTTGCTGGAAAATGCGATCAAGGATGGTTCTGCACTTAACTCATTCAAGATTTTCCTGGAAGCGCAGGGAGGCGATGGTTCGGTTGTGGATCAGCCGGAAAAACTACCGCAGGCTGCTCATACTTTCGAGCTGGAAGCGAAAGAGGACGGATATGTATCGGAAATCATCGCTGATGAAGTAGGAACGGCAGCCATGCTCTTAGGCGCCGGGCGGGCGACAAAAGAATCAGAGATTGATTTGGCAGTCGGACTGGTACTTCGTAAAAAAATCGGGGAGACCGTAGCAAAAGGTGAATCACTTGTGACGATTTACAGCAATTTTGAAGATGTTTCAAAGGTAAAAGAAAAATTGTATGAAAGCATTGCGATTTCCAAAGAGAAAATAGAAAAACCTACATTGATCTATAAAGAGATCATGGAATAAACATTTTCCAAAAAAGGCCGCGCTTTTGAGCGGCCTTTTTACGTTTTTCCCATTGAATTCTTAAAAGAGGATGCCCATGCGCATCCTCTTTTAATTTGGTTCACTTTGTTACCCTATATCCAGTATATGTTCAAAATTCATCTTTATTTGTATAAAAATGGTTTTAATGGAAAAAATAAAAAATATAAAGATTGGAGGGTATGGAGATGAAGCGGATTCTTTCTGTTTTTTTAACCGTTTTGGTAGCATTGGGTTTTAACACCCCGCATACAAAAGCAGCTGAAGAAAAAGGAGTCGAACTGGCGGCAAATGCTAAATCCGCTATTTTGATTGAACGGGATACAGGTACTGTTCTCTATGATAAAAATGCAGACGATCGCCTTTCACCGGCAAGCATGACGAAAATCATGACGATGCTGCTGATCATGGAAGCGATCGATAAAGGCGAACTCAGCATGAAGGAGAAAATCAGGACTAGTGAGTATGCAGCGTCGATGGGCGGTTCCCAGATTTTCCTTGAGCCAGGAGAAGAAATGACCACGGAACAAATGCTTAAGGGCATCTCGATTGGTTCGGCGAATGATGCATCGGTGGCGATGGCTGAACGTCTAGCTGGATCGGAAGAAGAGTTTGTCAGGGAAATGAACAAAAAGGCGAAAGACCTCGGGTTGAAAAATACAAAGTTCCAAAACGCAACGGGACTTCCTGTTAAAGATCATTACAGTTCGGCACATGATATGTCGATCATGGCGAAGGAATTATTGAAATACGATAAGATTACAAGGTTCACGGGTACATATGAAGATTATCTCCGTGAAAATACCGAAAAGAAATTTTGGCTCGTCAACACAAATAGGTTAGTGAAATTTTATCCTGGGGTCGATGGACTGAAAACAGGATTTACAAATGAAGCGAAGTATTGTTTGACAGCTACTGCTAAAAAAGGGAATATGCGTGTCATTGCCGTCGTTTTCGGAGCCGTTTCTCCAAAGGAACGAAACGCTCAGGTTACCAAGATGTTAGATTATGCATTTTCACAATACATCACATACCCTATTTATAAACGCGGTGAGGTGTTAGGTGAAGCCAAGGTAAGTAAAGGGCAAAAGAAAACCGTGGTGGGCGTCACAAGTGAACCTATATCAGTTTTGACAGCCAAAAACGGAACGGCAAAGGACTTTACAAAAAAAATCACGCTTGAAAAAGATTTGGATGCCCCGATTAAAAAAGGTGATGAAATTGGTACGCTTGAATTGAAGAAAAACGGCAAGGTATATGTCGAATCTCCGATTGTTGCGAAGGAAACTGTTGATAATGCCAGCTGGTGGCAATTGTATAAACGGGCTTTCGGCATGTTTACCCAAGCGAAATAGAATAAATTGTCGCATTGCCTGTTAATCGTACTAATTTAGGCGAAACTCCACTAGTTTTGCTAGTAGGGAGGAATCGGCAGGTGAAAAAGAGAATTTGACTCTTTATAAGACAGTGAAGGAGGCTGTATATAATGAGTCTTACGATTAATATGGAGGCGAAAAACCGCGTATTGTGCATTCGTCTCAAAGGTGATTTAGATCATCATACAGCAGAAAAATTGAAGAATCAGGCAGAGGCAGCCATTCAAAAGCATAATATCAAGCATATCATCCTCAACATGGAAGAACTGGATTTTATGGACAGTTCAGGGCTCGGAGTTATTTTGGGGCGTTATAAGCAGGTAAACAAAAAGCAAGGTGAAATGGTGGTCTGTGCAATTTCTCCAGCAGTAAAGCGGTTATTTGAGATGTCAGGGTTGTTTAAAATTGTTAAAATGGAACTATCCGAAAAAAACGCTTTGCAAAGACTGGGGGTTGCCTAATATGAAAAATAAAATGGAAACGAAATTTTCTGCACTTAGCCAAAATGAATCTTTTGCCAGGGTAACTGTTGCGGCATTCATTGCCCAACTGGACCCGACGATGGATGAATTGACAGAGATCAAGACTGTCGTGTCAGAAGCCGTTACGAATTCGATCATCCACGGGTATGAGAGTGACCCGGAAGGTTGGGTCTACATTTCAGTGGTCATCGAAGGCGATACTGTGGAATTGACCATCCGGGATGAAGGACTGGGCATTGAAGACGTCGAGGAGGCTAAACAGCCGTTATTTACGACAAAACCCGAACTTGAACGTTCCGGTATGGGATTCACCATCATGGAAAACTTCATGGATGAAATCAATATAATTTCCCATAAGGGCGAAGGCACGATCATTCGATTAAAAAAGCACTTAACTACAAGCAGAGCTTTGTGCAATTAAGGGAGACTTGCATATGGATGTGGAGGTTAAAAACGAGAAGAGCAAGAAAGGCCAGCCCCATTTAAAAGATGAGGAATTGCGGAATTTAATCCAACGCAGCCAGAGCGGTGACCAAGATGCGAGGAATCTGATTGTCAATAGCAATCTGAGGCTTGTATGGTCAGTAGTGCAAAGATTCCTCAATCGAGGTTACGAACCGGATGACCTTTATCAAATAGGCTGTATAGGTCTGTTGAAGTCCGTGGATAAATTTGACTTATCGTTTGAAGTGAAATTCTCAACGTATGCTGTGCCTATGATCATTGGTGAAATCCAACGTTTTATCCGTGATGACGGAACGGTTAAAGTAAGCCGGTCATTAAAGGAAATGGCGAATAAAATTCGCAGGGCCAAAGAGGAACTTTCAAAGACGTATGGCCGCGTCCCGACTGTCAATGAATTGGCGGAACATTTAGAGCTATCGCCAGAGGAAATCATCATGGCCCAAGAAGCTAGCAGGAGCCCTTCATCGATCCATGAAACGGTTTACGAAAATGATGGAGATCCGATTACTCTTCTTGACCAGATTGCCGACCATAATGAAACATCCTGGTTCGATCAAATCGCTTTGAAAGAAGCCATACATGAATTGAATGAACGTGAAAGGCTGATTGTTTTCCTGCGGTATTATAAAGATCAGACGCAATCGGAAGTGGCGGCAAGGCTTGGTATTTCCCAAGTTCAGGTATCAAGGCTGGAAAAGAAGATTCTTCAGCAAATGAAAAACCACATGAATCAGTGATTCATGTGGTTTTTTTATTGAACTGAAAATAAATACTGATTTTAGGAAAAAGTAAAAGTGATTTAAGATGAAAATAGGGATGGGGTCGAATTTTTAGTTGAATTTAGGAATAAAAACGAATATTATAGTAAAGGTCGCGTTTCTCATTCGTTTTTTTTATCTTTCTTTCAATGAATATTGAACAGTTAAAACGTCGATGCAATACAATATTAGGACACCTTGTCTTTTCGTGCAAACGGTTGTCGGTGATTCCTTTAGATCTGGAGGTCTAAAATGTTTATGGAAAAGTTTTTCTCCCTGAAAGAAAATGGGACGGATGTCCGTACAGAAGTCATGGCGGGTGTTACGACATTTTTAACTATGGTTTATATCCTCATTGTGAATCCGGCTTTATTGTCTTCAATCGGAATTCCATTTGAACAAGTTTTCATGGCAACGGTCATATCAGCGGTGATAGGTACCCTAATCATGGGGCTCGTTGCAAAATACCCGATTGCGATAGCACCAGGGATGGGCTTGAATGCTTATTTTGCCAGTGTGGTGGGGGCACAGGGCCTTTCATACCAGACCGTATTCGGTACGGTTTTCATTGCTGGTTTGCTATTTCTATTAATTAGCGTGACTAGCTTGCGTAAAATGATAATTGATGCGATTCCTAACTCATTAAAATACGGCATCACATCCGGAATTGGTTTATTCATTGCGTTTATCGGATTGAAAAATGCTGGAATCGTAGTGCCAAATGAATCAACGATGGTGACGCTTGGCGATTTACATCAGCCAGGAACCGTTTTAGCGTTAGCAGGCTTATTCATTACCTTGATTTTTATGGCCCGTAATATAAAAGGGGCCATTTTCATTGGCATGATCGTTACGGCAATCATTGGCTACTTTATCGGTTTGCTCAACTTCGATGGGGTCTTATCTGTACCTCCAACCCCGGTATTTTTCGATATCGATATTGCTGGGGTCTTCACGAATTCTTTATATTCGATTGTTTTCGCCTTTTTACTTGTAACGATCTTCGATACGACAGGCACCTTGATTGGCGTGACAGAACAGGCAGGACTAACGAAGGATGGGAAAATCCCTCGTGCCAAGAAAGCCTTTTTAGGTGATGCGATTGCGACTACAGTCGGCTCGATGTTTGGTACAAGCCCATCGACTGCCTATGTGGAATCGAGTACGGGAGTGGCTGCAGGCGGACGTACGGGATTAACCGCTACTGTCGTGGCCATCTTGTTTGCTGCATCGATTTTCTTTTCTCCATTGATATCGGCAATTTCTTCAGTTCAAGCAATCACAGCTCCCGTTTTGATCATCGTGGGATGTTTCATGATGGAAGGGCTGGCTAAAGTCAATTGGAAAATTTTCGATGAGGCATTTCCGGCATTTGCGATCATTTTAACGATGCCGCTTACTTCAAGTATATCTACAGGGATTGCAATTGGGTTCATCACATATCCCCTAATGAAGGTATTCAGCGGAAAAGGAAAATCGGTACATCCGCTCATTTATATTTTTGGGTTGATATTTTTGGTTCAGCTGATTTTCTTCCCCACTCATTAATAGTTGAATGTAAACCAAAAAGACATGCTGTCATTGCAGCGTGTCTTTTTTTGGTTTCAAATTAGTAATATTTGGACATGGTTCACTTCCTGCATTTTCAAACTGCTTCCAATCCATACTACTAGCATAAGGAAATAAAAGGTCGGGATGTGATGATAATGACAGTTGTATATATCAGGATGAGGAACCGTGTACAAGCAAAGGGAAATCAAACGGTGAGGATAAAAGATATTGCAAGGATAATCGGACCTGAAGAAGTGATTACCAAAATTGAAGAAATCATATTATTAACGGTCAAGAAGGAAGATAAGAATATTATTGTCATTGATTTAGCTCAAGTTATCATGTCCATCCGCAAGATGGATCCGACTATTGAAGTGGAAACATTCGGCCCTTCCCAAACGATCATCGAAATCATCCTTTCGAAAAAGAAAATGTCATACCTGACATTCGCCTTAGTTTGGTTTTTGTTATTTGTCGGCGGCGGGATGACGATCATGAATTTTCATGTGGATGTCAGCATGGGGGAAGTGCATCAAAAAATCTTTACTATAATAACGGGAAAAGTGGAAGATAAGCCGTTATTGATCCAAATCCCATATAGCTTCGGCCTTGGTATGGGCATGATTCTATTTTTTAATCATTTCTTTAAAAAACGCTTCAATGAGGAACCTAGTCCGCTCGAGGTTGAAATGTTCAACTATCAGCAGGATTTGGACCGTTATGTAATCATGAATGAAAATAAGGAAAACGTGCGCCACCTTGATGACCGGTAAGATCATCTTCGGAATCTTTGTCGGTTTAGCCGGGGGGTTTGCAACAGGTGCCGGTTTTGTAGCGTTTTTAACTGTACTTGGGGTGATTCCAAGACTGACTCAGCTGACAAAAACAATGAAAATGATACATTACTATGAAGGAGCCATCATTGCCGGAGTTGTCGCAGGAACATGGTTAGGATTACAGGAAACGGAACTTTCCCTTCCGCATTTTCTTTTAATTCCGATCGGTTTGGCTGACGGGATATTTAATGGGATGCTTGCGGCTGCCTTAACTGAAGTCCTGAATGTATTTCCAGTTCTTTCAAAACGAATCGGAATTCAAGAGAAGATCATTTATTTGTTAATGGCACTCGTATTGGGGAAAATAGCCGGATCATTATTCCAATGGATTTATTTTGTCGACTTATAAGTGTAAGAGGTAACTATTCCTGATGATGAAAGGAAGGCCCAAGATGGTGACCAAACGAAAAGTGATATTGATTACGGATGGAGATGAGTATGCGAAACGGGCTGTCGAGCATGTAGCCAAGGAAATAGGGGGAAGATGTATCTCCATGTCCCAAGGTAATCCATCACGATATACGGGATTGGAGTTAGTTGAATTAATAAAAAAGGCGAAGTATGATCCTGTATTGGTCATGTTTGATGATAGCGGTTTTATAGGAGAAGGATCAGGCGAACAGGCAATGAAGGTAGTTGCCGGACACCCTGATATTGATGTCCTTGGCGTGATAGCGGTCGCTTCAAAGACTAGAAGGGAAGAGTGGACCAAGGTGGATATCTGTATTGACCGTGATGGTAATTTGACACCGAACGGGGTCGATAAATACGGCGCCGAGGAATTTGAACTGGGGAAGATAACAGGAGATACGGTGTATTGCATCGATCAATTACATGTTCCCATAGTAGTTGGGATAGGGGATATCGGAAAAATGTCCCATCAGGACGATTTTAAAAGAGGAGCACCGATAACGAAGCTAGCGGTGGAAATCATATTGGAAAGAAGTGGTCATGGTGACTTCAGAAAAACCTGAAAACATGATGCCGATTCCGAGTAGGGTAGCGGAAGTTGACGCATACATGGAAGAGAAAGTAGGTCTAGGCGTTAGCTTTGACTTAGGAGTAAGAAAGATAAAGGTCTTAAGAAAAGATGTACATCTTTACTATATAAACGGACTGACGGATACGGAGTACATCATTGATATCCTCGATTCTCTCATTCATAACAAAAATGCCGATATCGTGTCTACTAAAGTTTTTGATGTAGTCAAAGACTTGCTCGTACACCAATCCGTTCAGGAAATAAAGACGATGGATGAGCTTGTTGATCAGGTATTATCCGGTTTAATCGTCGTTGTTGTTGATGGTAAACCAATAGGGCTGGTCGTGGATGTCAGGAGTTATCCCGGGAGACAGCCAGTAGAACCCGATACCGAAAAAGTCGTCCGTGGATCAAGGGATGGTTTTGTCGAGAATATCATCATTAACACAGCGATAACCAGACGAAGAATCCGGGATGAAAGATTGCGTTTCGAAATGTTGCATGTGGGGGAACGATCGAAATCGGATATATCCATCGGCTACATTAAAGATATTGCCGATCCGGATTT
This sequence comes from Bacillus sp. ISL-57, assembly GCF_018613135.1. Classification (NCBI taxonomy): domain Bacteria; kingdom Bacillati; phylum Bacillota; class Bacilli; order Caryophanales; family Bacillaceae; genus Bacillus; species Bacillus sp. ISL-57. The sequence goes on along the minus strand of NZ_JAGGQV010000007.1, from coordinate 334,624 downwards.
AATAGAAATCGTTCGTAAGGAATTGAATAATATTGAGGTTGATGGCATCACGATGTCTGATAAAACGATCGAAGAGTTCATCGTAAAGCAAAGGTATAACCCATACCCGCTTGTCAGATATACGGAACGGGCCGATGTGGCGGCAACGCATTTGCTTGAGGGTCATGTCCTTATTTATGTGGATACTTCACCGAGTGTCATCATTACCCCGTCCACCCTTTTTCATCACATGCAACACGCCGAGGAGTATCGGCAGGCACCTGCGGTCGGTACCTTGGTGCGCTGGGTCCGTTTTCTTGGGATTTTCGTTTCGTTATTCTTGCTGCCGATATGGTTATTGTTCTGTTTAGAGCCTTCCCTCCTGCCGGAGAAGTTCGAGTTTATCGGGCCGAATGAAAAAACACATATACCCATTGTGATCCAAATCTTCATTTCCGATATTGGGATAGAATTTTTAAGGATGGCAGCCGTCCATACCCCGACCCCGCTTTCCACGGCAATGGGCTTGGTTGCGGCGGTTTTGATAGGACAGATAGCGATAGATGTTGGCCTATTTGTTCCTGAAGTGGTTCTCTATGCTTCCGTAGCGACAATAGGTACATTTGTCACTCCGAGTTTAGAACTAGGAGTTGCAAATAAAATTACCCGTTTAGTATTGATAGTCTTGGTCGCATTATTTAAAGTGCCTGGTTTAGTCATAGGCATCACACTCTATTTGATCATGCTCACTAGTATAAAAACATTAAATACACCTTATTTATGGCCGCTTCTCCCGTTTCAGCCGAAGGCCTTGTCACATATAATATTAAGAAGACCTTATCCTGGTACTATAGAACGTCCGAGCATTGTACATCCCCAAGATCTATATAGACAGCCGAGAAAATCTAAAGGTTGATGTTGTCGAAAAGTTGTGGTAATTTATTTTTATTCGGATAAAGCGATAAAGTTGGGCTTAACAAAGAGATAAAGCTACTATGACTCTTTGGAGTTTAAACAATCTGTCTTTCCCTTCGAACTACTAAGCAGTCATAGATAACAATATTTACATGGGATAATTGATTCGGATGAGGCAGGATTATATAGAGGACCTTTTACAGCGGGTTTTCTTTATTTGAGGCTGCCTCATTTCTTATTAATAGTTTTAAGTCAGGAAGGTGAGGCTATCATGCATTTGTACGGAACCGGTGGTGTCAATGAACGTGGACATCTGGAGATTGGCGGAGTGGACACGATCGAATTGATCGAACAATTTGGAACACCATTATATGTTTATGATGTAGAGCTAATTCGCGAACGGGCGAGGGGGTTCAAGAGAACTTTTGAGGAATTGGGGGTTTCAGCACAAGTTGCTTACGCAAGTAAGGCCTTTTCTTCGATTGCCATGATCCAGTTGGCTGAGCAAGAGGGACTGTCTCTCGATGTTGTCTCAGCGGGGGAATTATATACGGCAATTAAGGCAAATTTCCCAACAGAACGGATTCACTTCCATGGAAATAACAAAAGTGAAGAAGAGCTACATATGGCTTTGGATCATGACATTGGCTGTATAGTAGTCGATAATTTTTCAGAGTTGACACTGTTGGAAGAAATTTGTACAAACCGTGAACAAAAGATGAAAATCCTTCTTCGTGTAACACCGGGTATTGAAGCCCATACGCATGATTATATTTTGACAGGGCAAGAAGATTCGAAATTTGGTTTTGATCTTATTAACGGCCAGGCCGAAGCTGCCCTTCGACAAGCGCTTCATAGTAAGTTTCTGGAAGTTCTTGGATTGCACTGCCATATCGGTTCCCAAATCTTTCAAACGACCGGTTTCCTTCTGGCAGCCCAAAAAATTATCGGCAAGCTGAGTGATTGGCACGGTTCGGTAGGGTTTCAACCACAGGTATTGAATCTCGGAGGGGGATTCGGGATCCGGTATACACAAGAGGATGACCCGCTACCCGCGTCTCAATATGTTGAGGAGATCGTTAGGGAAGTGCAGAACCTAATTGCTGATTCTGATTTAGTGATGCCTGAAATCTGGATCGAACCTGGCCGTTCATTGGTCGGAGACGCCGGTGTGACACTGTACAAGGTGGGTTCTGAAAAGGAAGTTCCTAATGTCCGTAAATATATTGCCGTAGATGGGGGCATGAGTGATAATATACGTCCCGCTCTTTACGAAGCTAAATATGATGCCATTCTTGCAAACCGGCCGCTCGACCCTGTGGAGGAGACAGTGTCCATTGCCGGCAAATGCTGTGAAAGCGGAGATATGTTGATTTGGGATTTACCATTGCCAAAAGCCGGCCGCGGTGATGTCTTGGCGGTATTTTGTACAGGGGCATATGGATACTCCATGTCGAATAATTACAATCGCATTCCGAGACCGGCTGTCGTCTTTGCCGAAAAGGGAGAAGCCCGGTTGGTCATCAAACGCGAAACTTACGAAGATCTTATCCATTTGGACTTGGCCCTTCATGAAGCGGCAGTCGTCAAAGAATAGAAAAAAGGATGGCATTGGCCATCCTTTTTTTATTTGAATCAGCTGAAAAGTGATTTGATCGCGTCTATTAAACTACTGAACACTTCTTTCAATTTATCCAGAAATGATTGACCCTCTTCGGATTCAAGAAAATTGGAAAGTTTATCTTTAGCTGCAGTCAGCTGATCACCGACAGCGTTCCAATCAATATTCAATTCTTTTAGCTTATTGAATAAATCAATTAAACTTTGAATTTGATCTTCATTTAAGGCGATTCCAAGGTCTTTTGCTGAAGACTCGACAACCTCGCGGACCTCTTCAGTATTGGCTGGTGGGTTTGCAGCCATTTCCTCTTTGATTTTCGTAACAAGTGCAGAGGCTTCTTCCGTACCGATTTCGTCACCCAATTTTGCTGTTTTCACCATTTCTTCATTCGCTGCCTGTTTCACATCTTCAGGAATCTTCTTGTCGGCAGATATCTCATAGGCTTTAATGACTCCTGTCAAAGCCGCTGTACCGGAAACAGGTATAGGTGCGGTGACATAAATGGTAGCATCTTTTACTCCTGCAGTAGCCAGTGCATTGATATACATTTCATCGGAAACCCAGTTAATGTTTTTCGACTCCAGTTTAAGACCGGTACCTTTTTCCTCCAAAGTAATCGCAGAGGATGAAATCGCTTTTGTACCGATTAGACGGCTAGCGATATAGTCTCCTAAGTATTCATGTTCCTCCGCATTTGTAACGGTTAAAACCTCAACATCATTGGGTGCTTTCATTTCTGATAAAATCATATTTTTTTGTTCATTTGTCAAATTCTCACCAAGTGTGACGATCATTTCACCAACAGCTGCATCTGCAAAAGCCTTATATGGCAATAATAGACATAATAAAATGGTTACAATGACCCATTTATTCATTTTTTTCATGATAATCCTCCTTAACTTTCCTGCTGAATTGGGAATCTTTCAAAAAAGGGCGGCACTTTAAATCAGATTCATAGTATTTGACGAAACAAAGGCTAAAAAAGATACATATATTCCTGAAAAAAATTTATAGCCAAATAGCTACGTTCATTTTAACGAAGAAGTTGGGTGTATCTTTTGTCTTTTATACCTAAGTTGGCACTCTATGAACCTAGATCACTTTACCAATGTAGTAAAATTGAAGCAAGATTGCAAGGATATTTGTCAGATTGTGTTAAGTTATAGTAGAATGAATTCGTTATTTAAATATTTGGACCATTCATAAAGGGAGTATGGGATGAGGAAAAGTAATAAGACTCTTTTACTTATGATGCTTATTATCGCTTTGATGTGGGGAATCGTATACTGGCTGTTTATCGCTTAGCACATAGCCCATTGATAAATCAAGTGCTGAAAGTGATGTTGAAACGAACGGGATTTTTATGTATGATGTAAATGTTATATGTGAGGATTATTATTCAAAGCAAATTAATTGGAAACAGGAAGATAATAAAAACGTTATTTAGTAACGAGGGATATTATGTTGATTAAGTATAAGAAAAGTTATGAGAAGTTTGCCATGGGATTATTATCTTTCATGCCAAATGAAAAAGAGATAAAAACGCTTCGGAATACGATGAAGAATTATGAAACGGATGAAAACCTACAGCTGTTCTTATGGAAAGATGAAGAGATTACGGGCCTGATCGGTATAGAAGTCTCTCCAACCCACATTGAGATACAACATATATCTGTAAATCCATCCTTCCGGAAGCAAGGTATCGGTAAAACGATGGTCAGGGCCATCAAGGAGCAGTATCCTGACAAAGAATTAAAAGCAAATGAGTTTACGGAAAGCTTTCTTGACAGGTGTGAAGATTTCTGAATATGAAAGCTTGAATGGAGGATCGCCTTTAAGGGCGGTCCTCCATTCTTGTTTTTCGAAGGGATAGCTGTCGAGCCCTTTCTGAAATGACATCCGAACGGTCACGCATTAGGTGCTTATCAACGATCGATGTATTGGTCATGTCGCTATCCGCACCCCATATGGATCCTTCTTGCGAACACATGGATTGGCATTTTTCGATCAGTCTTTGATCCGATATTGGCAGATTGATGCTTTTATATGGCTTTTGTGATAACATTCGCTCATGGGTATCCTCGAGCAATTTGAACAGTCGTTCTGGATCGAGTCCCAACTTCAGGAGCTCGGCCTTTTTTAGGTGGAGATTTGCCAAGGCTTTAGCCAGGGTCCTTGCAGCCCCTTTTTTGTTTCCCCTGCGATCATGATACAGGGCAACCGCAATCTGAATGAGCCCTACCCAATGAGAGTCACGCTCTTTTGGTGCGGTTTCCTTCCAATATTCTTCAAGGATTTCATGACATTCGAAGTAATCCCTTGTTCCATGGAAATGGACAAGGAAAGAAAGGTAGTCTTCCGCGTAAGTCAATAGGAGCACCCCTTTAGTTTGATGGAATCAACTAAGTATGGCAAAAAGCCATTTTCTTATAGCTTAACATCCGCTATGTATACTCACTAAGTTTAGCATAGAATTTTTTCTTGGAAAATAAAGAAAGCTGATTGCAAGGCAATCAGCTGATTCATCAGTCTCCCATTAACACCAAGAAGCACCGACGATAACTAATAAAATGAACAATACTACAATAAACGCGAATCCGCCGCCGTTTCCAAAACCACCTGCACCCATAATGAGTACCTCCTTTGTTCTGCTATTCTTACATTTCTAGGTTATGTTGGATTTCAGAATGTGATTGGGCACCGACCCATTTGACGGTAATCCCAAATAAAAACTTTTCTATGGACAGTAAATTATTATTTGGATAAAGGGCGGCAATCCACTATACTTGATTAGTAAAAGAAATAGGTCTATATCGGCCAATTAGATTTAAATGAGGTAATTTAATGGGTTATAACATAAAAATTGACGCTTTCGAAGGTCCGATGGATTTACTCCTGCATTTGATCAATCGCCTGGAAATAGACATCTACGATATTCCGATGGCTGATATTACAGATCAATACCTAGGTTACATCCATACGATGCAGCATCTGGAATTGGATGTGGCCAGCGAATATCTGGTGATGGCTGCAACACTGCTTGCCATCAAGAGTAAAATGCTGCTTCCAAAGCATGAAGATGAGCAAATGATTGATGAAGATGGGGAAATATTTGAGGAAGATCCACGGGATGAGCTTGTGGAAAAACTATTAGAATATAAAAAGTATAAAAATGCAGCCGAAGAATTTAAAGGGATGGAAGAAGAAAGAAGCTTGATGTTCACCAAACCCCCAAGTGATTTATCTGTTTATGTTAAAGAAGCGGAAAGTGATAAACAAGAGTTGAATATAAGCCTATATGATATGTTGGGGGCTCTGCAAAAATTGCTGAGAAGGCAAAAAATTCAAAAGCCGCTTTACACGAAAGTAACGAAACAAGAGATATCGATAGAGAAACGAATGGATGAAATCAAGATTGAGTTACAGTCCATTAAAGGGAAGAAAAGTTTTTTTGAACTGTTTTCGATCCCGGTCAAGGAGCATATCGTCATCACTTTCATGGCGGTGCTGGAACTGATGAAACTTAATGAAATCATCGTTGAACAAGAAGGTAATTTTTCTGAAATCATGATTGCTGCTAAGGAAGGTGTAGAACCAGTTGGAAGTTATTAATTGGAAAGGGATTCTTGAGGCATTATTGTTTGCTGCCGGAGATGAAGGGCTCTCTGTCAAGCAAATTGCCTCGGTCCTGGAAATTACGGAATATCAAGCAACGGACATCGTTGAAAGTTTAAAGGAAGAATATGTATCGGATGTACGTGGGATTCAAGTGATCGAAATAGCGGGCGTTTATCAAATGACGACAAAAAAAGAGCACTCGGATTACTTGAAAAGACTAGTCGAAACATCAAGCACTCAAGGCTTATCCCAGGCGGCATTGGAAACACTCGCAATCATTGCTTATAAGCAGCCGATTACTAGAGCTGAAATTGATGAAATACGCGGAGTGAAAACGGAACGCCCCATTCATACACTTGTCACCAAAGTCTTAATTAAAGAGGTCGGACGTGCTGAAGGCTCGGGCCGGGCTTATTTATATGGGACAACAAAAGAGTTTTTGGATTACTTCGGCCTGAATTCCATAGATGAATTACCGCCTCTCGCCGATAATTCGGATGATAGCTTTGAAAGTGGTGAAGCCGATTTGTTTTTTGAAAAATTTCAGCAAACAATCGAATAACATTTTTCTTTGAATTGTGATAATATAGAAAAAAATGAATGCGGGGGGATTGCGGGTGCGAATTGTAGCATGCAATGGATTTGGGCTTGAAAAGGAAAAGTCAAATTCACCTGAGGACTTCTTTAATCGATCCGTTATACAATACATAAAGGATGGAGAAGAAAAGGCGCTGAATGTACTGTATCTTCGCTATTTTGATGAGATGGTCACTCTTTGGACCCCATATCCCGCCAACCCCCTATTCAAAAGCCCTAACAGAGATATTTATATGGCTGACATCATCGCCATGGTCTGTCTACTCAAAGACCCGAGCCTGGTTAACCGAAAACGAATATATATAAATGCAGAAAAAGAGCTGGCTGGTTATTTCGAAAATATAGATTTTGAAAAATTGGAGAAAGTGTTTATATCTATTGACCAAGCTAAACCATATGATATAGAATCACATGTTGACTATTATATTCAATCTTAATCAATTTGAGGAGGGTTCACGGTTGGGGAATACATTGGTAAAATCTCAGCTTGAGGATGTAAAGGGCTTTTTGGAAACGACAGTGGCTCAACTGGAAGAATTTATAAATGAGACGACCTATTCTAAGCTGCAAGAAGAAAAAAGCGGGGATGAAACCTATTATAAAGGAATCCTTTCAAGTTTAAGAAGAATGCTTGTAAGTTGTGAAGAGGGCTTGGAGGCTTGCCAAGTCGTTCTGAAAAATGATGTTTTCAATAAAGCTGCAGCTGAAAAGACGCTTTATAGAGTTTATCATCAATGTATCGAAGAATACTTTTCCCCAAAATCAGATCGGTGGTTTGAGGACAGCAGATCTGCCTATACAGGAAAAAACTCGATTAAATTTCACCAAAGTGTACCTGACAGCATAATATCCATTTTGAAGGCCGTGGAAAGTGGATTCCAGACCATGCGTGAAGAATTGGAGTTTTATGAAACGGATTACCGGACGAAAATGTTGCAGTCAAGATAATGAAACAGCAAGGCTTAATAAGCCTTGCTGTTTTTTTTTAGCTATAAATGGAATCTCCGCTTAATCGATACATAAAATACTTTGATGATTTATGTGTATGGGAATAGGGGGAGGTTGCAAGATGTCTGAGGTAAGAGATTATGCTAAAGAGGTAAGTGATTGGGTTGATGGAGTGATGGAATATCTTGAGAAGATTGATATCACCGATTCGCCGTTGCTGTCAAATATTGAACGGCTTTCCGGGTTGGCAAAGAATATGGATGAGGAAGAAATGGATTATGAGGATATGGTCCTAATTGAAGAAGAGATGGCTCGGGTCTACGAGGAAATTGAAGAACTCGCTAGAGAATTCAATATACAGGAAAGGCAATCAGTGCCGATTGGGAAGCATACGCTACCTCCGTTACCTTATGCCTATGAAGCGTTGGAACCGACGATTTCAAGGGAAATCATGTATCTGCACCATGATAAGCATCATCAAGCATATGTCGATGGTCTGAATAAAGCGGAATTGATGATGAAAAAAGCGAGAGAAACGAATGATTTTTCCTTGTTGAAACATTGGGAAAAGGAAGCAGCCTTTCATGGATCAGGCCATTATCTCCATACGCTGTTCTGGGAAGTGATGATTCCGGGAGGGGGAGGACAGCCAAGGGGGGATTTACTTAAACAGATTGAGAAGGATTTTGGAAGCTTTGCAGCTTTTAAAAGTCATTTTAGTGAGGCTGCCAAACAAGTAGAAGGTGTTGGCTGGGCGATATTAGTCTGGTCTCCGCGTGCGCGGCGGCTAGAAATACTTCAATCGGAATTGCACATGGTTTTGACCCAGTGGGATACGATCCCAATCCTTGTTCTTGATGTATGGGAACATGCTTATTACCTGCAATATAAAAATAATCGGGCAGGCTATGTGGACAAATGGTGGGACGTTGTAAACTGGCCGAAAATAGCCGTAAGGTTCACCGAAGCGAAAAAGCTTATTTGGAAAAAGCAATAACCGATAAAATATAGAAATGTCTTTGGAGAACCAATTACAACTAAACGGGCCGTCAAGGTTCGTTTTTTTTGATTGAAATTTCGAAATAAGAATTTTTTAGGGGAAATATGGGAAAGATATGAAGGGAGACCTGAAAATTTTATTTAAAAGCGACTTATGATTCTCATTTGGATATTATAATTAGATTGAAAAGGAGAGGAGATCATCTCACGAAATAATGTGCATGTGTCTTATTTGTATCCTAGAAATAATATTGGAAATGTGTTGAAAATGCTAATTTAAAGTACTATGGGATTTTAAAAATAATTAATTTATATTAATATAAAAACTGTGACCAATTTGTGAACTTAAAAATTATTAAGGTATATTTATTGACTAGTTTCTATTTAATAATTATTATAAACAGGAGCAGATAAAAAAATAGCTATTGGAGGAATTTATTATGTCATTGATCAATAAACAAGTTGAAGATTTTAAAGTACAAGCTTACCATGCAGGAGAATTCAAAGAAGTTACACTTGAAGATGTTAAAGGGAAATGGGCAGTATTCTTTTTCTACCCAGCTGACTTCTCTTTCGTATGTCCAACTGAATTAGCCGATCTTCAAGATAACTATGAAACATTCAAGGAAATTGGTTGCGAAGTTTACTCAGTTTCAACAGATACTCATTTCAGCCACAAAGGATGGGCTGATGCTACTGATACAATCGGAAGAATCGAATATCCAATGTTAGCTGACCCAGCGAACGTTTTATCCCGTCAATTCGGTGTATTGATTGAAGAAGATGGATTGGCTCTACGTGGAACTTTCATCGTAAATCCAGAAGGACAAATTAAAGCATACGAAATTAATGACCTAGGAATTGGCCGTAATGCTGAAGAACTTGTAAGAAAAGTTCAAGCTGCACAATTCGTAGCGGAACATGGGGATAAAGTTTGCCCTGCAAAATGGACTCCAGGTGAAGCTACTCTTGAACCAAGCCTGGACCTTGTAGGTAAACTTTAATTTTTAATGGGATGATCCATTTCTTTGATTAATGGATATATCCAGCAATTGATTACGATTACTGGGACAATTCGTCCGACAAGATCTAATGACAAAAGGCACTTACCTAAAATAAGTGCCTTTTGTTTTTCAAAATAATCAGTTTAGCACGCATTTACTTTCAGCAAGGAGAACAAATATGAAAAAAATATATGATTTATTAATTATTGGCGGCGGTCCTGCAGGCCTCTCAGCCGGCGTTTATGCAGGAAGAGCGAAGCTAAAGACGATAATTCTTGAAAAAGGCACTGGCGGCGGACAAGCTGCAACTACATCGGAAATTGCCAATTATCCTGGTATCCGTCATATATCGGGTCCTAGATTAGTTGAAGAAATGAAGCTCCAAAACGAAGATTTTGGCGTGGAATTCGCCAAAGCTGATGTAACGGGTGTGGATTTCTCCGGTGAGGTGAAAGTGGTTAAAACCCTTGGTGGGGAATACCATGCACTCGCCGTCATCATTGCAACGGGTGCTTCACCAAGAACGCTAGGATTTCCAGGTGAAGAGGAATTCACTGGCCGCGGTGTAGCTTATTGTTCAACATGTGATGGTGAATTCTTTGAAGGGTTGGAAGTTTTCGTTATCGGCGCAGGATATGCAGCCGCTGAAGAAGCGATATTCCTGACACGTTTTGCTACAAAAGTCACAATCATCGCCCGTGAATCAAGCTTCTCGTGTGCCCCATCCATTGTTGATAAAGTAATGGCAAATGATAAGATTGAAGTGAAATTCAATACGGAAATCCTTGGGGTTCATGGAGACGGGATGATTCAAAGTGCACGTTTCATCAATAACGTTACCAATGAAGAATTTGAATATAAGGCGAAGGAAGAAGACAATACTTTTGGCGTATTCGTTTTCATAGGTTACGAGCCGAAAACAGAGATATTCAAGGGCCATATCGAAATGGATGATGCTGGTTACATTTTAACCGATGATGATATGAAGACTAATGTGAATGGTGTCTATGCGGCGGGCGACCTAAGGCCAAAATCCTTGCGCCAGATTATCACAGCTGTATCCGATGGAGCGATTGCAGCAACGGATGCCGGCAAATATATTGAGGAAGAAAAGGATCGCCTGGGAATCAAGGATGAACCTGAAGTTGAAAAACCGGCGAAAAAAGAACAGGCAGCTGTCCCAGCAGGCAAGAGCGCTTTATTAAGTGATGCGTTACGTGGCCAATTAAAGGGAATCTTCGGCAAGATGGAGAGCGACGTTACTATGGTGTCCATTGTCGATGAAAATTTGCCAAAATCAGTAGAATTGAGAGACTTCCTGTTGGATGTTGCGGAATTAGGAGATAAGCTTCATCTTGACTTATACAATAAAGGGGAAAATACGGAAATTGAAGAAAAAATCAATGCGGATAAGTTCCCTGTCGTTGCCCTCTTAAATTCAAATGGTGAATACAGTGGCGTCAAATTCCACGGTGTACCAGGCGGCCATGAGTTGAATTCCTTCATTTTGGCCATCTATAACCTGGCTGGACCTGGTCAAGCATTGGATTCAGCCGTATTGAATTCAATTAAGGGAATCAGTAAAAAAGCGAACATTAAGGTCATGGTTTCATTGTCATGTCACTACTGTCCAGACGTTGTTGTGGGTGCACAGCGCATAGCGATTGAAAACCCTAACGTTGAAGCTGAAATGGTCGATATAAGCAATTTCCAGGAAATCAAGAAGAAATATAAAGTCATGAGCGTGCCGGCCATGATCATCAATGATGAACAAGTGGTATTCGGAGCTAAGAAAATTGATGAAATCGCTGCACTATTAGTATAATAGAACACTAAATCGATAGGGATCCCTATCGATTTTTTTTTGGAAAACTTCCCTTGAAAACAGTAGATATCATGAAGGGTTAGATTCTTTTATTCATAACCCTTGTCCCTTTGCATAAACTTGTACAAAAACAAGTAAAGAGACGAGGGGGCACTCATGCGTTTTCTATATAAAGGGTTATCGAGTATGTGTATCGTCATTCTCCTGTTGTCTTTTATGGCACCTGTACAAAGCGCCAATGCAAATGTATCCGTAAGTGCCCATAGCGCGATTTTAATGGATGAGGATAGCGGAAGGGTCATTTATGAAGTGAATGCTCATGAAAAGAATCGCATAGCAAGCATTACGAAAATAATGACGGCCATCTTGGCTATTGAATCGGGACAAATGGATGAGACAGTGAAGGTGAGCAGCAATGCCTTCGGGACGGAGGGATCTTCCCTTTACTTAAAAGTAGGAGAAAAAATCAAGCTCGAAGATTTGGTATATGGCTTGATGCTTCGTTCCGGTAATGATGCAGCAGTCGCAATCAGTGAAAAGGTTGGCGGAAGCCTGGATGGATTCGTCTGGATGATGAACCAAAAGGCGGAAGAAATAGGGATGAAAAATACCCATTTTTCAAATCCACATGGTTTGGATAATACGAAGAACCATTATTCAACCGCCTATGATATGGCCATTCTCACTCGTTATGCCATGCAAAATGAAACCTATGCAAAGATTGCCGGCACAAAGGAACACAGGGCACCTAATTCCACAGAACAATGGGATTATGTATGGAAGAACAAAAATCGCCTACTTACACAATTATATGAGTATTGCACAGGGGGGAAAACAGGGTATACCAAACTGGCAAAACGCACCTTGGTCACGACGGCAACAAAAAACGAGCATGACCTGATTGCTGTGACATTGAATGGTCCTGATGATTGGAATGATCATATTCACATGTATGAATCCGCCTTTAAGGATTATAAGCCAACAGAAATTTTACCCGCAGGAATGGTGGAAAACATGGAAAATAAAATATATAAAGGTCATGTCTACATTAAAAATGATTTTTCATACCCACTGACAAGCGAAGAAAGAGAATTGGTCAAAGTGAAAATGAAATTGTTGAAGCCCCAGAAGGCCTGGGATGATAAAAGGAAAATCCCGGAAGTTGTCGGCAGAGCATCCATCTATCTTGATGGGAAGAAAATAGGCACTCGGTCAATTTTTTATGGGGAAGCAAAAGAAAGCTTCAAGCAACAATCATTCCAATCTTCATGGGCTGAAGTATTTGAAGCGGTATTGGGAATCGGACGCAATGGTTAATTACATTTGGGTCGGGATGTTCGTGATCGGTATCGTCTTTGGCATGGTTAATGGAACGATGGATCAGGTGAATGAAGCTCTATTTGTCAGCGCAAAGGAAGCGGTCACCCTTTGCCTGGGACTGATGAGCATACTTGTCTTTTGGCTGGGGTTGATGAAAATAGCGGAGGAATCGGGGCTGTTAGATAAACTATCCAACTTGTTCAAGCCGTTCATGAGATGGCTATTCCCTGAAGTGCCTCCTAATCATCCTGCTATGGGGTATATACTTTCCAATATGATGGCAAACACATTCGGGTTGGGGAATGCAGCTACGCCTCTTGGTATAAAAGCCATGGAACAGCTTAAGAAACTAAATGGAGGAAAAGCAACGGTCAGCCGCTCGATGGTCACTTTTTTAGCAATCAATACCTCTAGCGTAACGTTGATTCCGACTACTGTCATTGCAATCCGCATGAACTACGATGCCCACTCCCCGACGGACATCGTATTTCCGACCATAATAGCAACGGCCATTTCTGCCGTTGGAGGAATCGCGATAGATCGATATTTTTATTACAGGAGAAAGAGGAACGGGAGGGAATAGGATGTTGCACTGGATGACCACCATTTCAATTTGGATGATACCGATTTTGATTCTCTGCATATTACTGTACGGCACATTGAAAAGAGTTCCCACCTATGAGACCTTCGTTGAGGGGGGGAAAGAAGGAATCAGCATGTCCTTTTCCCTTATTCCTTTCCTGGTAGGGATGCTTGTGGCGATTTCAGTATTTAGGGCATCAGGGGCCTTGGATTTCATTGTACAATCACTAAACCCCTTACTTTCCTTTCTTCATTTTCCGTCTGAGGTTTTACCACTTGCGATCATTAGACCAATATCCGGAACAGCGGCTTTAGGAATCACCAGCGACCTGATATCGGTTTATGGACCGGATTCCTTTGTTGGCCGCTTAGCTGCCACGATTCAGGGAAGTACGGATACCACCTTCTATGTATTGACCGTTTATTTTGGAGCCGTCGGAATCAAAAAAATGGGTGATGCCCTTAAGGTCGGCCTTTTGGCAGACTTGATCGGAATCATAGCTGCCGTTATTGTCGTCACACTGGTTTTCGGTATGAATTAAAAGGTAGGGAAATGGACGATTCCATTTCTTTTTTTTTGTCTTTTTTCTTAAAAGCAGCCATCCATTATTAAGGTGTATTCAAACTCTCATCAAAAGAAACAATTTTTTGTATGGAAAAATAAGCTATGTTACACTCATTATGGAAACCAACCCATTTAACCGTCCCATTATTGGTGTAATAATAAAAGAAAAGCTCTTAATAGCGAAAAACCTTTTGTTTTTGCCTCTCAATATGTAATAATTGTATGATTGTGTATGTATAGACAATAACAAACGAATGATTATACTATGGGGTGAAGATAGATGGAACGATTACAAAAGGTGATAGCACATGCTGGACTGGCTTCCCGCCGTAAAGCAGAAGAGTTGATTTTAGAAGGTAAGGTAAAAGTGAACGGCAAAGTAGTGAAGGAATTAGGTGTGAAAGTGGGGCCTAATGACAAGGTTGAGGTTAATGAAGTCCCGCTTGAAAAAGAAGCTCCGGTTTATTTCCTATTCTATAAACCGCGCGGCGTCATTTCGGCCGTTTCTGATGATAAGAACAGAAAAGTCGTAACGGACTTTTTCCCTTACATCAATGAACGGATTTATCCAGTTGGCCGCTTGGATTACGATACTTCGGGCTTGTTGATTTTAACCAATGACGGGGAATTCGCAAACACGTTAATGCATCCGAAGCATGAAGTGGATAAAGTGTATGTGGCAAAAGTGAAAGGGATGCCTTTGCGTGAAAGCTTGAAAAAGCTGGATAAGGGTATCAAGTTGGAGGATGGCAAGACTGCGCCGGCCAAGACAAGGGTATTGTCTACCGACAAGAAAAAGGAAACGGCCATAGTTGAAATCACAATACATGAAGGCAGGAATAGGCAAGTCCGCCGGATGTTCGAAGCAATTGGCCATCCCGTCATTAAATTGAAGAGGGAACAATATGGTTTCTTGACCTTGGACGGTTTAACTGCAGGGGATTCCCGGGAGCTGACTCCACATGAAGTTAAATTAATGCGGACTTTAGCAACGACCGAGCCTAAACAGCGGAGAATGTAAGCTAGTATTTTTCCCGTATTGATAGGTTGAAACCACTACCCCATTCTTCCGATGGAAGAAATGGGTGGTGGAAAACAACCTGTAAATACCTTTTCCTTCATGAATCGGGAAAGAATGTCACAAAACCTTCAGAAATGTAAATATAAAGGACATGGCGTTAAATGGTATAATGGTATGGTTAAATTTAGTGTGGCCTTAGGAGGATCTCTATGGATAAAAAGAAGCGACGCCTCATTAGCAGAACCATCATTCTCCTGCTTTTAGGTGCAGCTTTAGTGTTTGCCCTTTATACGAACTTCACTAAAGATAAGAATGAAAGCCTGAGAAAAGGATCCGATGCACCCAATTTCGTCTTGACTGATATGGAAGGTAAAGAGCATAAACTTTCAGATTACAAGGGAAAAGGCGTCTTCCTGAACTTTTGGGGTACATATTGCAAGCCGTGTGAATATGAAATGCCTTATATGGAAAATCAATATAAAAACTTTAAAGACCAGGGTGTTGAGATATTGGCCGTTAACGTCGGGGAATCTGACTATGCTGTCAATAATTTCATTACAAAGCATGATCTTACATTTCCTGTCATGATCGATAAAGGCAGGGAAGTGGAAAATGCTTACCGCGTGGATATATTGCCTGTCTCCTTTTTGGTTGATAAAGAGGGGAAAGTGATAGATATCATCACCGGAGCTTTGACAGAAGAGAGCATCCAAAAGCATATGGAGAGAATTAAACCATAATATTGGGGAGTTTTTGACATGAAAGAAGTAAAATGCGATTGTGGTCATGTAAATCCGTTTGGCACAAAGATATGCGGGAAATGCGGAATGGTGCTTGGTAACGAAAAAGAGAACAAGCTTATTGATATGAGATATGAAGGAAGTGCCAGGCGTTCACAAACATATAAAAAAACGATCATCGATAAAATATGGAATTTCTTTTCTTCCGTTAAGGTCGGGGTGACGCTCATTGTCATTGCTTTGATCGCTTCAGCTATCGGGACGATTTTACCCCAGGAAATGTACATCCCTTCAACCGCGACGCCTGCAGAACATTATGAACTGGAATATGGCTGGTTCGGAAGGGTGTATTATGAACTCGGGTTTCATAACTTGTATAGTTCATGGTGGTATTTGATTATCATAGGCATGCTGGGCATATCACTTTTGATTGCCAGTATCGACCGGTTCTTTCCGTTATATCGATCGTTAAAAAAGCAAGGGGTTACACGTCATGACGGTTTCATGAAACGTCAGCGGATTTATGGGGTGACAAAGCTTGAAGACCACAATATCAACCTTGAGGAAGTAAAGGATAGGCTAAAAAGGCAGCGTTATCATATACGAGAGGAAAACGGTCATATACTTGCCGAAAAAGGTCGTTTTTCACGTTGGGGACCTTATGTCAATCATATAGGACTTATCATTTTCTTAATTGGAGCATTATTGCGTTCCGTCCCTGGGATGTATATCGACAAAGTACTTTGGCTGCGTGAAGGCGAGAGGAAAGAAATCCCCGGTACAAATGGTGAATACTATCTTCAGAATAATGAATTTACCTTAGAGGTGTATGACAAAGAGAGTGAAGAAGATAAGCAGTACAGTGCTGCAATTGATAAAACCGGTACGATCGCAAAAACATATCAATCCGATGTTACGCTATATGAGCGCAAGGGAGAAACCTTACCAGGGGAAAAAGTGGACCTTGATAAGCTTAAAGATTATAAAATCAAAGTCAATGAACCTCTGAAACATGATCATTATGCCCTCTACCAAGTAGACTATAAATTGGATGAGCTGAGTACGATGGCGTTTAATTTGATAAATAAAAAAACCGAAGAGAAATATGGAAGCTTAAAGGTTGATTTGAACAACCCTCAAAAGAAATACGAGTTGAAAGAAGGATATTCCGTTGACTTGATCAGTTACTTCCCTGATTTCGAGTTCGATGAAAAAGGTGAACCTAGAACGATATCGAAGATTCCGAATAATCCAGCATTTATCTTTAAGATGCATACTCCGGATAAGCCAGAGGGTGAAGTCAGTTTCGTAGCGATTAAGGAGACTGTGGAGCCTTTAGGGGAAAACACTTATAAAATGGCTTTTAATGGTGTGGAAACCCAAGATGTCACGGCTTTGACCGTCAGGAAGGATTTAACCCTTTGGATCTTATTCACGGGTGGAATCATCTTCATGATCGGCGTTGTCCAAGGGTCTTATTGGAATCATCGGCGTATATGGATTAAGAGGAAAGATGATGAGATACTTTTGGCCGGCCATACAAACAAAAACTGGCACGGCATTAAAAGAGATATAAAACAAGCGATAGAATCAACATCACTTTCCGAACCAATGGATCAACTTGAAGAGGAGAAATCTTCTAGTAAGGGGGAAGTATTAAATGGCTGAATTAAGCAGTAACCTTTTATATGCAGCTTTCATTTTATATCTGATCGCCACCTTTTTATTCGGGGGATCGATCAAGGATAAACGCGGTGCGGAGGAAAAGAAACAAAACAAATGGGCAAAACTGGGCATTTTCGTCACCATTATCGGGTTTGCTGCGCAAATTGGGTATTTCATCACTAGATGGATTGCTGCCGGACATGCCCCGGTAAGTAACCTGTTTGAATTTACGACCTTTTTCGGAATGATGCTGGTCGGTGCTTTCATATTAATTTATTTTCTTTATAAAACACCTGCCCTTGGGCTATTCGCTTTACCGATTGCATTATTGATAATCGCTTATGCAAGTATGTTCCCTACAGAAATTTCGCCACTCATCCCTGCTTTGCAGAGTGATTGGCTCCATATTCATGTAACGACCGCAGCGGCAGGACAGTCGATCCTTGCCATAAGTTTCGTTACTGCCATCATTTATTTAATCAAGTTCGTTGATCAGACACAATCAAGCAAAAGAACGTTCTGGCTTGAAGTCATCATGTTCACATTGGTCTGCACCATCGGTTTCGTCATCATCACTTCTTCTTTTGCTGCCATGGATTATAAGGCGAATTTTGATTGGGTCGATAAAAAAGGTGCCGAAGTCAAACAGGAATTCAACCTGCCGGCATTGGTAGGTCCCAATGAAGGGAAACTCATCGAGACGGATCGATTTGAACCGCTGGTGGACATGCCTGCACTGATCAATGCCAAGAAACTGAATACTGTTCTTTGGTCATTCGGCATGGGACTTGTCCTGTATGGTTTAATAAGGTTGATTGCTCGCAAAAGAGTGGCAGCTTTGATTAAACCGATCGTTAAAAATGTGAATTTGAATTTATTGGACGAGATTAGTTATCGTTCGGTCCTTATCGGTTTTCCGATCTTTACACTCGGTGCCCTCATTTTTGCAATGATCTGGGCTCAAGTGGCCTGGACACGATTCTGGGGCTGGGATCCGAAAGAGGTCTGGGCATTGGTTACTTGGTTGTTTTATGCGGCTTTCTTGCATCTGCGGATGTCAAAGGGGTGGCAAGGGGAAAAATCGGCTTGGCTTGCCGTCATCGGTTTTGCCATCATCATGTTTAACCTGATTTTCGTCAATCTTGTTATTGCTGGTTTGCATTCATATGCTTGATTCTGTATTGTAATGTTTAGATGAAGGGGGTCTTTTGATAGAAACGTCGAGAGTTGGCTTATCGATTTTTCTAGAGAATGATCCCTTTTTCTGTCAATATCATTCAATATTTCGGGTGAAATAGCATTTATTCATTCTTGATGGACGGTCGGAGTCTTTTTTGTGACAAAATGGTGAAAGGTTCATGGAAGCCTTGTGAAATCGGCTCTTTATCGTACGATGTAAGGAAAAAGTATTAGTCAATGAAGTATTCATTTTGTAGAATATATGATAGGAGGCTGATTACATAATGTATAACGCTATTAAAATTCTCGTGGTGGATGATGAGGAAAGAATCCGCCGGCTGCTAAAGATGTATTTGGAAAGGGAAGAATACATAATCGATGAAGCTGAAAATGGAGATATGGCTTTAACAAAAGCCCTTGAAAATGATTATGATTTAATTTTATTGGATATTATGATGCCTGGGAAAGATGGAATCGAAGTTTGCCGTGAATTAAGGGAAAAGAAAACGACTCCAATTATCATGCTGACGGCTAAAGGGGAAGAAGTGAACCGTGTTCAAGGATTCGAAGTGGGGACCGATGATTATATCGTAAAGCCGTTCAGTCCCCGTGAAGTCGTGTTAAGGGTTAAAGCTCTATTGCGTCGCTCTTCAAGCACAGGTTACATGCAGACGGAAACGACGGCAAAAGATGTGATCGTCTTCTCGCATCTAACAATAGATAATGATGCCCACCGTGTACTTGCTGATAACAAAGAGGTTTCATTAACACCGAAAGAATATGAATTGTTATATTTCTTGGCGAAATCCCCAGATAAGGTTTTTGACCGGGAGCAATTGTTAAAAGAAGTATGGCACTATGAATTCTTTGGAGATCTTCGAACTGTAGACACGCATGTTAAACGCTTGCGTGAAAAATTAAACCGCATATCCGAAAACGCAGCCAAGATGATTGTGACCGTTTGGGGTGTAGGTTACAAGTTCGAAGTCATTAATGACTGATGCTATGGGGCAGTGTTGTAGGGAAGCTATGGGCAACGATCCTATTGCTCGTGTCGTTTGTATTAATTGTTTTAACCGTTCTGCTGGTCGAATTCTTTGAGAATTTCCAAATTGAAAATATTGAAAATGATTTAACCAAAACGGCTGAACAAATCATTAAGGTGACCAATGAACATCAGGGATCCAGCAATGAGGTATTACAAATAGCTTCGGAATTAATAGGCAATGAAACGAAAATGATCATTCTTAATGATGACAAAATGGTATTCTCATCCATCGGTGGAGATAATGAGTTTGAAATCACGCCGGAACTCATTAAAAATGACCCCGAATTGCTCAAGGTTTTTACGGAAAGAAAGACTGTAAAAAAGGAAATGGCGCTATCAGATGATGCGGGAAACGAGGGCTTATCCGCAATCGTGGTAGGCATTCCGCTTGAATTGAATGGGGAACAGGATGAAGTGTTCTTATTTCAATCGTTGGAGTCCATGGAGGAAACCACCAAATCCACTACACAGTTCATTTTATTGGCAGCAGGCATCGCCATTATTTTGACAACGATTTTTGCTTTCTTTTTATCTACAAGAATCAATGCTCCATTGGTGAAAATGAGGGAAGCTGCCCTAGCGATTGCCCGGGGGAAATTTGATACAAAGGTTCCAATACTGACTCAAGATGAAATCGGTGAGCTGGCCATAGCGTTTAATCAGATGAGGAAGCAACTGAAATTCAATATGAATGCACTTAGTCAGGAAAAGGAACATCTCTCCAGCATTCTTAGCAGTATGGCAGATGGGGTCATCACCTTCAATAAAGACGGCACAATTCTTGAAACGAATCCGCCAGCGGAAAGGTTTCTACAATCTTGGTATTTTGAAAAGGGCTATAACCGGGAAGATAATGTGAATGTCCCTTTGGTTTTGATGAATCTTTTTGATGAATCAGAGTCCTTCGATAAGGAACAAGTCGGTGAAATTACCTTGCAGGGCCGCAATTGGGGATTGATTGTCAGTCCGCTATATACAAATGGCGACAATATTCGGGGAGCGGTGGCCATCATAAGGGATATGAGTGATGAAAGACGTATGGACAAACTCAGGACTGATTTCATAGCGAATGTCTCCCATGAGTTAAGGACCCCGATTTCAATGTTGCAAGGATATAGTGAAGCGATTGTAGATGACATTGCGGGCAGTGAAGAGGAAAAGGTGGAAATGGCCCGCATCATCTATGATGAATCTTTGAGAATGGGACGTTTAGTCAATGATCTTCTCGATCTAGCTAAATTGGAATCGGGTAAAATGAATCTTAGCTATGAATGCGTACCTATTTCTCCTTATTTAAAGAGGATTACAAGTAAGTTTTCTGGGCTGGCTAAAGATAAAGGGATTACAATATCAGCCAGCCTGCAAGACAATCAGATTCAATGGCATTTCGATCCGGACCGCATTGAACAGGTTTTGACCAATTTAATTGATAATGCGATTCGTCATACTCCCCCAGGCGGTAACATTGATGTCATTCAGAGGACAAGTGATCGAAGGGGACTGATCATTGATGTGAAGGACTCTGGATCTGGAATTCCCGAAGAAGATCTGCCTTTTGTATTCGAGAGGTTTTATAAAGCGGATAAAGCAAGGACCCGCGGCCGTGCGGGTACCGGATTGGGTTTGGCAATCGTAAAAAATATAATCAATGCCCATGATGGCTACATTTCGGTAAACAGTTTACCTAATAAAGGTACGACGTTCAGTATCATTTTGCCTCGAATTATGGAAAACGCTGAATGAATGACAGGTGGACCGCCAGATAATCTTGATTCATAAAGAACTGCGAAGACAAAGGCAATTGGATTTCTTTCCATTGTCTTTGTTTTTTTAGGAAACAAAATAAGAAGTACCATATGTGGAAATTAACGGAATTTTATAATAAGATTAAAGCCGAAGTATGTAACTTTTGTTCAGGATTGACGACTATATTTATGAACGGATGTGGGGAAATGATGGATTCCGTTTTCCACGATCTTTATGAAAAATATCATCAGGAAATATATCAATTCATTTTTTATATGACTAAAAATCGAGAAACCGCCGAAGACCTTGTTCAGGAGGTTTATATCCGGGTGATGAAGGCCTATGAACGCTTCGAAGGAAAAAGCAGTGAAAAAACGTGGATGTATTCGATTGCAAGAAATGTGACGATTGATCACTTTCGGAAACAAAAAGGGTGGAAAGACAAAATCTTTCCTAATTTTGATTGGGATAGGCAATTGTTAAAAGATGAAGAGCCCATTCCCGAGGAAGTGGCTATCAAGAACGATGAAATCCAAGATATTTACCAATGCTTAAACCGGTGTACCACGAATCAAAGATCCGTGATCATTTTACGATATATTCAGGGATTGTCCATTACGGAAACTGCTGAAGTATTGAATTGGAGTGAAAGTAAGGTAAAAACGACCCAGCACCGAGCTTTGAAGGCCATTAAAAAGTTGATGGAAGATTTATCAGGAAAGGAGGGCCACCGCATTGAGGAGATCCCGTTGGAAAGAAAGCGAAATTGAAGACATGCTGCGCGAACTTCCGAAATTAAAAGATGACCGAACCAAGGCAGAGGTGTATGCGAGAATACATGATAAAAAGAAAAGGAAACACTGGATACCTCTATTCGCGGGTGTTGCCTCCTTATTCTTAATGGTTGTTTTGGCATCATCGTTCATTATAGAAAAAAAAGGAACGACAAGTCGAGAAGACAGCGGCAGCAGTGGGAAATTATCTCTATCTGAAAGTAAGGAAATGGCAGATCTTGAACGGAAGGATACAAGTAACCAAGAAAAGCCCTCAGAAGATAAACAAGAAGACCAAGAGTTTTCGAGTAACCAAGCGAAAATAGAATCCAAAGACAAGTTTTCAGAAATGGAACCGCGAAAAGGGGAAAAGGAAAAAGCATTTGAACAAGCGATCTACCAGGATGACCTTAAAAATGCCTCGATCATTACGATGGGTGTCCCAGATGATCAAATGAATTTCATCGTTCCCATTTCAATTAAACTTAAACATCATGATGAAAGCGATACACTGAATCAGTTAGTTAATCAAATGTCCGATATCGATGAAGCGCAATATGGGCTATCTGACTATTTTCCGCTTGATATAAAGATTAGCCAAGGAAACGATATAAACACTGCCCATATTGATTTTCCAGAAAAAAGCCAACTGTTGGCTGAAGATACACTTTTTCTCCATTCGATGGAAGAAACGCTTTCCTATAACAATATAGAGAAAATGACATTTTCCACAGAAGGTAAGCAAGGTGCCAGGTTTGCACATGCCGGATATTTAAAGGAGATGGATATACCTCATCAAAAAAAACGCACATACCTTCTTTATCAAAGGGATGAGTCCTCTCCAAGTTTCCTTGTTCCAAGCAATATGGGTTATCGGGACTTTGAGGAGGCGCTGCAAGCCGGAAAAGGGGAGGCGGACATCGAGGGAATTTCACCTGCAATCCCCCATGACCTGAAATGGGAAAGGATAAGCTCTAATGGAGATCTTGTGATCATTCACCTATCAGATCAAGCTGTTATTGAAAATAGTGAGGAAACCCTTCAAGCTTTAGAAGCCATACTCTTCATAGCTAAGGATTTTGGTTTTGAAAAAGTGAAGTTTGAAAATGCTCCTATTGAAGAGGTGGGAAAGCTGAAATTAACTGAAGACATAATGGTGCCGGAAGCACCGAACCAAGTGAATTGAATGCATTAACAGAAAAAAGTGCCCACGCTGCGGGCACTTTTTCTTCTTATAATGAAATACGGGCCATGAACGTAATTTCTTCTGTTTCCATTAAAAACTGTTTCATGTTGTCTTCTAAGGGTAAATCGAAGCTCAAAACCATGATGGCTTCACCGCCAGCTTCTTTTCGGCCAACCTGCATGGTGGCGATATTCACTCCATGATCACCCAGGACCTTACCTACGTTACCGATTACACCGGGTTTATCGGTATGCTGGATATAAAGTAAATTCGATTCTGGATGAAAGTCAATTTTGAAACCATTCAAACTTACAATTCGAGAACCGTAATTTTCGATATAGGTCCCACTTATTGTTAATTCTCGGTTGTCACCTTTTACTTTAAGGCTGATCAAATTCGAGTAACCTAAAGAGTCCGTAGAGATTTTTTCACCAATGGTTATGCCGCGCTCTTTTGCGATCAACAAGGCATTCACTTCATTGACTGATGCATCAACTCTTGACCTTAAAAAGCCGGAGATTAGACTTTTTGTAAGAATCGCAGTATCGAAATCCAAAGATTCTCCTGCATATGTAACGGAGATTTCCTGAATTCCTTCATTCATGCACTGTGAAGCAATCGATCCCATTTGCTGAACAAGTTGATGGAATGGCTGTACCTTTTCAAACACCTCTTTGGATATGGCTGGAAGGTTGATTGAACTTGAGACTGGATTTCCTTCGAAATATGTCAATACTTCTTGGGCAACCTGTACGGCGACATTTAATTGGGCTTCTTTCGTGGAAGCACCTAGATGCGGCGTAGCAATGACGCTGTCCAGTTCCAGCAGTTTATGGCCAAGTGGAGGTTCTTCGACGAAAACGTCCAGTGCCGCCCCGGCAACATGCCCTTCAACTATCATTTCATATAAATCATCTTCGTCCAGAATTCCACCACGGGCACAGTTCAGTACATAAACCCCTTTTTTACAGGTAAGCAGTTTTTCTTTATTAATTAATCCTCTAGTTTCATTCGTTAGTGGTGTATGAACAGTAATGATGTCTGCTTTAGGAAGCAATTCATCCAATGACAGGGCCGTTACGGACATTTTCTTTGCTCGATCTACAGTCAGGAACGGGTCATAGACAATGACATCCATGCCAAACGCTTTAGCGCGTTTGGCAATTTCCCCTCCGATGCGCCCAAAGCCAACTATGCCTAATGTTTTACCACGAAGTTCAGTTCCCGTATATGAAGAACGTTTCCACTCCCCATTTTTCAATGAAGCATAAGCTTGCGGAATGTGGCGCATTAATGAAGCCATCATCGCGAATGTATGTTCAGCTGTTGATATGGTGTTGCCGTCAGGTGCATTAACCACGACAATCCCGCGTTTTGTCGCTGCGGGGATGTCTATGTTATCAACACCGACACCAGCGCGTGCAATAATTTTTAACTGTGGCATACGGTTCATTAAATCTTCCGAAACTTTTGTTGCACTTCTCACAAGAATTGCATCGATCTGTTCAAGTTCGTTTGCAGCTTCCTCTACGGTCTTCTGAATGAGATGAATATTGGATGCCTCTGAAAGCGGTCCAAGTCCTTCTGGTTTAATGGCGTCTGCTACTAAAATCCGATACACGTCTAAACACCTTCCTAAGGGAGAATTATCTTAAATTTCAGTTAATTTTACAATTGAAATGCTGATAATGTCAATTTGGCTTATCTGAATGAAAGCGCTTAAACAAATGATTTTCATCTGATCATCCGTTTAAATGTGGCGTTATAAATAGCTTCGTCTCCTTTTGAGAAAAATTTTCGAATGGACATATTGTAAATCCGCTGTTTGTTTTAAGCCGTTCACTGCGACGATCAATATTCATCCTACATGCATCAAATGAGAAAAAATGCTATCAAAAAAAAGGCATTTCAGATATAATAGGAAGTATAAAAAATTTTATAGGTCTATCTTCGGGGCGGGGCGCAATTCCCCACCGGCGGTGATGAAGGAATTTCTACTTCTAAGCCCGCGAGCCTTACAAGGCAGGATTTGGTGTGATTCCAAAGCCGACAGTATAGTCTGGATGGGAGAAGATGGAGGTTCCTTAGTGCGTTTCAACAGTTATTTGCTGAACGTTTGTTTGATGTAACCTTTAATTTATCCCTTTAATTCCATTGGAATTAAAGGGTTTTTATTGAACATCAACATTTTGGAATCCTAACCTCTTTTTCAGGTAGATCGGAAAAGAAGGAGAGAGAACTATGAAAAAGAACAAAGTGAAAAAAATGGTCTCACTTGCCATGATGGGAAGCATTTCGTATTTATTGATGCTTTTAAATTTCCCGTTTCCAGGATTCCCGCCTTTTCTCAATGTTGATTTTAGCGACATACCAGCACTGATGGCGGCATTGATTTTCGGTCCGATGGCTGGAATTCTAGTCGAGTTCATTAAAAACCTATTGGATTTAGTCATGACAGGGACCTTGACTGCTGTGCCTGTGGGGCATATCGCTAACTTTATAGCCGGAATACTGTTTGTCTTGCCGACTTATTATGTATTTCAGAAAATCAATTCAAAAAAAGGAATGACGTTCGCCTTACTTGCGGGAACAGTTTCCATGGCAGTATTCATGAGCGTATTAAACTATTTTGTCTTTTTACCGGCCTATACCTTCTTTATGGGATGGGATGCCATGTCGGCGCCCGAGTCAAGAAAGTTCATTACGACGGCAATCTTGCCTTTCAACGTGATTAAAGGCGTGCTCATCACATCTGTATTCATGTTGCTGTTCATTAAATTACAGACATGGATCAATAAGCAAACATTATATAAAAATGCTTAATGGCATTGACGATAGATATGAAAAAACAACCGGATATTAATATCCGGTTGTTTTTTCATGCCTGTTTTTTTGGTAGGGAAGATGTAATGCGACATTGGCCAAAAGAAAAAGCCATTCTCGATTGAAAATGGCTTGTACTTTTATTCGAATTTTAGTGCATCTCCGTCAAATGCCTCGTCAGCAACTTTGATGGAATCCGTAGGGCATCCTTCAAATGCATCCATCATGTCGTCTATAAGTACATCTGGAATTTCAACGATACCCTCGTTATCGTCAAGGGTAACAAATGCAATCCCTTCGTCATCATAATCATATATATCTGGTGCCGCTGCTCCGCAAGCTCCACAAGCTATGCATGTTTCTTTATCCACAATAGTAAATTTAGCCATGAATATAACCCCTCCTAAGTTGATTAACAACTGATAATCTTTTTATTTCAGATTATTATCTCTTTCTTATTGTAAGACCGAATGCCAAACTTTTCAATAGAAATTGTATTGATAATTACTATCATGTAGCTGAATGTCAACGAAAAACATCGAAATAATTAACTTGGCCCTTTCCATGTTTCGTCATTTAGTCACATAATCTCCGTTGTATTCATCAATAATAACGGCGGTTTTTGCAGATTTTTGTTACAATGGGTTTATTGGTTAAATGAAACAAGGATGTGAGTCCCATGAATAATTATCTACAGGCAATCATTCTATATGCGATAAAAAAATTTCAAGGTGAGCGCTCCATTTATGCTATATACCATATGCTGCAGGGGAAGAAATCGTCACAAACTATCCAAGATGCCCACTTATTCGGGTTAACGGATATTTTTGGGACAATACCTCGATTTACCCGTCAGCAATTAAATCAAAACATTGAACATTCACTTAAGCATGAATTGATTAATTTAACGGATAAACCAGATGCATATGAAATTAGTTTGCAAGGTGAACGAATGTTGGACGATTACTTTAAAATTAATCCTTTTCCGGAATATTTAAATGGTTGGAAGTATCACAATATCACCCCTGTTTTCTGGGAAAGGTTAAACTTACTCATTCAAACCATATCCCATATTGTCCACAATGAAAGACGTTTTTATCCGATACAACGAAATCCCAAAATCCAATTCTTCGTAAAGGAATTTTTACATGCCAATCGTCAGGATCGAGCGTTGATTGCCCAACATCTATATGATGAACTGGTATCCCTTTTAGAAAATCAAAGTGATATGAAACGAGACATTTTCATTTTGAAATTGACCGGGATAAACAGGATTGGTCTAACGTTCGAACAGATTGCAAAAAGGAAAAAGGCGGAAGAAGAGTATGTTCGCTATACATTCCTTGACTCATTGCATCAAATGCTTGCAGAAATGGAAGCGGGTAGTGACTACCCTCTCTTATCCTCCTTAACCAATGATTGGAAAAGGAGTGGCAATCCTCATTTGACACAATCTACAAAGACTACTTTACGATTCATCCAGGAAGGGAAAAGCCTCGGTGAAATAGCTGAAATCCGCAGATTGAAAGTCAACACCATCGAAGATCACCTTGTAGAAATTGTTTTATCGGAAAAAGATTTTCCGATTTCCGATTATGTGACAATCGAGGATGAGAGGGAAATTGCTGAAGCGATTAAGGAACTTGGTACAAAAAAACTTAAAGCTATCAAGCAGATGGTCGATAATAAACAAATAAGCTTTTTCCAAATAAGACTTGTACTTGCGAAAATAGGTGAGAGATGATGAACATAGAACGAGTCCTCAAAGAAAAATTCGGTTTTGATGAATTCCGTCCAGGACAGAAGGAAGTGGTTGAATCATTGATGTCCGGCCGTCATACATTAGCGATGCTCCCGACCGGGTCAGGTAAATCATTATGTTATCAGCTGCCGGCTTATCTGGTAAATAAGACTGTCATAATTGTCTCCCCGTTATTATCTTTAATGCAGGATCAAGCGGATCAGCTGAAGATGAGCGGAGAAAAAAGTGTATTGACCCTTAACTCTTTTTTGACGCTTAATCAAAAAAGGAAAGCTTTCGATAGGTTACATAGTTATCGATTTATCTTTTTATCTCCCGAAATGCTTAGCATCGATGGTGTGATAAAATCCTTGAAATCCATAGAAATAGGTTTGTTCGTCATAGACGAAGCACACTGCATTTCACAATGGGGGTACGATTTCCGTCCGGATTATTTGAATTTAGGAGTAGTGAGGCGTGAACTGAATAATCCGTTGACGCTTGCCCTGACGGCAACTGCAACCCATGAGGTCCGGAGGGACATCGTTGTTAAACTTAACATTGGGCAGGTCGAGGAAATGGTCTCATCCGTTGATCGTGAAAATATTGCCATTATTATCGAGCGAATGTTCAGCTACGATGAGAAGCTAGCCCGTGTGCTGGAGCTTGTCAGGAAATTTACCGGAAGCGGAATTATTTATTTTTCCTCTAAAAAAGTGGCGGAATCAGTCGCGGGGTTTTTACAGGATAACGGGATCGATAGTGTCAATTATTATCACGGTGGAATGGAGCAGGAACAAAGGATGCTCATTCAGCAGCAATTCATTTCCGGCCAGTTGAAAATCATATGCGCAACAAGTGCTTTTGGAATGGGTGTGAATAAATCGGATGTCAGATATGTTATCCATTTTCATATCCCGTCCACGATGGAAGCATATCTTCAGGAGATTGGCAGGGCGGGGCGAGACCGAAAACAAAGTGTGGCTGTCTTATTATATAGCGAAGGGGATGAAGGGCTTCCCCTTCATTTGATGGAGCAACAGTTGCCTACGGATTCGCAAATCGATGGTGTATGTTCTTTCCTTAATCAATCACAAAAGAATCTGGCGAATTTGACCCCCTCAGAAAAAGAGCAGCTGTCGCAATCCTTTTCGTTGAACGAAATCCAGCTCCGTTTTTTTACCCAGTTTATTATGGGCAATAACCAGGATCAAGTGGCAGAGATGAAAGAGTATTGTCAAAAGAGGAAAACCAGTAATCAAGAAAAGCTGCATAAATTCCTTCACTGGATATATGCACAGGAATGTCGCCGTTCAGGGATACTGGACTATTTTGGAGAAAAGCATCGGGACGCTAACCCCATCTGCTGTGATATCTGTGGGATGGATGCCGAAAAAATGGCTGATGTATGGCCGGAAGTCAAGGTGGATCCGGCCAATTCCTTTTCCACTTGGAAAAAGGAATTGGCTAATATCTTACTAAAGAAGGAAAATGGCAATGAAAAATAAGCAAGCTGAATTAATTAAACAACTTACTAATAGACAGTTGCTATATAATTTGTTCCTTACACAAATTATTCTCTTAACGTTAGCCATCTTTTTAGGTATTATTTTATTTAAAGACCGTTCTGCTTTTTTCGACTTATTTATCTTTGATGACCTGAACATTTTGCTGATTGGTGTTCCTGCTGGGGTCATTGTCGTGTTAATTGACATATTGCTTATGAAAGTGACACCATCTTCCTATCAGGATGATGGCGGTATTAACGAACGCATTTTCAGTAATTTGTCATACCCGATGATATTTGTCGTAGCTTTAGTGGTAGCGATAGGTGAAGAAGTATTATTCCGTGGAGTGTTGCAAACACATTTTGGTTTGCTTCTTACGAGCCTCATTTTTGCTGCCGTTCACTATCGTTACCTTTTTAATTGGTTTTTATTTTTAAATGTATTGGTTTTGAGCTTCTTTATCGGGTTTCTATTTGAAATGACTAATAATATCATCGTGACGATTACGGCCCACTTTTTGATTGACTTTATCCTTGGTATTTTAATCAGGAACAAAAAGCAAAGAGGGTTTAGCAAGAAAGGGGGTGACTTGAATGAGCCGGGTGCAAAAGAATAAAAAAGAAAATGATCAGGCTGGTGAACTTCGATCGCGAATTGAACGCCAGAAGGCTAAGTCATCATTGCCCAAACGGAGCAAAGTCCACCGGAATAAAAAGAAAAAAAGTAAAGTGAAGATTAAACTTCCAATTATACAATTATTAGCGTTATTTTTCATTTTGCTTCCAATTGGATTTTACAGCCTTTATACATATCTTCAGGAAAGGCCTTTACCTGTTACTAAAAGTGACCAAGTCGTCTTAAAAGAGGAAGAGAAAGAATCGATTCCAACTACAGCAACGGCAGAGGACTTAAAGGAAAAAGAGTCGGCAAAGGCTAAAGCGGAGAAAGAAAAAGAAGAAGCAGAGGCTAAAGCCAAAGCCAAAGCCAAAGCGCAGCAGGAAGCTAAGGAAAAAGCCAAGGCAAAGCAAGAAGCTGAAGAAAAGGCTAAAGCGCAGCAAGAAGCTAAGGAAAAAGCCAAGGCAAAGCAAGAAGCTGAAGAAAAGGCTAAAGTGCAGCAAGAAGCTGAGGCTAAAGCCAAAGCACAGCAAGAAGCTGAGGAAAAGGCTAAAGTGCAGCGAGAAGCTGAGGCTAGGGCCAAAGCTCAGCAAGAAGCAGAGGAAAAGGCAAAGAAAGCAGCAGCAGAGAAGAAAAATGTACAAGCCGCTAAATCAGATAAAGAGGAATACAAAGTTGTCTTACATACTGTTCAAGGTCAAGAAACTTTATTTCGCATTTCCATGAATTACTACAAATCACAGGAAGGGATTGCTCTGATCAGGGAGTGGAATGGGCTGAATGGAAATGAAATTTCCAAAGGTCAGGTATTGAAAATTCCAATCAAGAAATAATGATGGCACCTTTAGAAAAAATCAAGTTTTTAAATCCTTCTATTTCAAAACAAAAAAAGACTTTAGGCAACAGGAGTTCTACCTTAATGTTAAAGTAAAGTTGATTGGGACGGAAGGTACGGAACTCCTGCGGGAAAAGCGCGTCCAAGGGAGACCCCCGCATGCGGGCGCTGAGGAGGCTCCCGGACCGCCCGCGGAAAGCGAGTGCCTGAAGTGAAAATCAACATTCAAATTTTAAAAACCTAAAAAAGCTGGAGACAAACTCAATTATTATCGAGTTTCTCCAGTCTTACCCTGTCTTTATAGGCAGGGTATTTTTAATATTGTTCAACTTGGTTAAGTATGAAGGCAATCGTTACAGATACATTAACATTTTTTCCTCTGCTCTTTCATATCATGATTTGAAAGAGCAGAGGAGGAAATGCGATGGAATCGACAATCATTTTACTGGATGAGAAAACGGATCAAGCAACAAAACAAATGCTGCAAAATGTCGTGGATCGGAAGAAAAAATTCGAGGCACTTAAAAAGAAGCATCTTCAAAGCTTATGGGCAACCATGATTGTTGCTGTCCTTTTTATGATTTATCTTTATTTTTATATCGTTGTACCTTATTCCTATTCCTTTTTCAGTATGTTTAGTGTTTTCGTCGACCATTTTAGCCATTTCCTTTTTTTGGCGGCAGCGATTGGTCTATATGGATATATGGTTTTAATTAAAAAAAAGCTAGATAAAGCTGAAAAGGAGTTTCAACTGCTACGCTGTGAAATCATTAATAAAAGTAAGCAACTGTGGGAAAAAGAGGAAGAATGGAAAAATCGCCATAAGGTTTTTGAAATGATGAAGAAGAATTATGATATTAACTTATATCATGAAAATAAATGAATCATATTTAATTGCGGGTAATACCGTTTTATGGTTATATGGAAGTACGTTTGGATAAGGATGGAAAGAAGGTTTAACGAAGATGTTATGGTTATCTGGATTATTTTTAATCATCATCCTGCTGTCATTTGCCATGGTCTTTTACATGTGGCGTACGGCTATGCAAGATAGGGTGATTTCTCAAGACCTATATTTCAAAGACTTTCCTGAAGGCTTTGGCGATGTGCGGATTTTTTTTATATCCGATCTTCATCGGCGTATCGTTGCGGATAAGATGATTGAGGAAACACGTGACAAGGCAGATTTGGTGATAATCGGCGGTGACATTAGGGAAAGCGGGGTTCCCTTAGAACGTGTGGAAAAAAATATATTGAAACTAAAAGAACTTGGTCCCCTTTATTTTGTTTGGGGTAATAATGATTATGAAGGAGACTTCCATGAACTGGATGCGACTCTTTTGAAACATGGGGTGAAGATCCTTGATAATACAGCTGTTTCTTTTGAGTCTCAGAATGGCAGCAAAATCGCTCTTCTGGGCATTGATGATATATCGGAAGAACGTGATAGGCTTGACCTTGCCCTGTCGGATTGCGGGAATGAAGATTTCCGGATTTTGGTGAGCCATAATCCATTGGTCAAGAAACAGTTGACTCCGGAACACCATATTAGTCTTGTCCTGTCAGGTCACACCCATGGCGGGCAGATTCGCATATTCGGATTCGGGCCCTATCAGATCGGAAGCGTTAAAAAAGAGGGGGGATGTATATATATGACGAGTAATGGTTATGGTACAAGCGCAGTGCCTTTAAGGCTTGAAGCAAAGCCTGAAACGCACCTCTTCACCCTGAAAAGGGGGACAGACACTGAAATAGGAGAAGCTGTGGAAAAAACCTATTAGGCTGCTTTTAAGCGAGCATACCGGGATTTTACAGACCTTGAAGAATCCACTATAATTTCATCAAATGATCGTCAGTTATTGGAGGCCTTGTAAAACCATGCAAGAAGGTAAATATAATATAAAGGCAGTTTCAAAACTGCTGGACATTCAGTCGGGAACCCTTAGGGCTTGGGAAAGGCGCTATAAATTTATCGAACCTGTGAGGAATGAATCGGGGCACCGGCTGTATACTGAAAAACATCTGCAAATCCTTAAGTGGCTCATTACTAAAACAAAGCAAGGTTTTACAATAAGCCAAGCCGTGTCACTTCTCGAAAGTACTGGCACTCTAGCGCCTGGAGTTCCTGAAACGAACCGTAAGGATGGACAAGCGATTAAGTTATCGGATGAATTAATCGAAGCTTTATTGAATTTCAATGAAAATAAAGCCCATATGCTGATAAGCCAAGCGTTCAGTATGTATACAATCGAACAAACCATAGTGGATGTACTCGGTTCAATATTGGTTCAGATTGGAGATAAGTGGGAAAGGGGAGAAATTACTTCCGCTCATGAACACTTTGCTTCGAACATAATTAAATCCAGGATCAGTTCGGTTATGCATACAATTCCTACTAATGGTTTTCTTCCGAAAGCCCTTACCGTTTGTGCTCCCGGTGAAAAACATGAATTTGGACTATTAATCTTCACCATTTTTTTGAAGCGGAAAGGGTATGAAACCATTTATTTAGGAGAATCCATTGCTGATAAGGACCTTTTCACCGCTTTAAACATCATTAAGCCCTCTTACCTATTCATGTCATGTTCACTGAAAGAGAATCTTGCTGGAACATTTAAGCTGGTTGAAGCGTTAATGAAGGATTTTCCGGATTTGAAGGTGGGCATTGGCGGTGCGGCTATGAGCCTTATTTCTGAAGAAGACAGAACTGCCTTCGGCGGAGTCTTAATGGGGGACACGCAATCTAAATGGGAGGAGTGGCTGAAAGGTTAGGACGGCCGTATTAGGAGAAATAATGGATATGCACTCTAAGACCAAGGCTTCATATGATGTATGAAGATGGTAACCAGGGGGCATTTTTTTATGAAGCTGGAACGATTAACTAATAATAAAATCAAGATTTTTTTGACCCTTGATGATTTAATTGATAGAGGCATAACGAAAGAAGATATTTTAGGGAATTCCTTAAAGGTCCACAAGCTATTTCAGGATATGGTCGAAGAAGCGTGCGAAGAACTCAGCTTTAAAATGAGTGGCTCCATTGCAATCGAAATTTTCTCCTTGCCTGCACAAGGGTTGATAATCATTGTGACAAAGGAAGAAGAGGAACTATTGGCAGACGAAGAGGAATTTTTGGATTTACAGGTGAAAATTGATGATTTCCCCCATATTCTTTATGTTTTCGATGACTTTGAAGATATCGTCCAATTATCTCATAGATTATCTTTTCAAGGTTTGCTTGATAGTACCCTTTATCATTTTGAGGGTAGATACTATTTACTTATCGAAAATGTTAAAGACACGACATATGACACGGTCATATCTCTAGCGGCTGAGTATGGCCATGCATCTACATTGACACTCAGCCGCATCAATGAATATGGAACATGTATCATCGAAAATGAAGCGATACATGTTTTGCTCAAACATTTTAGCTGATGTAAAACAAAGAAGACAAGGCAGCCGCATTACCGTAAAAAAATGTGGTTTGCCTTTTTTATGTCAACTTTCGGCCGAACAAGATATACGGTAAAAGAGTAAGAAAGCAGTTGATATGATAACGTTTTCATTTTTAGAATATTTCCAACTTTTAATTTCCCATTTTTACTCTTGCATAAATGTAACGAAGGTGTATACTAGCACATGAAGAGGACTATTTGTACATTATAATTTTATATATGGATGAGATATTCTAGGAGGTACTTTTAATGGAATCGGCAAAAGGCAATAGCCAAGTTAATGAAGAAGAAAAACACGACGTACTGAGGTCAACCCAAACTGTAATACATAAAGCTTTGGATAAGCTGGGTTACCCGGAAGAAGTTTTTGAGCTCTTGAAGGAACCTTTGCGTTTATTGACGGTGAAGATACCGGTACGCATGGATGATGGATCGGTTAAAATTTTCACGGGTTACCGTGCGCAGCATAACGATGCTGTTGGGCCTACTAAAGGCGGTATCCGTTTTCACCCTAATGTAACGGAACGTGAAGTGAAGGCATTATCCATTTGGATGAGTTTGAAATGCGGCATCGTAGATTTGCCATACGGCGGGGGTAAAGGCGGAATCGTTTGTGATCCTCGTAATATGTCATTCCGTGAGCTTGAAAGGCTGAGCCGGGGCTACGTTCGCGCAATTAGCCAAATCGTGGGGCCGACTAAAGATATCCCGGCACCTGATGTATTTACAAATTCCCAAATCATGGCTTGGATGATGGATGAATACAGCCGTATGGATGAATTCAACTCGCCAGGATTCATTACGGGTAAGCCGCTAGTGCTTGGTGGTTCTCATGGCCGTGAATCAGCCACTGCTAAGGGTGTAACGATCTGTATCAATGAAGCTGCCAAGAAACGCGGCATCGATATTAAAGGGGCACGGGTCGTCATTCAAGGTTTTGGTAACGCAGGTAGTTTCTTAGCTAAGTTCATGCATGACGCAGGTGCTAAAGTCATTGGTATTTCAGATGCATACGGTGCACTCCATGATCCGGAGGGATTGGATATCGATTATCTTCTCGATCGGAGAGATAGTTTTGGAACCGTAACGAAATTGTTTAAAAGCACAATTTCAAATAAAGAACTGCTTGAATTGGAATGTGATATTTTAGTTCCGGCTGCAATCGAAAACCAAATCACTGAAGAAAATGCTGCGGATATCAAAGCATCGATCGTTGTCGAGGCAGCTAACGGACCTACAACAATTGAAGCGACACAAATCCTGACGGATCGCGGAATCCTTCTTGTTCCTGATGTGCTTGCTTCTGCTGGCGGTGTAACGGTTTCTTACTTCGAATGGGTACAAAATAATCAAGGGTATTACTGGTCTGAAGAAGAAGTGGACGAAAAGCTGGAAAAAATCCTTGTCAAATCTTTTAATAACATTTATGAACTTGCCCAATCAAGACGCGTTGATATGCGCCTAGCGGCATATATGATCGGCGTTAGAAAAATGGCTGAAGCTTCTCGCTTCCGTGGTTGGATCTAAAAGGATTCAAATCGGTTTTAATATATAGTTAACATCATGTTCATTGCTTTATCATTGAAAAGAATTGTAAAAACTCCTATCATGTATTGATAGGAGTTTTTATTTTTAGACGAACGTATCACATAGTGGATGGAAAGGCAGTGGAGAATAAAGATGAATGTTGAAGAAGTCATTATCATAGGTGGGGGCCCGTGTGGATTGGCTGCTGCGATCGCTCTTAAAGAAGTGGGAATACAGTCCCTGATCATTGAAAAAGGAAATGTGGTTGATTCCATTTACCGTTATCCGACACATCAAACATTTTTCAGTTCGAGTGAAAAACTGGAAATTGGTGATGTCGCTTTTATAATCGAAAATCGAAAACCGGTCCGCAATCAGGCGCTAGCCTATTATAGGGAGGTAGTCAGAAGGAAAGAATTGCGGGTCAATACATTTGAAAAAGTGGAAAAAGTGGAAAAAAGAGAAAATGGCAAGTTTTTAGTCAAGACATCGAAGGGGGACTATACAGCTCTGCATGTAATCATATCGACCGGATACTATGACCATCCTAACTATATGTGCATACCGGGCGAACAGCTCCCTAAAGTGTTTCATTACTTCAAGGAGGGCCATCCCTACTATAATTGTGATGTTGCAGTCATCGGTGGCAAAAACTCAAGTGTGGATGCAGCTTTGGAATTGGTCAAATCAGGAGCAAGGGTATCAGTCCTTTATAGAGGGTCGGATTACTCTCCAAGTATCAAACCTTGGATTCTTCCGGAATTCGAATCATTAGTCCGCAATGGAACGATCAAGATGGAATTTAATGCGAATGTCGATAGCATAACGGAAGACAGCGTGATTTATCATGTAGGTGATGAGGAAAAGGTCATTAAAAATGATTTTGTATTTGCAATGACTGGTTACCATCCTGACCATTCCTTTTTAGCTGCAATGGGCATAACTATTGATAAGGAGACTGGAAGGCCTGCATATAACGAGGAAACGATGGAAACGAACGTTAAAGGTCTTTATATTGCAGGAGTTCTGGCAGCCGGAAATAATGCGAACGAAATCTTCATCGAGAACGGCAGGTTTCATGGTGGATTGATTGCCTATCATTTGGCCGTTAAAGAAAAGTGAATGATATAAATGAGGAGCTGTGACCGTATGGGAAAAATTTCATTAATAACGACTGGTGGGACTATTGCCAGTAAAGAAACTGTGAATGGGATGTTGGCCTCTGGTGCATTGACTGGCCATGAGTTGGCATCTCTTTGCGAATTGCCCAGCGATATCGAGGTTAAAGTGGTTGATCTTTTCCAGATTTCAAGCATGTCCATGTCCTTTGAAAAAATGCAGCAGCTTAAATCAGCCATACAAAAGGAATTGGAGGATCCAGATGTTACGGGAATCGTCGTGACACACGGTACGGATACACTTGAAGAAACGGCATACTTCCTTGATGTAACGAGTAATGATCAACGTCCAATCGTATTAACCGGCTCCCAACGTTCTCCTCAAGAAGTGGGCACCGATGTATACTCCAATCTAAGGAATTCGATATTATGCGCTGCGAGTGATCTTATTAGGGATGTTGGGGTAGTGGTCGTTTTTAATGAGCGGATCTATTCAGCAAAGTATGTCAAAAAAGTTCATGCTTCCAATTTACAGGGATTCGAATCTTTTGGCTATGGATATTTGGGGATAATTGATAATGATGTCGTGAGCATCTATCAAAAACCTTTACATAGGGAGTGTTTTGATATTCAGAATCGCATCCCAAGGGTGGATATCATCAAGTGCCATACAGGAGCTGACGGCCTCTTTATTGATGCTGCGATCGCAAACGGTGCGAAAGGCATCGTGCTCGAGGGTGTAGGAAGGGGACAAGTCACCCCTATAATGGTAACCTCCATACAAGCTGCAATCGATAAAGGAATAACGATCATCATGACTACAAGTGCAGAAGAAGGAAAAGTATACCCAGCTTATGATTATGAAGGCAGCGCATTTGATCTAAAACAACGCGGTGTGATTTTAGGCGCTGATTATGATAGCAAGAAGGCACGAATAAAGTTAGCTGTCATGCTGGCAAGCGAAAACCCTATAGATGAGACCTTCTTTAAGTACTGAAGGATTAAATAAAATATGGAAGAGTTGATTCTTGGATTCAGTTTTTCTTCATTCCATGGTACGATTAAGGAAACGAAGATGAAAAGAGGGTCAGCTAATGCTGGTCATGTTGTCAGCGGCTATTGCGCCAGGATTGGCGCTATTGAGCTATTTCTATTTGAAAGATCAATATGAGACCGAACCGATATCGGTTGTGGTCAAAACATTTATATTCGGTGTTTTTCTTGTATTGCCGATTATGTTCATACAGTATGTGCTCGAAACCGAGCAAATCTTGAATACGGATTTAGCAAATGCTTTTTTATGGGCTGCACTGCTTGAGGAATTCTTCAAGTGGTTCATACTCATTTACGTTATTTATCAGCATGTGGCATTCGATGAGCCATATGATGGGATTGTCTACGGAGCTGCAGTCTCCCTTGGATTCGCCACAATGGAGAATATTTTGTACCTGCTGGCCAACGGGGTGGAACACGCTTTTCTAAGGGCCGTTCTCCCTGTATCCAGTCACGCTTTGTTCGGTGTGATCATGGGATATTATTTGGGCAAGGCGAAATTTTCGGCTTCGAATAATAGGGTCTATTTATTATTGGCATTGATCATACCAATTTCGTTACATGGGATTTACGATTATATTTTGGTTTCCCAAAAATTTTGGGTGTACTTTATTATGCCATTCATGATTTATCTATGGTGGTTAGGCATGAAAAAAGTAAAGAAAGCACGTTTGTTGTCTGACTTTCACGCAGAAAAACTTTCACACAATAACTACCTTAGCAAATGACGAATACTATCAAAAAACGGAGTGCTGGCATATTTTGCCCGCTCCGTTTTTTTTATGTTTGGAATAAAAAAGCCAGTAAAGAAGAAAATAGAATTACATTAATTCAAGAAAAAGAGGAGTGTTTTTGATGAAAGGAATTTCGTCAAAATGGAAATGGCTTTTGCTGTTTTCGTGTATAACTATATGTTTCGGAATTTACCCGGAAACAAGAACAAATGCCTTTTCGAGCCAGGTCATCCAAAAAGGTGCGGTTGGAGATGATGTAATTGAACTGCAGGCACGTCTGCAAAACACCGGTTACTATAAGGGAAAGATTGATGGAGCCTATGGATGGGGCACTTATTGGGCACTTCGAAACTTTCAACAAGATTTCGGGCTGCCAATCGATGGTTTAGCAGGGACTACAACAAAACAGAAGTTGGCGAATGCGTCTAATTTCAATAAAGCTTGGGTTCATGAGCAAATCAATAAAGGAAACGAGTTCACCTATTATGGGGGAGTCCCCATTGAAAAACAAGTAAAAGCGAAAGGGAATGGAACTGGAGGAACCGCTACCGGAAAGGCCCCTTCCAAACCAACGACATCTGCCAATCTTCCAGGGGGTTATTCTCAAAACGATATACAGCTAATGGCCAATGCCGTTTATGGAGAGGCGCGAGGGGAGCCATATACAGGCCAGGTTGCCGTTGCAGCTGTAATCCTGAATAGGGTGGAAAGTGCTGCATTTCCTAATACCATTTCGGGAGTGATTTTTGAACCTGGGGCGTTTACGGCTGTTGCGGATGGACAGATTTGGCTAACACCGAACGAAAGGGCGAAAGAAGCCGTGGTGGATGCTATCAATGGGTGGGACCCAAGTGGTAATGCAGAATATTATTTTAATCCCGATACGGCAACAAGCAAATGGATCTGGTCAAGGGAACAAATTAAAAGAATCGGAAAACATATCTTTTGTAAGTAAAGAGGTGAAGGAAAATGATCAGGAATATAGTGATTGCCCTGCTTGTTGTAGTTATTGCGGGAACTGCATTCTGGGGTTATCAAGAACATAAGGAAAAAAATGCTGTATTAATCAACGCGGAAAATACGTATCAGCGAGCCTTTCATGATTTAAGCTATCAGGTGGATTTATTGCACGATAAGGTCGGCAGTACTTTGGCCATGAATTCACGTTATTCATTAAGTCCGGCGTTAACAGATGTTTGGCGTATCACTTCCGAAGCCCAAAGTGATGTCGGGCAGTTGCCATTGACCTTGCTTCCTTTTAATAAGACAGAGGAATTTTTATCAAAAATTGCGGACTTCAGTTATAAAACAGCGGTACGGGACCTTGAAAAAGAACCATTGAATGATAAGGAATATGCGACACTGCAATCCTTGTACACACAGGCAGGAGACATCCAGGGCGAGTTAAGGAAAGTGCAGTATCTAGTCCTTAAAAACAATTTAAGGTGGATGGATGTCGAAATGGCTCTTGCATCAGGGAAAGAAAGTTCGGATAACACGATCATTGACGGATTAAAGACGGTAGAGAAAAAAGTATCTGGGTACGGGGAAACGAATGAGATGAACCCGACTTTTACTTCTGCACAGCAGAGGGATGAAAACTTCAAAAATTTGCAAGGTGAAACCATTACGAAAGAAGAAGCAATCGCGACAGCAAAAAACTATGCACACTCAAAAAGCAAAAATTTGAAGGTGAATGTGGAAGAAAACGGAAAAGGTTCTGATTATGGATTTTATAGTGTGAGCATCCTTGATAAAGATTCCGGTACTGAATTGAATATGGATTTGACAAAAAAAGGCGGTTACCCTATTTGGTATATCAATAATAGAGATGTGAACAAAACCAATATTGATTTGAATCAAGCCTATACAAAAGCCGAAGCTTTTTTAAAGGAACATGATTTCAGTTCACTTGAATTATTTGAAAGTGCCCAATACGATAATATCGCATTATTGAATTTCGTAACCTCAGAAAATGGAGTCAAGATTTATCCAGATTCAGTCAAGGTCAAAATCGCATTGGATGATGGAACCGTTATAGGTTTTTCAGCTGATGAGTATTTGAAATCACATAAAACCAGGGAAGTAGGGAATCCGAAAATGTCCGAGAAAGAAGCTAAGGACAAAATCAACAGCAATGTAAAAATAATGGAAGAAGGCAAGGCGTTAATAACCAATGATATTGGTGAAGAAGTTCTTTGTTATGAATTTCTCGGTACGATTAAAGACGATACCTACCGTATTTTCATTAATGCAGATACCGGTCAAGAAGAAAAGGTTGAAAAATTAAAAAATTCCGAACCGGTATACGAGAATTTAATTTAAAAAAAAATCGTCAATCATGTAGGGAAATGTGCTTAGTCACTTTCCCTTTTTCTTATTTCATGACATAATAACTTCATCATTATTGGATTATATAGGAATTTAATAGGTAATATTATGTGTTTTCCTACTATCGAAAAGGACGTGGACGACGATGTTTAAAATTGGTGATATATTAATGCTCGAACCAAAATACACACCACAGAAGGAAAAGTTCAATTGTATGGTTGTGGAAATGGGAACGGGTTGTTTCTATACGGACTTTCCCATCGATGTTGAGACTGGAAAAATTGCATTCCTTATGGATGGGACACAGTTCAATGTCACATTTTCCAATGAAGAGCAGGCTGTTTATGTATTCGAGTCTGAAGTGCTTGGAAAAGTGAAAGGTAGAATACCCATGATGCAACTATTGCTGCCCGAAGCAGAAACGTTTGTTAAAATCCAGCGGAGGCAATTCGTACGCCTGGATGTAACCTTGGATACGGCCATTCACCCAGAACATTCCGAGTTTACTCCTTTTCGCACATTAACGGAGGATATCAGCGCTGGCGGGGCTTCCATAAGGCTTTTAAAAGGCACCGCAATTCAATCGGTTTCGCAATTATACCTGTGGATGGCGCTTACGTTGAAATCAGGTGAGATTCATTATTTAAGGTTAAAAAGCAAAGTCATTCGCGTAACGGAAAAAGAGCATGGAAATATGCTTTTGCACGTCCAATTTCTTGAACCTTCAAAAAATGATATACAGACATTAATGAGGTTTATATTTGAAAAGCAGGTGGATTTAAAGAAAAAAGGCTTGCCTGTTTAACAGGATTGAATGAAAAACAGCGATTCCATCCATACTGCTAATATAAACGGATGGAGGGTGCGGCTTATATGAAAACATTTGAAAGACTATTAATTAAAGTGATCATCATCCAATTGGCCTGCTTATTTTTTTTCCAATTCCTTTTGAGCAGGGAGGATCAAATCTTTGATTTGACCAAGCTCTCGAGGTATGAAGGTGTCACCAGCAATAATTATACGAAAATCATTGAAACTTTCAATGGGACCCATAAGTAAAAGCGGTGATCCGCTTTTTTTTGTAAGAAGATTTTCAATAAAAGGATAACCTTTTGATGGCTGTAGGGATCAAAAAAAGAACAAAGGTGATTTTGAACGTACACATCCCTTTTATTAATGATTTTCCCGCTAGTTGTGATAAAATGAAAAGGTATTAAATAATCAGCATGATTGTAGGATTCTTGGGAGGATTTATGAAAAAAAAAATATCAGTCGCAATCGATGGACCAGCTGCTGCTGGAAAAAGCACGGTTGCTAAAATTGTAGCAGAAAAGTTCAATTACATATATGTGGATACAGGGGCGATGTATAGGGCCATTACCTATAAGGCCCTTAATCAAAAGATTCTTCTTGATGATGAACAAGCATTATCAGAAGTTCTCATCAATACGGAAATCGAATTAAGACCAAGTGAAAATGGGCAGTTGGTTTTCTTGGATAACGAGGACGTGACATCCCAAATCAGGAACAATGAAGTGACTGGTTCCGTTTCGGAAGTGGCCAAGCACCGGAGCATCCGGGAGGAATTGGTTCGCAGGCAGCAAATCTTAGGTGAAAATGGCGGTGTCGTCATGGATGGCAGGGACATCGGTACGCATGTGTTACCAAACGCCGAAGTAAAGGTATTTCTAATCGCTTCCGTTGATGAAAGGGCACAGCGGAGGCATCAGGAAAATATATTGAAAGGTTTTCCATCAGATATCGAAAAATTAAGG
Source organism: Bacillus sp. ISL-57 (assembly GCF_018613135.1). NCBI lineage: Bacteria > Bacillati > Bacillota > Bacilli > Caryophanales > Bacillaceae > Bacillus > Bacillus sp. ISL-57. Next base: position 291,775 of record NZ_JAGGQV010000007.1, on the reverse strand, counting down.
GAAGAAATCGCAACAAGGGACAAGCTGGACTCCGAACGCGAGGTATCGCCATTGAAAAAGGCAGCTGATGCTATCGAAATCGATACGACCTCATTATCGATTCAGGAAGTTGCAGAAAGTATCATGTCTTTAATAGAAGAGAGGAAAAGATGACATTGGATTTTTACACATTTGCCAAGAACATCGTAAAAGGCGTTTTAACGCCTTCGTTTAGGGTTAAAGCACTCGGAAAGGAACATATCCCTAAAGAGGGCGGGGTTTTGATCTGTGCCAATCACATTGATAATTTGGATCCGCCCGTAGTTGGCATGACGTCTCCAAGGGATATTCATTTCATGGCGAAAGAAGAGTTGTTTCATGCGCCTGTTTTAAAGGGTATATTACCAAGAGTAAATGCATTTCCCGTGAAACGCGGCAATAGCGATCGGGAATCCCTTAGGAAAGGCTTAAAGCTTTTGAAGGAGGGCAAGGCGATTGGTCTGTTTCCCGAGGGAACCAGAAGCAAGACTGGTCAATTGGGAGAAGGTTTGGCGGGGGCCGGATTTTTTGCGTTGCGGTCTGATGCCGTTATCATACCGTGTGCAATCATCGGCCCATATAAATTTTTACGTCCATTGAAGGTCGTTTACGGTCCTCCAATAAATTTTACCGAATATCGTGAACAGAAAATATCAGCCGATGACGCCACCAAGATCATCATGGAGCATATTGGGAAATTGATTTCCGAACATAAATAGTCCTTCATACTTGACAATTTTCTGATTTTGTTAGAATTTATAAAATAAGGGTATTGTTCCTTATTGCCGATGAAAAGGAATTATAACTTTATTACTCTTAAAAAAACTGTTTTTATCTTTATTAGGAAAGTGTTTTTATTGAACCACTTTAAATAAAATATGTGGCCGATGAAGAGGAAATTTGCTGATCAGTCATGGGTTAAGGAGGAGTTAGTAATGACAGAAGATATGAACCAAGTAGAAGTGAACAATTACAAAGTTGGGGATCAAGTTAAAGCAACCGTTTCAAAGGTAGAAGAAAAACAGGTCATTGTCGATGTGGAAAACAGCAAGACTGATGGAATCATACCTATCAGTGAGCTTTCAAGCCTGCATGTCGAAAAGGCTTCAGATGCCGTTTCGGAAGGTGATGCATTGGAGCTGAAAGTCATTAAAGTCGAAGAAGAAGCTCTCATTCTATCAAAACGTAAAATTGACGCTCTTAAGGCATGGGATGACCTGGAATTGAAATTTGAAAATGGAGACGTATTTGAGGCTGAAGTTAAAGATGTCGTCAAAGGCGGGCTTGTCGTGGATCTAGGCGTACGTGGTTTTGTTCCAGCTTCTCTAGTAGAAGACTATTTCGTTGAAGACTTTTCTGATTACAAAAACAAAACTTTAACATTCAAGATCGTTGAACTTGAGAAAGACAAAAATCGCTTAATCCTCTCACATCGGGCAGTGGTCCAGGACCAAAAGGAAAAGCAAAAAGCAAACGTCTTGGATAAGATTGAAAGCGGGCAAGTGCTTGAGGGTGTGGTCCAAAGGATTACCGATTTTGGTGCGTTCGTGGATATTGGTGGCGTAGACGGCCTTGTCCACATTTCCCAGCTTTCCCATCAGCATGTCGACAAGGCATCCGATGTTGTGTCCGAAGGGGATAAGGTTCAGGTGAAAGTGTTATCCATCGATCGTGATAATGAAAGGATTTCACTTTCCATCAAGGATACCCTTCCTGGACCTTGGGCAGGAATTGCAGAAAAAGCTGCCAAAGGCTCTACACTGGAAGGTATCGTCAAACGCCTTGTTTCTTTTGGTGCATTCGTGGAAATTTTTCCAGGCGTAGAAGGTCTTGTCCATATATCACAAATTTCACACAAGCATATTGCCACACCGCAAGAAGTACTTAAAGAAGGCCAGTCTGTCGAAGTGAAAGTGCTGGAAGTCAATGAAACGGATCAGCGTTTATCATTGAGCATCAAGGAACTTGAAGAACCTCAATCCAATTACAACACATCAGATTATGAGATGCCTGAAGAATCGAAGGGTTTTCAGCTAGGTGAAATGATCGGTGATCAATTGAAAAAACTAAAATAAGATAATAATGGTGATGGCCTTGGAGAGAAAACAACGAAAATTAGATCATATAGAATTTGCGCTTAAGACAGGACAGCAGCAACAAACCGGACTAGAAGATATTTCGTTTATTCACCAAAGCTTACCAGGTATTTCCTTGAATAATGTGAACCTCACAGCAGAAGTTGGCGAACTTGAATTAAGTTCGCCAATTTTTATAAATGCCATGACCGGAGGCGGAGGCCCTGAAACGGAAAAATTGAATGGTGACCTAGCCATTGCTGCAAGGGAAACGGGAATCGCCATGGCGGTAGGATCGCAAATGGCAGCCATCAAAGATCCTAGCCAGCAAGCTTCTTTCAAAGTTGTAAGGAAGGAAAATCCTGATGGTGTGTTGATTGGTAATCTCGGTGGTGAAGCAACAGTCGAACAGGCTAAGCGGGCAAGCGAAATGATCGGGGCCGATGCCCTTCAAATACATATTAACGTCATCCAAGAATTGACGATGCCTGAAGGGGACAGGGATTTTGCGGGTACCCTTTCGAGAATAGAAAAAATCAATAAAACGATCGGAATTCCTGTCATCGTAAAAGAAGTTGGATTTGGGATGAGTATGGAAACGGTGCGGCAATTACATTCGGTAGGTGTTTCAATCATTGATGTAGGCGGGTTTGGCGGAACGAATTTTGCTAAAATCGAGAATGAAAGACGAGCAAAAATACTCGGCTATTTTAATGAATGGGGCATACCGACAGCCGCTTCGATTGTCGAAGCAGTGAATGTTTCGCCACAGCTTTCAGTCATTGGGTCGGGTGGCATTCAAAGCCCTTTGGAAATTACAAAAAGCCTGGCGCTAGGAGCGAAAGGTGTCGGATTGGCTGGACATTTCCTCAAGCTCTATAAAGAGTTGGGCTTGGAGCATTTGATTAAAGAAATACATTACATACATGAAGATTTAAAGGTCATCATGACTGCACTCGGATGCGGTAATATCTCAGAGCTAAGAAAATCGAAATTAGTCATCAAAGGAAATACCTATCATTGGTTATCTCAAAGAGGCATTGATTGTTCCGCGTATGCTAAATAAATGACCCACAAAAAGGAAGCATCTCATTGGATCGAATGGAGATGCTTCCTTTTTGTTCATGGATAGACTTAACTATTCCTTTTTCGTGCCTCTTCAGGGCTTTCCATTCTTGTTGCCCCTTTAAGACCCAGTGATTGGTCCCTGTCGGACTCCACCCGTTTACTTTCTCTCAATTTCTTCTCTTGTCGATCTTTTCCCATGTTCACACCTCCTTTTTAAATGAATGGGGTATGGTTTCCTCATTAAATGCCGTGCCTAACGTTTATACTTTGAATAAACAACCCATAATGTTCCTAAAAGGGGGGACGCTGCATGGATGGAATTATATTTTATTGGATTTCATGGATAGTTTGGGTCATTATCATGTTTTTTATTCCGAAAACGGTTCCCTTTCGTTTTGATTTTCTTTTTCATCTATTAGCCGTAATGGTATTAGCGGGCTATAAACTGGAGGCTCCATTGATTTCCGTGCATTTGAGCGGACCGTATCTTTTCTTTATTCTGTGTGTGTATATTAGGAAGAAATCAATCATCAAGATGATGGAACTGATTAGCGGAAGTCTTATTATCACTCTCGCTTATGCGAGCTTTCAACTTTTTTCTTTACTTGATCCGATATGGCTCATAATGAAACCCTCTTATCTTTTGTGTATTTTCCTGAATTATCTCATATTATTACTTTTTAAAAATTGGAAACATCGATTGTTCGTCCTTTTAATTGGGATGCTGCTAGGAGATATTATATATTCGGGATTACTTGCTTACCACTCTTTACCTTATGTGGCCCTTGCTTACTCATGGCATGATAATGCCGTGCTGGTATTGGGGGCAAACATACTGTGGAGAATGTTGGAACTGGTTGGCCAATACATTTATACAATTTCCCATTCGAGATTTTTATCAAAACAAGGAAAAGAGAATTTTAATCAATGAGTATGGAGAAAATTAGTATGGGGTATTAGCTATTTTATCAAAATGCAGAAATATAAATGGAACCAATTGGAATTGGAAGGCTTTTATTCATACAATCATTGTTGATTGGCGAGAAATTTGTTACTATAGGATAGTTAGAGGTCTGTAGATAAATCGTAAAATGCTCTAAACAATTAAAAAGGAAGCCGTATGCCGAAGCTTTCTTCATTTTTTTGGGCTGTTTAGAATCAAGTTTTAGCATGCAGAGGGTTCAGCTTCATGTCACCTAAGGAACCGGGGCGTCAAGTGGACAAACCGCCCGTGAATACCTGATGAGTTTAACTGAACATCAGTTGGGATTATTCTTACTGATGAAAGATTCCTTTAAATGATGATGAATACAACCTTTTCCTTTAAAAGGAAATTATGAAAATCAATAATGCAAAGCAACCGTAATAAATGCATTCATGAATTTCGTGACTTTGACAGAGATATAGTAGCAGAAAGGGTGAATAGCAATGCCAAAACCGGTAATTGCGATAGTCGGTCGTCCGAACGTGGGAAAATCGACAATCTTTAATAGAATAGTTGGAGAACGGGTTTCAATTGTTGAAGACGTTCCAGGAGTGACCCGGGACAGGATTTATAGTTCGGGTGAATGGTTGACACATGATTTTAACATTATTGATACAGGTGGAATTGATATCGGTGACGAGCCGTTCCTAGAACAAATTCGCCAGCAGGCTGAAATTGCCATTGACGAAGCTGATGTCATTATTTTTATGACGAATGGTCGTGAAGGTGTAACGGCTGCTGATGAAGAGGTCGCAAAGATTCTCTATAAATCCAGAAAGCCGGTTGTCCTTGCGGTAAATAAAGTCGATAACCCAGAAATGAAAGATCAAATTTATGATTTCTATGCGTTAGGTTTTGGCGATCCATTCCCGATCTCCGGTTCTCATGGACTTGGTCTTGGTGACCTTCTGGATGAAGCGGCTAAACATTTCCCTAAATTTGACGGCCCGGATTATGCTGATGATGTCATTAAATTCAGCTTGATTGGAAGACCGAACGTAGGTAAATCTTCTCTGGTCAATGCACTATTAGGTGAAGAACGTGTCATTGTCAGTGATATTGAAGGTACGACTCGTGACGCGATTGACTCTCCGTATAAGTACAATGGCAAAGAGTATGTCATTATTGATACAGCAGGGATGCGGAAAAAAGGCAAGGTGTATGAAAGTACGGAAAAATATAGCGTACTTCGTGCATTAAGGGCAATTGAACGTTCAGACGTTGTTCTTGTAGTCCTGAACGCTGAAGAAGGAATTCGTGAGCAGGATAAGAAAATTGCAGGATATGCCCATGAAGCGGGTAGGGCGGTCATCATCGTCGTCAATAAGTGGGATGCCATCGAGAAAGATGAAAAAACGATGAAGGATTTTGAAGAAAAGATCCGGGCTCATTTCCTGTTCTTGGATTATGCGCCAATCATTTATCTTTCTGCCTTAACGAAAAAACGGACACATACCTTAATACCGGTCATTGATCAGGCTAGTGAGAATCATGCTATCCGGGTTCAGACAAATGTATTGAATGAAGTGGTAATGGATGCCGTGGCAATGAATCCGACACCGACTCATAATGGAAACCGTTTGAAAATTTACTATACGACACAGGTAGCCATCAAGCCGCCAACTTTCGTCGTATTCGTTAACGATCCGGAGTTATTGCATTTCTCATATGAGAGATTTTTAGAAAATCGAATTAGGGATGCCTTTGGTTTTGAAGGAACACCAATACGAATTTTTGGACGCCAGAGAAAATAGTAAAGGTGGTTATACCGTGGTAAAAGAAAAAGAAAGTATCGCAGTGATTGGAGCTGGGAGCTGGGGGACTGCTTTAGCGCTCGTAATCGCTGATAACCAGCATGAAGTGAGATTATGGGGACATAATCAGAAACAAATCGATGAAATCAATCAAAATCATACGAATGAAAAATACTTGCCTGGCATTGAATTGCCTTTGGGGATTAAAGGTTATTCTTCCCTTAAGGAAGCGTTGGCCGGAATTGAAATAATTATTTTGGCGGTGCCGACAAAAGCCTACAGGGAAGTGCTTGGCCAGATTAAAGAGGCTCATGATAAACCATTGACGATCGTTCATGTGAGTAAAGGAATTGAACCTGATACACTGCTTCGTATATCAGAAATGATTGAGGAAGTCTCTTCGGCGGATTGGCTTAAAGATATAGTGGTTCTTTCTGGACCGAGCCATGCAGAAGAAGTCAGTTTACGTCACCCGACAACAGTTGCCGTTTCTTCAAAGAATATGAAAGCTGCCGAAAGGGTTCAGGACATCTTTATCAATAATAATTTCCGTGTCTATACAAATCCGGACTTGATTGGTGTTGAAATCGGTGGGGCATTAAAGAACATCATCGCTTTGGGTGCCGGCCTTACGGATGGTTTAGGCTATGGGGATAATGCCAAGGCTGCATTAATGACACGGGGATTGGCTGAAATATCCCGTCTAGGGGCGGCCATGGGGGCTAACCCACTAACGTTTTCAGGTTTAGCTGGGATTGGCGACTTGATCGTCACTTGTACAAGCGTTCATTCCCGTAATTGGAGAGCTGGGAATATGCTTGGTAAAGGGCAAAAACTTGAAGAAGTTTTGGAAAACATGGGGATGGTCGTTGAAGGTGTCAGAACCACTAAAGCCGCCTATCAACTAGCCCAAAAGTACGAAGTGAATATGCCAATCACCGAAGCTCTGTACGATGTTTTATTCAATGGGGAAGAAGTGAAAAAGGCAGTTGACCTTTTGATGAATCGTTCAAAAACGAATGAGATGGAAGAACTTTTTAACATATTGGATAGCAGGCAGCAGGATTAATCTCCAATCTGTTGATTTTCATAAAAGAATTTCATTAAATTAGGCATTTGATGATGCGCCTTGCCGTGTATCAGCATACAATGCAACGAAAGTAAACTAGTAATTTGACCTCGGCACGGGGGATTTAGTCAAATGAGCAGAAGGTATCTAAATATCTTCTGCTTTTTTTATGGGCAAAAAATCTTCAATTTATGAATAATTGAATAGATTATTCAGATTTGCATAAATCATTCTACATATTTCCTTGTTTTTTGTTAAAAATCGACCCTTTTTTTTGGTATGAAAATTGCGTAGTGTAATATGACCAAAAAATTATAAGGGGTGGCGAGAAAAGTTAGTTACCCTTTTCTCGCTTAAAAAGGAAGGGGAATGATACATGCAAACAGGTAATCTGAAAAGGTCATTAAACTTGTGGCATATCGTATTGCTCGGTGTTGGATATATGACGCCGATGGTTGTTTTTGATACATTCGGGATAGTTTCCGAAAAAACCGGGGGGCATGTGCCGACCGCTTATATCATTGCTCTTTTGGCAATGTTGTTTACGGCAGCCAGTTATGGAAAAATGGTTAAAATATATCCGCAGGCAGGTTCATCCTATACTTACACACAAAAAACGATCAGTCCTCATTTAGGCTTCCTTGTCGGGTGGTCTTCGTTACTTGACTATTTATTTTTACCGATGGTGAACGGCATTTTGACAAAAATATACTTAACTGCTCTTTTTCCGGAAGTATACCCATGGATATGGGTGGTGGCATTTGTCCTTTTAATGACAGTCATTAACTTATTCAATGTTAATTTTGCGGCTAACTTTAATAGCTTCCTTGTTTTTTTTCAAATGTTGGTCATCTTCATTTTTGGGGCTCTTGTCGTTAAAGGCGTCATGGGTGGAGAAGGGACTGGAGAGGTCTTGTCGGTTCAGCCATTCATCGGGCCCCACATGGAAATCTCGACGCTCATAACTGGTGCTACAATCCTTTGTTTTTCTTTTTTGGGGTTTGACGCAGTCACTACTTTATCGGAAGAAACACCGAATCCATCTAAAACGGTCCCCCGGGCAATCTTTTTGACTGCCCTGATCGGAGGGGTTTTATTCGTGACGGCATCATTCTTTACACAGTTATTTTTCCCGGATGTTTCCCGTTTTAGCGATCCTGAAGCAGCTTCTCCGGAAATTGCCCTTTTCGTGGGCGGGAAGTTATTTCAGGCATTCTTTCTTGCAGGAACGTTATGCGGTACCCTTGCCTCCGGTCTGGCATCTCACGCTAGTGTTTCTAGGTTGCTATATGTCATGGGGCGTGACCAAATGATCCCGAAAAAACTATTTGGGTTTGTCCACCCCAAGTACAACACGCCATTTTTTAATGTCATTTTTGTCGGGTCGATATCACTGGTTGCCTTATTCCTTGATTTGGTTACGGCCACTTCCCTCATAAACTTTGGGGCATTAATCGCTTTTACCTTCGTGAATATTTGCGTAATCGTCCATTCGATAAGAAACAAAAGCTTCAGAACGATTAAAGGTTTTCTTTCAACTATTCTGTCCCCGGTTTTAGGCGCGGCTTCGGTCTTCATCCTTTGGCTTAATCTCGGTATGAGTTCCTTGATTTTAGGAATAGTCTGGGCGGTAATTGGGATTGGTTATCTCCTATATCGGACAAAATGGTTTACGGAATCCCCTCCGCTATTTCATTTTGAAAAAGCACAGTGAATTTATTCTACTGTTTCATTACACGAGGGAGGGTCTTACATGGCTGATGAGAAATAAAGAGGTCATTAATGCTATTGCTTGTTGTTCCCATGCCGTTCATAGCGTTAGCAACATGTATTCAGCACTTAGGGCAAGAATATGTAGATTAATATGGTGCCCGGGAGCTTTATGGTGATGCTTTTCCCGGCGTACGGTTATGTAATGTTGGCAAAGTCATTCCTTCGGCAGGTTCGGTATAGGTTTATATGCAAAAGTCCATTCATACATATGCCTGTTTTTGCAGGTTAGTCGATACTGATGGATTAATCATTCATTTCAATTATATTGCTTTTAATAAATTTCCTTCTGTACTGACCTATCCATAAGCGTTGAATTTACTGATTATTGTGACGGTTCCCGTGTCATGGTTAGGAAAATGGGTGCGAAAGCAATGCTGTATTAACGTTCGTCGCCTTGCTTTTGATGGTATTTATCTGACAAATTACGCAGGGGGATGTATAAGGAATGGTGACGGGGGCAGAAGCATATATTTTACCCTTGGTTCCTTATAGTGCTGACGGTATGGAGGGAGCGGTTCTATCTGTATAAAAAGCCTTAGCAGAGGACTGCCATCCACAGAAATCATTACAAATAGGAATAAGCAAAAGTCAAACATGATTGGAATGTATAAGATAAGGTGGACGGTCCTTTATAAAATAAGTCTAAGCTGCATATCAGGTTCAAAAGGGTCCGTTAATGGACCCTTTTGTTGTGGAATGAGTAAAGGTAAATGCTGGATATGAGTAATGGTGCCTATTATTTTTTATCTTGCAATTCGGAATTGTGATAAAATATAGGTTAGGTTACAAAAGGAGAGTGAAACTGTGTTATCTATTCCGGATGATAAAATTAGACCATTCATAACTATAACAATTGATCAGCCTACATTTTCAGACCAAAATATTCATGAGATACAGGAACCTTTCTTCTTTCTTATGAAGGAAAATCAAGTGTTTGCGTATATCCGCATGGATGACCTCCCGTTAAATGAAAAAATAACGACAGTCGATCAGCTTTTACAGTATGCTTTTTCGATTGATAATGTCTGTAAATTGCACCCTAACATTTCCTTGCCGCATCTGTTTCAAATTATCGGTGAACCTATCGTGCTGATAAAAACGGATGATGGCCTGCTAACGGGTTATGTAAAAAGGGAAGATGTATTAGCAGAATTATTCAAGCAGGACAGCAAACAAAATTTAGACCTGCTGAATGTTATATTAACCTCCATTCCTATGGGGATATTTGTGGCTGATAAAGAAAAGAATATCGTGAACTTCAATGAATCAGGCTTGAAGATGATAAAAAAACCTTCTGAACAAGTCCTTAATGAACCTGCTGCGAACATCTTCAATAAGCAGCATATACATAGCGTGTTTGCCAGCGGGAGCAGTATTCTGAATCAGTTGGAGATTACTGATGTCATGAGTGTGCTCGTCGACTATAGCCCGATTCTGAACCATGAAAAAGAAGTCGAAGGCCTGATCATCATCGTTCAGGATTTACCGATGGTTGAGGAAATGGCCATGGAAATAGAATTGATAAAAAGCTCGAATAAAGACTTGAATGCCATTTTAGCGAATATCTATGATGAAATACTTGTAGTCAATCAAAAAGGAGAGCTGCTGCGCTATAGTGACAGCATCATCTCGGGATTCTGGGGGAAGGACTTAAAAGATTATATCGGGAAGAATCTCTTGCAATTAGAAGATGAAGGGATTTTTAATCCTTCGGTAACCCGGTTAGTCCTTGAACAAAAAAAGAAAGTATCGATTGTCCAAGATACGAAAATGAATAAGAAAGTCCTTTCCGTCGGCACCCCTGTGTTCAATGAAAAAGGGGAAATAGATCGAATAGTCATTGCATCAAGGGATATAACGGAAACGACACAATTGAAATCGGAATTAAATGAAATGAGGAAAGAACTGGACTCTTTCAAAAAACAGGATCAATTTTATAAAGAGTTGGTTTTTGCAAGTCCTAAAATGGAGCAAATAATCAGCCAAGTCAAGAAAATAGCCCATTTTTCATCTACTGTATTAATCAATGGGGAGTCGGGAGTAGGTAAAGAAGTGATTGCTGAAGCCATTCATAAAATGGGCAGGCGATCTAAACAACCTTTCCTGAAGATAAATTGCGGGGCGATTCCGGAAAACCTTCTCGAAAGTGAATTGTTTGGTTATACGAAGGGTTCCTTTACAGGAGCGGATAAAAATGGGAAGGTAGGATACTTTCAGCAGGCCAATAAAGGTGTATTATTCCTGGATGAAGTGGGTGACATGCCCATACATCTGCAAGTCAAGCTGCTGCGGGTACTCCAGGAACAGGAAGTGATTCCGATTGGCAGCACCACACCCATTTCCATTGATGTTCAAATTGTTGCGGCCACGAATAAGAGTCTGGAAAAAATGGTCGAGATGGGCACGTTCCGAGAAGATTTATTCTATCGATTGAACGTCATACCCATACATGTGCCCCCATTAAGGGAAAGGCCGGAGGATATACCGCCGCTAGCCTTTCATTTCCTGCAAAAACTGAATGAAAGGTATCAGCGGAATTATCACTTTTCCCCTGATGCATTAAATATACTGGAAGTCTATACTTGGCCGGGAAACATTCGTGAGTTGCAGAACATGATTGAAAGATTGGTTGTTTCTGCAGATGAAGAGATGATCGATGCTGACTTCATTCAAAGGTTCATACCTGTGGGCAGTGACTTTAAACAAACGAAACCCATCATTACGAGAATCCTTCCGCTGCAGGAAGCGCAGGATCATGTGGAAGAACAATTGATCATGCTTGCCATGAAACAGTATAAAACCACGACCAAAGCGGCTAAAGCGCTCGGGATAAGTCAATCGTCAGTGAGCAGGAAGTATCAAAAAGTGTTAGCTGAACAAAGTAAGAAAATCGAAAATGATGCATTTTGATTAAAAGCCGTTGCCGAGTGATGAAAATCACTTGTCAACGGCTTTTATTTTTATGAAGGCATTTTCGAAGCTTTTCAATGATTTCCCACACTTGATTATGCAAAGTGAAATAACGATATGCATAATTGCATAATTTAAGAGTGGTTTTTTTAAAAAAATGCGATTTTATTGGTGAATTAACTTGGCATGGTTCTTGCTTGATTAGTAAGTATAAGAAAAAAGGGAGGTAAGCATCAAAGTTTCATAAAACAAGCAAACTTAATTAACCCATCAACTAAAGCTATTAAAAAAGGAGATTATAAAATGTCAATTAACGTAGAAAGTAAAAACACTCAAGCTACCCAATCAGCAACTCAAGATTATATTAAAAAGGTGCTTCAATTAATCGAGCAGAAAGAAATTTCAAAAGAAGATGCACAGTGGGTAACAAGAGAAACGGTCGAGAATTTCCGTAACCATGTAAACCCTGGGTTTTTGGAATACCGGAAGACGGTCACTAAAGACACACAGTTCGCTTCGGTGGAGTGGTCTGATCAAGATTCCTGTTTTACGGATGTAAATGGAAAAAAATATATTGATTGTTTAGGTGGCTTTGGTATTTATAATGTTGGCCACCGTAACCCTAAAGTAGTAAAGGCAGTAACCGATCAATTGCAAAGACAAGCCCTTCATAGCCAGGACTTGCTTGATCCATTACGTGCAATGCTTGCCAAGATCCTTGCTGAAATCACGCCGGGAGATCTAAAATATTCATTCTTTACGAACAGCGGTACCGAGAGCGTGGAGGCTGCACTAAAACTGGCTAAAATGTACAGTGACAAATACACGATCATTTCCACGACAAAATCATTCCATGGCAAAAGCCTTGGTTCCCTGTCTGCAACGGCAAAGGGTATGTTCAGAAAACCGTTCATCCCGTTGGTACCAGGTGTGCGCCATGTACCATTCGGTGATGTGGATATGATGAGAAAAACGTTTGAAAGTTGCGCATTGGTCGGTGAAGATGTTGCTGCTGTGCTGTTGGAGCCTATTCAAGGTGAAGGAGGGGTCATCCTGCCTCCGCAAGATTATTTAAAACAGGTTCGGGCATTGTGTGACGAATATGATGCGTTATTGATCTTGGATGAAGTGCAAACAGGAATGGGACGGACAGGTAAAATGTTTGCATCCCAGCTATATGATGTTGTTCCGGACATTATTTGTTTAGCGAAAGCATTCGGTGGCGGAGTAATGCCTGCAGGCGCTGTTGTAGCCAATGAGAAAGTATTTAAAAGCTGGTTCGACAATCCATTCATGCATACTACGACATTTGGCGGAAATCCATTAGCTTGTGCTGCGGCCATTGCTACGATCGACGTACTTTTGGAAGAAAACTTACCGCAGCGTGCTGCAGAAGTTGGGGAATACTTCTTAAATGGGTTAAGGGAAGTGGCTGCTGAGCACAAAGATAAGGTGCTGGAAATACGCGGCCAAGGATTAATGATCGGTATTGAGTTCCATAAAGATGAAGTGGGTTATGAATTCTCAAAAGCCCTTTTTGATAAAGGCATCTTGGTGGCAGGTACGCTTATTAATTCCAAAACAATCAGGATCGAGCCATCATTGACTATTAAGCTGGATGAAGTCGATACAGTCATTAAAGCGTTTAAAGAAGTCTTGCCGACGCTTCAATCTTAATTGAAAAAAGCAGAAAAACAGCCTTAGGGCTGATTCAGACTGTAGATAAAAAGGTTTCGGAATGGTACCATTCCGAAACCTTTTTGAATTTATAGCAGTTTTGGATAATGATGAACTCTCCAAGGTAATTATTTCGACCATTTCTATCCTTCGGCAAGTCTAGGTGGACATCTTCTTTACATGAATGGCAGCCTCCATTTTACTAATCAAATAGTTCGCTGCAAGAGGTGGTCCAAGTAAACATTTCAAGCTGATCAAAGGTATCCTCATCACCTCGCGTTTTCACCCTTGAATAAGGAGCTTATCTTCCTGTTAACACAAGGTTGACTGGAACGGAACGTACGAGACTGCTGCGGGAAAGCGGGGCCATGGGAGACCCCATAGGCGCTAATGGCACCGTAGGCGGACCTTCCGGGGAAAGCGAGTGCACTGCGTTCCAATCAACGGTCAAATTTTAAACACCTTAAAAAACTGTCGACGAACTCAATTATTATCGAGTTTGTTTATAAACTGAAACATTCATTGCGGTGTTTTTTTGTTGCTTGGAGGAGGGAATAATTACATATTTCTCGTTATATAACTGGATCTCAGAAATTTTTTTTCACGAGAACGAGTAATGAAAACGGGAATTACACAGATTGGACAAGGATTTAATTCCTTTAACGTAATTTGGTATGTTATAATAATTTCTGGAAAAAGGAGTGATGAAGATATGACACCTGCTCTGCAAAAAATGTGGATATCCTTTATAGCTATGGGCTTTATGGTTATCTCTATATTTCTAATCTACTTAAGCCGCTATAAATTAAAAGGTTTTTGGAGAGTCTTGACAGCAATTATCGCATACATACTTATGATTCTGGCCGGCTTGATCATCCTTATCGTTGTTCTTAGCGGGCCAACCACTTGATAGGTGAGGAGAAATGATGAGAAATTTTTTCAAAATATTATGTTTATTATGCATCACTGTATCATTATCTGGCTGCTTATATCCGGAGAAGCAAAAAATGCAAAACCAACTGCCTTATAAAGAGCAAATACAATCCGTCCAAAGTGCAGTGGATCAATTTCAGAAAGATGAAGGCGGCATACTGCCGATAGTTACTAAAGATGCAGGGACACCGATTTATCAAAAATATGTCATAAAATTTTCTAAGATTTCGCCGAGGTATATGGCTGAACCGCCGGACAATGCCTTTGAATCCGGGGGTATCTTTCAATACATCCTCGTTAATGTTGAAAAAGATCCGACTGTAAAGCTATTGGATGTCAGGATGGCGCAGAAGATTCAGGATGTTTCCTTGAGATTGACTGCCTATCAGCAAAGCAACGGATACCCACCGTTTAAGGAAAGGTTATCCAATAATGTCTTCACGCTTGATTATGAAAAGATGGGCCTGAAGGAAGCTCCGACGGTCACTAGTCCATTTTCACAAAAAGATTTATTCCTTGTAGTCGATGGTCAAGGCAGCATTTTTGTTGATTATACTCCGGATTTACTTGAGGCATTGAAGAAGAATGAGGGGAAAATCAAGCAAGGTGAAGATATCCGGGAACTGCTGGTGCGGAGTTCGGAGTTCGTCCCTGCCTATTCGTTACCATATACAATTGATGAAAAAACAAATACCCCAATATTTCTTACAAAATAGGCATAACCCTTCTTCTGCAAAATATATTGTAGGGGAAGGGTTATTTCTTTTATCTTTATTTCATCTTACTTTTAAAATAACAACCCTTATATAAAAATTTCTGGTGGAGGAAGGGATTGAACCAGGGAAATAAATGGAATAAATTTTTAGGACAACATCATAGATATATATTGTCCTAAATAAATGCAAATGGATAAACGAAATCCCAAAACTCTAATTCGGGAGGGGATACCTTGGAAAAGGTAGATATTTTTAAAGATATAGCTGAACGGACCGGTGGCGATATATACTTGGGGGTGGTCGGTGCCGTCAGGACTGGAAAATCCACATTTATTAAAAAATTCATGGAGCTAGTCGTCATTCCGAATATACCGTCTGAGGCGGACCGTGCCAGGGCACAGGATGAATTGCCTCAAAGTGCTGCCGGAAAGACGATCATGACGACGGAACCCAAATTCGTACCGAACCAGGCAGCGTCGATTCAAGTAGCTGAAGGTCTCGACGTGAACATCCGTTTAGTCGATTGTGTCGGTTATACAATACCCGGGGCAAAAGGGTATGAAGATGAAAATGGTCCCCGCATGATTCACACGCCTTGGTATGAAGAGCCGATTCCGTTCAATGAAGCTGCCGAGATCGGTACTCGCAAAGTAATTCAGGATCATTCCACATTAGGCGTGGTCGTTACTACGGATGGTTCGATAGGAGAAATCCCGCGAAGTGATTATTTAGAGGCCGAGGAAAGGGTCGTCGAAGAATTGAAAGAGGTTGGCAAGCCATTTATCATGATTGTCAATTCCGTTCAGCCTCACCACCCGAATACGGTAGCACTGAGGGAATCCTTGCAGGAAAAGTATGATATCCCCGTATTGGCCATGAGTGTCGAGGGAATGAGGGAATCGGATGTTTACAGCGTACTGCGCGAAGCCTTGTACGAATTTCCTGTTCTCGAGGTCAATGTTAATCTCCCGAGCTGGGTTATGGTTCTGCGCGAGGATCATTGGTTAAGGGAAAGTTACCAGGAAGCGGTTAAAGAGACCGTCAAGGACATTAAGCGCCTAAGGGATGTTGATCGTGTAGTCGGTCATTTCAATGAATTCGAGTTCATTGACCGTGCAGCACTTGCAGGCATTGAGATGGGGCAGGGGGTTGCAGAAATAGACCTATACGCTCCGGATGAACTCTATGATGATATTCTGAAGGAAATTGTCGGTGTGGAGATTCGGGGCAAGGATCATTTGTTATCATTAATGCAGGACTTTGCGTATGCGAAAGCAGAATATGATCAGGTGGCCGATGCGTTGAGAATGGTTAAACAAACTGGATATGGTGTCGCAGCGCCATCCCTTAACGATATGAGTCTTGATGAACCGGAAATCATCCGCCAGGGAGCCAGGTTCGGTGTCAGGCTAAAAGCCGTAGCCCCTTCCATCCATATGATCAAGGTCGATGTCGAATCCGAATTCTCGCCAATCATCGGTACGGAAAAGCAAAGTGAGGAATTAGTACGTTATCTGATGCAGGATTTCGAAGACAATCCGCTTTCCATTTGGAACTCCGATATTTTTGGAAGAAGCCTAAGTTCCTACGTAAGGGAAGGCATACAGGTGAAATTAGCGATGATGCCAGACAATGCACGCTATAAATTAAAAGAAACACTTGAGAGGATTATTAATGAGGGCAGTGGCGGTTTGATTGCCATCATCTTATAGAAAACGTTTAAGGCTGGACCAACTCCATTTATGGATTGGTCTTTTTACATGGGAGAAACGGCAGGATCGCAAGAAAAATATCATTTATGAACGCTAATATTTGAATTAATCTGCTGTTTTTTAGTATAATCTTGAAAAAACCCTGTGGTTAAGCGATTTTCAGCAATATAATAAGTTTAATTTCTATAAAAAAGGGAAATGATGAATAGCGAAAGACAAAATTTATAATATATACAATTATTAATGAAAAGATTCCCATTATTTTTTGAATTCCCTTGCTAAGCTTATAGGATTTGTGATAATCTACATACAGAAAACGCGTTATAACAGCGATTTCAACCTATTTATAAATTTCCGGATGAATAATTTGGAAATTAAACCGGCTTGGTAATCCCTGATTGTCAGTGAATGAAAATTTTTTGACCGAAGCTAATATCAAATCACTATTATAGTGTTGTAATAATGATTTTTTATAAAGATTCCTTTTGGGAGGAGGTGAATGGCATGAACAAAACAGAATTAATTAATGAAGTTGTTACAGCAACTGAAATTTCTAAGAAAGACGCTACAAAAGCTGTTGATGCTGTTTTTGATACAATCTTAGAAGCTCTAAAAAACGGTGATAAAGTCCAATTGATTGGTTTTGGTAACTTTGAAGTTCGTGAACGTGCGGCTCGTAAAGGCCGTAACCCACAGACTGGTGACGAAATCGAAATTGCAGCTAGCAAAGTGCCAGCTTTCAAACCCGGTAAAGCGCTGAAAGATGCAGTGAAGTAATTCTACCATTACATACGGGTGCTTAACCGAAAAGGGCCGCGTGAAAACGCGGTCCTTTTTTTGCTTCTTAATTTCCATCTGTGATAATATAAAGGACAGTGAATATTTTAGAAACGCTTCAGATGGTGAAAACTGCACAAGAAAATAACCATCCGAAACCGCTTCCGACGAAACTGCCTTTAAAGGGCTTCAATGTATGGGTAATCGGTGATTTAATAATTGCAATTATGGATTTCCGGGTGCAACGCGCTTTGGTTTTTTTATCTGAATACATAATATTATTGATTTTTTAGGAGGTACAAAAAATGGCTAATGTTGATCATGCCAAATTAGAAGAAGCGGTTAAAATGCTTCTCGAGGCTGTAGGGGAAGACCCAACGAGGGAAGGACTGCTGGATACTCCTGCTCGTGTAGCCAGAATGTATGAAGAAATTTTTTCTGGACTTAATCAGGATCCAAAGGAATATTTCGATACTGTTTTTGGGGAGGACCATGAAGAACTTGTACTTGTAAAGGATATTCCGTTTTACTCGGTATGTGAACATCATTTAGTCCCTTTTTACGGGAAAGCCCATGTAGCATATATTCCGAAAAACGGAAAAGTGACTGGTTTAAGCAAATTGGCACGGGCGGTTGAGGCTGTATCGAAGCGTCCGCAGCTTCAAGAGCGCATCACTTCTACAGTTGCAGACTCGATAATGGAAAAGCTCGAGCCTCATGGTGTAATGGTTGTAGTAGAGGCTGAACATATGTGCATGACCATGCGAGGCGTGAAAAAACCGGGATCTAAAACAGTGACTTCAGCTGTAAGGGGAACGTTTGCGAAGGATCACCGTACTAGAGCTGAAGTACTGGCATTCATTAAAGACTAAGGATATGGGGGCAGGAAAAAATGAATGAAAAAAAGATTCTGAATGATTTTGTCGTAATCAAAGCCATTGAGGATAGTGTGAATGTCATCGGGTTGACAAGAGGAACGGACACCAAGTTTCACCACTCCGAAAAACTGGACTCAGGAGAGGTGATGATCGCACAATTCACGGAGCATACCTCGGCAATTAAAATCAGGGGCCATGCAAAGGTCTATACCCCATTCGGAGAGATAGAAAGTGATTCCAAAAAGAATTCACCTGACAAATGATCGTTTCTCAATGCTTGGTTAATTATAAATCAATCACCTGATATCGCGTTTAACAAGCTGTAAATTTCCCGCATCCATGTTTTTGAAGAGCAAAAGTCGATGATTTCCTTGTTTTTGGAAGTTTCATTTTATAAACGTTGACCATTTCATCTGATTGTTTTTATGGTATAATAATGTGTATTTTACACAGACAGAAACCAATATGTATGAAAAAAATTATCTTTCGGGGATGCAAGGGTGATCTCAATTGTTAAACATAACGGACGACATAAGGCAATTAAAACGATTAATAGAAACGAAAGCTCAACATCCATATTTGTTGAAGTATATACAAAAGCCAAGCCTGGACGAAGATAAACTGATGTTGCTTTGGGGATTGTTTAACGATTTGGACGTTACAAGCGAAAAACGGAATCAATACATCATTTCAACCATGTTAGTGCAAATAGCTCTGGATACCCATGAAATCGTCTCGAATTCGGGTGAAGGAATCGAGTCGCCCGAGGTATTGAAAAATCGTCAATTACAAGTGCTTGCCGGTGATTACTATAGTGGCTTATATTATCAAGGGCTTGCCAGTATAGGTAATGTTGATATGATCCGTATCCTTTCAAGCGCGATAAAAAAAATAAATGATAATAAAATCATTCTATACCAACAAGGGTCGATTCATGATGTACCAACGCTTTTAATGACGTTAAAAGCGATCGAGGCTTCGCTGATTCAGAAACTGGCGAATTACTATAATGAGCCTGCCTGGATAGAAATATCGGAAGATCTGCTGCTTTTAAAACGGTTGCATGCCGAGAAGAGCGGTTATATGAAGTCGGGGGAATCAATAGTTTTTGATGTCCTAAGGGAAATGCTTTTTGATGACTCGATCGGTGGGGATGTTCCCATTTCGGAAAAGGAAGAACAGGTACGCACCCAATTCGACAAGTGCCTGAGGGATGCCAGGCAATCCGTAGAACGCTCGATGCGGAAGCTGGCAAAGTTGGATGATGAACTACTGGAAAGAGTGAAGACCATCTTGGAACAAACAGAGAGTATGGCAAATTCATATGTGAAAGAAGGGTGAATCATGGAGCAGTCTAAAGAGCAAAAAGTTCATCATGTCTTTGAAAAGATTTACGGAAATTATGACAAGATGAATTCCCTCATCAGCTTTAAACAGCATCTTAAATGGCGGAAGGCTACAATGGCCATCATGAATGTCCCAAAAGGCGCCCATGCACTGGATGTATGCTGTGGAACAGCGGACTGGACCATTGCCCTTGCTAATGAAGTAGGACCAGAAGGAAAGGTTGTTGGTCTGGATTTTAGTAAAAACATGCTGAAAATCGGCGAACAAAAGGTGAAGGAACTCAATCTGGATCAGGTTTCCCTAATGCATGGGAATGCAATGGAACTTCCTTTTGAGGATAATAGCTTTGACTATGTCACGATCGGTTTCGGGCTGCGGAATGTCCCTGATTACATGAAAGTGCTTAAAGAGTTAAACCGTGTAGCGAAGCCAGGTGGTATGGTCGTTTGCCTGGATACGTCACAGCCAACGATGCTAGGCTTTAAACAGGGATATTATTTTTATTTCCGTTTCATCATGCCCATGTTCGGCAAATTATTCGCAAAAAGCTATAGTGAATACTCATGGCTGCAGGAATCGGCTCGAGATTTCCCAGGCATGAAAAAGCTTGAAAACATGTTTAAGCAGGCAGGAATGGAAAATGTCAGTTATAAAGCCCATTTCGGTGGGGTAGCAGCAACACATTTCGGGTACAAGCCTTCAAAATAAGCAGAATAGCAATGGACAAAGCTGGGTGGAATGTATGAAATTTAAAATGATGTATTCATTTTTGAATGCAGATTTGCAATTAATAGAAAAAGAACTGGAAGCCGCAATTGAAGCGGATTCCACGGTTTTAAGGGAAGCTTCCCTGCATTTACTGCAATCCGGTGGAAAACGGATCCGTCCGGTATTCGTCCTATTGGGTGCGAAGTTTGGCAACTATGATATTCATGTCGTAAAGCATGTCGCAGCGACTCTGGAACTGATTCATACGGCTTCCCTTGTACATGATGATGTTGTGGATGATGCGGATTTACGCAGAGGGTCGGCTACCATCAAGTCGAAATGGGATAATCGCGTCGCCATGTACACAGGCGACTTCATTTTTGCTCGTGCACTGGAAATGATGGCGGTCATCGAGTCTCCGCTTGCGCATCAGATTCTCGCTGATACCATGGTTGAACTATGTCTTGGGGAAATTGAACAAATTAAAGATAAGTATAATTTCGAACAGAATTGGCGGATATATTTTAGACGGATCAAACGGAAAACGGCATTGCTCATTGCATCCAGCTGCCAGTTGGGAGCCATTTCAGCAGGTGTTGAAGAGGGAATTCACGAAAAGCTATTTAAATTCGGATATTATGTCGGTATGTCCTATCAAATCACCGATGATATATTGGATTTTACGGCGTCGGAAGAAGAGCTTGGTAAACCGGCCGGGAGTGATTTGATTCAAGGTAATATCACTTTACCCGTTTTGATCGCTATGGAGGATCCAAAATTAAAAAAGCTTATCGAAACTGTTCGGGAAGATACGCCAAAAGATGAAATGTCCCATATAATCAATGCGATAAAAACTTCCGGTGCCATTGAACAGGCAGCGAGGATCAGTGATATGTATTTAGAAAAAGCTTTTACTGAGTTGAAAGGTCTTCCTGCCATTAAAGCTAGAAAAACTTTATCGGATATCGCGAAAAATATCGGAAAAAGAAAGTTTTGATAATGGGAGTTGCGAAACTCATCAAACAATGGTAATATTCTAAAAGTATTGCCTTATATAGGCAAATAACAATGATACATATTAGGAGTGACATTCATGGAAAGAACATTTTTAATGGTAAAGCCTGACGGCGTTCAACGCAATTTAATCGGTGAAATCGTTTCCCGTTTCGAAAAGAAAGGCTTCCTTCTTGCAGGAGCAAAATTAATGGTCATTTCTCAAGAATTGGCTGAGCAACATTATGGCGAGCACAAAGAACGTCCTTTCTTTGGCGAATTAGTGGACTTCATTACTTCAGGTCCTGTCTTCGCAATGGTTTGGGAAGGTGAAAATGTAATCGCTACAGCACGTCAAATGATGGGTGCTACTAACCCTAAAGATGCAGCAGCAGCAACAATTCGTGGCGATTTTGCCGTAACTGTCGGCAAAAACATCATTCACGGATCTGATTCAGCTGAAAGCGCTGTACGTGAAATCGGTTTATTCTTCAAAGAAGAAGAACTTGTTGAGTATTCTAAACTTGTAAACGAGTGGGTTTATTAATTAGTACTCATCACTATATAGGAAGCGGGTTCCATCGTCATTATGCGATGGAACCCGTTTTTTTTGCATTGCTTTTTTAACTTCCCGGCATGGTAAGGAATTATTGTAGTTTAAAGAAAATATGGCACTCTCCGATATATAAAGGGCAGGACCACTTAAATATTATGTGCAGGGGAGTCGTAGGAATGCCTCAAGAATATGAAGAGTTTATTCGCAATATCAAAACGTTAACAGGCATTGATTTGGCATTATATAAGGAAGGGCAAATGAAAAGGCGATTGACATCTCTATATGAAAAAAGAGGATATCATTCATTTCGAGAATACTATAAAGACATTCAAACCAATCCAGAAGTTCTAAATGAGTTTCTGGATAGAATGACAATCAATGTTTCCGAATTTTATCGAAATGCGAAAAGATGGGAAGTATTGGAGCGGAAAATCCTTCCAGGGTTATTAGCAAGCAAAAAAAAGTTAAAGATTTGGAGTGCGGCCTGTTCAACTGGCGAGGAACCATACACGCTTGCCATGATTTTATCCAATCTGGTTCCACTTAGCCAGATAGAGATATTGGCGACGGATCTGGATGAAAATGTGTTGGCGCGAGCGAAATTGGGGATGTATCCTGAACGTTCCTTAAATGAAGTGCCTGAAGAAATCAAAAGGAAATACTTTGAAAAAAAAGCGGATTTTTATCGTGTTGATGAAGAAATTAAGAGAAGGGTAACATTTAAAAAGCAAAACCTTCTCGCTGATCGATTTGAACAGGGGTTCGATTTAATCATTTGCCGCAATGTGCTAATTTATTTCACGGAAGAAGCCAAAAATTTGTTATATGAAAAATTCAGTGCATCACTAAGAAGCGGCGGGGTTTTTTTTGTAGGAAGTACAGAGCAAATATTCACCCCTGGAAAATATCAATTTGAAACGATCGACACATTTTTTTACAAGAAAAAGTAAATACTTTTAAAAAAGGGACTGATTCTGCTCATGGGCGTTCAGTCCTTTTCGTTTGTCGAGTAATAGCAAATCCAGTAGAACTCTGATTTGAAAGATTAATCTATATCGAAAATGTTTAAGTACTTGTAAAGTAGAGTGAAAAGTGATTAAATTCAAACAATATGGTTTTTACGTTTTACATATACCCACATTTCATAAAATTGTGGTATATTGATACATATACACTTTAAAGTGCTAAAAGGGGGCTGGAAGATGAGATATTTAACAGCGGGAGAATCACATGGTCCGCAATTGACTACTATCATTGAAGGATTACCGGCAGGAATGCCGATTTCGAATGAGGATATCAATCAAGAATTGGGGCGCCGGCAAAAAGGGCATGGACGTGGAAGAAGGATGCAGATCGAGAAAGATCAGGCTTTTATTTCTTCAGGAATCAGACATGGCTACACACTCGGTTCACCGGTTGCTTTGGTGGTCGAGAACGATGATTGGAAACATTGGACAAAGATCATGGGAAGTGAAGGGCTTTCAGAAGAGGAAGCTGAAGAAATTAAACGTAAAATCACCCGGCCACGTCCTGGTCATGCCGACTTGAACGGCGGGATTAAATATGGGCACCGCGATTTGAGAAATGTCCTGGAACGCTCTTCGGCCCGTGAAACGACAGTAAGGGTGGCGGCAGGTTCTGTCGCAAAAAAACTATTGTCTTTATTGGGGATAGAAGTGGCATCACATGTTTTGGAAATTGGCGGAGTGAAGGCAGAACCGCCAAAATACGAAACGATCCAGCAATTGCAACAAGTAACAGAAGAATCTTCCGTAAGATGTTTCGACAAAAACGTAGAGCAGCAGATGAAGGATGCAATTGATGAAGCGAAACAAAAAGGAGATTCCATCGGCGGAATCGTCGAAGTCATTGTAGAAGGAATGCCGGTGGGAGTGGGGAGTTATGTGCATTATGACCGTAAGCTTGATGCAAAACTAGCCGCAGCGATAATGAGCATCAATGCATTTAAAGGTGTGGAAATAGGTCTAGGATTTGAAGCGGCCCATCTATTCGGCAGTGATGTCCATGATGAAATCGCATGGGATGAAGAACAGGGTTATTACCGCAAAACCAATCGCCTCGGCGGTTTTGAAGGCGGTATGACAACTGGAATGCCAATAGTTGTACGCGGTGTGATGAAGCCGATCCCCACTTTATATAAACCTTTGAAAAGTGTTGATATTGATACGAAGGAAGTGTTTGAAGCAAGTGTCGAGCGTTCCGATAGTTGTGCGGTTCCTGCAGCAGCAGTAGTTGCTGAGGCGGTAGTCGCATGGGAACTGGCGGCTGCCATCGTTGATCAATTCCCTTCAGATCGTTATGAGCAATTAGCAGAGTACATAAGATCATATCGGGAAGAAGTAAAGGGGTTTTAAATCATGGAATCCATCCAAATAAAAACGGCTTCCAAGCAATATCCGGTTTTAATTGGCAAGAAGGCAATCAATGAATTGCCCGAATTAATAACACATGAACTGAATCATCTAAACAAGATTCTGATCATAACTGATGAGAAAGTGGCGGCACTTCATTTGCAGACTGTGAAGGACGCCCTGATCAAGACGGGAAAACCGGTTTTGCATCATGTAGTGCCAGAAGGGGAGCATGCTAAAACATTCGATGTGTTTTATGAATGCCAAAGCTTCTGCTTATCCAAACAAATGAATCGCAAGTCATTGATTATCGCCCTTGGCGGCGGTGCTGTCGGTGATTTGGCTGGATTCGTTGCAGCTACTTTTATGAGAGGGATTCCATTTATACAGGTTCCGACGACTTTGCTTGCCCACGATAGTGCAGTGGGCGGCAAGGTTGCCATTAATCACCCGCTAGGGAAAAATATGATTGGGGCCTTTCATCAGCCTGAAGCGGTCATTTATGATCTGGAATTTTTAAAGACTCTGCCACTTAAAGAATTAAGGTCAGGTTTTGCAGAAGTCATTAAACATTCCTTGATAGCAGATAATGAGTTTTATCTATGGTTAAAGTCGAATATTGTTGATTTGAATGATATAACGGATGAGCAATTCCTTACCATGATTACAAAGGGGATTGGCATTAAAGCTAAAATTGTCGAAGAGGATGAGAAGGAAAACGGCATTCGTGCCTTTTTGAATTTTGGTCATACGCTTGGACATGCAGTGGAAGGTTCAATGGGATACGGAAACTTTACGCATGGGGAATCGATTTTAATCGGGATGGTATATGCTCTTAAATTAAGCAGAAAGAAAGTGGATCTCGATTTTAAACTAGATGAGTTTATTGACTGGGTTGCTTATTTAGGATATCAAATAACCATTCCAACCCGACTTGAACATGCAATTCTGCTTGAATTAATGAAAACAGACAAAAAATCGGTCAATGATGCAGCTACCTTTGTTCTGCTAAACGAAGTGGGGTCACCGCTATTAATGGATATGGCCGACTCTGAGCTGATAGAGGAAATGGCGGAGATGATTTAGAGTTCAGGAGAAGGGGGACTATGTGTGATAAGAGGAATAAGGGGTGCCACTACAGTAGAAAGAGACACAGAAATGGAAGTGATTTCAGCTGTCGAAAAGTTGATGTCCGAGATCATTCAGGTCAACGAAATTGATCCCGATATGGTAGCTTCTGTATTTTTTTCTGCTACGGAAGAGATTCGTTCTGTTTTTCCTGCCAAAGCCTTGAGGAAATTCGAAGGCTGGACTTATGTACCGGTTACATGCATGAAAGAAATACCGGTGAGCAATTCCTTGCCATTTTGCATCCGGGTCATGATTCACGTAAATACGACGAAATCTCAAAAAGAGATACAGCATGTATACCAGGCAGGGGCTACGGTATTACGGCCAGATTTGACAAAGCAGATATAAAATGATTATAAATCTATGATATACTATTCTCACACTTTCTTACTTTAAAGTGATAAAAATATAGAGGTGATTGACATGAAATGGAATGAAGCGGTCCTTTCCTTGAAGTCTTATCAACCGGGAAAATCCACTGATGAAGTGAAAAAATTATACGGGTTGGAAAAAATCACGAAATTAGCTTCAAATGAAAACCCTTTTGGCTGTTCGGAAAAGGTCAAGGAATCCGTTAAGAATGCAACCCATTCGTTTGCCATCTATCCAGATGGATATGCAACGATGCTAAGAGAAGCTGTTGCGAAACATACAGGTGTGAAAGAAACTCAGCTTATTTTTGGAAATGGATCTGATGAGAACATTCAAATCATCTCCAGGAGTCTATTGGGAGCTGGGAAGAATACGGTCATGGCAACAGGCACTTTTTCGCAGTATCGCCATAATGCCACGCTAGAAGGAGCGGAAATCAGGGAAGTTCCTCATATTGACGGTGCTCATGATCTAGAAGGAATGCTTAAAGTAATAGATGATGAAACAGCGGTTGTCTGGCTTTGTACACCAAATAATCCAACAGGTAAATACATTTCGGAACATGACTTATTATCGTTCATCGAAAAAGTGCCGGAAGATGTTCTTATCGTTTTGGATGAAGCTTATTGTGAATATGCAACGGCTGAGGATTACCCGAGAACGAACCAATGGATTAATAAATATAAAAATTTGATCATACTCCGGACTTTCTCGAAAATTTATGGACTGGCCAGTTTTAGGGTAGGGTACGGTTTGGCGGATGAGGATATCATCCAGAAACTAGATCCATCCCGGGAACCATTCAATGTGAACACATTTGCACAGAATATTGCAATCGTCGCTTTGGAAGATCAGGCCTTCATTGAAAAATGCAAGGAAGAAAATCAAAAAGGGCTAAAGCAGTACTATGAATTTTGCAATAAGGAAAATTTGGCTTATTACCCGTCACAAGGTAATTTCATCTTTATCCATTTTAAACAGGATGCCGATGTGGTATTTCAATATTTGCTTGAGCGCGGCTTCATCGCAAGGTCGGGGAAATCTTTCGGTTTTCCTAACAGCCTGAGGGTAACGATTGGTTCTACGGAAGAAAATGAAGGAATGATCCATGCTATTAAAGCTTTTTTGAATGAAGTTGAGGCACCTTCTGATTCGCTGCTTTAACGTTTCATCAAACCTAGAGGAGCATAAAAGATGCGGGGGAGAGAAGAGTGAAGGGTAAGGTTTTTGTAATAGGTTTAGGTCTAATAGGCGGATCACTGGCCATGGCTGTACGCCATGCACATCCTGAAGCCGTGATTGTTGGTATGGACCTAAGTGAAAAGAATGTTCAACTATCGATGCTATTGGGGATCATTGATGATTCTGTATCATCTTTGGAAGCGGGAGCATGTGAAGCTGATTTGATTCTACTTGCTGTGCCTGTCAATGAAACCGTGAAGATTTTAGCTCAATTGGCTGAAATGGATTTAAAAAGTGATGTCCTCATATCTGATGCAGGAAGTACGAAGGATACAGTCGTTAAGGCAGCGAAACCATTGATAGATAAAGGGGTGGCCTTCATCGGGGGGCACCCTATGGCTGGTTCCCATAAGAGTGGCGCTGCGGCAGCAAAATTACATTTATTCGAACATGCATTTTATTTGCTTACTCCCGGGGATTCCATCAAAGAAGAAAAAGTTGAGCAGCTGAAAGGGTGGCTGCAGGGGACAAGAGCTAACTTTCTTATTGTTAGTCCTGCCACACACGATAAGCTGACTGGGGTCATTAGCCATTTTCCGCATATTGTCGCATCGGGGCTCGTTAAGCAGGCAGAGAATTACAGTAAGGAAAACAAATTGATTTCAAGGCTCGCAGCAGGCGGATTCCGGGATATTACCAGAATCGCCTCAAGCAGTCCGGAAATGTGGCGTGACATTTTGTTACATAACCGGGATGTGCTGCTTGAATTAATGAATGATTGGCTGAATGAAATGGAGCATATAAAAGGTCTGGTTGCGAATGAAGATAGTGAAGAAATCCTTCGATTCTTTACCGATGCCAAGATTTTCAGGGATGATTTGCCGACACATGCGAAAGGCGCCATACCAGCGTTTTATGATTTATATATCGATATACCGGATTATGCCGGAATAATTTCAGAGATTACCGGATATTTGGCACAAGAAGGTATCAGCATTACAAACATCAGGATCATTGAAACCAGGGAAGAGATATACGGTGTGCTGGTCATCAGTTTCCAAACGGATGTTGATCGCATAAAAGCTGCGGAGTGTATTTCAAGACATACAGATTATGAAACGATCCTGGCATAATAATTTAGGGAAGGATGGTTTTATGAATACAAAAAAATTACAAACGAACATCCAAACATTGCGTGGTTCGATTGCCATACCTGGAGATAAGTCGATCTCCCATCGTTCGATAATGTTTGGAGCCCTTGCCGAAGGGGAAACGACAGTAACTAATTTTCTTCCAGGAGCTGATTGTTTAAGTACGATTTCCTGTTTTAAGCAGCTTGGAGTCCATATTGAACAAGATGGCCAGCACGTCAAAATTGAAGGCAAAGGTTTTAATGGATTAAAGGAACCTGAATCAGTACTGGATGTCGGAAATTCCGGTACCACGATCAGGTTAATGATGGGCATATTGGCAGGACAGGATTTTTCAGCCGTTTTGGCAGGTGACGAATCGATAGCCAAACGTCCAATGACCCGGGTAGTCAACCCTCTTCGTCAGATGGGGGCAACCATTGATGGCCGAAAAGGAGCCGAATATACCCCCCTCGCCATAAGAGGAGGCAAATTGCAAGGGTTTCGCTATGAATTGCCTGTAGCGAGTGCACAGGTGAAATCTGCGATAATCTTGGCTGGTTTACAGGCAGAGGGTGAAACGATCATTATCGAACCGGAAGAGACCCGTGATCATACAGAACGAATGATCCAGGAGTTTGGCGGTAAAATCGAAAAGGACGGCCATACGATTAAAGTAAGCGGAAATCAAGTCTTCAAAGGGACGGCCATCCATGTGCCGGGTGATATTTCTTCGGCAGCTTTCTTCATGGTGGCTGCAGCGATTACGGAAAATAGTGAAGTGGTATTAAAGAATGTGGGCCTTAATTCGACAAGGACTGGAATCATCGAAGTCATGAAATCGATGGGGGCTGATATCACGATAGAGAAGAAGACGAGCGAGGGTGAACCTGCAGGTGACATCACGGTCAGAAGCTCCCGATTAAAAGGAACGACCATCAGCGGTGATTTAATTCCCCGTCTCATCGATGAAATACCGGTAATTGCACTTCTGGCGACACAGGCAGAAGGGATAACGACGATCAAGGATGCAGCAGAATTAAAAGTGAAAGAGACGAATCGAATTGATACTGTTGCAAATGAGCTTTCCATCCTGGGGGCAGATATAACCCCGACAGCAGACGGATTGATCATCAAAGGCCGTAAAGCCCTGAATGGAGGTACGGTTACAAGCCATGGGGATCATCGTATCGGGATGATGCTTGCTGTAGCGGCTTTGATAACGGATGGGGAAGTGGAACTTGCCGACCCTGATGCCATCGATGTATCATATCCACAATTTTTTGGCCATTTGACGCAATTGATAAAGTAAATATAAAAAAAGTTTACATACCTTATTTGGTCTGTAAACTTTTTTTAAATGCTTAAAAGTGTTGAAAGCGCTAACATCAGGGCTTTTTTCAACCTGTATTGATCATGAAAATAATGAAAAAGGGGTTCAAGATCAAAAAGGAGATTTACCGTAGCGTGGAGAATTAACTAGTAACCTTTTTTTAATGAGAATGGGAGGGGACTTCATCGATGGAATACAAGGCTGCAGTATGGTAAACTAATGAATACTGTTTACTATGCATCTCGCGATTACATGGTATTTTGTTCTCAATGGCAGAGTATGTTACATTAAGGCGTGAGTGTGTATGACTAGGGACCAAGTCTATCATGCAAAAGGAAGGATTCAACAATGAACACAGTGGAACAAGTTATACAGCATTTAAAAAAAGGGGAATTAACAGAAGCTCTTAAACATATAAATCGAATTAAATCATCAGAGTCAGCAGAGGACATTTTATTGCTGGCCGAAGAAATGCTCCAGCTTGGCTTTGCCGAAGAGGCAAAAGAACTTTTTGAACATCTGCTGCAACTCTATCCCGATGAAGGAGAATTGATTGTTTCGTTGGCAGAAATCCTGATTGATATGGACCAGGAAGATGAAGCGATGCTGATGCTTGAAAAAGTAAGTGCAGATGATGAAGTATATCCAAGTGCTTTGCTTTTGGAAGCGGACCTTTATCAATTACAGGGGATGGATGAGGTCAGCGAACGGAAATTACTGCAGGCTAAGGAAATGCTTCCAGATGAGGTCATCATTGATTTTGCACTAGCTGAACTGTTCTTTCATCAAGGCAGGGATCAGGAAGCCATTGCAAATTACATAAAGGTTTTGGAACAGGAACAAGAAATCGCTGGTGTTAATGTCAATCAGAGGCTTGCTGAAGCATTAAGCAGCTCGGGCAAGTTCGAGGAGGCCCTTCCGCACTTTGAAAAGGCCTTGAAGGATGGACTTGAAATCAATACTCTATTTGAATATGCATTTACAGCTTTTCAGGCAGGTCTTTATGAGACAGCCGTACGAAAGTTTATTGAACTGAAAGAATTAGATCATGAATATCATTCACTATATTTGTACCTGGCAAAGAGTTATGAACATCTTGAAGATCTCGAAAATGCCTTGAAAACGGTCAAAGAAGGAATCAAGGCTGATGAATTCAATAAGGAACTTTACTTCTTCGGTGGTAAAATAGCCTTGAAAAGCGGGCTTGACGAAGAGGCTGAAAATCTATTTAAAGAAGCACTTGCCATTGATCCGGGATATCTGGAAGCTGCACTCACCCTTTTGAAATTGTATATGCACCAAGAAAGGTATGAAGATGTATTGGAGTGTATAGGTGAAGTAAGGCGATATGGAGAGGATGATCCTCAGTTTGACTGGATAGCTGCTGTATCATATCAGCATACCGAACAATTTAAAGAGTCATTAACCAGCTATCATAAAGCATATAATTCATTCAAGAGCAATCAAGATTTCCTTGAAGATTATGGTTTCTTTTTAATTGAAGAAGGAGACAGAGCCACATCTAGAGAAGTATTTAATAAGCTGCTTGAGATGAATCCGGCGAATGATGAGTATGCAATGATTTTGGAGCGGCTAGGTGAAAGCACAGAGGATATGTAGATAAGTGAAACACAACTAAATCAAGACAGAGGAGGGAATTCATGGTGGCTGCCCCTGTTTCTGTGAATGAGAAGAAGGATTTTATTCGGTGGTTCTTAAATCATTATCAACTGAAGCGAAGAGAATGCGTGTGGATATTGAATTACTTAATGAGTCATGATCAACTGATGAAAAAGGTTCATTTTGTAGAAAATGCACAATATTGCCCCCGTGGACTGATCATGTCGACACATTGTGTGGATGAGGTCCCTTTCAGGTTCTATAAGTCCAATATCATGACGACCGATGCAGAGAAATCTTTTCATGATATCCGTTTAAATCGGGACGAAGACATTTATATTCAGCTTAATTTTAAATCGTCTTACTCTTCCTATCAATATGCAGCGGTACTCGAGCACAATCCCTTCATGCCGAAATCGACGGCATCGAATGAAAAAGATCAGCTGCTAGCTGAACAATTTTTAGAAAGAAGCATGTTGTATTTTCAAAGGGACCGTCTTCTTAAGGAAATCGATGAAGCACTTGATAAGCATGATGAACAAGCATTTAAGGATTTAACCGAACAATTGAATCAATTGAAAGTACTTGGATGAAATAAATTGACCTTTCCGTAATCAGGAAAGGTTTTTATTTTTTATAAAACATTGATAAAATCCACATTTTTGTAAAGACTATGGGTATATGGTAAAGATGTTATAAAAATAATGGTAAAATGATAAGGAGTTGATTCAAAAAATCGGGAGTGAAGAAAAAACATGAAGTGGACAGCAAAAGATCTTGACATGTTTATGCAGTCAAAAGAGTATGTGGATACCGTTTTGATTCCTTTGGTTCCCCTATCTTTTAAAGGGCAAATGAAGCAATCGGGCTCAATGAATGAATTTCTTACCATTTTAAGCTTGGAAATTGAAAAGCAGATGAAAGGTAGAATTCTTTTATTGCCGACATTTCATTATTTAAGTGATGAAATGGATAAGGTTGAACGGTTAAAGCGTTGGGCCAATGAAGTGAAAGAAAATAATTTCGAGCATGTTTTCTTTCTTACATCGGATTTCGAGTGGAAAAAAGAAGAGCGGGAATTGGAAAATAATTTAGTATGGATTCCTGCCATTCCCTTGGAGGGGCTTGAAATTGAACAAGCAAGGGAAATGATTAACCAGCAAGTTCTCCAAATCCTTGATATTTTCTCTTATAATTGGAAAAATGAAAAAAAGTAGGATTTTTCGCATTATTTGACACATAGTTGCCACCTTTTGGGTTTTACAAATATTGACCTTGGTAAATTATTGAGATATCATGGAAATGTCCTAGTTTTATAGTGTCGCTATTTATTGGTCCTTTGGGCTCTCAGTATAGTAATAGAGGGGGGGAAAACGCATGAGCAAGCATAATGTTTCACGACGTCAATTCCTTAATTACACACTTACTGGCGTTGGTGGATTTATGGCGGCCGGTATGTTGATGCCTATGGTTAGGTTTGCAATTGATCCTGTATTATCAGCTGATAAAGGCGGGGATTACGTTGCAACTAAGCAGAAGGTAGGTGAACTGACTACCGAACCAACCCGTGTCGACTTTAGTTTTAAACAGGTCGATGGGTGGTATGAGTCTGAAGAAACAAATACAGCTTGGGTTTACAAAACGGAAGATGGTAAGATCGTTGCTTTATCTCCAATCTGTAAACATTTGGGCTGTACGGTAGGGTGGAATACGGATAAGACTAATCCGAATCAATTTTTCTGTCCTTGCCATTATGGCAGGTATACGAAAGATGGGATGAATGTGAAAGGGACACCGCCGGTTTCACCATTGGATGTCTTTGACACGAAAGAAAAAGATGGAATACTTTATTTGGGTCAACTAAAACCGCACGGGGAGGCGTAAACATTGCTAACAAAGTTATATGACTGGGTGGACGAGCGTTTAGATATTACGCCGTTATGGCGGGATATTGCTGACCATGAGGTTCCTGAACATGTTAACCCCGCACATCATTTTTCCGCATTCGTATATTGTTTTGGTGGGTTAACTTTCTTCATTACGGTCATCCAAATATTGTCAGGCATGTTCTTGACGATGTACTATGTCCCGGACATTAAAAACGCTTGGGAATCTGTTTATTATTTGCAAAATGAAGTTGCCTTCGGTCAAATTGTCCGTGGTATGCATCACTGGGGAGCAAGTCTAGTTATCGTTATGATGTTTTTACATACTCTTCGTGTCTTCTTCCAGGGAGCTTACAAAAAACCGCGTGAATTGAACTGGATGGTCGGCGTATTGATTTTCTTCATCATGCTGGCATTAGGCTTGACTGGTTATTTATTGCCATGGGATATGAAAGCGCTATTCGCAACGAAAGTTACGTTGACAATTGTCGAATCGGTACCGTTGATGGGACCGGCACTCAAGACATTGATAGCAGGAGATCCAACAATCGTTGGAGCACAGACATTGACACGATTCTTTGCAATTCATGTATTCTTCCTGCCAGCAGCATTATTTGCTTTACTAGCGGCTCATTTCCTGATGATCCGAAAACAAGGTATTTCAGGTCCGCTATAAAAGAATGGTGAACCAAAAACCAAAAAAACCTTTTCATAAAGGAGGGGAATTGTTCAATGCATCGTGGGAAAGGTATGAAATTCGTAGGTGACTCGCGTATCTCCGCGGACCGTAAACCGAATATTCCGAAAGATTATTCAGAATATCCTGGGAAAACTGAAGCATTTTGGCCTAATTTCCTTTTAAAAGAATGGATGGTAGGAGCTGTATTTCTTGTAGGTTACCTATGCCTGACAATCGCGCATCCGTCACCATTGGAAAGGATAGCAGATCCAACAGATACAGGGTATATTCCTCTGCCGGACTGGTATTTCCTATTCCTTTACCAATTACTTAAGTATACCTATGCTTCAGGTCCTTATAATGCTATCGGGTCCATGGTAATACCTGGCTTGGCTTTTGGAGCGTTGCTCTTGGCACCTTTTTTAGATCGTGGTCCAGAGCGGAGCCCGGCGAAACGTCCTTTTGCTGTAGGCTTCATGCTATTGGCAATGGCTGGCGTTTTCTATCTAACATGGGAGTCCGCAGCCCATCACGATTGGGAAGCTTCCAAGAAGCAAGGAGCCATCGTGGAAGGTGCAGACATTGATAAAGAGAGCGATGGGTATAAATTGATGGATTCTAATGGCTGTATTAGCTGTCATGGAGCAGAATTAACTGGTGGGGCAGGAGCGCCAAGCTTAATTGACACTGGATTGAAGCCAGAAGAAATTTCTAAAATCGCAGTCAAAGGCCAGGGTGCCATGCCAGCTGGCATGTTCAAAGGTACAGATGAAGAACTGAAAACATTAGCTGAATTTGTATCTGGTTTATCGACAAAGTGATATAGCCATAAACTTCAATTTCTTTCATAGGCTGCAAATAAAGCTGACGACTACGGTTGTCGGCTTTTTTATTGGTAAATTGAAGCGTAT
Organism: Bacillus sp. ISL-57; assembly: GCF_018613135.1. NCBI lineage: Bacteria > Bacillati > Bacillota > Bacilli > Caryophanales > Bacillaceae > Bacillus > Bacillus sp. ISL-57. The sequence goes on along the minus strand of NZ_JAGGQV010000007.1, from coordinate 257,210 downwards.
ATGAGAAGAATATGAAATGAATACTTGGTTTTCTGGTTGATGGCCTGTAAAATGAATATACTTGAGAATGTAAGTGAGGGTATAAGAATGAATGTTATTTACAGTTTGCTTGCAAACCGGCAAATGCTATCTTTGTTATTATTAATAAATATATTCGGTACTGCCTATGGATATTATTGGTACGGTAGTCAATTGGAAAACACTCCGGCGATTTTTTTGGCATTTGTGCCGGACAGTCCGACAGCTAGCCTGTTCTTTGTATTTGTTTTATTGGGGTTTCTGTTAAGAAGGAATTTCGGACTTATGGAAGCGTTGGCGATCATAACTCTATTCAAATATGGAATATGGGCGGTTGCAATGAATCTGATGACCTTCGTGACAACCGGTTCATTGCCATGGGAAGGTTATATGTTAATGGCTTCTCACTTGGGGATGGCGATACAAGGGGTATTATATGCACCATTTTATCGAATAAAACCTTGGCATTTGATAGTGGCTGCGATTTGGACCATACATAATGACATAATCGATTATGTTTTTGAAATGATGCCAATTTATCGTGATTTATTGGTATATATGAAATCGATAGGTTATTTCACTTTTTGGCTCAGTATACTATCCATTTATGTCGGCTGGTACTTTGGATATAGAAAAAAGCGGACCACCCTATCCATCATCCATTAAAAAGTTAACTCGTAATACAGCTTTTTAAAAGCAGGGTTAACTTTTTTATGTTGAACGAGGTCTACTCATGTTTTTTCTTTCATATCGTTTTAGTAGAGATATGAGGAGGGACGAGTAGCATGTTGAAAAAATTCATATTAACCATTGCTGTTTTATTTGTCGTCTTACATTTCCCTGTCTATGCAGAATCCTCTTCAAGTTTGGAGCAATTAGATGACATTTCCGATAGAGCCTTGGAAATGACCAAGTTGAAGCGATATGGAGATTCGGAAAAGATGTTGACGTTTTTTTCTGACCGGTTTTTAAAAGAGACAGCGAAAGAGCAGATCCTTGATATGGACGAACTTCGAATTATCACTGTAGCTCATAATGAGGCGTTGATGACAATAAAGGATATGAACAAGGGAGATTCCGAAAAGGTTAATTCTGTTACAAAGTTCCGGCTTGTTGTTGATGCGGTCAAGTCCACCCATCAGCCTCTTTGGACGGAGATGGAGGATCAAATGATGAATTCTTTCCAGCAGACAAAGAATGCCGCGATCAATCAAGACACAATTACCTTCAATAGCCAATTGAACTTATTCCTATCACAATATGAAATGATATATCCAAGCTTGAAAGTCGACCTTTCTAAAGAAACGATGCAGCAACTGGACACGAGGATTCAATACATCAACCAATACCGTCCGGAGGTAATCAGTGATGGAGAAAGTCAAAAGGAACTGGATGCGTTGCAAAACGAACTAACCTCCATTTTTGATGATATGGGGGAAGATGATGCAGATCCTTCCCTTTGGTGGGTCATCATATCGACAGGCTCAATCATCATCATGACGCTTTCTTATGTAGGCTGGAGAAAATATAAAGGGGATAGGGAAAAACCAAGGAAAGAACATAATGATTAAAAAGACAGGGGAAGAGAACACTATATTTGACACGGTTGCCTTCAATCCATAGAATTAAGAGTAATAATAGTTATAGGAGGATACCATGTATTTCATTTATTTGGCGATTATCATTTTAATCCCGATTTATGCACAAATGAAAGTGAAAAGCACATATAAAAAATATTCAAAGGTATCGGCCTCATCCGGTATGAGCGGTGCTGAGACGGCACGGGCCATTTTAGATCAAAATGGACTGTTCAATGTCAGGGTCGAAGAGACGCCTGGAATGCTTTCGGACCATTATGACCCAAGGGATAAAACAGTGCGTTTATCAACGGATAACTATCACGGCCATTCAGTTGCCGGTGTAGCGGTAGCAGCCCATGAAGTTGGACATGCGATTCAAGATAAAGAAGCCTATGCATTCTTGCGTTTCCGTCATGCATTAGTACCGGTAGCTAATTTTGGCTCTAACATATCTTGGATTTTGATATTAATCGGGATGTTAGCTTCAATCCCTGAGTTGCTATTGGCTGGTATCGTATTTATGGCAGCCGCTGTATTGTTCCAAGTGATAACCCTGCCGGTTGAATTCAATGCCTCTTCTCGGGCGATGGATCAACTCGTTTCCGCCGGGGTCATCCGGAATGATGAAGAACGGGAAACGAAAAAAGTATTAAGTGCCGCTGCGATGACTTATGTTGCTGCCGCTCTTGTAGCCGTTCTGGAATTAGTTCGCCTTCTGCTTATGTATACTGGAATGAGGGAAGAAGATTAATGAGAAAAGGACACCATCTTGGGATGGGGTCCTTTTTTCATTTTTAAGAGTATTTCTGCACAAGCTAATAAAATTCAGTTGGACAGGGCAACATTCATAAGGGTTGCATTCAATCGGTATGTACAGTCAATGGATCACCTTTCAATGGGATTCTTGTTCTCATCAAGGGTAAAGCCCTCACCCAATACGTCATGAACTTCACTGACTGATACAAATGCATGAGGGTCCACAGAAGTTATGGCATTTTTTAAGCGGACTAACTCATTTTTCCCAACAACACAATAGAGGACTTCCCGGTCATTGCGTGTAAAGGACCCATAGCCCCTTAATACAGTTACGCCCCGCTCCATATCATTCATGATTTTTTCGGCAATTTCCTTGTTTTTATCACTAATGATCATTGCACCTCTGGCAGCATAGGCTCCTTCTTGCATAAAGTCGATTACTCGGGCACCTATAAAAACGGCAACAAGGGTATACATCGCTTGCCGGTAATCCAGGTAGGTAAGGATGGACAGGCCAATGACGACCGCATCAAAGATGAACATGGTCCGACCCATGCCCACCCCTAAGTAACGATGGGCAAAACGGGCAATGATATCCACTCCGCCTGTTGTACCGCCGTAACGAAAAATGATGCCCAGCCCGACACCAACCGAGACCCCGGCAAACAATGCCACAAGCATCAAATCATTACCGAGATTGATTTCAAATTCGTATCTCTCGAAAACCCATAGCCAAACGGAGAGGCCAACCGTTCCGATAATCGTATAAAAGAAAGATGTGCGACCTAAATATTTCCACCCGATTAAAAATAAGGGAATATTCAAAATCAAATTAGAATAAGAAGGATTTATCCCGATAAGTTGATATATAATCAAGGTGAGACCGGTGAATCCGCCCTCGGCCAAGTTGTTCTGCATGTTAAAATGCACGAGGCCAAATGCGAATATTCCAGCCCCAAAAAGGATGAATATGATATTTTTCAATTTTAAGCCCAAAAGCATGTCCCATACCTCCAAAGGTTTGCATAGCATTAATTTACTTATTATAACTAATTAACCAACTATGGGCAATTTTGATTCGCAAACGTATCTGTTGTCATCTGTTTCACTTTTAGCTAACATGGAGAAGGTATGATGTTTGAAAACGAAAATCAAGAATGGGTGACTCATATGGAAAAGCAAAAGACGATCCAACAAATGCAAGCGGAAGTCGACCGATACATAGGACAATTTAAAGAAGGATATTTCAGCCCTCTGGCCATGCTCGCCCGCTTGTCTGAAGAACTTGGGGAATTGGCTAGGGAAGTCAATCATTACCATGGTGAAAAACCAAAGAAGGCGACAGAAGAAGAAAATACCATTGAAGCGGAATTGGGGGACATGCTTTTTGTGTTGATTTGTTTTGCCAATTCTTTAGGGATCGATCTTCAAAACTCGCATGATTCGGTCATGGAGAAATTTACAACCCGCGATAAAGATAGATGGACAAGAAAAGAAGAGGAAATGAAGGAGGAAAATAAAGATGAGTAAAGTGAAAGTGATTGTAGCAGGTCCACGAGGCAGAATGGGAAATGAAGCGGTGAAGCTTGTACATAGGACAGAAGGGTTTGAATTGGCAGCTGTCATAGACCGCAAGCATAACGGGGAAAGCCTTTCCGCAATAGAAGGTTTTCACGGGATTGAAGCACCGGTTTTTTCTGATATAAATGAATGCTTTTCTTCTGTAGAGGCAGACGTATTGATCGATTTGACCACACCGGAAGTGGGCATGTTCCATACCGAAACGGCACTTAATCATGGCATCCGCCCTGTAGTGGGAACGACTGGTTTTACAAAAGAGGATTTAGCAAAGCTGGAATCATTGACAAAAGAAAAGGGCATTGGTTGCATCATCGCGCCAAACTTTGCAATTGGCGCCATTTTGATGATGAAGTTCTCCCAAATGGCCGCAAAGTATTTCCCGGATGTGGAAATCATAGAAATGCACCATGATCAAAAACTGGATGCACCTTCTGGAACTGCTTCCAAAACGGCAGACATGATTGCAGCTGTACGTGAAACAAAACAACAGGGGCACCCTAATGAAAAAGAAACCATCCAGGGGGCAAGAGGTGCAAATGTAGATGGCATGCATATCCACAGTGTCCGTCTGCCGGGACTCGTTGCCCATCAACAGGTGCTTTTCGGAAGTGATGGAGAGCTATTGACGGTTAGGCATGATTCCTTTAATCGAGCTTCATTCATGTCAGGAGTCAAACTTGCTGTCGATACCGTCATGAAATTGGATGTTCTTGTATACGGCCTGGAAAATATTATTGAATAGGGATCAGGAGGATTTACGATGAAAATTGCCTTAATTGCCCATGATATGAAAAAAGAAGATATCATTCAATTTGTGACAGCCTATAAAGATGTATTTGAGCAGCATGAATTATTTGCAACAGGTACGACTGGGAAACGAATCATGGAAGAAGTATCACTGCCTGTCCATCGTTTTCATTCAGGACCTCTTGGCGGGGATCAGGAAATAGGTGCAATGATTGCACGCGGAGAAATGGACATGGTCCTATTTTTCCGCGATCCTTTGACATCACAGCCGCATGAACCTGATGTATCGGCGCTTATCCGCCTATCAGATGTATATGAAATACCCTTGGCAACGAATATGGGCACTGCAGAAGTGCTCATACAAGGTTTGAAACATGGATATATGGACTGGCTAAAACTAAGGCAAAAACAAGGTGAGATAAATGATAAACAAAAGTAACATAGATATCCTGGCTTTCGGGGCACATGCGGATGATGTTGAAATCGGTATGGGTGGCACAATCGCTAAATATGTGCAACAAGGCAGGAAAATTGTCATTTGTGATTTGACAAAAGCTGAAATGTCGTCCAATGGAACCGTTCCACTGCGGCAAGAGGAAGCCGATAAGGCTGCTGAAATCCTTGGGGTGAAGAGGATTTCCCTTGATCTACCCGACAGGGGTTTATACATGAAGGCGGAATACATAAACCAAATCATCACGGTCATTCGCCAATATAAACCTGCACTTGTATTTGCACCATTTTTGGAAGATCGCCATCCTGATCATGGTAACTGTGCCAAATTAGTCGAGGAAGCAGTTTTTTCGGCAGGAGTAAGAAAGTATATGGAAGAAGAAGGTCTGGATTCCCATCGAATCCAAAATATGCACTATTATATGATCAATGGGTTTCACAAACCGGACTTCGTCGTGGATATCACGTCTACAATATCGAAAAAGCTGGATAGCCTTAGGGCATATGGGAGCCAATTCGAAAAAAGTCAGGTATCTGTAGAAACACCGTTGGTTAATGGCTATATCGAGACTGTAGAGGCACGGGAGCGGATGTTTGGCAAAGAAGTGGGTGTCGCCTTTGCGGAGGGATTCATGACAAAAAAACCGTTACTGATCAATGCCGATTTGTTAGGAGAATAATAATCTTATGAAATTAAAAATTGGAATTACCTGTTACCCGACAGTTGGGGGTTCTGGTGTCGTAGCAACTGAATTAGGTAAGATGCTTGCAGAAAAAGGACATGAAATACATTTCATTTCTTCAAGCATCCCTTTTCGCTTAAATAAGATGTACTGTAATATTTTTTATCACCAGGTTGAAGTGAACTCATATTCAGTCTTTCAATATCCGCCATATGACCTGGCACTTGCAAGCAAGATGGCGGATGTCGTAAAACGGGAGAAATTAGATATCCTTCACGTTCACTATGCAATTCCACATGCTGTTTGTGCGATCCTTGCAAAGCAGATGTCAGGTAATGAAGTAAAGATCGTAACGACACTGCATGGTACGGATATTACCGTTTTGGGCCATGATCCCTCATTGACCAATTTGATTAAATTCGGCATAGAGCAATCAGATGTCGTTACAGGAGTATCTAATTCCCTTGTTCAGCAAACACATGAATTAATCGCGCCGGAAAAGGAAATCAAAACCGTCTATAATTTCATTGATGAAAGGGAGTACCATAAATCCGATTCCGATTACCTTAAAGATGAATACGGAATCAGGAAAGATGAAAAAGTGATCATACATGTTTCGAATTTCCGTTCGGTCAAGCGAGTGAAAGATGTCATCCAGGCGTTTTATTTAACTCAAAAGAAGATGCCTGCAAAGCTACTGCTCGTAGGAGACGGGCCGGAAGTGACAACCGTATTGAAATTGGCTAAAGATCTTGGAATCGATGATGCGGTCTTGTTCCTTGGCAAGCAGGATAACCTTGCGGAATTATATTCAATCAGTGATTTGATATTCCTGTTATCGGAAAAAGAGAGTTTCGGACTTGTGCTGCTCGAAGCGATGGCATGTGGAGTTCCTTGTATCGGGACGAATATCGGGGGAATACCTGAAGTCATCGTTGATGGGGAGACTGGTTATATTTGTGAATTGGGAGATGTCAAAATGGTTGCTGAAAAAGCGGTTGGACTTTTAAGCGACCCGAGTTTGCATAAACGGTTTTCTGAAGCTGCTATGGAAAGGGCCAATACTGATTTCCATAGTGATACGATTATGTCAGAGTATGAAGCCATCTACATTCAAGCACTTGAAGGTAAATCCATGGAATAGGGAGGAGACGCTGATGGATCGATTATTCTTGAAATCAGTACCCATTCTGGAATTGATTGAAGAAGCAGGATATGAGGCTTATTTCGTTGGCGGCTCTGTAAGGGATTATATCCTTGGCAGGCCAATAAACGATGTGGACATCGCTACTTCCGCAACACCCCAGGAAATCAAAAGGATTTTTCCTAATACGGCTGATATCGGAATCGACCACGGTACAGTGCTTGTCATTACGGATACGGGTACATACGAAATTACGACGTTTAGAACGGAAAGCGGGTATTCGGACTTTCGCAGGCCCGATGCCGTAAAGTTTGTCCGTTCTTTGACCGAAGATTTGCAAAGAAGAGATTTTACCATGAATGCAATAGCAATGGATAGGACCGGAAAGATCATCGATCCATTTAATGGTAAGCGCGATTTGGCACAAAAAAGGATTATCACAGTTGGTAACCCGCATGAAAGGTTTCATGAAGATGCATTGAGAATGATGCGTGCTTTAAGGTTCGTCAGTCAACTTGATTTTGAATTGGATCAAGAAACCTTTGATTCCCTTAAAGAGAACGCCCAGAACATCAGTGAAATCGCTGTCGAGAGAATTCTGGTTGAATTTGAGAAACTAGCGGCCGGGTCCAATAAGATAAAGGCTTTCTCACTCTTGTTGGAAAGCGGATTATATCAATACCTGCCTCTATTCTCAAGTAAAAAAGATCATCTGATGGACTTACTGAACCTGCCGCTTCATCAACTGAATGCTGCAGAAATATGGTCTATCATCATGATTCACACAAATGATCAAGAAATCGAAGAGGCTTTGAGGGCATGGAAGCTGCCATTGAAAACTATAAGAAACGTTCAACGTACGATAAAGCTGGTGAAGAGTAAAGAACCATCAGCCATCGATGTATTTCAGGCAGGTCATGGCATAACGGTACAAGCTGCTAAAGTCAGAGCTGCACTGAAAGCCGGGAATGTATCGGATGCTGAAGAGAATGCACACCAACGCTACAATGAACTTATTATAAAACAAATGTCGGATCTTGATGTCACGGGGACGGATTTATTGATTTGGCATCAAGAAAAACCAGGTCCATGGGTCAAGGAATACTTGGAAAAAATATTGAAAGCTGTCTTGAATGAAGAATTAAGAAATGATAAAGAAGAAATTAAGAGGTGGCTGGAGAAATGCAATCTGAGTTAAGAACAAAGCTGATGGAAGCCCTCTCAAAAGCGGATGGTGCGTTTATATCCGGTCAGGAAATTGCTGAATACATTGGCTGTTCGCGCACAGCGGTCTGGAAGCATATAGAAGACCTGCGAAGTGAAGGGTATAATGTCGAAGCTGTTAGGAAAAAAGGCTACCGGATCATATCGGCGCCGGAAAAAGTATCCGAGAGCGAAATACAACTTGGCTTGGAAACAAAAACGATCGGCAAGATGATACATTATCAGGAAACTGTGGAATCCACTCAAAAAATTGCGCATCAACTAGCAAATGAAGGCGTTCAGGAGGGAACCCTCGTCGTTGCCGAGGAGCAGTTATCCGGAAAAGGAAGGCTAATGAGATCTTGGCATTCCCCAAAATTCAGCGGGATATGGATGAGTCTCATCCTAAGACCGAAAATTCCGATTCATGAGGCGCCACAACTTACATTATTGGCCGCGGTCGCTATAGCTCAGGCTATAGAGGATACCACTGATTTGAAGCCGCAAATAAAGTGGCCTAATGATATTTTGGTGAATCGCAAGAAAGTGGTGGGCATCCTTACGGAGATGCAGGCGGAGTCAGATAGAATCCATTCTGTCATTATCGGAATTGGAATGAATATCAATCAGCAATTGGAGGATTTTCCTGAAGAACTGCAGGAAAAAGCGTCTTCCCTTCTCATTGAAAGTGGAGGGACGGTTTCAAGGTCCAAGGTCATTCAACGAGCATTATTTCGCCTGGAAAATTTGTACGAACTATATTTAGATCAAGGGTTCATGCCTATAAAGGATTTATGGGAGAGTTATGCGATCAGTCTTGGACAGGTAATCAAAGCCAGTACCGTTAATGACACGATTATCGGAAAAGCATTGGGCATAACGGATTCAGGCGTCTTACTTCTTGAAGACGGAAAAGGAACCGTACATTCGATATATTCTGCAGATATTGAAATTCAGTAGGTTTTTGTCAAATTCGTGAAAATTAAATAGAAATATTCAATTTGGCTTGTTATAATGCAAGTGGGCAGTATCTCATGTGAACTGCACCCCCATAAATACCAAATTATATGAAAATCTGCCTTGATCCAGAGAACTGGACTGGGACGGAGGGATGAAACTTCTGATGAAACAAAGGGATTGACTAAAAAGCTAAGTGCTGTTTATTGATCGAATTGTGGCTTTACATGCCGTTTTTCGAAGCGAAAACAGATACTTTTTTAGTCAGTCCTTTTTTTGCGCATGAATGTATAGACACCAGTTTTCGCTGATGTTTTCATCTCCTCCATTAAAAGGAGGAAACGTAATGAAATTGTCCGGAGATTTTTTGAAGATGAAACAAAATCAAGAGAAGATTGTCATGCTCACGGCTTATGATTACCCGTCAGCAAAGTTAGCCGAACAATCAGGTGTAGACATGATTTTAGTCGGTGATTCTTTAGGAATGGTCGTATTGGGATATGACTCAACGATTCCAGTTACGGTGAATGACATGATCCATCATACGAAGGCAGTAAAACGGGGGGCACCAAATACATTTGTCGTGACGGATATGCCCTTTATGAGCTATCACCTATCAATGGATGAAACACTGAAAAATGCAGCCCGCATCATGCAGGAAGGCAATGCGGATGCCGTGAAGCTTGAGGGAGCGGATGATGTTGTTGAAAAAATATCAGCATTGACAAAGGCAGGCATCCCGGTTGTAGCCCATCTTGGCTTGACTCCTCAATCCGTCGGAGTTCTGGGGGGATATAAAGTGCAAGGAAAAGATGCAGAAAGTGCAGCACGACTCTTGGAAGATGCGAGAAAGTGTGAAGCGGCAGGGGCGATGCTAGTAGTTTTTGAATGTGTTCCATATCAAGTGGGGGAACTTGTCACACGAAATCTCGAAATTCCAACCATTGGAATTGGAGCAGGCGCAGAAACGGATGGTCAAGTCCTCGTTTACCATGATGTCATCAAGTATGGGGTAGATCGACTAGCGAAATTCGTAAAAGTTTATGGAGATGCCAATGAACTGATTGGCCAATCGATTACAAGCTTTGTGAATGAAGTGAAATCTAAAGATTTTCCGTCGGAAGAACATACATTCACGATGAAGGAAGAGCAGCTTTCTGAACTTTACGGAGGAAAAAGATGAAAACTTTTACATCAGCAGCTGATTTGCAATTGGCACTTAGAGAGGAAAAAAACAATCACAAAAGCATTGGCTATGTAGCGACAATGGGGTTTTTGCATGAGGGGCATGCAACCCTTTTGGAAAAGGCCCGCAAAGAAAATGATATTGTGGTATTGAGTATTTTTGTAAATCCGATGCAGTTTGGACCGAATGAGGATTTTGAAACATATCCGCGGGATTTGGAACGGGATGAAAATGTCGCAGCCAATGGCGGAGTGGATTATCTCTTCTATCCAACAGTCCATGAAATGTACGGAGAAGAACCTTCTGTGAAAGTTGTTGTCCAAAGCAGGACGGATGTTTTATGCGGGCGACAAAGGCCTGGACACTTTGATGGTGTAGCGACAGTCTTAACGAAATTCTTCAATATCATCCTTCCGGATAGAGCTTACTTTGGTAAGAAGGATGCCCAGCAAGTCGCCGTGATAGATGGACTGATCAAAGACTTCAATTTCCCTATCCAGCTTGTTGCTGTAGATACCGTACGCGAGGAAGATGGGTTAGCGAAGAGTTCGCGAAATGTGAACCTATCAGATCAAGAACGCATGGAGGCTAAAGAGCTGTACCAAAGTTTATTGAAGGCCAAAGAGGCGGTTGAATCGGGTGAAAGAAATGCAGCTACCGTCACGGCTCTAATTAGTGAACATATTACTGCCCAAACAAGTGGAGTGATCGACTATATTGAAGTCTATCAATACCCGGAACTTAAACCACTAGAATCATTGACAGGAAACATCATCATTGCAATGGCTGTAAAGTTCAAGCATGCAAGACTAATTGATAATATCACCTTATATATAGAATAAATCATAAGATCAGGGGGAATTGAGATGTTTCGAACGATGATGAATGGTAAAATCCACCGTGCAAGGGTAACTGAAGCTAATTTGAATTATGTAGGCAGCATTACGATTGATGAAGATATAATAGATGCGGTGGGGATTGTGCCTAATGAGAAAGTCGCCATCGTGAATAATAATAATGGTGCAAGGCTTGAAACGTATGTGATTGCGGGTGAACGGGGGAGCGGTGTCGTGTGTTTGAATGGAGCGGCAGCTAGACTGGTGCAGCCGGATGATATCGTGATAATCATTTCTTATGTGATGGTTCCAGAGGATAAACTGGGAGATCACAAACCAAAAGTTGCGATCATGGATGAAAACAATAAAATCATTGATTTAATTTCAAACGAACCTGCAGCTACGATCATGTAAGCGGAGGGCCGGCACATGTGCATGAAACATGCATACAGGTGCCGGTCCTTTTCGTCTTTTGATGAACGGCTTGTTTCCTTTATTACGATTATTATGGTATAAAAAAGATAAGAGAATTCCATCAGGAAGTGGAGAAAGCGAAGTTTGAGGTGTACAATTCATGATGCAACGATATGTAGTGGTCGATTTGGAAACAACAGGGAATTCTCCGAAAAAAGGAGATAGGATTATTCAATTTGCTGGAGTGGTCATCGAAAATGACCAAATCGTGGATGAATACTCGACATTCATCCACCCCGGACAGGAAATTTCCTTGTTTATTGAAGAATTGACCGGAATAAGCAACGAGACGGTAAAAAATGCACCTGACTTTGAAGATGTTGCAGAAAATATTGCCCGGCTTATAGAAGGGGCTTGTTTTGTTGCCCATAATGTTTTATTTGATTTATCTTTTTTACAGGAAGAACTAGTGCGATGCGGGTTTGAGCCGTTTTATGGTTCCACCCTTGATACAGTGGAGTTAGCGAAAATATTAAAACCAACATCCGATGGATATAAGCTGCACCAGCTGGCAAAAGAAGAAAACCTAGATCATTCCAGGCCCCATCAAGCGGATAGTGATGCATATGCCACCGCTTTATTATTGTTGGAATTGAAAAAAAAGCTGATGAATCTTCCAGTCATGACACTTAAACAGTTGTATCGATTATCTTATTCCTTACAAAGTGAGGTTTCCGAATTAATAGATGCTTGCATTGCAAGCAAACTTGCTAAAGCCGAAGTCCATTCGCCTGATCTAATTACTTATAGGGGCCTTGCCTTTAAAAAGGCTGAACAGGAAGGTGATCATAAAGACACGGGGGCTAAATTCCCGCTCGGCAATGATGAAAAAATAGCCATGCTCCAAAATGCATTCCCTGCATTCGAAGCAAGAAGCGGACAACTTGATATGATGAACCTGATTCACAATTCTTTCGAAACCAGCCAGGATGCAATCATTGAAGCTGGAACAGGTATTGGTAAATCGATAGGTTATCTGCTTCCGGCCGTTTATTTTGCAAAAAAACATCAAAAACCTGTCGTCGTTTCGACATATACGCTTCAGTTGCAGGACCAACTTCTTCAAAACGAAGTTCCTAAGCTTAAGAAAATCCTTCCTTTTACCTTTCAAGCCGTTTTACTGAAGGGGAGAAGCAATTATTTGAGCTTGGCAAAGTTCGAAAGGGCTTTGCGTGAAAAGGAAGATAATTATGAAACGGCCTTAACGAAAATGCAGATATTGGTTTGGCTTACTGAGACCGTAACAGGTGATAAAGATGAATTGAACCTAACAAGCGGCGGTCAGCTATTTTGGAATAGGCTTCAAAGCGATGGTCTTACATACGCCGGTTTAAAACAGCCCTGGCTTGAATTGGATTTTTTTGAACGGGCAAAAAAAACAGCTGCCAAGGCGGATATCATCATTACTAACCATTCATTTTTAATGACGGATCTTCTTACGGAAGACGCCTTGATTCCCAAAAAAGGGTATTTGGTTCTCGATGAAGCACACCATTTGGAACAGGCTGCATCCAAACAGCTTGGGAGCAGGCTAAATTACATTTCGGTGAAGACGATTTTGAACAGACTGGGGACATCGGATCAAAAGCAATTATTATATAAATTGGACAGGATGCTCTTGAATAACGGACTGACGGATGGAAAGTCTTCACATGAATTAGATCAAAAGCTTAGTGATTTTTCGTATGAATTCGAACAGCTTTTTTATTACCTTTCCAATCAGGCGGAAAAACTTTCACGTTCTGTGAGTCCAAAACGGCTTTCATTCAAAATGAATGATGGAAGATGGGGAAAAGCGATTCTTGTCGCTGAGCGGTTGGTGGATTTATTAGGATACATCATCACGGAGTTAGAGAAAAGATTGGCCCTTTTATTGAATAATGAGTCCCCATTAGGGAAAAATTCATTATTTCACTTGAATGATATCGAGGTGCTGCTTGGACATTTACAGGATACCAGGGTCTCCTTGCATGAGTTTTTCATCAAGCCCCACGAAGAAAATATTTATTGGCTTGATTATACGAATGCAGCACCTCAGCATGGGGTGACTTTGACGGTTCAGCCGATTGCAGGCAGTAAACGGCTATGGGATTCCTATTTCGGTCGCCAAAAAAGTGTGGTCATGACATCGGCAACCCTTGTGGTGAAGGATTCTTTTAAGTATTTTAAGGAACAACTCGGATTAGAGAATGAGCCGATCCAGACAGCAAGTTTTCCATCACCCTTTCCTTATAAGAAACTCGTAAAGGTACTGGTACCAAATGATCTGCCAGATATCAATTGTTTATCGGTGGACGAATTCTCCGAAACTGCAGCAAACCATATTATTGCTGCCGCTCAGGCAGCGAAAGGGAGAATGATGGTATTATTCACCTCGCATGAAATGCTGCGGGCAACCTATCATTCGGTCAAAGATTGTGGTGTTCTGGATGAGTTCACCCTGTTTGCACAAGGGATTTCTGGCGGAAGCCGGATGAGGCTGCTCAGGAATTTCCAAAACTTCGAGAAAGCGGTCCTGTTTGGGACAACCAGCTTATGGGAGGGCGTCGATATCCCTGGCGAGGATTTATCTTGTTTAATCATTGTCAGGCTGCCTTTTTCGCCACCGGATGAACCAGTAACAGCTGCAAAATGCCAACTTCTCGAGAATCAGGGGCGCAATCCATTCTCTGAGTATTCATTACCCGAAGCCCTATTAAGGTTCCGACAAGGTTTCGGAAGGCTTATACGCACTCCGGAAGATAAAGGGATTTTGGTTATACTCGATCGCCGCATCATCACTGCTAAATATGGAACTGAATTTCAAAAGGCCATTCCGAAAGTGGACTGGCACCAAGGCACTATTTCAGAAATGGCTGAAATGATAGAAGAGTGGATTTAAAGGATCTTGATAATTCATTAATCCAGGAATTTTTATGAATTTATAAAGAAAAATAACCACTGAGCTGGTATAATGTGATAGGTGGTAAAGCCTTCAAATCCTATTCATACCAGTGGTTGTTGACAATTTATTAAAATGGAGGGGCATTTTCATGGAAAGTAAAATCGAAGTAATTTCAACAGTCAGGTTGCAAAATTCTCCTGATCTGTATAAAATTGTGGATTCCTTGAACCGAACATTGAAAAAAGATGATTTGATGTTCGGTCTGGCATTGGATTCCCAAGATCAAGAAAAAGCGATATTTACAATTTATCGTACATAGAAAGAAGGAAAAGCAGCTTTGAAAAAATGGTTGATTATTGCTTCTATCCTAGTCCTTTGTTTTATCGGATTTGTCAGCGGGGCATATATTAAAGCGTTGCAGCCTAAAAAAGAGGCTGGTGATGAGGCTTTTAAAAAGGCAAAGGAAGAGGGCGGCCTTGTTACCATGGAAGAATTCTACCTTTATAATGGGCAGGATTCATACTCTGTCATCATTGGTAAGGGGGAAAAAGGGACTAAAAAAATAGTCTGGCTTCCTGAGGACAAGAAGAAAGAAATAGTAGTGGAAAACTATAAAGATGGTAAATCAAAAAAAGAGATCATGAACATTGTCAAAGAAAAGCTTAATCCTCAAAAAATCATTTCGGTTAAGCTAGGCATGGAAAAGAACGTCCCGCTTTGGGAAGTAACGTATCTTGATGAATCCGAGCGCTTTAATTATGACTATTATGATTTTAAAACTGGGGAATGGCTAAAGTATTATCGAAGCATTTAGAATGGAGGATTAATTTAAAATGAAATTAGCGAACCGTGTTCAGTCATTAACGCCATCAACAACATTGGCCATTACGGCAAAAGCAAAGGAACTTAAGGCCCAAGGTTTAGATATAATTGGTTTGGGTGCAGGTGAACCAGACTATAATACGCCCAAACATATCATAGATGCAGCACTTCTTTCCATGAATGAAGGTCAAACTAAATACACGCCATCCGCTGGTCTGCCGAAGCTAAAAGAAGCAATTGCGGCTAAATTGAAGCGTGATCAGGGCTTGGATTACAAACCTTCTGAAATTGCAGTTGGCTCAGGTGCAAAGCACTCGCTGTACACATTGTTTCAAGCGATCCTGGATGAAGAAGATGAAGTCATTGTTCCGATACCATATTGGGTGAGCTATCCTGAGCAAATCAAGCTTGCTGACGGTAAGCCGGTATATATAGTCGGTACGGAAGAAAATCAATATAAAATCACGAAAGAACAATTAGAACAAGCAATTACCGATAAAACGAAAGCGGTTATTATCAACTCTCCAAGCAATCCAACGGGCATGCTTTATTCCAGGGAAGAATTGGCGGCTATCGGGGAAGTTTGCCTGGCTCATGATATCTTGATCGTTTCCGACGAAATTTACGAAAAATTGGTTTATGGAAATGCTAAACATACATCCATTGCAGAGATTTCACCTGAATTGAAAAAGCAAACGATCATCATCAATGGTGTTTCTAAATCGCACTCGATGACTGGCTGGAGAATAGGTTATGCAGCCGGTGATGAGTCCATCATTAAAGCAATGGCGAACCTTGCTAGCCATAGCACATCCAACCCAACCACAACCGCTCAATATGGTGCGATTGCGGCTTATGAAGGTACACAGGAGCCTGTTGAGGAAATGCGTCAAGCATTTGAAGGCCGTTTGAATAAAATCTATGATAAATTGGTTGAAATTCCAGGTGTAAGCTGCATTAAACCACAAGGGGCATTTTATTTATTCCCGAACGTTAAACGTGCAGTTGAATTAACAGGGTACAGCAATGTCGAAGATTTTACGACTGCGTTGCTTGAAGAAGCCCAAGTGGCTGTTATTCCAGGTTCAGGGTTCGGTGCACCTGATAACATCAGACTCTCTTATGCAACTTCACTGGAGCTGCTGGAAGCAGCCGTTGAAAGAATACATTCATTCGTTAATTCAAAAATGGCCTAATTTATTATTAAAAACCTGCAGACTGAGTCTGCAGGTTTTTTTTAGTTGGATTATATTTCGACTCGTGAAGAAGGCGGGACTTTGCATTTATATATGCAAACAAGCATGTGGAAAATCATATATGATTTTTAATGAAAATCGATTGCAATCATATATGATTTCATATATGATGAAAATATGGAAGAGAAAAGCAAAAACCCCAGCAAAAAGCAACTAGCTTATGAGCACCTTCGTAAATTAATTTTGGATGGAACATATGGTTCTGGACAGCGGATCATTATCGATCAAACGGCAAAAGAACTTAGTTTAAGTCCGATTCCTGTCAGGGAAGCGATCAGGCAACTGGAATCTGACGGCCTTATTCAATATAAGCCTTATAGTGGAGCGGTGGTTACAAGCATAAATGAGAGCGAATACATTGAAACTCTTTCTGTTTTATCTCTGCTTGAAGGATATGCAGCTGCACTCAGTTCTTTAACCATGAATGATCATGATTTTGAAAATCTAATTAATTTAAACAATGAAATGGAAAAAGCCCTCCATAACTTTGAATTAGAGCTGTTTGGTAAATTAAACGAATGTTTCCATGCGGAAATTTATGAAAAGTCCGGAAATTCCTTTTTAATAGAGGAAATTAAACAGGCACAACAAAGAATGAATAGAGTCAGAAAGTCCATGTTCACCATGGTGCCGCAACGCGCAGTCCAATCGATTCGCGAACATGAAAGCATCATAAAGCTCCTAAAGGAAAAAGCATCTTTTGAAGAAATTGAATCATTGGTGAGAAAGCATAAACTGAATGCGATAAGCACATTCAAGCAGAGGGCGGAAACTAATCAAGATCAGGCACTTTGATGACCCAGGCTTTGTTTTATTATAGTCGATTGATTATTGATAAAAGCAAAGCCGATTTTTTCACTTGGATTATTCGGAATATTCAAATAACGAAAAGGTGGTAGAAAAATGTACGAGGAAATCAAAAGTCGTTTAAGAGGATCCATCGCACCCGTTATCACTCCCTTTGATGACAAGATGGAAGTTGATGTAAAGGCCATTGAAAATCTAGTAAACTGGCATATTGAAAGCGGTTCCCATGGAATTTCGGTATGCGGGACTACAGGCGAGCCGAGTTCACTTACGATTGAAGAACGGGAATTAGTGATGGAAACGGCAATTAAAGCAGCAAAAGCCCGTGTTCCAGTTGCACCAGGTACCGGATCTGCCAATCAGAAAGAAACGTTGCATTTGACAAAAAGGGCACAGGAAATGGGCGCGGATGCTGCTTTAGTCATCGTACCTTATTACAATAAACCGAATCAACAGGCACTTTATAATCATTTTAAAACCGTAGCTAATGCTGTTGATATCCCGCTGATCGTTTATAACATTCCCGGAAGAACGGCGACGAATTTAGAAGTGAAGACATTGGCACGTCTTGCTGAAGATTGTGAAAATATTATTGGTGTAAAAGAATCTAATAAAGATTTCGAACATGTGAACCGTGTCTTATTAAATTGCGGAAGGGATTTTCTCTTATATTCTGGCATTGAATTATTATGCTATCCAATGTTGGCTATTGGAGGGGCAGGACATATAAGTGCTACTGCCAATATCACTCCTAAAGAAGTGGCGGACATTTATAACCTTTGGGTGGAGGGTGATGTAGATAAGGCGCTTGACCTCCATTACAAATTAATGCCATTGAATGATGTTTTATTTAAAGAAACCAATCCAGGACCATTAAAAGCTGCGATGGGGATGATGGGGAAAATCAATCCGGCATTAAGGCCGCCTATGGGACCGCCTTCTGAACCATTGGAAAAAGAGCTGCGTGAAACCCTTCAATCATACGGGTTGATTGACCAAAAAATCCAGTCATAATGGCTAGTTGGGAAGATTGCACAAATCCAAACGATTTTTGTCATCTTCCCGAATTAATTTTTAAAGGAGGATTTATCATGCAAACCTTTCCCGTGCAGGATGTGAAGCATTACGTCAATGGTCAATTTGTGGATGGTATCTCAGGAAAAACATTTGAAAATCTAAGCCCTTTTAATAATCAAGCAATCAATAATGTGGCAGAAGGGTTTAAAGAGGATATTGATCAAGCGGTCGCCGCCGCAAGAGCTGCATTCGATAATGGCCCATGGAGAACGATGAAAGTGGAAGAAAGATTGAAGTACATGAATAGGATTGCTGATCTAATTGAAGAAAATGCCGAAGAAATCTCCTTTTTGGAATCACTGGATACAGGGTTGCCGATTAGCCAGACAAAAAAACAAGCGGCAAGGGGAGCGGAGAATTTCCGTTTTTATTCTGAAATGGTGAAAAGCAGGCTGATAGGAGAGTCATATCAAATGGATGACACTTTCATCAATTATACGATTCATAAACCGATAGGAGTGGCAGGATTAATCACTCCTTGGAATGCACCTTTCATGTTAGAAACCTGGAAGATCGCCCCGGCCCTGGCTACAGGCAATACATGTGTCCTTAAACCGGCGGAGTGGTCTCCATTGACTGCCAATAAATTAGCTCAAATCATTGATCAATCCGGTCTGCCAAAAGGCGTATTCAATATCGTTCACGGTTTTGGGGAGACAGCGGGGGCGTCCTTGGTTGCCCATCCTGAAGTCCAATTGATTTCTTTTACCGGAGAAACGACAACCGGCGCTGAAATCATTAAAAATGGTGCAGATACAATGAAACGTTTTTCCATGGAACTCGGCGGTAAATCACCAGCAGTCATTTTTGAAGATGCAGATTTAGAAAAGGCCCTGGATTCAGTGATATGGGGAATCTATTCATTCAATGGGGAGCGATGCACAGCCAATTCCAGATTATTTGTCCATGAATCGATAATAGACCAGTTCGTGGCAGAATTGAAGGCGCGCGTTCATCATATCAAAATTGGAAACCCAATGGATCCAGACACGGAAATCGGACCGCTGATCCATCGTAACCATTTTAATAATGTCTCCCGATATCTGGATATAGCAAAAGATGAAGGTGCGGAAATTGTAAGCGGAGCCATACCAAGTGCATTCAAGGAAGGGAATTTTATTGCCCCGACGCTTCTTTTGAACTGTACAAATGATATGACGGTGGCACAAGAAGAGATTTTTGGACCTGTCATGGCTGTCATTCCTTTCAAGACTGAAGAGGAAGTACTGAGAATGGCTAATGATGTAAAGTATGGGCTAGCTGCTTATGTTTGGACCAATGATATGAAACGTGGACATAGATTTGCTCAAGCTGTCGATAGTGGGATGGTCTGGGTGAATTCCCAAAACGTTAGGGATTTGCGGATTCCATTTGGAGGATCGAAATATAGTGGGGTAGGACGTGAAGGCGGCCATTATAGCTTTGAATTCTATACGGAAACACAAGTTATCCACGTGGCAATTGGAGAACATCACATTCCAAAATTTGGCGACATAAAACAAAATGCCGTTTCTTCTGCTGAAAAAT
Organism: Bacillus sp. ISL-57; assembly: GCF_018613135.1. Classification (NCBI taxonomy): domain Bacteria; kingdom Bacillati; phylum Bacillota; class Bacilli; order Caryophanales; family Bacillaceae; genus Bacillus; species Bacillus sp. ISL-57. The sequence goes on along the minus strand of NZ_JAGGQV010000007.1, from coordinate 237,219 downwards.
AATCCGGGTTTCATTAAAAAAGGGGAGAATACTATGAACTTTTCTATTATTCGTGTTGCGAGAACGATACTTAATGTAACAGATTTAGATAAATCAAGAGCCTTTTATGTGGATGCTTTAGGTTTTATTGAAACGGAAAGAACGAATGACCACATATATTTACGTGGTTTAGAGGAAGCGCATCATCATTCGCTTATCTTGCAAAAGGCAGAAAAGCCAAGCGTTGAAGCAATAGGATACAAGGTTGAAAAAGAGGAAGACCTTGAAGGGTTGGAATCTTTCTTCCTGTCCAAGGGAATGAAAATGAAGTGGATGCAGGAAGGAACACAGCATGCACTAGGCAAGTCACTGCGAGTTCAGGATATTTCAGGATTGCCAGTGGAGTTTTTTTACAAAATGGATAAAGCCGAGAGATTACTGCAACGATATGATATGCATAGGGGTTCGAGGGTCCAAAGAATCGATCATGTGAATTGTTGTGTGCCAAATGTGCAAAAAGCCTCTGACTTTTATATGAAAGAATTAGGTTTTGCCTGCTCGGAAGATACAGTGGATGAGTCGGGCAAATTATGGGCAACGTGGCTACATAGAAAGCAAACGGTCCATGACCAGGCATTCATGAACGGTATCGGTCCAAGACTTCACCATGTAGGCTTTTTTCTACCTGACCCCCTTGCACTTATCCATGCCTGTGATGTACTGGCATCTCTTGGATATGCACAGTCGATCGAACGCGGCCCAGGAAGGCATGGCCTATCCAATGCATTCTTCCTATATTTAAGAGACCCGGACGGCCATAGAATCGAATTATACAATGGGGATTACTTAACATCTGACCCGGATACCGAACCGATTCATTGGGACTTGAATGATCCAAGACGCCAGACATTCTGGGGAGCCCAAGCTCCGGATTCATGGTTTGATGAGGCATCTTCTGTACTTGATATAATATCAGGAGAGGAAGTTCCTCTTAAAGAACCGATCCTGGCAAAAAGTAAGCCTGAATTCATCATCTAAATAGAAGCGGGATCTAGGATGAATCATGCAAAATTTAGGCAAAACATACATGGACTCTCATAGTCTTTTCAATAGGGCGCCAGTGCAAATGGTGAAAAGTTGATGGAAGACTGCAGGATTATGGGGGTTCCTTTTACTGAGTAAATGGAACCTTTCAAGAATCATAGGAAGGAAGATGGATTTGGCTATCATTCATGTTCAGCACCCACTTTCCCATCAGAAGCAGAACCGTATGTAGCTCTAGGATTTTTCGACGGAGTTCATCTAGGCCATCAAGAATTGATAAATCTAGCCAAAAGGATTGCCAAACAGCAAAATTTCAAATAGGCAGTCATGACTTTTTTTCCACATCTAAAGCAAATCATCGGAAACGATCAAACCCCTCAAACATACATTACTCCTTAAGAGCAAAAAGCAAAACTATGCAGGATTTAGTAGATACCTTGATAGACTTGTACTTCGATTCCGCATTTGCCCATCTTTCACCTTCTGATTTTATCGAGGATTTTCTATTTGGATTTAAAGCAAACATGCCGTGGCTGAATTCGATTTCCGGTATGGGCATAAAGGGGAAGGGAATATGGAAACGCTGAAAATCGAAGGTAAGCGATTTTTTGAAGTGACGGAAATGAAGAAATTAGAAATTGACCATGAAAAAGTAAGTTCCACTAAGCTTAGAAACTTGATTGCGGAAAGTCGGTTCGCTGATATCCCGTCATATCTTGGCTCATATTTTGAAAGTCAAGGGACAATCGATTCCGAGGATAATCAACACATCATCGTTACATTGTCAGAAGCATTCCTGACACCCCCCGCCCGGTGTGTATTAAATCGAAATCCATACCGAAGGAAATATTAATGAAGGAATAGCCCATCAAATGATGGACGGATCATTTCAAGGGAGTTGGCACTTACATTTCAATGATTCTCTTCCTTTGAAAGGAAAGAAGATTCATATCAAATGGAAAAGTGAAATAGATGAAGGATAGGCGAGCCAAGTCTATTGCCAAATTGCAAGCCTTCTAAAAGATATGGTCTGGGACAGGGCAGCAGTGGGAGCTTACTGCTGCCCTATTTGTAACTGTTGGATTGTAGGGATTTTGGGATGTAGGAAGAATTTGCCATTGAAGAATGCGGCTGACATCGGAGGAATACTACCAGGACCGTCCTTGGAAAAAATAAAGATCAGAAGAGGTGTGAAGAGATGGTTCGGCTGGAAAAAAAACTTGAAGAATCGGAACAAACTGATCTAGTGGATTATGAAAAAATTGTTGCCTCGAAAGAGTTTCAGAATATGCTTTCCGATAAAAAGAAGTTCGTCATCCCTTTTACGATTTTATTTATGGGATATTCCCTGCTTTTGCCCTTCTTAGTTTTTTACACAGATATCCTGGATCACCCTTTCATTGGGGACATAACATGGGCGTGGGTGTACGGTGTCTCCATTACGGTTATGTCTGTATGGGTTTGCAGCATATATGTAAGGAAATCTGAAAGAATCGATGAACAAATAAAAGAAATCATCGAGAAAGAAGGGCTTTGAATCATGAATTGGACAGTTATCATTCTCTTTGCGCTAATGTCGATGGGTACGCTTTTCATCACGTATTTCGCTTCCAAAAAAACTAAAACGGCAGGCTCCTTTTATACGGCCGGGGGCGGGTTGACCGCTAGGCAAAATGGACTTGCATTGGCCGGGGATTTTATGTCGGCTTCCACGTTTTTAGGGTTGATTGGGGCATTTTCCTTAACTGGATATGATGGATTTTTCCTGATGTATGGAGCACTTGTTTCATTTCTTGTCGTGTTATTCCTAGTGGCTGAGCCATTAAGGAACTTAGGGAAATACACATTGGCTGATATGGTTACTGCAAGGTTTAAATATAAACAGGTCCGGGGAGTGACCGCTTTTAATACCCTGGTGATATCAGTCATGTACATGCTGGGGCAACTTGTTGCTGCAGGTGCTTTATTTAAATTGCTTTTGGACATCCCGTATAATACCTCTGTCATCATCGTAGGTATTGTAATGTTGGTATTTGTTCTATTCGGGGGGATGACGGCGACGAGCTGGGTGCAGATCATTAAAGCGATCCTGCTGATAGGCGGAGTGTTTATATTATTCATGATCGTCATGTGGAAGTTGAATTTTAGTTTCATCGGAATTTTCACGGATATGAAAACAGCAACACCAATGGGTGCAGATTACCTGAAGGCAGGTATTAAGTATGCCAGTGGATGGGATGCAGCTTCCTTGTCATTGGGCCTGATTTTGGGAACGGCAGGTCTGCCTCACATTTTAATACGTTTTTTGACTGTCCCGAATGCACGAGTGGCAAGAAAATCGGTTGTTTGGGTGATGTGGATTATGGGTGCTTTTCATATCATGGTCATTTTTCTCGGATTCGGTGCTGCGAAGTTGGTCGGAACATCGAATATCATGGCCGCTAATCCAGCAGGTAACATGGCTGCACCTCTATTGGCCCAACTTGTGGGCGGGGACATCTTATTCGCATTTATTGCGGCCGTTTCCTTCGCAACGATACTCGCAGTAGTTGCAGGAATCGTTTTAACAGGTGCTACGGCATTTTCACATGATTTTTATAATGAAATATTAAAAGATGGAAAAGCGACGGAAAAACAGCAAATGACGATGGCTAGATGGGCTTCCATTGGTGTGACTGCACTTACGATTGTTTTATCATTAGGTCTGCAGGAATTCAATGTAGCGTTTCTGGCATCTATCGCCTTTACATTGGCCGCCAGTTCGAATTTGCCAGTAATCCTTCTAACGATCTATTGGAAAAAATTCAATAAAACTGGAGCGATAGTCGGTATGATGACAGGTCTTTTTGGTACACTTTTGCTCGTGGCCCTCAGTCCAAATGTCTGGAACCCGGTCCCTGGAGCAACGATTATGACAGGTGAGCCGATTTTCCCTTTGAATTCACCAGGAATCGTTTCCATTCCGCTTGGATTCATCGCCTGCTATTTAGGTGCCTTGGTCGGTAATCGCAGGACCGGTCTAAAAACGGTTGCAAAAGACAATTATAATGAAATCCTGGTAAAGTCCCATACCGGTCATGATGTTAAAGGTGTTTTACGACATTGAATGAAGTAAAGGCATGCCTATAAATAAAGCGCAGGTCAATGCACTTGTGAATGGATTTGAAAAAGCAGCCATCTCCTGATGGGTTGCTTTTTTCTTTTCAATGGATATAGAAATTCGAACGAATACAAAAGATTATTAGAAAGAAGTACAGGCGCACTAATATTCAAGGATAACTGGGCATTCATTCAGAAAAAGTTTCTAGGAATTTGACGGCGCCTTTAGAAAGGTAGCGATCTTCGAGCCAAATAAGGGCGGCTTCCGATTGAACTTCACAATCTATCAATTCGACTATTTTTATCCCCTGGGTTGAAAACGATTTGGACGTGGTACGTGGCATGATGGTAGCGCCTACTCCTTCCTTCACTAAAGATAAGATCATTGCAGCATCAGGACATTCACATACAATCGTAGGGTCAAATCCATGTCTTAAGCATTCATCCACTATAAGTTCGTAGGTACCTTGTCCGCTAACCCTATGCAGCAATAAGAGGGGATATTCCTTAATTTGTTTGAATTCGATCGAGTCTGGGATATCCCAACCTTTTGGGGTGACAAGCACAAAGTCTTCCGGCGGAAGGTTAATCGATGAGAATTGCTTACCGTTAATAGGAAGCCTTACAATGGCCAACTCGATTTCCCTGTTTATTAAGCCTTCTGTCAAACGGAACGTATCACCTTCCATTAACTTGAAACGTATGTCAGGGTATTTAACTCTAAAGGTTCTCATCCTTTGCGGAATGTAAGAAAAGCAAGTTTTTACTGACCCTATGGAAAGAGTGCCCTTTACCCCTTTACTGACTTCCTTCACTTCCAGCAGCGATTCTTCGAACTGGTTTAATAATGCTTCAGCTTTTTTATAAAGGACCTTGCCAGTTTCAGTGAGTTCAAGTTTCTTTCCATTCCGATCGAACAGTTTTTCACCGATTTCCATTTCCATCATTTTAAGTTGCTGGCTAAGAGGCGGTTGAGCCATATGTAATTTTTTTGCGGCTTTGGTTATTTGCCCTTCCTGAACGATCGTCACAAAATATTTTAACTGCCGGATGTCCATTATATACACCTCATACATATGATTAACATATACATATTGAATTTTTTAAGTATTATATATATATCATAACACATGGTATATTTTGTTATAGTAATTAATTCAATATTTGGAATTTATTTAATTGTAAGCGCTTTATCATTTTAGTGTTAAGGGGGATGTAATTATGCCGGCTAAAACAGGTAAAGAATATATCGATAGGGTAGACAAAGCAAAGGCGAATGTATGGATCAATGGAGAGCAAGTAAAAGATAAGATCAGTCAACACCCAGCTTTTAAAGGGGTCATGAAAACACAGGCCGAATTATATGATTTGCAGCATGATTCTGAGAAACATGACATCATGACTTATATTTCACCAACTTCAAACGAAAGAGTAGGAACCTCATTCATGCAGCCGCGGACTAAGGAAGACCTTGAAAAGAGGAGGAAAATGATTCAAGAATGGGCAAGACATAATAATGGAATGATGGGACGTTCCCCTGACTATATCAACAGTGGGATGATGGCGTACGGTACTGCAGCTGATATGTTCGGTACTCAGGATTCGGCATTTGCTAAAAATATGAAAGACTATTATGAGCTTTGCCGGGAAAAGGATTTGTCGTTGACACATACCTTGATTCAACCCCAGGTTAATAGGGGAGTTAGTGCCGCAAAGCTTCCGGATCCTTACATCGCTGCAAGGATTGCCGGCAAGAATTCAGAAGGACTAATTATAAAGGGTGCAAGATTATTAGCTACACAAGGAGGAATAACGGATGAAATCATGGTTTTCCCTTCCACATTGCTTAAACAATCAGAAGAAGAAAACCCTTATGCATTCGCCTTCTCCATACCAAATAATACTCCGGGGTTGAAATTTATCTGTCGTGAATCATTCGACTATGGCAAATCGCATTTTGACCATCCCCTTGGTTCAAGATTTGAGGAAATGGATACGATTATCGTTTTTGATGATGTAGTCGTACCTTGGAATCGGGTATTTGCATATGGGGATGTCAGCATTTGCAACCAGGCTTATAATGAAAGCAATGCCGTTGTTCATATGACCCATCAGGTGGTATCGAAGAATATCGCTAAAACCGAGTTCATTCTGGGGATTTTGCAGCTAATGGTGGAAACAATCAATATCGGGCAATACCAGCATGTTCAGGAGAAAGTCTCGGAAGTCATCATAGCGCTTGAAACGGTAAAGGCTTTCATTACAGCTTCGGAGGCAAATGCGAAAGTGGATAAGTGGGGAATGATGACACCCGATTTCACACCTTTAAACATAGCCCGTAATTATTATCCGAAGATTTACCCTAGATTCAGTGAAATAATGCAGCTTCTTGGAGCTAGTGGCTTAATGGCGATACCAAATGAAGCGGATTTCAATTCGGAGCTTCGACCGGATTTGGATAAATATCTTCAAGCCGCGAATGGTGGAGCGTATGACAGGGTTAAATTGTACCGTCTTGCATGGGATGTATGCATGAGTTCATTTGGATCCAGGCAAACGCTGTACGAAAGGTTCTTTTTTGGGGATCCGGTCCGTATGGCAAGCGCTTTATATAACGGCTATGATAAACAAGAATATGTGGACCGTGTCAAAGAGTTCTTGAACCGCACTGAAAACCTTGCAGAAATCAACTAAGCCAGGTAGCGGTGGCAAAGAATGTTAATTTAAAGGCCTTCCCGATGATGTGGAAGGCTTTAAATATGAAAACTTTGTTCATTTATTATATCGATTATGGATATTATTCTTTTTATATGTGCCAAAATCACTGAATTCCGCAAGTTCCATGGAGAGGGCAAAGTATCTTTTTGAAAAGAGGGATGCCAAATGGGACTCCAACGTTTCAAAAAGGTGGTCACATACTTTTGTTTTATCACTGTCCTGGCGTCCAGCGCCAATTTTTAGTATGGCATGAACAAAAGCATCATCCTCTGTACCATCGGCAACACGATAATGCTTCAATTCAATGGCTCGGGATCGAATCCCGCCAATCGGAAAGATGGTGGGATAGGATATCAGTACATCATTCACCTTTCTTAATAAGCCGTCAATCTGGATTTCATCTTTGATATTATCCGTATATTCAATAATTATATGAGGCATATGGTTAATCCCCTCCATTATTTGTTAATTTTTAGGTGGAGCCGATCCCCGTTTTCAGTAAATACATCGTCCCCGACTATTGTGCTAACGAGTTTTCCGATACCTTCAATTTCAGTGATGATTTCATCGCCTACAGCAGTATCCGCCAAGCCTTCAGGTGTGCCTGTCAATATGATATCGTTTGGACTCAATGTCATGAAGCTGCTGAAATATTCGATTAAATCAGCAATGCCGAAAATCATGTCTTTCGTGTTGCCTTGCTGAGTCAATTTTCCGTTGACGTAAGTTTTGATGGCAAGATTCGAAGGATCTGGAATATCTTCGGCATCGACGAGCCAGGGACCAATGGGGGTGCAGGTATCACGATTTTTGACCTTTAAATTTGGCCGGTAGTAGTTCTCCAGATAATCCCTTATTGCATAATCATTTGCAATCGTATATCCACTTACATAATTAAAGGCTTCTTCCTTTTTTATGTTCTTCGCCTTTTTACCGATGACCACTGCCAGTTCACATTCATAATGCATATAAGCTGCATCAGCAGGCCGCCTTGTCTGTCCCCGGTGGCCGATGAATGTATTGGGACCTTTTAAGAATGCAAGGGGTTCTTCCGGGGCTTTAAAAGCTAGCTCCTTCGCATGGTCTGCATAATTCAAGCCAAGCGCGAAGACAGTTCGTGGTTCCACAGGGGGAAGCCAGACAACGTCCTGCTCATTGACAAGCCGGCCATCCGCCAATTGGAGCTGGCCATGATATTCACTTGCTGGATGTATGGCACCTGCATAGGCTACACGGGCTCTCTTCATAAAATCCCCTCCAGTGATAATTTTTCCTCGGAAATGATCGTATTTTCCAAATAACCAATTTCGTCTATTTCTATCCTGACTTGATCATTGGCTTTGGCCAGCGGTGCTTTCTCAGGAACTCCAACTAGAAGGACGTCACCCGTACTCAAGGTCATGAAGTCCGTTACATCCTCAATAAGCCGGGGGATGGAGCGAATTAGATTTGAAGTTGAATTTTCTTGCCTTAGCTCTCCATTAATATATACACGAAGTCCTAAAGAGTCGGGGTTGGAGATGGATTCCTTGGATACGACCCATGGACCGATCGGGCAAAATCCATCACGGGCTTTATGGCGGATAGCAGGACGAAAAACGCTTTCATGAGGAATGCTAATATCATTGGCGATCGTAAAACCTTCTATATAATCCGATGCATGTTCTTTCTTGACTCTTGTAGCCGTTTTACTGATCACTATTCCAAGTGCCGCTCCGATTTCCAATTCAGGTATGCCGGCTGGAAGGGGAACTGGATTTGAATAAGAAGAAAACGTGTTTCTAGGTTTAATATAAAGGATCGGCCCTTTAGGAGGTTCATTATAAGGCGGATGGTCGATCTTTCCCTTCAATGCTTCCAATGACCCTTTATAGTTTAATAATGTTCCATATACCGTTCCTGAAATAGGGTTATCCAACTTGATTCGTGATACCTCATACTTAACACCGTTCATTAAAATATAGCGGTTCGACAGTATTTCCACTTCTTCTGAATAATCTGACTTTTTAAGCTTCACTCTTGCTTTTGCCATGGCACTCACCCCTTGATTTTATAATTAATCATATATGATATCGTATATGATTTTTTGTTTAAGTTCAACATTTTTAGATTATTCAGTATAATTAGACAAAAAATGTTAGAAAAAAGCTGAGTTTCAACAGAAAAATGCCTGGAATATTTAGTTAGTATGAAGCTAGGAATTCAAAGATTGTGGATGGGGGATGTTCGGATGATGAATAGCAAAGAGTATTTAGAAAGTTTACGAGATGGACAAACGGTATTCTTGAACGGTGATAAGGTAGATGAAGTGGCGCCCCCTATCGCAATTCTGCCAGGTAAATTGCGCAGTTATATGATGCCCTGCATGCCCCGGATACTGCACGGATTTTAACGGCTGAGACAGATGGAGGTCATAAGGTCATACTACCCATAAGTTCTTCAAGGCCTCAAAGAACGCAACAGAGCTGCTTGAAGCAAGGGAAGCCATACCACAATAGTCAAAGTTGAGTTATGGTTTCATGGGTCTACCCCTGATTACAAAGCTGCACTTACAGGATCATTGGGACCTTATAGCGATTTTTATAAGGGATTTGAAGATAATGCGAAAAGATGGTATGAAAAAACGACAAGGGACGTTCCCTTCTGTAACCATACAATTATAAATCCGGCAATGGAGAGGAATAAACCGCTACATGAAAATGAAGGGGGTATTTGTACGTACCGTGGAAGAGCGGGATGATGGAATAATCGTAAGCGGAGCTAAAATGGTTGTAACTACTGCAGCACTTACGAAATATAATTTTGTCACGAATCATTCTCCTGTCGATCTTGGGGAAGGAGATAGAAGCCATGCATTGATTTTCTTTGTGCCGATGAATGCGCCGGGATTAAAAATGATCAGCAGACAGTCTTTTGAAGAAACGGCTGCCAAGACAGGCACTCCTTTCGATTACCCGCTTTCTAGTCGCTTCGACGCAGTCAGCGTCCTTGATCATGTATTCGTGCCTAAGAGCATGGGCGTTCGAGAATGGTAAACTGCCATGCAATCTAGCGAATACACTAAAAAACATAATAAGAATGATATAAAAGGCATGGAACCTCCGCATCAATTGATTTATTTGCTTGTAAGCAGGGCTATGGGTATAATAAGTAGAGTAAATTCATTAGTAAGTTAAGTTATTTTTGGAGGTAAATTCCGTGAAAATTACAATAAAAGATGCTAGCAAATTCGTCAATCAAGAAGTAACCATTGGAGGCTGGCTTGCCAGCAAACGTTCCAGTGGGAAAATTGCTTTCCTTCAAATACGTGATGGCTCTGGGTTTATTCAAGGGGTGGTCGTGAAAGCTGAAGTGGGTGAAGAGATTTTCGCTCGTGCGAAATCGGTTTCGCAAGAGTCATCCTTGTATGTAACAGGTGTCATTCAAAAGGATGAACGCTCGCCGTTCGGTTTTGAATTACAGGTGAAAGATATTGAAATCATTCATGAATCATTGGATTATCCCATTACACCTAAAGCGCATGGTCCTGAATTTTTAATGGATAACCGCCATTTGTGGCTGCGTTCAAAAAGGCAGCATGCAGTCATGAAAATCCGGAATGAAATAATCCGTGCTACATATGAATTCTTTAATGAAGAAGGCTTCGTTAAAGTGGATCCCCCAATTTTAACGGGAAGCGCACCAGAGGGAACAAGTGAATTGTTCGCGACTAAATACTTTGATGAGGATGCTTACCTTTCACAAAGTGGTCAACTCTATATGGAAGCGGCTGCCATGGCACTTGGGAAGGTATTTTCCTTTGGTCCAACCTTCAGGGCAGAAAAATCCAAAACAAGACGACACTTAATCGAGTTCTGGATGATTGAACCAGAAATGGCTTTCATCGAATTTAAAGAAAACCTGGAGGTCCAGGAGAAATTCGTTTCTTCCATCATCCAATCCGTATTGAAAAACTGCGAGCTTGAGTTGAATACACTGGGCCGTGATACATCGAAGCTTGAACAAATCCAAGCTCCTTTCCCGCGCATTACATATGATGAAGCCATTAAGTTCCTTCATGAACAAGGATTTGATGATATTCAATGGGGTGATGATTTTGGAGCTCCGCATGAAACTGCGATAGCGGAAAGTTATGATAAGCCCGTTTTCATAACTCATTACCCAACCAAAATCAAACCTTTCTATATGCAGCCAGATCCTGAAAGGGAAGAAGTCGTTCTTTGTGCCGATTTGATCGCTCCGGAAGGATATGGAGAAATAATTGGCGGTTCAGAACGGATTCATGATCAGGGATTGCTTGAACAGAGAATCAATGAGCATGGCTTGAGCGAAGATGCTTACAAATGGTATATGGAATTAAGAAAATATGGCTCTGTGCCGCATTCAGGCTTCGGTTTGGGATTGGAACGCACCGTAGCATGGATCAGTGGAGTCGAGCATGTACGTGAAACCATCCCGTTCCCTCGTCTATTAAATCGATTATATCCTTGATTTCGTAATGAAGCGGTTATCTTGCCTATTGGCAGATAACCGTTTTTTGTTAAAATTATAAACTTATTCGATGGGCCGTATTCATGTTATACTAAACCAGAGGTGTCCAAAAACATGAATAAAGAACATTTATATGCGTGGTTTAAGGAAGGAACGATAACGATTCCATCCTTTTTGTTGACTAACTATAGTGCAATGGGACTAAATGAACAAGAAATGGTCCTATTATTACAATTGCAAAGCTTCATCGATAGAGGTAATCATTTCCCAGCACCCTCCCAACTTTCTGACCGAATGACATTGCAGGAAACGGAATGTCTATTCATGATCCAGCGTTTGGTCCAAAGGGGATTTGTTGAAATGGTGGTTGAGGGGAGCCAAGAAATCGGGCAGGAAAAATATTCATTGTCTCCACTGTATGAAAAAATGATGGACTGTTTCCTGAAAACCTTGAAACAGGCAGAGTCTGCAGAAATCCAAAAAGCGGGGGAGAGCCTTTATACGATTTTTGAACAGGAGTTCGGCCGCCCTTTATCTCCCTTTGAATGTGAGACATTGGCAATGTGGATGGAGGATGACCATCAACCTGAAATCATTAAGTCAGCTCTGAGGGAGTCTGTCATTTCAGGAAAATTGAATTTCCGATACATTGATCGAATTTTATTCGAGTGGAAAAAGAATGGCATTAAAACCTTGGAACAGGCAAGGGAGCAAGGACAAAAATTTAGAGTTCATCAAAAGAGGGACCGAAAGACGGAAACTGCACAACCATTGAAAGATGTGCCTTTCTATAACTGGCTCGAGCAGTAAAGTAAATTGAAGGAGAACCAATATGTTGAATAAAGCTCAAATTCGATATTGTCTGGATACGATGGGTGAAATGTTTCCGGATGCCCATTGTGAGCTGAATCACTCCAATCCATTTGAATTGGTGGTTGCTGTTGCCCTGTCAGCTCAGTGTACGGATGTATTAGTCAATAAAGTGACGAAGGATTTATTTCAGAAATATAAAACGCCTGAGGATTACATAAGCGTTCCGATTGAAGAGTTGGAAAATGACATTCGCTCAATCGGTTTGTTTCGTAACAAGGCTAAGAATATACAAAAGCTGTCGCGCATGTTGATCGAAGAATACGGTAAGGAAGTTCCGAGAGATCGTGATGAGCTTGTTAAATTGCCTGGCGTTGGCAGAAAGACGGCGAATGTGGTCGTTTCCGTTGCTTTTGATGTGCCTGCGATCGCTGTGGATACCCATGTAGAGCGTGTTTCCAAGCGCCTGGGATTATGCCGTTGGAAGGATAGTGTCCTCGACGTTGAGAAAACGTTGATGGCTAAGATACCAAAGGATGAGTGGTCCGTTACGCATCACCGCCTGATATTCTTTGGACGCTATCATTGCAAGGCCCAGTCACCAAGATGTGAAACCTGCCCGCTTCTCGAATTATGCCGTGAAGGCAAAAAAAGAATGAAAAGGAAAGAAGCCAATTGACGCAGTCCATATCATTAAAAGTCCCTGAAGAATTGGTCCATCATTTGTTTTTTCCTGAAAAGGAAACCATCTTGGAAAAAGAACGATATGCAGCTTGGAGTGAAACGATTCCATTCGAGGCTTTCCCGTATGAGTTACTTTATTATAATAATGTAGAAGCTTATGCTCCTTGGACGAAAGGGTCAATGCATGTAAAGGAACTGCTGGAGAGATGGAAGGGAATTGATTCAGAATGCAGTTTGCTATTTTCTGAGCGAAAAGCGGGACAGACCTTGGGACTCATGAAGCAGGGTATCGGTTTACTTTTAACCGCAGTCTTCTGGATGCATGGGCAGCCAGTGGCATTGAATGATTTCCGGTTCCAAATGCAATCTTTTAACAATATTCCGGTGAACATGGATGAAAGACTTTCTTTCATCCTAGCTAGACCCGCTTTTTTTCATTCTTATAGACAGCTTAGTGAGTTGTTCCGAGAATTTGAAAAACAATATGTGAAGTTCATGATCAAAAATACGAACAGCCAAAAAAACGTCTAAGCCAAAAGCTTAGACGTTTTTTTGTTCATTCTTCATTAATATTTATTCAGTATCTTGGTTTGGATCTGGGTCCGGATTAGGATCGGGAACAGGGGTCTCGACTGGTTTTTCCTCTTCCACCGTTCCAGGGTCAGTGGTACCGTCCCCGCCTTCGACGTCCTCACCATTATTGCCATTTCCGTCATCTGTGTTGTTGCCATTACCATTATTATCACTATTGCCATTATTGCCATTATTGCCGTTATTGCCGTTATTGTCGCTATTGCCGTTATTACCGTTATTGTCGTTTTCGCCATTGTTATTTTTGTCTTCGTCTTTTTTGTCTTCGTCTTTTTTGTCTTCTTCGCCTTCAGCCGGAGCTTCTTGTTCCGTATCCTCACCTTCGGCCGGATCTTCAATTTTCTCGTCCTCAGTATCTTCAGGGACTTCCGCTTCAGCAGGTATTTTGACAGATGTACTCGCAGGATCACTTTGTTGGTTATCCACTAATGCTACCACTGAGAAAGTATATTTACTTCCAGGGGTTGGATTAGGAATCGTTAAACTAGTATCCTTCGATTTTTTCAATACGCTCTGTGCGCCGCCGTCAACAGACATCATAACCTCGAATTGGGTATTCCCATTACCTTTAGGATATGACCATGATAAATTGATTTCATTGCTTTCCTGGTTGTAAGAAGCGTTAATGCCAGGAGAGTCGATTTTTTCATATTCTGTCGTCACTTGTGTTGGCTCGTGACCTTTAACATAATATTCATAAGTGATTTTACTGCTTGGTGTATATTCATTGGCTTTAACAGCTGGATTCGAACCTTTGATGACTCCAACCTTCACAACACTGTCAGGTTGATCAAAGTCTTTCGTTTCTTTTGATTGAGCCATATGTTCCATTAAATTCTTAAAGATGTATTTAGGGATTCTTTGAGATGATTCACCCAGATATTCCATTTGCTCACCAGATGCATTATCATAACCAGCCCAAACTGCGACTGTATAATTGGTAGTGTAACCTGCCATCCAGCTATCCTTTACACCCGAAGATGGGATGTTATTCTTTGCACGCTGTTCAGGCGTGAAATTGGTTGACCCGGTTTTACCGGCTACCGGGAGGCTAGGTATATTGGCTAACCTTCCTGTTCCATATGGTTCTTTCATGACGCTTTTCAACATGTCCGTCACGATGAAAGCTGTCGAATCTTTCATGACCGGTTTTGATTCCGTCTTGTTTTTGATGGTTGTTTTATCACGTAAAACAATCTTTTTCACACTATGCGGTTCATTATAAATACCATTGTTTCCGAATGAACTGTATGCACCGGCAAGTTCAAGTGTAGAAACATCCTTACCGCCGCCCAATGCTGCCGATTCGGTAATTTCCTTGTCGAAAGGAATCCCAAGATCAGTGGCAAAGTCACGTGCACGGTCCAAGCCGACTGCTTGAAGCGTTTTTAGGGCAGGAATATTTAATGACCGTGCCAGTGCTTCCCGAGTCGTTACATTGCCATAATGTCGTCCGGAAGCATTTTTAAGTGGTGTTCCATTGCTGTAAGTGTATTCCTCATCCTTGATTTGGTGGTAGGTGGACCAATTTAAATATTCCACGGCAGGACCATAATCCAGAATCGGCTTAATGGTCGAACCAGGTGATCGCTTGGCATCCGTTGCATAATTCCAGCCGCGTTTAACCGTCGTATTCCTGCCGCCGCCCACTGCTTTAATTTCACCAGTTTCTGTATCGAGTAATGTGACTCCGGCTTGGAGATCTTTACTTGGATAATTGATGATTTCATCACTGTTCAACATGTTATAAACATATTCTTGGGCATCTTTATCAATGGTCGTCTGGATTTCCAAACCATCGGTAAATACGTTATAGTCACCCATATCTCCGACTTCCTCAATTACCAAATCGATGAATGCATCATATGCGGTCGTATCGATTTGGCTCTTATCGATTTCTTGAAGTCCTTCTGTTATATCGATGCTTTGTGCATTTTTCATTTCCGTTTCAGTGATATATCCATGTTTGTTCATTAAGTGAAGGACAATATCACGGCGTTCTTTCGCACGTTCAGGGTATTTATACGGGTCATACCTGCTTGGGCTTTGCGGTAATCCTACAAGCATGGCCGCTTCGTTCAATTTCAATTCGTCAAGATCTTTTCCATAATAAGTTTGCGATGCAGTTAAGATCCCGTTGGCACGGTTTGCAAAGAAAATCTTATTCACATACATTTCGAAAATTTCTTCTTTTGTATATTTTCTTTCAAGCTGTATGGATAGCCACATTTCCTGGACTTTCCTTTTAATGGTCTTATCAGGTGTTAAATAAGACCGCTTGATGACCTGCTGGGTCAATGTACTTGCACCCTCTGAGCCGAATCCGTTTTTGAAGTTGGCTATGACGGCACTGCCCAGACGTAAGAAATCGACCCCGTGATGCTCATAAAAGCGGGAATCTTCCGTTGCGAGGAAAGCTTCTTCGACAAGATCGGGTATGTCTTCATAATTTACATAATCCCGGTTTTCCTTTCCGATTTCAGCAAGTAATTTACCATTTTCATCGAGAATCTTTGATGTAACCGGATCTTTCAAAAGCTTTTCGTCAAGTTCTGGAGCGTCGCTTATAAAGTAAGCCATTGCAGCTCCTCCGGCAACCAGGCCTATTATTCCGATTGTAACAAGTATAAGGAAAATCCGCTTAAGCATATTGGTTGGCTTTTTAGGACCTTTATTCTGTCCCTTTTTTTGAGTCTGCCCCTGCTTTCGGCGTTCTTCTCTAGTATTATATTTTTCAGCCATTTTTACAGCTAACCTGCCTTTCTAAAAAACTAAAAATTTTCTGAGATGAGCGAATCTACTACTTTAATATAGTCAATTCTCGGTTGAAAGCCAAGAGTAATCTTTCGTGAACTGCTTTCAACCTCTTGAAGAGTTATAGATTTGCGTCCGCCTTCTTTCATTCTCTTCCAATAAAAACTCAATTGTTCGGAACTCATTAAATATATATCATCCATTGCGGAAAACCGGATGATGACAAACGCAATTCCGTCATGCTGAACGATATGCTTCATATGTTCAATTTGATGGTCATGAAAATTCTTCAGCGGGAACGAACTGCTGTTTTTCGTTTCCTTTGCCTCAAAATCAATGTACTTTCCTTTATAAACACCATTATAATCGGTGGTCGATGCTTGTTTGAAATAAGCTTCTTTAATGACTGCAGCACTTCTTTTCGGATAGTGGACATCGACAATTTGGATGGGTGTCGGTTTTTTATGGATGACGGCAATGCCGTGTGCTAAATAATACTGATTGGTTTCGTTCAAATCGTCTTCCAATGTTTTTCCCCGGTTGCTGTAACTGATTTTTTTTAGTGGACTTTTCTTTTCTTCCATAGCCTGCGGTACAAATCTTCGTCCGTTGGGATAATGAAATGCCACTTTTACCCCTCCTTTTTTCACTTATCTATATTAGCAAAAAAAGAATCCAAAATGTGAATAAAAAGAATTGTTTCTTAGAACGATAGGATTTATGTACAACTATATGTCACAATTCATCGCTATAGAAAGGCTAGATGCGAATGTTAAAGACGGAAAAGCAGTTGCTCCAATCCATAAAAGCCCAAACTGCAAAAGGGAATAGGGATAATATATCAAGAACGAAAGCATATGAACAATTTTTTAGAATCCATCCAGAAATACAATGGTCATTTTTAGCCGGGATGGTTTCCAGGAATGCAGGCTGGAATATGTGTGATCTTGAAGGGATTTGGTTTTCCAATTTACTTGGCCTTAAATACAGGCATCAATTATTCCTAACCTATGAAGAAGCCAACTGGAGGATATTCCAAGATGCATATCCGCAATTACTTCTCTATCATTATTCGACGAAATATGGACGTCCATTGTTTCACTTATGTCATTATTTTTTTATTACCAAATTCATGAAAAACGAATGGCATTCCTTTTGGAAACATGGAAATCGTGAAAAATTAGTCACTGCGCTTATCATAAATGAACAAAATATCATTGAAGAACCGGTTATTAAAAAGCAATCCTTCGTTTTTCATTCTTTGTTATTTTTCCTGCAGGACTGGATGCATTTTAGCACTGTTTTATTTCCTACTTGCAATGGAGAACTGTATGGATCGTCCGTTGCGCATTTTAGAAATATCGATAAAAGGATTGAATTGGGGAAACGGTTGGCTGGGCTTTTATTTTCTGAAGATTTATTTCCACTATTTTATGAATTTTCCTGCAGGACTGAACCAACGGGTGCCAGATATGATTATGAACAATATCGGAAAAAGCCTAGGTACCATGAAACCCCTATGCTGAGAGGAGTATATCCATTGATTCATCATCAAGCAGGGGGGACAGAGCAATGGGATATGAAAAAAAAGGTTAAAAAAAAATGGTTCATTGAACCCAAATGGGAAGAAGACCCGCATTTGACGGAATGGTATGATCATAAACAAAAACAGCTGCACACGGCAGCAATAATCAAAAATTGGATTTTATAATAGGAAACAGGGAAGGCGTCGATGAAGCCTTCCCTGTTTATCGTTCAGTATTTATTACTTACGTAGAGGGGCGGTTTTCTCCACTAAGTTTCGGGTTTCCCGTTCCTGCCTCTTTAGTGGGCGGCTTTTGTCGTTTTTCGTTTTTCTGCTGTCTGCTTTCATTCGACTGCATAAAATCACCTCCTGTCTGTATTCTTGTTTAAAACTCCATTCTTCATTCTGCCATTGTTGTCGAAGGGCATAATAAATTAAGTGAATTGCACTTTCTTTGCCGATTCGCTTCTAGTTTTGTCAGTCATGAAGGGCTTTCAGATAAAAAAAAGAATAGTACAGGTAAAGAATGGGAGGGATCAGCATGGTCAATAAAAGTGTCGCAACAGAAGAGATATTAAGGATGATAGCTGAGATCAGTACCAGCCTGGATCGTTTGGAAATTTCATATGGGGAAACTGTAAATACAGTGCGGTGTAAACTATGGGCGGAACAATATACTTTGGTTAATGAAGCCCAGGAAGCCATTGAGAAAGCCGAGGATTATTGGGTGAATGCTGAAGGTGTGAACCACTCCTTTTCCATTGTTCCGGAAAAAACAATTATAAAACACAAGGTTTTCACTGAAGTGCACGTATAATTCGCAGGAATTTCATTTTATGGAGAACTGGATTATACTAAGGGAAACAAATGTACGGAGGAATATATTGTGCAAAAAGAAAAACTGCAGCTGTTAACAGAACAATTGATTAAATATACGGACCAGGCAGATGATATTTATGAAAGTGTACGCCTGGAAGGAAAGGAAAAGGATTTCTTTTCTGAAGTAAAGCCGTTTGCAGATCAGGTCAGGACCGTATGCATCGAATGGGAAACCGGAATGAAGGAGTGGATGAAAGAAACCGAATTTAGGCATCTTTTCCCCGAGCAAATCGAACAAACCGCCCATAACCTTTCTGATGTGGCCGTTCAGGCATTTTTTCCTAAAACAAGTTATAAGCGATTTAAAAGCCATGTCCAGTCGATCGAATTCATCCTTAATAATGTAAAAATGGAAATCGATCGGATTTTATCATAAAAACACCTACACTTTATTCCTTCTTTTTTCATATATTATCAGAACCATGTAATGAAAAAGAGGAGGGCTTATTGTCATGATGAGATCCGGTTATAACCAAATCTCCCCAAATCAAGGACAGTTTCCTCAATCAATGCCGGAAAATTGGGGAGGATACCAACAGCCAATGCCGTATCCTCCGCCAAATAATCATAATCTCGAACAACCATTTATGTATCCATATCATCACCAGGATACAGGGGGCTATATGACGCCATATCATGATCCTTATCAGCAGGCAGCTTATCACCCATTTCAACCAGTCCCGCAGCAGGCGATGCCTGTTGGAGCTTATCCGGGCAACAGTGTTATGCAGCCAATGGCACACATGCAGCCACTCCAGTCCAATCTTCAGCCGCAAGCTTTTAGTCCGTTCGCAAATCCGTTACAGCCAGCTAAAAGACCTCCGCAAAGTCAGCAGCAGGCTCATAATCCATATCCAAAGCAGCAGTTCATGCAAAAACCCCAGCCATCGGGTTTCAAATCGGTCATGAATCAATTCAAAACACAAGATGGCTCCATGGATATAACGAAGATGATGAACACAGCTGGACAAATGATGAATACAGTTTCCCAAGTATCTTCAATGGTCAAAGGAGTAGGAGGCTTCTTCAAAGCATAGAAGGTGAATAAAAGAAAAAAGCAGACTTACAAGTGACCAGCCACTTTTTTAAGTCTGCTTTTATTCATGCCTAATGGATTTCAATCCGATTCCCCCTGATTTTGGGTAGGTGAAGCGTGAGGATGCCATCGCGATGTCGAGCGGTCACATTTGCTTCATCAATCGGTTTTGGAAAGGAAATGGTTCTTGAAAAAGTACCGGTTGAAACTTCCTTTTGGTACAATCCTTGATTTTTATGCTTTCCATCTACATGCTTTGCAGATATGGTTACGGCATGGGCCAGTACATCAATTGATATTTGGCTGCGTGGAATTCCAGGCAAGGTGGCAGTAAGGGTATATTCTGAATGCGTTTCGTGAATATCAACTGGAAAGCTGCGTTCTTTCGCCGAACCGAAGAAATCGTCAAGAGATTTCAACATGCCTTTAGGAGGCCTTTCGGAAAACAGCCGATCCATTTTGTTAATGAAATGGGAAAAGGGTTCCATTCGATTCCGGTTATTATTTTTTTCAGAAGAGGTCATCACGGTGCTCCTTTCTAAAAAATTCCTTTGCCTATAAGCTATGTGAGGAATGAAGAAATGTGAATGGACTGTTGGGTTTCAGATTCAGGTCCATAGGGAATAACGGTACTGAATGATTAATAAAGGAAATGAGGGATTAATATGACAGATAGCAAGCTTTCCTACATAGATACCGGGAAGGGAAGGGAGACATTGTTGTTTATCCATGGATTTTGCGGAAGCCATGAATATTGGAGTGACATCATTGCTGGATTAAAGGAAGAATACCGGGTTATTGCCGTTGATTTACGGGGACATGGTGCAAGTGAGGAAATAGGGGAGTCTTTCTCGATTGAAGATATGGCTGCTGATATTGCGTCATTTTTGGAAGAACTGGAAATCGGACAGGTATATATGTTTGGTCACTCGCTTGGGGGATATATCACCTTGGCATTCGCAGAAAGGTTTCCTGGGAAATTGTCTGGTTTTTCATTGGTACATTCCACCGCTTTCCCAGATGATGAGACTGGAAAGGCGGGGCGATTAAAATCAGTCGAGAAAATCGAAGGTGAGGGAATCCCTGCTTTCATTGACGGACTTATACCAAAGCTTTTCGCTAATTCCGATGATCCCAATATTGACCATACAAAGGAAATCGGATATAAAACAAGTGAAATTGGTGCGATAGGGTCTTTACATGCCATGAGGAACAGAATAGACAGAAATCATGTTCTCAAAGATACGGAGTTGCCTGTCCTTTTGGTTGCAGGTGAAAAGGATAAGGTGATTCCCGTTGAAAAAACCTTTTCTGTAAAAGGGAGCCATATTAATGAAGTAATACTTAAGGGCAGCGGCCATATGGGAATGTTGGAAGCTCCAGGCAGACTAATTGAAGAAATCATTCGCTTTGTCGAGAAGAATTAAGTGAAAAAAATGACCGGGCTGGAAACGAGATGTTGACGTTTCTAGCTTTTTTTTTGAATAGGAAATAGTTTCCCTTTTGCATAGAACGTTCATTCGGTAGAATAGGAGTATGAGGTGGTTAAATGAAACTGCGAAAAAATTTACTGGAAGTCATCAAGGATCTAAAAACAAATGAAGATTTTAAAGATAATATAGTACATTGGCAAGTCATTGAAGCAAAAGAGGCAAAACATGTTCCTTTTCCCGAAGCAATGAATGATAAGATCAAGCATGCTCTTGAAATACGGGGGATAAATGGGTTGTATACCCATCAGGCTACTGCATTTGATACTGCTGTCAGCGGCAATAGCCTTGTAGCGGTCACACCTACTGCTTCTGGTAAAACATTATGCTATAATTTGCCGGTCCTTCAAAAAATACTGGAAGATGAAAAAACCAGGGCGCTTTATATTTTTCCGACAAAAGCACTGAGCTATGATCAAAAAAGCGAATTGAATGAAATGATCCATGAAATGGATGCTGAAATAAATAGTTATACATACGACGGGGACACACCTTCAAATATCAGGCAAAAAATCCGCCAGGCCGGACATATCGTGATCACCAATCCTGATATGCTCCATTCAGGAATCCTGCCCCATCATACGAAATGGGTCTCTTTATTTGAAAACTTGAAGTATGTGGTCATCGATGAACTTCATATTTACCGCGGCGTTTTCGGAAGTCATACAGCCAACGTCATTAGAAGGTTAAAGAGGATTTGCAATTTTTATGGAAGCGACCCTGTATTCATCTGTACTTCCGCTACGATCAATAACCCAAAAGAGTTGGCAGAAGAGCTTACGGAAAAACAAATGGTCCTTATCGATAATAACGGAGCCCCGAGTGGGAAAAAACATTTTGTGTTTTACAATCCCCCAATAGTCAATAAACCGCTGAACATACGCAGGAGTGCGGTTTTGGAAGTCAGGAAGCTTGCAAATGAATTTTTGAAAAATAAAATTCAAACCATCGTTTTTGCGCGAAGCAGGGTTCGTGTGGAAATTCTATTGACATATTTACAGGAACTTGTGTCAAAGCAATTGGGGCCAAAATCAATCAGGGGCTATCGCGGCGGATATCTGCCAACACAGCGTAGGGAGATTGAACAAGGCCTTAGGGATGGTTCCATTTATGGAGTGGTATCCACAAATGCACTTGAGTTGGGTGTCGATATCGGCCAGCTTCAGGTTTGCATAATGACTGGTTACCCGGGATCCATTTCGAGTGCCTGGCAACAGGCGGGACGTGCGGGAAGAAGGCATGGTGAAGCATTGATCATCATGGTTGGCAGTTCCAGTGCCCTTGATCAATATATCGTACAGCATCCCGACTATTTCTTTACCAGAAATCCAGAAACGGCAAGAATCAATCCGGATAATCTTTTGATCCTGGTTGATCATGTAAAATGTGCAGCATATGAGCTGCCATTTAAAAAAGGCGACACCTTTGGGGAAACAGAGATTATGGACGTTCTTGAATTCCTTACAGAAGAAAGGGTCTTACACTTGAATGGGGACAAATGGCATTGGATGAATGATGCTTTTCCCGCAAGCAATATCAGCCTGCGTTCAGCGGCACAGGAAAATGTCGTGATCATCGACCAAACGAATGCACCGGTTAATCGGGTCATCGGGGAAATGGATACGTTCAGTGCAATGACCCTTCTCCACGATGAAGCCATTTATTTGCACCAGGGAATTCAATTTCAGGTGGAAGAACTTGATTGGGATGAAAAGAAAGCTTATGTACGAGAAGTAAATGTGGACTATTATACGGATGCTAACCTTGCTGTCCAGTTGTCTGTATTGGAAGTCGATAAACAGCGAACTTTCGCTTCCACAGCAGCTGCTTTTGGTGATGTCGCAATCCGGGCAATGCCTACGATCTTCAAGAAAATCAAATTCGAAACTCATGAAAATATTGGTTCAGGACCAATCAGTCTTCCGGAGATGGAGCTGCATACGAGTTCGGCCATGCTTTCCATGGATTCTGATATATTCAATTGGGACGAAAATCGAATAGAACAAGGAATGATAGGAGCCTCCCATGCTCTAAATTACATGATTCCGCTATATGTTATGTGCGATCCGCATGATATCCATGTGTATCCGCAGGTTAAGGCAGCGCATAATGAAAAACCGACCATTTTCATCTATGATAGTTATCCAGGTGGCATAGGGTTAAGTGATAAAGTATATGAAAACTCTGAAGTCATCCTGATGGAAACAATATCAATGATCGAGAATTGCACTTGTGAAAGCGGCTGTCCCTCCTGTATCGGAACGGAATCCGCAACGAAAACAGCCAAGAGTGATGCCAAACAATTATTAGGTCAATTTTGTAAGCAAAAACATTAATAGATTACAGGGATCCGTGAAAAGAGGCGTAATTTCATGTCTTTAAAAAATAAACTAAACCGTATGAAAACCCATATGAACCTAGAGAAACATACTTCTCCTATAGAAGTAATCGACCAGAAAGAGAATGAAGAAATTCCTTACTTTGAAAAGTGGCTGGAGAACGATACCGTTTCCTTTCATTTCGATGGTGACTATTGTTTCATTAGGGAAGTCCGCTACCCTATAAATCACAAACACGGCTTATATGCATTTTCCGAGTTGAAAAAGGTCGTAAAAGAGTGGAATCAAGCTTCATTGGAGCATCCACTCTCCGCCAAGGGCGTTAAAAGTGAAGATCTGTTTTTCTTCGATACGGAAACGACAGGGCTTGGAGGCGGAGCGGGCAATACCATTTTTTTACTTGGCTATGCCTATTTAGAAGGTGAAGAAGTTGTCGTGAAGCAACATATCCTTCCGCAGCCAGGAAGTGAAATCCCGCTTTATCAAAGCTTTCTGGAAAACATCAATTACGAAACCCTTGTCACATATAATGGTAAATCCTTTGATTGGCCTCAGCTGAAAACAAGACATACCTTAATAAAAGAACATGTACCAAAACTACCGGAGTTCGGACATTTCGATTTGTATCATGCTTCAAGGCGCCTTTGGAGAAACAAATTGGAGCGAGTGAAATTATCTGCGGTCGAAACAGATATTCTAGGTGTACATAGAGAGGATGATATTCCTGGATATTTGGCGCCGATGATTTATTTTGATTTTGTTGAGAGGAAGAATCCGGAAATTCTGTTTGGGATCATGAAGCATAATGAATGGGATATCTTATCACTGATCACATTGTATATTCATTTGTCTCGAAAAATCCTCCAAATCGATGGATATACGGAAGAGTCCATGGAGATTGCACGATGGCTCGATTATTTGGGGAAAAAAGAGGAGTCAGTTGAGACATATCAAAAAATATTGGAATCGGGAAGTGAGGAAGATCGAATAATGGCTGGTCATGCCTTAGCTTTCCAGAAAAAGAAGCTAAAACAATTCAATGAAGCTTTGGAGATTTGGAAGGAAGTTGCCTTAAAAGGGAATGTGCAAATAAGGATAAAGGCACAGATTGAATGTGCAAAATTATACGAACATCAATTTAAGGAAGTCGGCCATGCTCTAAAATGTTCAATAATCGCCCATCAAGAGATGGTAAGAGAAGGGATCACTCAGGAAAAAAAACAATTGGAATTGGAAAAGAGGATTCGGCGGCTCGAAAAGAAAGAAGGTTCAAAGGATATTTCTGTATAAAATAAAGGAATGAGAATGGTCTTTTAGTGCAAAAGGATGAAAATAAAAAATATGTATACAATTATTGTAGCCTTCAACTATTGTGTGTAAAATGGAAAGAGTTGAGGGTGAAATTCCAAGCGTTCATTTCATACCTTTACATCAAATAAAATTAAGGTGAAAGCGGAGCGGAGAAATGTATAAAACGACTTTATTTCTATTTTTTGTTGTCCTTTGTTTAACGATAGTTTTATTTACTTCATTAAAAGACAGTCTCTATTCCTTTTTGTAGAAAATTAACCTCTATATTTGAAGAGATAGCATTCATATAATAGTGTACTTATCGACAGCCATACATCGTTTTATACTTATTCTGTATAATTAGGTCATTTCATCAGTACACGTATCCCCTTTTTTTCATAGTCTATAATGGTAAGACTAAACTTATCATGATGAAAGGGGACGTATTATAAATGTATTTTCGTAATAGTGGAGGAAATAACCCCAACGTAATGGGTGCATACAACAATGTAATGGGCGCATCCAACAATGTGATGGGAGCATACGGGAACGCACCTGGAGTAATGGGCGCATCAACCGGTAAACAGAACAACGTAATGGGAGCGTCAACTGGTAAAAAGTCCAACGTAATGGGAGCCTATAGTCCATCGGCAGTGTCTCCAGCGCAATATGGTCCAACACAAACATCTCCATCTCAAGTTGCCCCAGCGCAAGTCTCTCCGACACAGCAATTTGTCAATACGAATGTATCGAACACAGTGATTCCTGTCGTTCATCCATCACATACTACAAATGTCAATAAACATGTGAACACATTTAAGCATTATTTCCCGCATACTCAATCCGTTGTGAACGAGTGCTATAATCAACACTTGATTTGTGGAAGGCCGCCGCAAAACCCATGCTGTCCGCCTAGGCATTTTGGATACTAAAAAATAAGGGCTTATTAAGCCCTTATTTTCTTACATAATCATGTTAAAAGGGAGATTGACTATGCAATGAAGGTTTTGTATATGACCGGCTACAAAGCTTTTGAATTCGGGATATTTAAAAATGACCATGAAGCCGTAAAATATATAAAGAAAGCGATGAAACAGCGTCTCCTGCCATTGGTGGAAGATGGGCTGGAATGGGTGATCATCTCAGGTCAGTTGGGTACGGAACTATGGGGTGCCGAAGTGGTTTTCGAATTACAGGAAGAATTTCATCAGCTAAAATTAGGGGTGCTTACTCCTTTCCTGAAACAGGAAGAATCATGGAATGAAACGAACCAAGAGTTTTACCAATCCATATTGGCCCGTGCCGATTTTGTTGAATCCATTTTCAACAAACCATATGAAGGGCCCGAACAGCTTAAAATCAAAAATAGGTATATGGTCCATAAAAGTGATGCCATGCTCATCATTTTCGAAGCCGAAAAAGAAGGATCAGCCCGATATCCTTATTTCGAAGCGATGAAAAAAGCTGAAACACAGCCATACCCCATCTTTCAGATAAACTTTGATGATTTGCAATCGGCTGCGGAAGAAGCGAGCTGGTCCGAAGAATGAGAGAAAATAATTATGGATTAAAAGTTGTTTCTAAAGCATAATCATATTATTATGAAATTTAGATACAGTTTTAATGGGATTACATACCGTTCACTGAAACAGTAAGATACAAAAAGGTGTTTCGTTGACAAACCCAAGCAGATTTGAAAAAATAATAAAAAAGTCGATTGTATTGGCGAAAGTATTGAGGTGAAGTCTTATGCTATCCGATAAGATAAAATTAACGGCTAAAGATATTCTTGAAAAAGATTTTAAAACAGCCATGCGCGGGTATAAACCTGAAGATGTGGATCAATTCCTGGATCTGATCATTAAAGATTATGAAGTGTTCCATCAGGAAATTGAAGATCTTAAACAAGAAAATCTTAAATTGAAAAAACAAGCCGACGAGAGTACAAAACGTCCAAATCAACCTGCTCCAAGTGCTACCCCGGGAACCACTAACTTTGACATCCTTAAACGGTTATCCAACTTGGAAAAGCACGTTTTTGG
Organism: Bacillus sp. ISL-57; assembly: GCF_018613135.1. Classification (NCBI taxonomy): domain Bacteria; kingdom Bacillati; phylum Bacillota; class Bacilli; order Caryophanales; family Bacillaceae; genus Bacillus; species Bacillus sp. ISL-57. Next base: position 210,448 of record NZ_JAGGQV010000007.1, on the reverse strand, counting down.
TAACAAGCTTTTTGATTGAGGTTTTGCATTGTAAAAATGAAAATTATTTTGGTATTGTGTTTTCGTGAATAATGGAGTATAATCAATTATGTTATGTTAACGTTTGGGTAATTGCTGCTGCATTTATGCAGTAGAGGAAAGTCCATGCTCGCACGGACTGCGATGTCCGTAGTGTTCGTGCCTGGCGAAAAAATAAGCTTGGGCAGCAATCTTGGATTGCTGACGGCTGGGAAAATGCCTAAGTCCTTTTGGATATGGCATGAATACCTATAAAAGTGCCACAGTGACGTAGCCTTTACAGAAATGTAAAGGGTGGAACGAGGTAAACCCCACGAGCGAGAAACCCAAATTAATGGTAGGGGCGCTTTCTTCCTTGGAAATGAACGAGGAGAAGGACAGGAGCACTTGCTTCTGTAGATAGATGATTACCGCCGAAGTACGAGACGCGAGTCGCTTGCAGTACTGAGGAACAAAACATGGCTTACAAAACGTTATCATATTACACCAAAAGCACAACTCTCCTTTTAAAAGGAGAGTTTTTGTTTATGGAGATTGGCCTTATATAAAAAGATTGGGCATTTCCATTTATTTTTCGTTTTCTGAAACTCCGCTGTGTTAAACTTAGAACTTGGCAAGTTTTTCATACCCTTCGAAAAGTGTTCAGCGGATAGAAAATAGCTTGAATGAAGTCTTCGGAAACGTTTTTAAAAATAGTGTTGGAATGTTAAGCATTTCTTTGATTCTGGGTATCCTATTTATAAAGGTTCCCTATCTTCTGTTTGCCATAAAAATGAAGGTGGATAATGGATGGGAACCATACATAATTGGTTTGGATGAATTCAATCATATAATTGCAGCGAGTATCTTAAGGTGCAGTGATAATAAGGTAAAGTCTCACGGTAATCCATAATTGTTCCAGCTATATGATCATGATAGAAGCTTGGCCAACAATGAAGAATTCTAGCGACAAGATAAAAGGCGGTAGACCTTTTAAATAAGGTTTACATGTAAAAAATCAATGCCTGCTTCTAAAATACATAAATGAAGAAATTCATGAAAAGGTGCCATTGATTTGGATTAATGGAAAGAAGGTGCAGAATAAATGAAACAATTCGATATTATCGCAACATCAGCAATGGGATTGGAATCAATTGTTGCCAAGGAGGTTCGGGATCTTGGTTACGATTGTCAAGTCGAAAATGGTAAAATCACGTATAAAGGTGATCAATCCGCCATTGCCCGCTCTAATTTATGGCTGCGCACTGCCGATAGGGTGAAAATTAAAGTCGCGGAATTTAAAGCATATTCATTTGATGAGTTGTTTGAAAAAACAAAGGCATTGAATTGGGAGGATTACTTATCGGCCGATGTCGAATTCCCCGTGAGTGGAAAATCCGTTAAGTCAAAACTATACAGTGTCTCTGATTGTCAGGCGATTGTCAAAAAGGCAATTGTTGATAGATTGAAAAGTAAATACAAGCAAGTGTCTTGGTTTGCCGAGACTGGTCCTTTGTTTAAAATTGAAGTATCTATTTTAAAAGATGTTGTGACACTTACCATAGACACTTCGGGTGCAGGTCTGCATAAACGGGGATATCGAACCGGGCAGGGAGAGGCGCCTCTTAAAGAAACATTGGCGGCTGCGTTAATCATGCTGACCAATTGGAAAGCGGATAAACCTTTCATAGATCCATTTTGTGGATCTGGAACGATTCCCATCGAGGCGGCCTTAATTGGTCAGAACATAGCACCTGGGTTTAATAGGGAATTCGTATCTGAAACTTGGTCATGGATGGACAGCAAGGTTTGGGATGAAGCACGGATCGAGGCTGAAGATTTAGCCGATTATGATCAGTACTTGGACATATCCGGTTGTGATATTGACCATCGAATGGTCGATATAGCTAAAGCTAATAGTTTTGAAGCCGGTCTTGGTGATCTGATCGAATTCAAACAAATGCAGGTGAGGGATATCTCGACCAGGAAAGAGTATGGTGTCATTGTCGGGAACCCGCCTTATGGAGAACGTCTTGGTGAGAAAAAAGCGGTTGAGCAGATGTATAGGGAAATGGGCCAAGCCTTCAAGAAGCTTGATACATGGTCAGTATACATGATTACCTCCAACCCTGACTTCGAACAGCATTATGGTAAGCCTGCAACGAAAAAAAGGAAATTGTTCAATGGTTTCATCCGTGCTGACCTTTATCAATATTGGGGGAAAAGGCCGCCAAGACAGCCTCAAGGTGAATAAGTAGGTAGAATATAACGGAGGATTCTGATAGTCAGGACGATTTATTCATAATAGGTTCCAGTCTTGCTTATCATTTCCTTTTCTGTTATTCTAATAATGAATTATTTTTGTTCAAATTTAAGGAATACCTTAATATTCTTTTGAGCAAGGATAGTAATATAATGTGTGGAGAACACACTAGGAGGCAACAAAAATGGAACAAGGTAAAGTAAAATGGTTTAACGCAGAAAAAGGTTTTGGATTCATCGAACGTGAAGGTGGAGACGATGTATTCGTACATTTCTCAGCTATCCAAGGCGAAGGTTTCAAAACTCTTGAAGAAGGCCAAGACGTTACATTTGATGTAGAACAAGGTCAACGTGGACCACAAGCATCAAACGTAAACAAAGCTTAATTCAACCCTATATTATTTACAGACAGGCTCTCTTTTGGAGCCTGTCTTTTATTTTACGAATGGGGCAACGAGGCAGCATACATAGAAAAAACATACATAATACGTTTCATTTTCTAATGGTTGGTAAATATCTTGACTATTAATGTGAAATAAAGGATAATATACTTTTGCCTAAGATTATAATGATTCGGATTCTATACACTGATGATAGATAAAAGGGGAGACCAGGATGCTTAAAACACTGCCTTTTTCGGTAACAAAGGAAGATTCTTTTTACGATAAGCTTTCAGAATGGATCGGTGATGTCTTTTACGATATTCTTCCCGAAAAAGGATTTGAGCTGCGTGACGAACAAATATTCATGGCATTTCAGTTAGAAAAAGCCTTTAAGGAAAAGAATGTAAGTTTTGCTGAAGCAGGGGTAGGGACCGGTAAGACATTGGTCTATTTACTATATGCGATTTGTTATGCGAGATATACGAATAAACCGGCCATTATTTCGTGTGCAGATGAAACGTTGATTGAACAACTTGTCAAAGAGGAAGGCGACATCCAAAAAATCAAGAATGCTTTAGGTATTGAAGTGGATGTTCGGCTTGCCAAATATCACGATCAATATGTATGTCTAAAGAAGTTGGAATACGCAGTGAATCATGAAGATTCAGAGGGAATAGATCAGCTATATGATGAACTTCCCAAGTTTGTCCATGATAATTCATCCATGAACGCCTATACAGCATATGGGGACCGTAAACAGTACCCATATTTAAATGATGAAGACTGGTCTAAAGTTGGCTGGGACCAACTCCAAAACTGTTTCACTTGTGATAAACGCCATCGATGCGGGCAAACCCTATCACGGGACCACTATCGAAAATCAAGTGATTTGATCATTTGTTCACATGACTTCTTCATGGAGCATGTATGGACTAAGGAAAAGCGTAAGCGTGAAGGACAGTTGCCATTGCTGCCAGATCATAGCTGCGTTGTCTTTGATGAAGGTCACTTATTGGAATTTGCCGCTCAAAAGGCTTTAACTTATAAAGTTGGGGAACAAACCCTTGCCTCGGTTTTAGAATTGCTTACAGCCAATCAGGTTCGTGAAGAAACCTTATACATCATTGAGGATTTAATTGATATCAATGAAGAATTTTTTGATTTGTTGGATGAAAAAGCGATACATGTCAGCGGATCTAATCGTTATGAAATCCCAATGTCCAAAGAAATTACAAGCTTTGCCCATAAGCTTCACAAAAAGGTTGAGGAGTTAGAAGAGAACCTGGTTTTTGAAGCGGAAATGTACACGATCAATGATTATGATTTAAAAGTGACGGAAGAATATTTAGAGCAGCTGGGCTACTCCCTTTCTCTATTTGTAAAGGATGAACAGGCCGTTTCCTGGTTTGAAGAAAATGAAATGACCAAAACATTGGTCATCATGCCAAGGCTCGTACAGGATATTTTGTCTGAACAGGTATTCTCTAAAAAAATCCCTTACATTTTTTCATCGGCAACATTATCGGATAATAAATCCTTCCAATACATTGCCGATAGTTTAGGGATAGAAAAGTATGACAGCTTCTCGGTTGAATCACCGTTTGATTACGATGAAGTCATGAAAATGAACATGCCTGCCTTCGAAAACGGAGATCAATTGGCTAAACTTCAATATACGATGAAGACAATTGAGGAAAATGAAGGTCGAACACTCGTGTTGTTCCAGTCAAAAGAAGAATTGCATTGGTTCAAGGAAAACTGCCCAATATCTTCTTATCCATTTTATTTTGAAGGGGAAGCGGAAATCAGCGAGCTGGTTAAGAAGTTCCAAGAGAATGAGCAATCTGTTCTTTTCTCCTATCATTTATGGGAAGGGCTTGATGTTCCAGGGCCATCATTACAAAATGTTGTGATACACTCCCTGCCATTCCCGCCGCGCGATCCAGTTTTCGAGGCCAAACGCAACTCGGTTACCGACGCATTTGAAGAAGTGGATCTTCCATACATGCTCCTTCGCTTGCGCCAGGGAATAGGGCGTTTGATCAGGACGAGCAATGATTCGGGGACAGTCCAGATTTTGATTGATAAGGATCTTTCGGAGCAGGTGAAAGAGAAGATTATATCCATTCTTCCTGTTACGCTTTAACTCAAGTCTATCCAAAAAAGAGCCAAGGTGCCCCTTGGTTCTTTTTTATTTTAATTTATTAATCGGAGTGGTTCTGATAGGAATGATTTTTGTATAATATGGTAAAGTGTAGTTGGAAGGAGCAGTGATTATGGTTAAAAAGGGTATCGATCTGGTAGAAAAAGAGTTCAAAGAATATGTAAAGAAAATCTCGGCGTATAATGAAGCACTCGCGTTAATTTTTTGGGATTTGCGCACAGGTGCACCGAAAAAGGGAGTTGAGCAGCGTTCCGAAGTTATCGGGGTGCTTTCCTCCGAAGTGTTTAATATGACCACAAGTAAAGAAATGGAATCCTTCATTGCAGAACTTTCGAAGGAGCCTCTTAATGAAACGACTAATAAAATGGTGCAAGAGTGTAAGAAAGATTTTGAAAGGAATAAGAAAATTCCTGCAAACGAATATAAGGAATTCGTCATTTTACAATCGCGGTCTGAAAGTGCATGGGAAGAGGCAAGGGAAAAAGCAGATTTTTCTTTATTTCAACCTTATCTGGAGCAAATTGTAGCGTATACCCGCAGGTTTGTAGAATACTGGGGATATGAAGGGACGAAATATAATACCCTTTTGGATATGTATGAACCAGGCATGACTGTAGATGTACTTGACAGCGTATTCAGTGAGCTTCGGTCGAGGATCGTTCCTTTGGTAAAACAGATTGCAAAGAGCGAACATAGACCTGAAACAGAGTTTCTTTATAAAGAATTTCCAAAAGAAAAACAGCATCAACTCAACTTGGAAATTCTAAAACAGCTAGGATACGATTTCAAGGCTGGCAGGCTGGATGAAACGGTTCACCCTTTCGAAATTAGAATAAATAGGGGAGATGTCCGGGTGACGACCCGATACGATGAAAATGATTTTAGAGGGGCAATCTTTGGTACCATTCATGAATGTGGACATGCCATTTATGAACAGAATATCGCCAATGAGTTAATTGGAACACTTCTTGATTCCGGGACATCCATGGGGATCCATGAATCACAATCTTTATTTTTCGAAAACTTCATTGGACGGAACCATAGCTTCTGGAAAAATAAATTCTCCTTATTAAAAGAATATGCCCCCGAACAATTCAATGACGTGACACTGGATGAATTTTACCGGGGCATTAACGAATCGAAACCATCGTTCATCCGTATTGAGGCAGATGAACTGACGTATCCTCTACATATAATGATTCGGTATGAACTGGAAAAGGCTCTTTTTAATGGAGAACTTGAAGTGAAGGATTTACCGGAAGTCTGGAATGAAAAGTATAAGGATTATTTGGGGATTGTTCCTGAAAATGATGCCATGGGCGTGTTGCAAGATGTACACTGGGCAGATGGCAGCTTTGGTTATTTCCCTTCTTATGCATTGGGCTATATGTATGCAGCTCAAATCAAGCAAGCGATGCTTAAAGATTTGCCTGATTTTGATGGACTGTTGGAAGCGGGGGATATTGCGCCAATCAGGGAATGGCTTAATGAAAAGATACATAAATATGGAAAAACAAAAAAACCTTTGGAGATTTTGAAAGAAACGACAGGGGAAGGCCTGAATGTTCAGTATTTAATAAAGTATCTTGAAGATAAATATAAAGAAGTTTATAAAATCAAATGAATCAAAGGACTTGCATTAAATGTCAAGGCCTTCTCAGTTTGTAATTCCCTTTACATTTCCGCCTGAAATTAAGAGATTGGGGCTCTTCAAGCCCACTAGGTTAGGCCATTTTTGGACCTTACTATGTCCAATTGGCCATCTTTTTTTAAGTAATCCAGCGAAAAAAGTAAGCATCGCCTGCATCTACAATCTTTAAGTCCCCTTAAAGTAGTCCACTGCTTTTTCATCTGCGAATACACGCTCAATCGTTTCTTTACGTTTCGCATATATAGTTTTTCATCTAAATGAAGAGGCAGATGATCTGCCTCTTCCACATATGTTTGCCAGATAGGCCGTGTCACCACTTTTTGATATTCTTTTTGTACACTGTGATAAAGATGAGGATGTTGCACAGATGTGTTTTGGCGATTTGTACCCACGATAGCCCTCTTTATATGTTAAGGAGTCATTAATAGCTTAGCCAAAGGTCAGTTTAAACTGAATACCTATCATTCACCAAATCATAAATGGAAAAGAAGTCAATGGCAGCCTTCATTTCACGAATCTAATGGTTCGCTGGCACTAGTTGATTTAAAGTAATCATTTTCAGTTAATTTCGCTGAATAGAATCATGCTTTATAGGCAATAGGATTCTAAAAGTTAAAACAAAGTTGAACGGAAGATGCGAGACTCCTGTGGGAAAAGCGCCAGGGGAGACCCCGCAGGCGCAAAGGCGACGAGGGTGGTCCGCCCGCCGAAAGCGAGTACTGTAGAGGAACTCAACGGTACAAACCATAAAAGGGCATGTGCAAAATCCAAATGTTATTTGAAGTGGGAGCGATGTTTTTTCTTTATAGGTAAATCCATGTCATTTAGGTTTAGTGATTTCACAATATTCTATTAATACGAATGATGAATTATTTTTTTTATTGAAAGTTCGGTTTTTAACAAAAATAACTTTTCAAATAGAGTCAGCGTTGTTATAATTCATATATTAATAAAATATTAAGCTTCACTCGTATAATAGCAGGGATATGGCCTGCAAGTTTCTACCGGATTACCGTAAATAATTCGACTATGGGTGAGTAATAGATCTTGTTGCATATTGAAGGCTTTTGCTGATTCATTTTCATTCATGCCCAAGAAGTATTGCTTCACTCCAAAAAAGTGCCGCAATGTTTCTTGGGCTTTTTTATATGCCTGGAAACAATTGCATAGATTATGGGTCAATAAACATCCAAGATTGGGAGGAACCTTCATGCAACTTTTAAAGGATAAAATTTTGTCCGAGGGTCAAGCTTTATCAGAAGATATTTTAAAAGTAGATTCATTTTTAAATCATCAAATGGATCCTATATTAATGAAAGAAATTGGTAAAGAATTCGTAAAACGTTTCGAACAAAAGGAAATAACGAAAGTGCTGACAATTGAATCTTCTGGCATTGGACCTGGTTTGATGGCTGCGCTGGAATTGGAAGTTCCGCTCATTTTTGCCCGTAAACGTAAATCACTTACTTTAACAAATGATTTAGTAACGGCGTCCGTTCATTCCTTTACAAAAAAAGAAACCAATACCATTACGGTTTCCAATAAATATATTGAAGCCGGAGATAAGGTTTTGATCATCGATGACTTCCTTGCTGTCGGACAGGCAGCCCGGGGGTTGGTGGAAATCTGTAAGCAGGTTGGAGCAGAAGTGGCCGGAATCGGCATCGTGATTGAAAAAGCATTCCAAAGCGGTGGTAAGGATCTTAGGGAACAAGGTTTTCAAGTGGAATCACTTGCACGGATTGCTGAGTTGAAATTCGGGGAGATAACGTTTGCTGAGGAAAAGGAAGGAGAAGCCGTTAATGTCTAGTCAATCACCATTAAAAGTTGCTTCATTAGGATTACAACATGTTCTTGCCATGTATGCCGGTGCAGTCGTCATTCCATTGATAGTCGGTGGGGCGCTGGGATTGACTGCAGCGCAGTTAACTTATTTAGTTTCGATAGACATTTTGATGTGCGGGATAGCAACTTTATTGCAAGTATGGAAAAATAAATTCTTTGGAATTGGGCTTCCGGTCGTCCTGGGCTGCACATTTACAGCAGTTAGCCCGATGATTGCAATTGGTACGCAATATGGAATCAACTCCATTTATGGATCTATTTTGGCGTCAGGATTGATCGTCATTATCATTAGTAAGTTTTTCGGAAAACTGGCAAGGTTCTTCCCGCCCATTGTCACTGGATCGGTCGTTTTGATTATTGGCATTACGCTCATTCCTGTTGCCATCAACAACCTTGGTGGAGGCCAAGGAGCTGCTGATTTCGGAGACTTGAATAATGTAGCTCTTGGATTCGGAACTTTGTTATTCATTATATTCATGTATAAATTCTCATCAGGATTCGTACGCTCCATCTCTATTTTATTGGGGCTGTTAGTAGGAACATTTGCAGCCTTCTTCCTTGGGAAAGTGGACTTTAGCTCGGTTGCCAGTGCCACTTGGCTGCATATGCCTCATTTTTTCTACTTTGGAACCCCGACATTCAACGTCACGGCAATCATTACAATGACATTGGTGGCGATTGTCAGCTTGGTGGAATCGACTGGTGTTTATTATGCTCTTGGTGAAATCACGGACAAAGAAATTTCAGAAGACGATCTGGCTCGCGGATATCGTTCTGAAGGACTTGCCATCATGATTGGCGGTTTGTTCAATGCTTTTCCGTATACAGCTTTTTCACAAAATGTCGGCTTGATTCAATTGTCAGGCATTAAAACAAGAAATGTCATATTCACAACGGCTGGCATTCTTATTTTCATAGGTTTTGTTCCAAAAATCGGTGCATTCACGACAATTATCCCTTCATCCGTGCTTGGCGGTGCAATGGTGGCGATGTTCGGGATGGTAATTGCCGCTGGAATTAAGATGTTGAGCAAAGTTGATTTTGCTTCTCAAGAAAATTTATTGATCATCGCTTGTTCAGTAGGGATGGGACTAGGGGTGACCGTCGTTCCTGAGCTATTTGCGCAAATTCCGGAAAGCTTTCAAATCTTAACGGAAAACGGTATTGTTGCCGGAAGTTTGACAGCCATATTCTTGAATATCGTCTTTAACATCATCCCTACAAAAGGGAAAGTGAAGGAAGCCCGTATTGAAGGGCAAAATGTAGCCTGATTAAAATAGATTCTATACTCTTGATAGATTCACCCATTTACATGCCCAAAATCCTCAGGTGAAGAGGATTTTGGGCATTTTTTGGCAGAAGCATATCATTGATAATGAATTTAGAGTTTTGTCAGATAAAAGGAAACTCTCTTCACTTTTTGAATATATTGATAGTATATGTTCAGGAAAGTAGTGATAGGGATGGAGAAAAAATATTGTATTCATTGCCGGACCATACTTAGCCAGGAGTATAGGTGCAGTGTGTGTGGAAAAGAGGAGTTTCAAAACATCATTATACAAGTGCAAAATCAATCTTCAGTAAAGAAAGACGACTGAAAGCGCCCCCTTACCAAATTATAGGTAAGGGGGTTTTATTATATCGTGTATACATTTCGATTATTAAGGTGAAAGGTACCTCGCCATTTTTTCGCCATTGCCCATAATGACGTGGGAGGTGTAATATCAATGCTTTGTCTAAAGAGGCGGTAACATTACCGGCAAGCATGCTGCCGAATTCTGCTGCAAAGGATTCAAACATGATTTCACCGTTTTACTCATCCCATCCGTTGGTTCCCTCGATCTTTACTCCATTATTCCTTTCTCTTTGGACATTCAAAAGCCGAACCTCATAAGTCAGCCTTTCGTACAGGAATCCATTAGCGTCCTTATCTGCATGAAAGGTGATATTCGTGGCAGATTTTCCTCCACTTGTATTGTTGTATTTTCTATTGTATGGAAATTATTAAATGCCTATACATATCACCATTTAGCTATAAAGCATAATTGGTATCATGGTGGGTATATTAACCATATCATGAATATTTAGGGGTGGAATCATGCCGTATTTATTATCTGCATCTCATGTAAAGCTGCCACATTTGCTTTCGCAAGAAAAAATCATGGAATTTTCGAGAGAAATATTTGGAGCATCATTTAAGAATATAGAACGGTTACTAAAGGCCTTTAAGAATGGACAAGTGGAAAATCGATATTTTTCAAATGATCTCGATTGGTTTAAAGAGGATCATTCTTTTGCCGATCGAAATGATTTATATATACAGCAGGCAATCAAATTTGGGAAAGAAGCTATAGAAAAATGCTTAGCCAACAAAGAATTTTTAAAAGAAGGACTGCAGGCAAACGAGCTAGATGCTTTCTTCTTTATCTCAAGCACGGGGATTGCCACCCCGACCATTGATGCCAGGATAATGAATGAACTTACATTTAACCCGCATGCTAAAAGGATTCCGATTTGGGGGCTTGGCTGTGCAGGGGGAGCGAGTGGCCTATCACGTGCTTTTGAATATTGCCAAGCATACCCGACTGCGAAGGTGATTGTTTTAAGCGTGGAGTTATGCAGTCTGACATTTCAAAGGAATGATATCTCTAAAAGCAATTTAATTGGGACTTCCCTATTTTCCGACGGAGTAAGCTGTGTTTTGGTTTGTGGTGATGAAGTGCCGAGTGTTCGGTTCTCAAAAAAAGTAAGACATTTGCAATTTTTGGATTCGCAATCGACGCTTATGCCGGATTCATTGGATGTAATGGGGTGGGATGTTAAAGATCAAGGGTTATACGTGATTTTTTCGAAAGATATCCCTACAATCATCAAGGATTGGCTTAAACCGAATGTTCAAGAGTTCTTAATGGAAAATGGATTCGATCTAAACGATGTAAAAGATTTCATCGCTCATCCTGGAGGCAAGAAAGTAATTGATGCTTATCACGAAGCCCTCGGGTTCGATGAAAGCATGACGGCAGAGTCAATGAGCGTATTGCGTGAATTCGGCAATATGTCCTCAGCAACTATTTTGTACGTTCTGGAGAGGTTCATGCAGCGGGGCGGGAATAAAGGTGAGGTGGGCCTGGCTGCTGCATTGGGGCCTGGGTTTTCATCTGAACTTGTGTTAATGAGGTGGAAGTGATGATCTTCGCCATTTTCATTATCTTGATCGCTATACAGCGCCTTGTTGAATTATATATCGCCAAACAAAATGAAAAACAGTTGAAAGCTGGGGGAGCAATAGAATACGGTGAGTCCCATTACAAATGGATGGTTCTGATGCATCTTAGTTTTTTTATTGTTCTCATTATTGAAGTGGTCGGTCTTGAAATGGATATATCTGGACTTTGGCCAATTTGGCTGCCCTTTTTTCTAATTGCGCAGTCAGGAAGGATTTGGGTAATCCGTTCATTGGGAAAACATTGGAATACAAAAATCATAGTGGTTCCTGATGCCGATGTGGTCATTAAAGGTCCTTATAAATTTTTCAAACATCCGAACTATATCATAGTGGCAACTGAGATTTTAGTTATTTCCTTATTATTCAATGCATATTATACTGCTATCATCTTTAGTTTATTGAATGTTTGGATGATGACGGTAAGAATCCCACTGGAAGAGAAGGCATTAAAGGAACATACGGAATATTCTACGGTTTTTAAGGGAGAATAATAAAAAAATTTAATTACTTATTGAAAATGATTATCGTTCGTGATAAGATTCTAAATGAAGATGAAAATTATTCTCATTCGGATTTCAATCAGTTATTTTAACTAAAAACTAAAAACTAAAAGCTAATCAATATAAAAGAGGATGGTGTTGGTAATGGTTTGGGTATTCATTTTATTGACAATCGCTACATATGGTTTTGTGATGAAACATGTATTGAATAATATACAAAAACCGGCAAAGGCAGTAAAACCTTATACCGAGTCACCGATGGAAAACCGAGCTGCTTTTAACCCCACCCCAACAACCAGGTAAACATCCTGGTTTTTTTTTTGCGTTTTTAATAATATGATCAAACTGAGCGAATCCACCAATTGGTGGTTTTTTTTTGAACATGGCCTGTAATGAATCATATAGTAAAATAAAGCTGACGGTATGAATAATAAACGAAATCGTTTACAATAAGATTATCAAAATGACGATAGATTAAGGGGTATGGATTCATGATTCAAGAAACGTTAAAGCAACAGTCCAAATTGGGGATTTTGACTGCCATGTATGAGAAATTTCAATCGGCAGGTGATACAGGCAATGCAGATAAAATGAAACAGTTAATTATGAAAGTGAATAAAGAGGAGTTCATCATCGCTTTTTGCGGGCATTTTTCAGCGGGGAAATCTAGTATGATCAACTTTTTCCTGGGTGATCAAGTATTGCCTTCAAGTCCGATTCCAACAAGTGCAAATACGGTAAAAGTACAAAAAGGGGAAGACTATGCCAAAGTCTTTTACCATCATCAGCCACCAGTCTTATTTCCTGCACCTTATGACTTTAAAGAGGTCAAGAAATTTGCCAAGGATGGAGATTCTGTATCGGCAATAACGATAAGTTCCAATGATTTTTCACTGCCGGATTCATGTGCGATCATGGATACGCCAGGAATCGATTCGACAGACGATGCACATAGAGTTTCTACGGAATCTGCCTTGCATCTAGCTGATGTCGTCTTTTATGTCATGGACTACAATCACGTCCAATCAGAAGTGAACTTCCTATTCACGAAAGAATTGTTGGAGGCTGAAAAACCGACATATTTAATTATCAATATGATCGATAAGCATGATGAGAATGAGCTTGGCTTTCAAGACTTCAAGCTTTCCGTTTCTGAAGCTTTTGCGAACTGGAATGTATATCCTGATGGTATTTTTTATACATCCGTAAGAGACTTGAACAATACCGAAAATGAAATAGAAGTGGTCAAGCAATTCATATATGAAATGGCGGGCAAAGGTTTAAATGATGGGAAAGATGCCATCATGCAATCGGCTAATGCTCTTGTCGAAAGACATCTTAATTGGCTGAAGGAGCAGTATGAAGAGGAACATGCCGATGCTTTCGAAGTATTATCAGAACTTCCTCATGAAGAACGGATACACCTGACGAATCAGGTGGACAGCCTATTGAAAGAAAAAAAATCATTGACTGGACGCATAGAGGAAATCAAGGTCCAGTATGCCGATGCATTGGAAACCATTTTAAAAGGCGCATACATCATGCCGGCGGCAACACGGGACTTAGGTAAATCATTCTTGGAATCGGCCCAGCCGGACTTTAAAATGGGTCTATTATTTGCCAAGAAAAAAACGGATGCCGAACGTGAGGCACGTATTAAGGCGTTCTTGAGCGATCTACAAGAAAAGGTAAAAACCCAGCTTGAATGGCATCTTAAAGAACTGGCGGTTAAAACGCTTAATCAAGCGGAAATCCATGATTCAACACTTGAAAGTAAGGCTCAGGTGCTTCAGATCGAGGTAACGGAATCTTACATAAAAAACTCTTTGAAGCCTCAAGTCGATATTACGGGTGAATACGTTTTAAACTATACGAATGATTTAGCATCAGCCATTAAAAAGAAAGCACGTGATGTATCAGAAGGATTTTTGAATGATATGGTTACCGTTATGGAAGGAATTGTGGAACGGCAGTCTATCTCCATCGATAAGGAACTTGAAGGTTTTTCGGAATTTGCGGAAGCTCTTAAAGTTACTGCTGCGATGAACGCGGAAATCGAGTACCAAACGGAACGTTTAGATGCCATTGCCCATCAAACTGAATCATTGGTCGATGAGCGTGAAATCGATATGCTGTTAACTCAATGGAATGAAGAGGAAAAAAATATTACAGTCAAAATCATGACAACCGATAAAGTAAGTAATTCAAGGTCTGTCAACGAACAATCTGTAAGTGATCATGTTAAAGAACTCAAGGAAGCTGTACCTTCCGTGACTGTTTCTTCATCTGATGCTACTGATTTACGCGGAAAAGAAAAGCTGATGGAGACTGCAGCGAGTTTAAAACAGGCGGCCGGGCTGATCCAACCTCTGAGAGGGTTTCAATCGCTTTATAAAGAATTGAAAGAGAAGGCAAATCGCTTGGAACAACAGACGTTCACGGTTGCCCTCTTCGGTGCATTCAGTGCGGGTAAATCTTCCTTTGCCAATGCTTTGATGGGAGAAAGCGTCCTTCCTGTCTCACCAAATCCGACAACTGCCGCAATCAACAAAATCATGTCTTCGGACGCTGAGCATCCACATGGAACGGCAACCGTCAAATTAAAGACAGAAGCGATGCTGTTGGAAGATGTAAGCCTGGCATTGGCAGCTTTTGATAAATCGGCAAAAACTCTGGATGAAGCACTTCAACTAGCAGGGCAAATCATTGCGAAGGCAGGGGAAGTTGATAAGGGTAAAACGCACTTATCGTTTCTTAGGGCGTTTCATCAAGGGCTTCCCGAGTACCAAAATGATTTAGGAAATGTGGTTACGGTAGACCTTGAAGGATTTAAACGGTTTGCTGCGGAAGAGTCCAAGTCATGTCTTGTTGATCTGATCGAATTGCGTTATGACTGTGAAATGACAAAGCAGGGGATGGTCCTTGTTGACACACCTGGGGCCGATTCGATTAATGCACGCCATACTGGAGCAGCTTTCGAATATATTAAGAATTCGGACGCCATCCTATTCGTGACTTATTATAATCATCCATTTTCCCGGGCAGACAGGGAGTTCCTGATACAGCTTGGACGTGTGAAAGATTCTTTCGCTATGGATAAGATGTTTTTCATCGTCAATGCAGTCGACCTGGCACAAACGACTGACGAATTGGACGAAGTGATGGATTATGTCACAGATCAATTGAATGGATTCGGTATCCGTTTTCCAAAACTGTTCCCGCTTACGAGTAAGGGGGCGTTGATGGAAAAACAAACGCCTGGTTCGTTTAAGCATTCATTCCTTCCTAATAGCGGAATCATGGAATTCCAAGGCCAATTCGATTCTTTCATAGAAAACGATTTAACTGGACTTGCGATTGAATCGGCTCAAGCGGCTGTAAAAAGAACCGAAGAATTGCTACGAGATGTAATTACAGCTTCCAGACAGGATGAGAAAGCGAAACGAAAAGCCCTGGAGACACTTTCTCATGAGTCACAGGCCATTTCAGAACTCCTTTCAGTCATTAAAGGGGATGCCGAAAAGCAACGGTTGAAAAAAGAGATAGACGAATTGACTTTCTATAGTAAACAACGGGTCTTCTTCCGGTTTAATGATTTCTTCAAAGAATCGTTCAATCCAGCTGTTTTAAAAGATGATGGAGGCGATCTGAAAATTGTCCTCAAGCAATCGATGAAGAACTTATTGGATGCGTTAGGCTTTGACCTTGCCCAGGAAATGCGGGCAACGGCTTTAAGGACGGAAATGTTCGTAAATAAATTACTGAATGAGAAACAGGGCAGTTTGCTTCAGCAGATGCAAAAAATAAGAAGAACCCTTTCATTACAGCCATATGAACCCAATGAGAGGGAATCCCTTGAATTCACTGGAGCTTTTGCCCAATTGGATACAGGGGAATTCAAAAAGGAATTGTCATTATTCAAGAATCCAAAATCTTTCTTTGAAAAGAATGAAAAAGCGAAAATGAGTGAAGGTCTTCAGAAGCGTTTGGATGAACCTGCCCTTATATATGCAAAAGAACAGAGTGAGCGGATTTTCGAAATGTATAATGAAGTCCTCGATCAAGAGCTACTCGCGATTCAAAAAGAGTTTAAGATGGAAGTATCGGATATCTTTGCAGGTTTACGTGCAGCATTGGAGGAAACGGTTGATTTACCGTATTATGAAAATGCTGTAGCGGAATTGGCTAAAATGCATTCGAAATAGAAACGGGGTTCATTCATGAAAGAAAACCTTATTTCACGCTTGAGATACCTGGAAAAGAATGAGGATATAACCATATTGATGGCTGCTGTTACTGGCAGCCATTCTTTTGGTTTATCATCGGTCCAATCGGATTACGATGTTCGGTTTATATATGTTCATAATGATAAGCGATCATACTTGAGCTTGAGTCAGCCAGTTGAGGTCATTCAAGTGAAAGAAGGCCTATTTGATATGGAAGGCTGGGATCTCTTTAAATCATCCCGACTTACCTTAAAGAGTAACCCTGCTCTATTTGAATTGTTTCAGTCACCTATCAGGTTGATAACCCATCCGGATTATGATAGGAAGATGACTGGTTTGATAGCGGATTGCTATTCCAAAAAGGCACTGGGGCACCATTACTATCGGATGATGAGCGACAATCTTCAACAAGTGACAAAAACAAGGGGTTCCGAAAGAAAAGAGCTAAAAATATGGGTACAAGTATACCGCTCGTATTTAGCCCTTGAATATATCATCCAACGGGGTTCGCTGCCACCATTATCGGTATGGGAATTACTTGATTCGGTTTCAACGGATCAAGGAATGAAAAACAGGATGACCCGGATATTTAAAGCAAAACAAATGGAAGAATGTATAAGCAACGATGAAGGTGAAAATAATCTTTCGCTGATAGAAGGGAAATCACTTTCCATAAAGAATGAGATAACTAAGCTACATCAAGGGAAGAACATGGAAATGGAACTTAATGAATTAATTTGGGCCATTTTGGAATAGGGGGATATGAGATGAGTTTTATAATCGATAAAGAAGAGCTGTTGCCGTTGTTGAATTCCAGGGATATCAGGATTTGTGACTGCCGCTTTCAACTAGGCTCTCCTGATGCAGGGTATAATGATTACAAGAAAGACCATATTTCAGGCGCTGTTTATTTCGATCTTGAAAAGGACTTGTCTGGTCAGGTTCAAGAGCATGGCGGAAGACATCCTCTCCCTGACCTGGAAACCATTAAAGGTAAACTGGAATCAAGTGGAATCACCAACGATACTGTACTTATCGCTTATGATGGCGGGGAAGGTTCTTTTGCTTCCAGGTTTGTCTGGTTGCTAAGCTACCTTGGGCATCAGAAAGTCTTTGTCCTGAACGGGGGATATCGCGCCTGGAGGGATGCGGGCTATCCGATTGACTCGATTCAAATGAATTATATGCCAACCGAATATCATATCGATATAAATGAGCACGTTTTTGCATCTTTTCGAGAAGTGAAGGATTACACTTTGAATAGACCTGACGATATCGTATTAATGGATTCACGAGAATCTAAGCGCTACGAGGGAATCGAGGAACCAATTGATAAAAAAGCCGGCCATATACCTGGTGCAATAAATAAGGTTTGGACGAACGTTCTGGAAAATGGCTATTTTAAAAAGAAGGAAGATCTTCAGTCGAATTTCACAAGCATCGGTGAAGATAAGGAAATCATTGTGTACTGCGGTTCAGGTGTGACGGCCTCACCCAATTATATCGCCCTGAAAGAAGCGGGCTTTAAAGATGTGAAGATTTATATTGGCAGTTTCAGTGACTGGATCTCGTATGATGATAATCCAATTGAATAATATTTTTTCCAATTAAACAATCCTTAAAAAAAGGGACAGTTATGTTAAAATGGAAGTACATCATGATAGAGGTGATAATGTGTTAATGAAAGAAAATGAGCAGCATCCATCCTTTATGCTTGTCGATGGAATGGCGCTTCTATTTAGAGCTTTTTATGCAACGGCCGTTACTGGTCAATTCATGATTAACTCCAAAGGCATCCCGACAAATGCCGTTCAAGGTTTTTTGAAGCATATGCTGACGGCGGTGAATCACTTTTCACCCAGTCATGTAGCGGTATGTTGGGATATGGGCAGCAAGACTTTCAGAAATGAATTATTTGATGGATACAAGGCGAATCGATCAGAAGCTCCAGTCGAAATGATTCCTCAATTCGACTTAGCGAAAAAAGCGGTTGAAGCATTCGATATCCCTAACATAGGACTCTCTGGTTATGAGGCGGATGACTGTATCGGGACAATTGCCAAAGCATCTGCACAGCATAGCCGAGTGGGTATATTGACTGGCGACCAAGATATGCTTCAGTTAATAGATGAAAACATTTCCGTACTATTGTTAAAAAAAGGGTATGGTAACTATGAGGTGCATAATCCCGATAGCTTTTTTGAGTGGAAAGGGATTACACCAAGGCAAATGATCGATTTAAAGGCTTTAATGGGTGATACAGCTGATAACTATCCCGGGGTTAAAGGAATTGGGGAGAAGACAGCATTGAAATTATTGATACAGTATCAAAGTATCGAAGGCATTCTTGAAAATGTTGCTTCATTGACGAATGGGCAACGGGCTAAAATTGAATCCGCTGTCGATATGCTTCATTTATCCAGAAAGCTAGCAGAAATAAAATGTGATGTACCAATTTCATGTCCTTTGGACGATGCGGTCTATCAGTATGATCGCGAAAAGGTCAAAAATCTGGCTAGGGATCATGAATTCAGGACTTTACTGCGAATGATCTAATCAAAAAAGAGGAGCTCCCACATGGGAGCCCCCTTTTGGAATTCCCTTTAAATTTTCGCCTGAATTTAAGAGATTGGGGCTCTACTAGCCCACTATGTTAGACCATTTTGGAACTTGCCATTAAACGATTGGCCACCTTCTTTAAATTAATGCCAGCGAAAGTTAGCATCGCCTGAATCGACAATTTTTTAAGAACCCCCTTAAAGCAGTCCAATGCATATCATGCTTTTCTTTTGAATCTCCGAATACACGTTCAATCTTTAATTGCTTTTCGCATATATAGGTTTTACAGCTTGATGTTGACGAGATGATACATCACCTTAAGTTTCTAATAGGTGAAACAAAGTTGATTGGAACGGAAGGTACGAGACCCCTGCTTAGAAAAGTGCGTCGAAGGGAGACCCCGCAGGCATTTGCGCCGAGGAGGCTCCCGGACCGCCCACGGAAAGCGAGTGCCCTACGTTCCAATCAACGTTCAAATTGTACAGTCTGGGACCTTCCTAATGGGAGGTCCTTTATTTTGTACGATGATTTTTTTGTCGAAAAATGGATAGTCAAATTCTTTGATATACGGTAAGATGAAAATAAGGCATGAAGTATGGAGTGGATGCAGAAGTGGCGAAATCAACTGAAGAGTATGTTAGTTTTTTAGAGGGTAAGGGATTCACTTTTGGTAATGACGCGATTGGTTTTATTTATTTTGGTAAGCGCTACACGGATGCAAGTGATATTTTAGTCAATGCAGCAATAGAGTTGACATTGAAGGTACAAAAGAATTTTGATGGCAGCTTTTATATCTCCTTTTTGGAAAACTTAAAACAAAATGGCATTGAAACGCGTAGTGCAGCGGTATCGTTTGCAAAAGAACAGGGGCTACTTAAATAAATCGGACTTCGTAACTGGAAGTCCGATTTATTTTATTGGGCTTTTCAAGAAAACTCCTGTGTCACCGATTTCTTTTTCTTAACAGGCAGTTCTGCAAAAATCATTCCCAAGAATATGAATGCGCAGCCGATGATGGAAGCGGAAGTCAATTGTTCCCCTATCAATATGTATGAGGATAACGCTGCAAAAACCGGTTCCATTGAAAAGATCAGCGCCACTCTTGTAGGTGTCGTATAGGCTTGGAAGAAGGTTTGTGCGAAAAAGGCGAAGGCCGTGGCAAGGGCTGCCGTAACCAACAAAGCAGTCCATACATCCTTTTGAAACATGACCTCTGAGCTGAAGATGACGGAATGATTCTCTTTGAAAATGAAAGCTGAAACAAATGATAATAAAGATACGGTGGAAACCTGAATCAACGTCAGCGGTAAAGCGGGAAGTGTCTTGGCATATTTAGCGGTAGTAATGATTTGCATGGCAAAACTGATTGCACATAAAAATACAAGTAAATCACCGATATTCAAATTGGAGCGGTCAGCGAAAGTCATTAAATAAAGTCCGATGGTTGCGGCTGCGACACCTATTATGGTATTGCGGGAAAGCCTATGCTTTAAAAGCAGCAGGGAAAAAACAGGTACCATGACAACACTTAATCCTGTTATAAAGCCAGTCTTTGCAGGCGTTGTATAATTCAATCCGATCGTTTGAAGCCCATAACCGAGAAAAAGCCATACACCAATATGAAACCCAGCTTTAAAAAGGCCCTTGCTCCCGTTTTTTCCCTTTTTGTGTAGAGTCAATAAATAAGGGATGAGCAAGAATACGAACGCCATGAAAAAACGGACGGCATTAAAGGTGAAGGGGTCAAGAAAAGATAGCGCATTTTGGACCATGACAAAAGTGACGCCCCAGATGAATACAACGAATAATAATGAAAAATCAGCTGTCTTGTTCATGAATTTCCTCAGCCTTATTCAATCGAATGGCCCGTCTCGCCAACTCATCTGCGGACTTATTTTCGATATTTGGAATCCATTTCATGAAAAATAAATCAAGCTTGTCGGAAAGCTTTAACGCCCGTTCCAGCAAAAGTGCATATTTATTCTTTGCAAATCTTTTTTCAATGGCTTGGTTGATGGCTTGGGAGTCCGTACGAAAAGAAACGACTTGATACTTATTGGCCACACAAATTTCCAATGCTTTGATTAAGGCATGGTACTCCGCTTCATGGTTTTCCATATTCCCAAGCGGAAAGGAATGCCTCTCGACCACACCGTTATTATTTATGAAAACACCTGCACCGCTAGGCCCTGGATTGCCCGCACTGGCACCATCAATATACACTTCGATCAAGATGTGCTCCTCCTCGAGTTTAACTGTTAAAATGTTCGATATAAAAACGTTCCTTTTAAAATTAAGATTGAACATGAGAATTTCAGGCTCATATGGGAACTATAATTAAAAAGAGTGTTTAAAATGCTTACAATATATTATAAAGGGTATGACGAAAAAAAGGTATGAAAATTGTAAGCTGTTCTGCATGAATCGTGAATGGATAAGGAGCTGGAAATCTTTGAAGGTAATTATGCAATGGACATATCAAGCTTCAAAAAAACCATCTGCCGATTTCGTTTCGGATTGGCTTGATGCCGGGACTGCACTGGTCATTACAGAAGATCTTGAAAAGGCAGGAAGGCTGAAAGAAGTGGAATTCAAGGATGAATTCGATACAACATGGACCAAGAAGGAGTTAAAGAAACTCCTGACGGAAATTGAGGAAGAACCGCAGGATGTGACGGTTTTCTTTGATGGAGGTTTTCAAAAAGATGAAAAGGTGGCAGGAATTGGTGTTGCCATTTATTATCGACAAGGAAAGAAGTTCTGGCGGTTACGGAGCAATGTGAAATTGGAGCAATTCGAATCCAATAATGAAGCTGAATATGCGGCTTTTCATGAAGCGGTCAGGCAGATGGACGAACTTGGAATCCACCATCAAAGCTGTGTCTTTAAAGGGGATTCTCTCGTCGTCTTAAATCAACTTTCCGGTGAATGGCCCTGTATGGAAGAAAACTTAAATAAATGGCTGGACCGCATTGAAGCGAAACTGGATAAATTAAAGATCATTCCCGTCTGCAAGCCGATTTCCCGAAAGGAAAACCAGGAAGCCGATCGCCTGGCCACACTTGCACTACAAGGAAAAGACATTTTCAGTAAAATAGAAATTGCTGGGTCAAAGGAGCCATAACAACGATGAACAGGAAAAAAATATATGAAGAAGTGGAAGATGTTCTCGCTTCATTTTGCCAAGATTGTTTTTTAAGAAAGCATTTTCGAAAAGAGAAGGGGCGTACGTATGCCCATCAGTTCTGTATTTCAGAATGCACGGTTGGTGAAAAATTAAAACAGCTGGGCAATGAACTTAGTGACCGAACTTAAGTGCCCAAAAATTGCTTTCATTAAGACACAAGGCAATGAAGGATATGGTATTATAGGTAAAAAATAGAGAAAAGTGTGAGAGCGATGAAAAATAGAAGAGGGAAGCTTGTGAAACAGCCTCTTACCATACCCCAAATTGATTTAATAAGGGAAGAATTGAAAAAAGATGCATTTGCTTTAAGAGTAAATCATGCACAACCTAACGTAAATATTCAGGATAGAATCAACGAAGCTTCTCTTCAATTGAAAAACATCTTTCAAGATATACGTAAAGAAGGAAAAATACAGCTTGAAAAGATTGTATTGATTAAAGCAAAAGTTGCACCTGTCATTGCAGAAGCTGCTATGAATCCTGATATTTATTCCCTTTTCGATGAGCTGCATGCAGATAACGAATACACGTATCGGCATAATATCGGTGTCGGGATCATCGCCACTTATCTAGGGATGAAGCTTGGAATATCTAAAGAAAACCTTTCAGCCCTGACATTGGCAGCCATGCTGCATGACGTGGGTAAAACCAAGATTCCGGATAGTATATTGGAAAAAACGGGTAAACTGAATGAGGCAGAGTATGAAGAGATGAAACGCCATGCCATTTATGGGTATGAATTACTTAAAAATATCCCTGGAATCCCACCATCGATTGCATTAACAGCCCTCCAGCACCATGAACGGGAAGATGGGCAAGGCTATCCTCTAGGGCTGGGTGGAAAGGATATCCATCTACATGCGAAAATCGTCGCTATAGCCGATGTATTCCACGCGATGTCATCAAATCGTGTATATCATCAGGCCATGCCGTTTTATAAGGTGATCGAGCAAATGAACAGGGATATGTTCAGTAAATTCAATCCTGAGATCCTAATGGAGCTTGTAAGCCGATTAATGTCCACGTTGGTAGGAAAAGAAGTCATGCTTACCAATGGACGGTTCGGGACGATTATCATGATCGATCCATACGATCCCCTTAAAGCTTTATTGAAAACCGGTACAGAGATCATAGATTTGCGGATGGAAAAAGAATGGCAAATCGAACGAATCATCGGTTAATGGAAAAAAGCCCGATTATAAAAAATCGGGCTCTTCGTCATTCTGCTTTACCGAATCAAAATAGGTTTTGAGCATTACTTTATTTTCGCTGAAGTCTGCAATCGTATATTGATCAAGGACTTGAAGAAAAGCATCCAAGGCATTGTTAAGGACAAATTTCAATGAACAAACGGGAGAAATCACACAGTTATCGTGATCTTTAAAACATTCCACTAGATAAAAATCTTCTTCGGTTCTCCGCACTAGTTCCCCTACATTTATTTCAGCAGGGGATTTTGCAAGCCGGAAACCGCCATTTCTTCCACGTATCGTCTCGATATAGCCTAATTTACCTAGATTATGAACAATTTTCATCAAATGATTTTTAGACAGTTGATATACTTCAGAAATCTCTTTGATATTAGATAATTTGCTTTGGTCGTGGGTAGCCAGGTAAATCAAAACTCTAAGTGAGTAATCGGAATAACTCGTCAACCTCATGTTTATCGCCTCACATTCTATCCCCATTTGACTATATCATAAATGTGAACATTTTATAAACATGAAAACTTATTATCTGAAAAGATGTATAAAAAATATTGCTTTTAATGCATTTAAGTTCTAATATAAACATGTATTTAAAATACTTGTTTATGAGAAGGGGTTTACCTATGCTATCCCAGAAAACTATCGATATTATCAAATCAACCGTACCTGTATTAGAAGTGCATGGTACAACTATCACAACTGTATTCTATAAAAATCTTTTCGAAGCACATCCTGAATTATTAAATGTTTTTAATCATGCCAATCAAAAAAAGGGGCGCCAGCAAACTGCACTTTCCAACACGGTTTTGGCAGCAGCTAAATATATAGATCAACTTGAAACGATAATACCTGCCGTGAAGCAAATAGCACAAAAGCATAGAAGTCTTGCAGTCAAACCCGAACATTATCCAATTGTTGGAGAACACCTATTAGGCGCAATCAAGGAAGTGTTACAAGATTCGGCTACAGAAGAAATCCTTCAAGCTTGGGGAGAGGCGTATGGAGTCATTGCGGATGTTTTCATTAGCATCGAAAAGGAAATCTATGACGAAGCTTCCAATCAGGTCGGAGGATGGTCTGATTTCAAACAATTCACAGTGGTGGAAAAAGTACGGGAAAGTGACGTAATCACATCCTTTTATCTAAAGCCATCAGATGGAGATGTGGTTCCGGCATTTCTTCCAGGACAATATATTACCGTTCGGATCGAGATACCGGGTGAACGCTATTTATTCAACCGTCAGTATAGTTTATCTGATGTTCCGGGAAAAGATTACTTCCGTATTTCCGTTAAAAAGGAAAAACCGGGAACCTCTCCTGATGGAATGGTCTCAAACTACTTGCATGAATCCATTCAGATGGGTGACAGTATTGACGTAACGGCTCCTGCAGGTGATTTCACCATCGACTTGGATAAACGAACACCGGCAGTATTCTTGAGCGGAGGCGTTGGCATAACGCCTTTCATGAGCATGGTAAATGCGGTAGCTGAACAAACACCTGATCGTGATGTACAATTCATACATGCAACCGAAAATGGCAATCTACAGCCGTTCAGAATGGAACTGACAGAACTAGGCCACAAGCTTATCAACTATCAATTATCCTTTGTTTTTAAAAGTCCGAGTGAGGATGATAAGAACCTGCCGAATTTTGAAAAGGAAGGATATATTGATAAGGAATTATTGAGCAGTTTTGTTAAACCCGAGGCTGATTATTATGTGTGTGGCCCTGTTCCTTTCATGAAGGCGATCATCACTTACCTGAAGGAATTGGGGATAGATACGGATAAAATTCACTATGAGTTCTTCGGCCCGGCAATTGCCTTATAAGGTTCATTCATCGCAGGAATGTTATTGACATCAAGCAGATAATTTTGCATACTATATTAAAACAATGAACGTTGAGAGAAGATTAGTATGCGAGAATCACTGTGACAGAGAGCGGCGTCAATTGCTGGAAGACCCGCGACAGGAATGCGCAGAACCTGCTTCTTGAGTCCTATGCAAAACATAGGCGCAAATCCTGGCGTTATCAGGCAAAGTGGGATGCATGAACTTGCATTCAATGAAGGTGGTACCACGGAGAGCAGCCCTTTTCGTCCTTATTTCGAGGATGAAAAGGGCTTTTTTTCATGTCTTAGATATTTATTGGAGGAAGTTATCGATGGAAAAGAAACGCATCGTTGTAAAGATAGGAAGTAGTTCTTTGACCAACACAAAAGGTGAAATCGACCAAAACAAATTTTCCGATCATATCCAGGCAGTGGCAGCGTTAAGGAAAGCGGGGCATGAAGTTGTCCTTGTTTCATCTGGTGCTGTAGCGACAGGTTTTCGCAAGCTCGGCTACCCTACGCGACCTGTCACGCTCAAAGGGAAACAAGCTGCTGCAGCGGTGGGGCAAAGCCTATTGATTCAATCATATATGGAACAATTAGGGAACTTTGGAATCGTTCCGGCGCAGATTTTATTAACTAGGAAAGATTTCTCGAAAAAAGATAGATATAAAAATGCATATGCGACATTGATGGAATTGCTTGAACGCGGCATCCTTCCGATTATAAATGAAAATGATACAGTATCGGTCGAGGAGTTGACTTTTGGTGATAATGATATGCTATCCGCTCTGGTAAGCGGGTTAGTCCACGCCACGAACTTGATCATATTAACGGACATTAATGGGCTCTATGATTCCAATCCACAGACAAATCCAGGGGCGAAACGATTTGATGAATTATCCGAGGTAACGGCGGATTTATTGCAAATGGCAGAAGGCGCAGGATCTAATGTCGGAACCGGGGGCATGAAATCGAAGCTGATTGCAGCGCAAACAGCATTGTCACTAGGGGTGAAAGTATTCATCGGATCTGGTTTGGGGAGTGATAAACTTCTAACTATCCTTGAAGGCAATGGTGATGGCACATATATAGGGAATGAAGACATGACGATGGTAACGAAAAACAAACAATGGATATCCCTTCATTCACAAGTTTCCGGAAAAATTTTCGTTGATGAAGGTGCCGAAAGGGCTCTAGTTTCAAATGGCAGCAGTCTGCTGCCAGCTGGGATTTATGAAATTAAAGGAGCCTTCAACAAGGGCGATGTTGTCGAAGTCTTTGGTGTAAATGGATTATTAGGGAGGGGGGAGGTCCTTTATTCCGACGAAGAATTAAAACAGGCCATGGGAAAGAGGACATCCGAGCTTGTGATCACTTCCATAGAAGTAATTCATCGTGATAAATGGGTGAAAGCATAAAAAAATCAATTTCATGAAAGAAAAGGGGGAATTTGGGAAATGAGTGAAGTGACAGCGAAAGGAAAGGCAGCCAAAAAAGCCAGTTATCAGTTAATCGGATTAAGTACGGAAAAGAAAAATGAGGCACTTGGAAAAATTGCTAAGCAACTTATTATCGATAAAGACTTTTTGATAAAGGAAAATCAAAAGGATCTGGAAGAAGGCAGGAAAAAAGGCTTCAGTGAGTCTATATTAGATCGAATTATGTTGAATGGTAACCGTATTGATGACATGGCAGCGGCCATTGAGCTTCTAATCGAATTAAATGATCCAATTGGGGAACAATTGGAGACGATCGAAAAAGAAAATGGTTTGCTGATTAAAAAGTTACGGGTGCCGATCGGGGTAATCGGGATGATTTATGAAGCAAGGCCGAATGTGACCATCGATGCAGCTACATTATCCTTGAAAACGGGGAATGCTGTCATCTTAAGAGGCAGCTCGTCAGCCAAATACTCCAATATGGCACTAGTCTCTTCCATTCATAAAGCATTAGAGAATACGGAAATCCCAGTAGAAGCTGTTCAGTTGATCGAGGATACAAGTCGTGAAACCGCTAAGGAAATTTTTCATCTTAATGAGTATTTAGATGTTTTGATTCCACGAGGCGGAAAGAATTTAATTGAAACGGTCATTAAGGAGTCCACTGTTCCCGTCCTTGAAACAGGTGCAGGCAATTGCCATATCTTCATCGATCAGACCGCAGATATCACGATGGCCGAGAAAATTGTCTTAAACGGTAAAACTCAGCGCCCTTCCGTATGCAATGCTATCGAGGGGCTTCTAATCCATGAAGAATGGTTTAAAGAAAATGGAGTGCGTATTTTGGAACTCCTGGACGAAAAGGGTATTGAAGTATTTGGAGATGAAGCGGTTTGCAGCGTCTTTCCGAGAGCAAAAACGGCTACGGAGGAAGATTGGTCAACTGAGTACCTTGCTTTAAAAATCAGCGTGAAAACCGTAAAAGGTGTATCCGATGCCATTGATCACATAAACCGATACGGTTCCAAGCATTCTGAAGCAATCCTAACGAGGGATGAACAAAATGCTTCTGCATTTTTGAATAAAGTGGATGCCGCAGCCGTTTATCACAATGCTTCCACCCGTTTCACCGACGGCTTTGAATTCGGTTATGGCGCAGAAATCGGCATTTCCACACAAAAGCTGCATGCGCGCGGACCAATGGGTTTACCTGCATTAACATCAAGCAAGTACTTCATTTATGGCCAGGGGCAAATCCGGGAATAGAATTCATTTCATTCATGGAAGGTTATTAAAACTCAATTAAGGGTATTGTATAATACATTACTTTTAAAGGAGCAGATACCATGGACAAGAGGTTTATAGCAATATATGAAAATGAAAATGAAGCGATTTCAGCAGTCGGAAATTTAAAGGAACAAGGATATACATCCGATCAAATATCAGTATTGGCAAAAAATATTGATAAATTACCAAATGAAGCCGAGGAAGTCAGCCCGGCAAAGACTGATGGATTAGTAGCTGGGGCAGCTGCCGGCGGAGCGGTCGGATTGACAGGACTGCTTATTGGAATGAGTGCATTGGCCGTACCAGGAATAGGTCCGATATTGGCAGCAGGACCGATTTTCGCCACTTTTGGGGGAGCTGCAGCCGGGGCAGCATCGGGAGCAGGCGGATTGAGAAAGCCATTATTGGACATTGGGCTGGAGGAAGCCGAAGTCGATCAATACGTAGAGGATATTAAGGCAGGGAAAATCCTTGTCATCGCCGATCCCTTTTAAGTTCGTAAGTAAAGCCCCTCGAATGAACAGATTTACGAAGTTTGACAACTGAGCTCAATGCCCACAAAAACTCAAAACCATTATTTATTGAAAAACCCCGTTCAGGATTTCTTGAACGGGGTTAAAATGTTTGTAGACTAATTTTATTGTCCGTAACAATAAATCAAGAGGAATTCTACATTTGTATGAAGAATAAAAGGAATATAGTCCTGTTAGCGTGAAAGGAAGGGGAATTATGGGAAATAACGTAGATGGAAGCCGCTTTAAGAAATTAAAGAGGCATGATGAATTTCGCCATAAGGATCATTATGCGGTTGTTGATGTTGAAAATCGTTTTCTGGTAATGAAAAGTAAGTTTAAATGAGATGATTTGAATGTCCATTCTTTTTGTAATAATTAATATCAATCGGAATCCTTAAAAACCCAGGATAACAGGGTTTTTTATTTTTCAAAATGAAAAATCTTAATAAAATGCAGAAAAAATTTCAAGCGTACTTATGGCCATTACTTTTCTCATCGCGGCTTTAAATTGCTTATTAGCTACCTTTATTATATCTCGTCCTTATTGACTTGGGCTAGAATAACAGGTTGCCAGAGCTTGCATCTAATAAGCCAAATTGATTTTACGCTGGAGGTGGGTATTTTGATAAAAATAAAACTCGTTGTTCCCCGCAGAGGGTATATTACGGATGCTTTTGAAAGATTTGAGGAGTTCAACAAGTTAGAGGAATCGGAAAACAATGGTAACGGTTCAGTGAAGTTTGTTTTAGAGGAGGTAGTTGAGGATGCCGATAAGATTGGGAAGTTGAAGCTTGATGCCGATGTAATCATCTCAAGGGGATTAATCACGAAACTATTAAAAGAATGCAATGAATCCATTCCTATCGTTGATATACCTGTGCAGGGCATTGACCTCATTCGTTCCCTGCATGATTGCAAGGCACGTTTCGGAAGTAAAAAAGTGGCCGTCATAGGAGCTTTGAATATGATTTATGGCGTGGAAAACCTTTCGGATATCGTTGATTTGCCAATTCAGTCCTATATATTAAATGATATCGAGTCCTCAGTCAGTTTAGTGGATTTAGCCGCCAGAGATGGCTGTGAGGTTGTATTAAGTGGGTTAAGTACCTGTAAATATGCTGAAGAGATAGGATTGGGAGCCATTCTGGTTGATACTGGAAAGGAATCATTTCGGCAGGCGTTGATTGAGGCGAAAAGGGTAGCTCTTGTCAGCAGAAGGGAACAGGAGAAGACCAAGCGTTACCAAACGATTCTTAATTATGCCTATGAAGGGGTTATTGCAATAGATTTAAAAGGACAAATATCCGTATTCAATACGGCCGCTCAGGAGATATTAGCCATTTCCAAGGGAAGCTTAATTGGAAATTCAGTATACGATATAATAAAGCCCGGAAAATTTCGTAATATGCTTTTAAGCGACGATGAATACGAAAAAGATACCGTTGCTTACCAATCCATTCAATTATCGGTAAAAAAAGTCGGGATATTTTTAAAGGGTAAAAAAGTGGGGGATATGGTCGCCTTTCAAGATGTTACACGCATTCAGGAGATGGAAGGGAAGTTCTTTAGAAAGCTTCATTCACGCGGACATGTAGCGAAGTACACATTTGATGATATATTGTACCGGAGTTCGGAAATCAAGAGGACGATTGAAACGGCTCAACGTTATAGTGAAGTGGATTCAAACATTCTTATAATTGGAGAAACTGGGACGGGCAAGGAAATATTCGCCCAAAGCATACATAATCATAGCAACCGGAAAAACAACCCGTTTGTTGCCATTAATTGCGCAGCCCTTCCCGAAAATCTATTGGAAAGTGAGCTTTTCGGATATGCAGAAGGAGCTTTCACGGGAGCCATGAAAGGCGGAAAGCAAGGATTTTTTGAACTGGCCCATAGAGGAACGATTTTTTTAGATGAAATAGGAGAAATCTCCCCAAAAATGCAAAGCCGGCTGCTGCGTGTCCTGCAGGAGCGTGAAATCATGCGCATAGGTGATGATAAAGTAATCCCGGTTGATGTGAGAATAGTGTCGGCAACGAACAAAGACCTCATGCAAATGGTAAAGAATAATGACTTTCGGGAGGATCTATATTATCGCCTGAGTGTGCTGGACCTTGTATTGCCTCCGCTTCGGGAACGCAGAGAAGATATTCCGTTATTGGTGAATGCCTTTATTCGGAAAGGTCATTCGGAGCAAAAACAAATCAAAATTTCGGAAACTGCCATGAAAAGGCTGAGTGAAGGGAATTGGGAAGGGAATATTCGCCAATTGCAAAATTTTTGTGAGCGATTATGCGCTCTTTATAAGAACAAGATAATTGATGTGTACGATATCGAAATGTATTTTCCGAATAAAAGTAATAAGAAGATACTGCTTTCGGAACAAAACGAAGAGATGGATATATTACCTGGGATACATTTATCCGAGCGTGAAAGAATTGTTCAAACGTTAATAAAGGTGAATTTTAACAAAGGAAAAGCTGCTTTTGAGTTGGGTATGAGTCGGACGACTTTATGGAGAAAGATGAAAAATTTGAATATTGAAACAAATTGAAGCGTAATGAAACAAATTAATTCATTTTGAAACAATTTGTTAACTTTATTTATGTCTTGGTTTGAGATCGAATTGGCTTCTTTCTTGAATAAACGGATCTTTTTTATGTTGGCACAATAATTGTATATATACAATGGTGTAGGAAAGATTTTTCCTTCAAGGTTAACATGAAAGGGTGGTGGCAATGTGAGTCATTTAGTGTATATTCCTCAAGATATTGAGGAAGAGGGGAAACGTTTTTTAGTAGAAAAAGGCTTTAAGATTAAAGTAGGGTCTGATCTGTCGCAAAAAATTCTTATTGAAGAAATCAAAGGCTGTGATGCAGTACTGACGAGATCGACGGCTGTAATAAATAGAGAAGTTATTACAGCAGCTGAAAACCTCAAAGTAATAGCTAAGTATGGAGTGGGCTTGGACAATATCGATATCGAAGCCGCTACAGAGCGTGGCATATATGTAACAAATACCCCAGAGGCTAATGCGAATTCTGTAGCTGAACATGTAATGGCATTAATTTTAGCATTGTCGAAAAACTTAAGCTTGGCTGATAAAGAGCTGCGCAGCGGCAATTTTGCTATCCGTAATCAACTTTTTGGCATGGACTTGGAAGGCAAGACTTTGGGGATTATCGGACTGGGGAGAATCGGCAGAATACTGGCAAAAAAGGCTTCCGAAGGCTTCGATATGAAAGTGATTGGCTACGACCCTTATGTTACAGCCAGACCGAATTCTGAGCTGGAGATAGCAACAGATTTAGAATGGGTATTCAGGAACGCTGATGTTATTAGTCTGCATCTGCCGTTAACGAAAACAACAAAAGGAATAATAGGGAGCCGTGAGTTTTCCTGGATGAAAACTTCCTCCTTTTTTGTAAACGCTTCCAGGGGAGGTGTGGTGAAGGAAGCTGATTTAGTAAATGCTTTGCAAGCTGGCGAGATTGCCGGTGCCGGAATAGACGTATTTGAAGTTGAGCCTCCTGATAAATGGAACCCCCTTTTTAAATTGGATAATGTGATTGTCAGTCCTCATAATGCGGCATTGACGAAGGAAGGTTCGATACGCATGGCTGTACATGCAGCCATGCAAGTGGAACAAGTTCTTTCTGGCGTGAAACCGAATTGGGCAGTAAATGAGCCCTTAATTAAAAGGCTGTCCATGTAATCATACAGAAAGATTATCTGTTTTTTCAGAAAACCAGGTTGGGTGGTTCAAGTTTGGCATTTGTTGATAAGGATGGTGAACAAATGAAGAAAATAGTCTATGTGATAAGTGCAATACCGGCACTTGGTTCGCTTTTGGTTATCAATCGAATTGAACCTTATGTTTTAGGGATGCCATTCGTTCTTTTTTGGGCTATTTTATGGGTTTGTCTTACATCAGTGTTTTTGATAATCGCTAATAAACTTGATCCTGCAACCGAGGAGGAAGAAGACTGATGAATGAAGCCCTGCTCGTTATCCTTTTCTTTCTGGTTTTGTGTATATCGTTAGGGCTTCAAGCTCGAAAAGGTAAAAATATGAGTTTGGAACAATGGGCTATTGGCGGAAGAGGTTTCGGCAGCTTATTGCTCTTCTTCTTGATAGCAGGTGAAATGTTTACGACATATACGTTTTTGGGGGCAAGCGGAGGAGCTTATCGATCTGGTATGCCTCCTGCCTTATACGCTTTCAATTGCTTCTATTTTGTAATCGCCTATTGGCTGTTGCCGCCTATTTGGAGATATGCCCAAAAAAATAATGTCATTTCTCAATCTGATTTTTATGACAAAAAATACAACAGTCCGGCTCTAGGTGTTCTTGTGGCGGTAATTAGCGTCATTTCTATTATTCCATATCTGATCATGCAGTTGAAAGGATTAGGAATAATCGTATCGGAAGCCTCCTATGAGTCCATTTCTCCGAATGTGGCTATAGTTGTTGGGGTAATTGCAATCACGATTTATGTAACGGCTTCAGGGATGCATGGAGTGGCGTGGACCGCGGTCATTAAAGATATCATGATTCTGACTGTTGTCGTCTTTATGGGGATTTATTTTCCAATTCATTATTACGGTGGTATACAGCCGATGTTTGAATCAATCGATACAGCAAAACAAGGATTTTTGATTTTCCCGGAACAAGGTTTGAGTATCTCTTGGTTTATATCAGCTACGATCATGACAGCACTGGCATTCTATATGTTTCCTCATATGTTGGCGGGAGTGTTCTCTGCAAAAAGTCCGAAATCACTTCGTTGGAATGCTGGGGTTATGCCAATTTATCAAGTAATCATCATTTTTTCGTTATTTATTGGTTTTTCTGCGATTCTCCAAGTTCCGAATTTACAAGGAGCAGAAGCAGATTTAGCTTTATTTAAAATGGCGAAGATGTCATTTGATCCCTGGTTTGTCGGGGTTATTGGAGCATCAGGGGCAATGGCCGCCCTTATTCCCAGTTCACTCGTGTTGACGGCCACGGCCACGATACTTTCAAAAAATGTATATAAGGTATGGAAGCCAAATACATCGGATGACCAGCTACAAAGATTGAGCAGGATGTTAGTACCTGTCATTTCTATAGTGACTCTATATTTTACGTTCAATGGCGGGGAGTCGATTTTTACGTTGTATCTTATGGCATATAGCTTCATGGCACAGTTGTTTCCAGCATTGTTTTTCAGTCTGTGGAAAAAGAATCCTGTCACGGTTCAAGGGGCATTTGCCGGAATGATCGTTGGAATTCTAATTGTTGTGTACTTGACCACATCAGGTACGACACTTGCTACATTATTTCCATCTCTGCCGCAAGCCATACAAGATCTTGATGTAGGGTTAGCTGTATTATTCATCAACATCGCAGTGACTTTAGGAGTGAGTGCCGTTACAAGAAAAACTTCAATTGGGATGAAAGAAGATAATAAACAGGCTACAGGAATGGAAAAGCTTGTTAAATGACAGTGGGAATCAGTCCAATATTCATATAATCATAGATTAATAGAATAAAAACACGTTTTTGAAAGCGGGAGGCTTGATTATGAAAGTCAGTGGAGGAAGAGCAGTCGTAGAAGTAATGGCTAAAGAAGGGGTAAAAAAAGCTTTTTGTGTACCAGGTGAAAGTTATCTTAGTGTAATGGATGCACTATACCAACATCCTGAAATAGAACTTATTTCCGCAAGGCATGAAGGAGGTGCCTCTTTTATGGCGGAAGGGTATGCCAAGGCTTCAGGAGAGGTGGGAGTCTGTATGGCAACGCGTGCAGTGGGTGCTACAAACTTAGCTATCGGCATTCATACTGCTGCTCAGGATTCAACCCCTTTGGTTGCGCTTATTGGCCAAGTCGAACGCCCTTTTAAAGAAAAGGAAGCATTCCAGGAAGTGAATTTGACGGGTTTTTTCAGTCATTTATGTAAATGGACGGTAGAGATCGATCGTGTGGAAAGAATCCCGGAATTATTGCAACGTGCTTTCCATATTGCGAGATCCGGGCGTCCGGGCCCTGTATTAGTGGCTTTGCCGCATGACATGTTGGAAGACGAGGCAGAGTTGAACATATTCACTTCATATCGTTCGCTTCCTCCTCAACCACATATGGAAGATGTGAAGCAGGCGAGGGATATGATACGAAACGCGGAGCGCCCCGTATTGATTGCTGGCGGAGGTGTGATTCATTCTAAGGCCAATAGGTTGCTTGTACAGTTTGTGGAGGCAATGAAACTTCCTGTCGTTACAGCTTTCCGTCGTTTTGACGCGTTTCCGAACTCACATCCTTGCTATGCAGGATGGCTTGGATTTGGGACACCCCAATATTTACTTGATGCAATCCGGGAGGCAGATGTAGTTTTGGCATTAGGGACACGATTCTCTCAAGTAGGAACACAAGATTACACCTTGCTTTCTAAAAATTCAAAGCTGATTCATGTGGATATTTGTCCCGATATTTTTGGTAAAGTGTATGCTCCTTCGCTTGCCATAGAAGCGGATGCCAGGAGCTTTTTGGAACAAGCACTGCAAGCGCCAGAATCAGGATCTTTTATTTCAGGCGAAGATCATCTTAAAGAATTGCACGATAAATATATTGAATTTTCTGAACCGAAGTTCGATTACACAGAAGATTTCGTGGATATGGACGGATTGATGCATGATCTGGCTGTCTGTCTGCCGAAGGATACCATCATTACAAATGATGCAGGCAACTTTTTTGGATGGCTATCAAGATATTATCGTTTTGAACAAGAAAACACATACGTGGGGCCAACGTCGGGTGCAATGGGATATGGACTGCCTGCTGCTATTGGGGCAAAACTGGCGCAGCCTCACAAACAGGTTGTTTCTATTTCAGGAGATGGCGGCTTCATGATGACTCTCCAAGAGATTGAAACCGCTGTAAGGTATAAAATTCCGACCATATCAATTGTTGTGAACAACAATATTTACGGAACAATTCGAGCACATCAAGAAAAGCATTTTCCAAACCGGGCCGTTGGAACTGACTTATCTAATCCTGATTTTGCCGGATTGGCCCGCTTATTTGGGGCGCATGGTGAAAAGGTTGAAAAAAATATTGATTTTGCGCCAGCGCTGCAACGGGCGATTGCATCAGGGCTGCCGGCTGTAATAGAAGTTGCAGTAAATCCAAAGATTCTAACTGTAGGCCAGGATAAGAAGGAAGTACACGAAAAGCTAGTGTCTAACAATTAACATTGGAAGTTGGCGGGACCCAATAAAAAAAAGGCATGCAAGGGAGGTATCATAGTTGTTAAAACCATATATAGTTGTTGAATGGAATGATACGGAAACAGATGCTAAAGGCTGGCTGGTCGTCCATAACTTTGTAAAAGGATACACAGGCGGCGGTACAAGAATGCACCCAACGGTTACAAGAGAAGAGGTCGAAAGGCTGGCCGAGGCGATGGCTTATAAGTATGTAGCCTGTGAGTCTGAGACGACTGGCGGTTGTAAAGCGGGCATTGCCTATGATTATAAAGCGCCAGACGCATATGCAGTGTTAAGAAGATTTCTGATTGCGATGATGCCTTATATAGATATAGGGGTATCGTTAGGCAGTGATTTAGGTACCAAATATGAAGATGTACTCAAAATATTTAATGAATTTGGCATTGATATCCCCCTAACGAAATCAATGAAGCAGAATCCGAATGTTCTGCAAGGGATAAAAGATTTCGATGAACTGTTGACGACAAAAATCGACGGGTTGTTTTTAAACGATGTCGTAACAGGCTATGGTGTGGCATTTTCCGCAGATGAGGCATGGAAATTTAAAGGCGGAAAAGCCGGAGCGAGAGTCGTCATTCAAGGGTTCGGCTGTGTAGGCGCAAGCTGTGCATTGAAAATGACCCAGTTAGGTTATAAAGTTGTGGGAATTTCCGATGCAGCCCTTTTGGTTACATGTGAAGAAGGATTGAATGTCCAAAAGCTTATTGATCATAAAAATATGTACGGAGAAATGGATAAGGCCTTTTTTGAACCGAGTTATGATGTAAGGCCAAACACGGAATGGCTCGACATTGATTGCGACATTTTAATTCCGTCCGCACTGGAGGATGTCATCCACATATCTAATGCTAAAAGCGTAAAAGCGAGTTTGATTGTGGAGGCGGCAAACATTCCCCTTTCTCCTGAGGGAGACGAGATCATAAAACAAAGAGGTATTGATGTTGTCAATGATTTCGTTGCCAACCTGGGGGCGATAAGGTTTTATGATGCGGTGATTTTCGGACTAGTTAAACCAAATCCACAAGCTGTCGTTGATGATATTGAAAGACTATGCAGGAAAAATACGTATCATTTGTTTAAAAAAGCTAAATACGAAAATAAATATCAAAGAGAAGTAGCTTATGAAATATTTAAACCGACAATCAGCGACTTGCCGGAATATGAAGAGCCATCCGAAGCGTTATCGGGGAACTCTCGTTAACTAATGTTAACCATAAAGGTGCTTAGGCAGTTTATCGATCAGAAAAGGGGGGGAATTCATGCAAACAGAAGATGAAAATCAGCCAAAAGAATTACAGCGTTCAATGAAGAGTAGACATTTATTCATGCTCTCCTTAGGTGGGGTAATTGGAACAGGTCTTTTCCTGGGATCAGGATATGCAATCGGTGAAGCTGGTCCCTCAGGAGCGATTGTCGCCTATTTGGTCGGTGGTTTATTAATGTACTTGGCGATGATTTGTCTCGGTGAATTATCGGTAGTGATGCCGGTGTCTGGTTCCTTTCAGGTCCATGCAACGAAATTTATTGGACCCGCCACTGGTTTTGTCATTGGCTGGGTTTACTGGCTGAGCTGGGCACTTTACGTAGGATTGGAATTTGTAGCGGCCGGTTTGCTCATGACCAGATGGTTTCCCGATATACCAGTATGGATATGGTGTGTGATATTTACAGTACTTTTATTCACTATAAATGCATTGACTACGCGAAGTTTTGCAGAGACAGAGTATTGGTTCTCCGGTATTAAAGTGCTTGCCGTCATTCTTTTCATAATTATCGGTGCAGCAGCGATGTTTGGATTGATTCATATGGAGGATGCACAACCTGCTCCGTTCTTTTCCAATTTTATAGGTGATGGACTATTTCCTACAGGATTCACGGGTGTGTTCATATCTATGATGACAGTCGTATACGCTTTCCAGGGATCGGAAATCATGGGTGTTGCAGCAGGTGAGACGGAAAACCCGCAACAAAGCATTCCGAGAGCGATTCGAAACATTGTAATACGTGTACTGCTTTTCTATGTACTGGCAATCTTTGTTCTATCGGCCATCGTTCCTTGGCAAGAAGTCGGTGTACTGGAAAGCCCATTTGTTACCGTGTTTGAAATGGTAGGCATTCCTTATGCAGCTGACATTATGAATTTCGTAATTTTGACGGCGGTCCTCTCTGTAGGAAACACGGGTCTGTTTGCTTGTACCAGGATCCTTTTCTCCCTTTCTCAAAACGGTATGGCGCATTCTGCATTTGGAAAGCTCAATCGGCGCGGTGTACCTATGA
This sequence comes from Bacillus sp. ISL-57, assembly GCF_018613135.1. Lineage (NCBI taxonomy): Bacteria > Bacillati > Bacillota > Bacilli > Caryophanales > Bacillaceae > Bacillus > Bacillus sp. ISL-57. Next base: position 172,616 of record NZ_JAGGQV010000007.1, on the reverse strand, counting down.
ACGCCTTACTAGTCACCATGGTCTTTGCCTTACTGTCGCTGCTTACTAGTGTAGTAGCGGAAGAAACGTTATTCGTTGTGCTGCTTTCCATAAGCGGGGTTGGAGGGGTGCTTACTTGGATGGCGATTGCTTTCGCACAGTACAGATTCCGGAAGCAGTATATCAGAGCAGGCGGAAAGGTTGAAAATCTGAAGTTTAGAGTGCCTTTCTTCCCGTTTGCCCCGATTCTCTGCATCATTATGTGTCTAGGTATTTTCGTGTTCACCGCTTATGATCCGACACAGCGAACTTCGTTGTATTGGGGATTGGGTTTCGTTGTTGCTTGCTATATATTTTACTACTTCAGATATGCGCGAAGGAACGTCGAGGTGCCAGCCTTAACAAATGAACAGACCAATGATTTTATTCAATAGTGATTATTATATGCAAGTTATAAGAAAACGGTCGTTTAAGATTCATGTAGAAGTTTGCAGTTAAAAGCAAACCTATAAATTAGAGAAGTAGAATAATAGAATACGGAGGAAATAGTATGCGTTACTTAAATTATATTAATGGAAAATGGAAAGAACCCACTACAGGGGAGTATAGAGAAAATCTTAGTCCCCATGATGGTGAAAATTTAGGGGAATTTCCATCAAGTGCTGCGGCTGATTTACATGATGCAGTGGCAGCCGCAAAAAATTCATATCCTGACTGGAAAAATTTGTCGTTTCAGCAACGGGCTTCATATTTGCAAAAAGCAGCTGATATTTTGAAAAGGAATATGCCGGAAGTAGGTCAAGATTTGATACAGGAAGAAGGGAAAACATTCTTGGAAGGGATGGGGGAAGCCAATCGGGCTGCCAGCATACTTGAATATTATGCTGCTGAAGCTCGGCAGCCACTCGGGGAAGTAATTCCTTCAGCCAATGCCAATACATTTTTATATACTACCCGTACCCCGCTCGGTCCGGTGGGTTTGATTACACCGTGGAACTTTCCTATCGCCATCCCTGTATGGAAATTGGCGCCGGCCCTGATTTACGGGAATACAGTCGTGATTAAACCGGCTGATCTTACACCTAAGTCTGTCCATCATGTGCTAAAAGCATTTGATGAAGCGGGTCTTCCGCCCGGTGTCATCAATTGTGTATTCGGAAGGGGTTCCGTCATTGGCGCTGCATTAGTGGAACATCCTGATGTGAAGGCTATATCTTTTACAGGCTCGAATCAAGTAGGTCAGCAAATTCAAAAACTAGCCATTGAACATGGTAAGAAAGTGCAAGTGGAAATGGGAGGTAAAAACCCGCTCGTCGTCCTTGCAGATGCTGATCTTGAAAAAGCAGTGGAAATAGCCATTGGCGGAGCTTTTAAATCCACAGGGCAAAAGTGCACAGCCACTAGCCGTGTGATTGTGGAGGAAGGAATTTATGAAGGATTCCGGGATCTTCTGGTGGCTCGTACGAAAGAATTAAAAATGGGCAACCCGCTCAACGAAGAAACATATATAGGTCCGGCTGTATCTAAATCACAACGCGATGGAGTGCTTGAAATGATCGATGTTGGGAAATCAGAAGCTACACTTTTGTGCGGAGGAGAGATCCCGGCAGAAGCGGAATTGGCAAATGGTTTTTACGTCAAGCCGGCAATCTTTGAAAATGTTCCTCAACATGCCCGCATTGCGCGTGAAGAAATCTTTGGACCAGTCATTGCCCTTTTTAAGGCCGGAAATTATGAGGAAGCAGTTAAGATGGCGAATGATACAGAGTATGGATTGAGCGCAGCCATTTGTACGAATAATTTAACTTCGGCTCAACGGTTTATTGAAGATGTTGAAGTGGGCCTTGTTCATGTCAATTCGGAAACTGCAGGAACCGAACCGCAAATGCCATTTGGCGGATGTAAAAATTCAAGTGCGGGCAGCCGTGAACAAGGGAAAAGTGCCGTTGAATTCTATACAGAAGTCAAGACAGTCTATATGGATCGGATATAACTAAAATTAAACTAAAGCGTTTTTAAACTTTTAACTTAGATCAAAAACAGGAGGGGATTTCAATATGTCCACGAAAGAAAATGTACAGTTCAGCCCTACACTGCCTTATTCACGGTATGTCGATCCAGAGGTATTCAATGAAGAAAGTAAAAAGATCTTCAGAAAGAGTTGGATTTTGGCGGGGCATGCAAGCCAAGTGGAAAAGGTAGGCGATTTCATGACATTGGATATCGCCGGAGAGCCTATTATCGTTTCTCACGGGACCGATGGTGAACTGCGTGCTTTCTACAATATTTGCCCTCATCGCGGAATGAAAGTAGAAAACGCCGATAAAGGAAATAAGAAAATTTTGCAATGCGGATACCATGGATGGACGTTCAAATTAGACGGAAGTGTAAATAGAGCCCCTAATTTTAAAACGAATGAACTGGGGGTACACAGCTGTATGAAATCCATTCGCTTAGAAGTTCAGAATGCCATGATTTTTGTCAATCTTGACAAAAATGCACCCTCTATGGCAGAAGCATATCGGGAATTTTTAGAGGAAATGAAAGAGTATCCATTCTTTGATTCTCTGAAACTAGTTAGGGAAACCCGCCGTGTAGTAAAAGCTAATTGGAAGGCCGTTGTTGACAATTACCTGGAATGTGATCATTGTTCCATTGCTCATCCTGGCTTTGCTAAATCCTTTGATTTAGCAAACTTTTGCACAACGACACATGACAAATTCACCTATCAATATATGACAGCAAGCAAAAATGGCGAAGGGGACCAAGCGCGTTTTTATTGGGTTTGGCCAAATATGATGATTAACGTTTATCCAGGAGATGGAAACGTGAATACCATTCAAGTAATTCCGGTTGATGCTGTGACGTCGTTAGGTATTTATCGGGATTATTCCTTAGATGAAAAAACAACCATAGAAAAAGAAGAATATTTTAAATTTGTTGATCAAGTACGGCAGGAAGATTTTGATCTAGTGGAAAAACTGCAAAAAGGATTAAGTACCGAGGCATTTACAAATGGAATCTTTTCTCCAACAGAACATGCTGCAGTCTATTTTCATGAACTCATTGAAAACAAGCTCCAGGACTAACCACTGAGCTCGAAATTGGAATGCACTTAAAAATGGCGTTCATGGAGAATTTGCAAATCAAAAAACCTAAGCAACCAACCAGTATGATTCGGCAGTTTACCGGTGCATACTGGTTGAGTTGTTTTTTTTGTGTTGCCTTTTTCCCTTATTTGTTATGGAATTTGCAAACTTCTTTTTATTTATTCGGGGTGGGAGGAATTGTTCTTCCTTTGTTGTTCTTCAGCAAGAAAGTCAAAAAAAACATTCATGGCGGTAAGCGGATACTCATTTACCCGTTTAAAGTAATTGTTTTTTCTGGCATCTGTTAAATAGTTGCTTTTATTGATTCTATCCAACATATATTTTTGACTCATTTTAACTATTTCTCTTTGGTTGTGTTTGTTTTCTTTTAATAAGGCAAATCCTACAGCTCCCACCAATGCATAGATTCCAAGTGCGATTTTCGAGATGGGCAAAGAGTCGTTCTTAAATAAAAGAAAAAAAAGATTAATGATGGAAAAGCCTATCATCACCGTTGAAAAAAAACCGTATTTCATATTTTTCTTCAACAAGGGGGACAACTTTAATTGAAGTTGTTCGATTTCGTCTTGCATGAAACCCGGTATATTGCTTATTTTGATCTTCATTGCTTCCTCCTTATTATCTTGCACCAATAAATGGCACTGAAAAAATCGTACCTATTAATGAAATAGGAAAAGGAACCTATATATATCTTATCGTTTGGAAACATGTTTGTCATTTAATATACCCTTGGACCTTTTTGAGGGAAAAGTAAACGCAGTGATATATGTGGATGATCAATGGAATGCCCTGTTATATGTGTTGAAAAAAATTGTCGCAGTATGAGGAGGCGAAATAAAGATCATTCACCTTAATATACCAATAATGGTATGAATGCTGAATGGGTTATGGTAAAATGGTCCTGAAATGGAAGATTTATTTTTAGTTTTTTCATTATTAATAGTTATGGATGACCTTCCCACGCCTTTTTTTGTCATAAATACGTGACTATTGTGGTATTTAGTACTTTTAAATCGAGTTTTGGAACAAATCAATATATAATTAGAAAGCGAGATATTAGATTCAAAGATTAAGGAGGGACATAGAATGATGGAATGGGCTCTGATCATTTTGTTCGCTGCAGCAGTATTACTGTTCATTTTATCGTTTATTAAAAAGGATTCTGTAAAAGTGGACAGTCAATTGGAACAGATTGCCAGCACTTTTGGGGATGAAATGAATGTATTACAGGAAAAAATCAGGAACATCGAGATAGATGCTGAAATTACGGTGCAAGAGGCAGGCATTTTGGGAATGTCTTCCGAAAAGCGAAACATGTTGCGTGAAGTACTCGACCTACATAAGCGGGGCTATTCATTTGAAAGCATCGCACTTAAGACAAAACAGCCGGAAGAAGAAATAGTACGGATGCTTACTCCTTACATGAAAACGACGAATGAAAGGAGAAATGTGGCCAATGACATCTAAATCAATGCGCAGCTTTGCCGGAGGCCTTGTTGTTGCCGCAGGCTTATGCGGTGCAGTGTACTTCTTTGGTCCAGGTGAAGCGACCGGCACGTCTGAGAAACTATCAGAAGATGAAATGAAAGAGTCTCTGGCTTCAGAAGGGTATGTCATACATTCCGAAAAAGAATGGGAAGATCAGATTGCTGAAGCACAGTCGGTTAAAGATAAGGCGGAGGCGGAAAAAGAAACGGTAAAAGAACCAACGGAAAAAATCATATACCGTACAGTTCTTACTGTGTCCAAAGGCTCGACAAGCATCGATGTGGGTAAAACCCTGCAAAAAGCGAAAGTCATCAAAAATGCCAATGAGTTTTCCGACGCGGTTGAAAAGAAAGGCAAGGCCAACGGGTTACGACCTGGAACATATGTGGTGGATAGTACGATGACGACGGAAAAAATAATTTCCATCATATTTAAATGAACATAAAAATGACCCTTGTTAAGATGGTCGTTTCAGAATGTAGCCAGACTCGATTTTCATCGAGTTTGGCTACATTTTTTTTTGCTGGTACAAATTTGGACGTTGATTGGAACGTGGGGCACTCGCTTTCCGAGACCCCGGAGGCGTTTGCGTCGAGGAGGCTTGGCAGACAGTCGGCGGAAAGGGAGCAGGTACCTGAAATCAACTGGAATGTTTTTTTATATTTTTTTTAACTTTACCTTTGTCCGCACTCCAGCCCACACTGCAATGATAAGTCCTCCAATCGTATCCGCGATTAAATCGATCATTGTATCTTTATTTCCCCCGCCTTGTAGTGTCATTCCGAATAATTGATCAGAACTAAATTCGTAGATCTCCCATATGACACCACCAAGTGCCGAGAAAGAAAGGGTAAACAAAATGACGAACCAAGGGGAAATCTCTTTGCCCGCATTTCTGTATACCAATCGTTCATATAAAGCAATTCCCGTAAAAGCAAGAAGGGAACCGCTTAACAAATGCAAAAATGTGTCCCACCAACCCAGTCCATACCAACCTAAAATAGATCCTAAAAATTGTGAACCGAATAAGAAGATCAAATAGGAAATGATAATTGGCAAATTGAATTGAAGCTTGGTAAATAGGGCCAGTGAAAGGGGAAGTGCCCCACATACCACACCGCCTATCGAAACCAGTGATTTGAAAGTTTCATCGGCTGTATAGTAATAAATAGATAAAGCCCCCATGAAAAGTACATACACTAAACTTAATGAAATAACTAGCTTACGATTCATATGATTACCTCAACAAATCATTATAATTTTAATTTTTGTACACTAGAATAAATGGAAATGAGCAAGCCGCCAGTAAGTCCGAAAATCATATCGTACATGGTATCTTTATTACCGCCTCGTTGCATGGTATGAGTAAAAGTGAGATCTCCCACAAATTCATATATTTCCCAAAGAACAGTGGCAGTGACTGAAAGTGAAAGAACAAAAAGGAAAATGACCCACCTAGAAACATCTTTTCCCGCTTTTTGAGGGATGTATAGTTTATAAAGGGCAATCCCCACAAAACCCACGAAGATGCCTTTGTAGAAATGAAGTCCAGAGTCCCACCATTTAAAATCAACATAAAAATTTGCGATGGACCCTAAAAATGAAGTACAGAAAACAAAAACATAATAGCCGATTATGATTGGAATGTTAAAGGGGTTGTTTTTTACAAACAGTAATGAAATGGGCAAGGCACTTACCAATATTCCCCCTAGAGCCACCATCCATCGAGAAGAATCATCTTTTTTGAGGTAAAAGATGAGTAAACCAGTCATGAATGCTATAAATACCAAACTAAAAATAATGATTATTTTATGTTTCAATATACTCACCTCATTCGTAAATATTCATTACGATCATCCAATCGAGCAGATTGAACGGCAAAATTGAATTTTTAGGGTATTTTTATGTTGTTCTTTTTTAAATTCTCCATCTTACTTTAGTATGATCATTGTTGTCTACCAGGGGGCTTTTTAATGATGTTTCTAAATTTAGCTGTTATAAATAATAATAAAGGCAATACCAGACCAAAAGCCGCTACATGGAATAACCATATATGTTTATTGTATTCCCCGGATGAAGAGACCGTCGGAAAAACAATCAATGAATAACAAACCATTATCATCCCTAATGCTGTAGTAAATGGCCGATAATCTTTTATATTGAATATGTTTGAAAATACGACAACAGAAACATAAAAATACATAACCGTCCTCGTATAGGTTGTAAAAATCCAAATAGTGGCAATTGCTGCTTCGATCCGCATTAGGAAATTCCCTACATTTATTTTTTTTGCCATCGTATAGCTTGGAGCGATATTTCTTGCGGTGTTATCGGGTCCAAGAACCAAGATATTCATCATGATAACCAGAATTAATATGATTCCTCCAATCAAAGTGCCAATATAAAAAGCCTTTTCCCCTTTTTTTCTTTCATTGACTTTTGAAGGGAAAATCATTAAAAACATAACAGGGGACAGCGTGAACACGCTGACATAAAAAAGTATCGCCCGTATTAAGGGGTTGGCTCCTCCTTCAAATACTGGCTGAATGTTATGAATGTTTGCTTGAGGAATGATGGAAACCAAAAAAATAGTCAGTAATAGTAATACGGGTATGAAGAATATTTCCAGAGTACGTGTAAAAGTTTCAATACCAAGGTGAACTGTAAAGATCACCACGGCAGCTAACAATATATTTAATGCTACAAGAGGAGTATCCGGCATCCAAAAAGTTTTAATGAAATTCCCCACATAATAAGTGGTCTCTGCAGCAGTTGAAAAAGACCAAAAGAAAAAAGTGAGATTGATCATCTTTCCGACTAACTTACCGAAAACCTTTTCATTTATTTGATCTAAAGCGAGATCAGGATATAAATTTCCAACCCTGATGTAAAACCATACAAAAATTAATGCGATTCCTGTTCCAAATAATGCAGCAAGCCACGCATCTTGCTTTGCAAAACCAGCTAAAGGAGAAGGAGTATGTAAAATAACCGTTCCTACCGAATACAAAAGGATTAAAATCATCAATTGATGTGATGAAATTTTGAAACTACCAGGCATTATTTTTCACCTATTTGTTTGTTCCTTCCTTCTTAATACTCCTTATTTTTGTCTATTCTTGTTCAAGTTATTCACACGGACATAATTGCCTATCTTCAACAATCCAACCCCGTTACATCAATCGGTCGCGAATTTTCTGCCTTTTTACTGATGTAGCTCTACTATACAATCATGGAATTACTGTCCAAGAGAAAGTAATTTAATTCCTTAGTCCCGAACCTAAATGGTTAAGGAACGTATATTGTTTTATCATGGCCTAATTTTTCAAAAATCCGTACTTGTTAGGGACCTTCTCGACTTTCCGGGACGATATTAATAGAACTGAACTTGTACATTTCCTTTGGTATGGCACGATCCTTGCATATGATTTATAGGTATATCTAATATATGGAGAAAGGAAGAGGATATTGAAAAACATTTAAGCTCTAGGTTATCAAGCATATTTGATAGGGCTAAATGTCAGAAAATTAATCCGGAGTCATAAAGGGCAAGGCGAAGCAGTTTAACTTAAAATGTTAGGAGAATATTAGTATGAAAATACCAGTGGAAAATATAGTGGAGTTAACTGTAGAACATCAATTTTTACAGGCTTATCCTATATTGAGTCAGTTACGTAAAGATTTGAGTTTAAAGGAATATCTAGATTTATTAAATGATATGCGTAAGGAGGGTAAACAGTTATTTGCTTTATATCATGATACAAGCATTGTAGCATTAGCAGGTATTAGCTGGCGTGAAGATTCATATAATGAACGCTATGTTTATGTACAAGATTTGGTTACTGATGTAAATCATCGTCCCAGTGGCCTTGGATATAATCTGCTCAGTTATATACATAATTGGGCAAAAGAACAAGGAGCTGAATATATTACGTTGGAAGCTTGAAAGCGGCGCCTTTTCACCCATATTAGGATGGGGAAGAGGACTTATTGGGCGTAGTCTTTTTATCGTACATGTACCGGAAATTAAATGTCGCGACTTCAAGTGTGTTGGGAAAATGGGGACATAATGATTATGAAGTTGAGGTTGGGAAAACCAGGTATTAATTAACTTGGAATGAAGGAAAAAAGTTCTTTACGCCCTAATATAAGCCATCCAAAAATTAGTTGAAAGCTTTTAAAAACTCTGTGGAAATATACAGGGTTTTTTTTGGCCCTAAACCATCCTTTTTTCTGTCAATTTAGTCCAATAATGGATTATGCGAATATTGGCAATCTATGCATTTACTCATAGGCTGCTTTTATACATAACTCCCAATGGATTGATTTAGATTGTGCACCCTGCCGAATTGATTCTAAAAGGCAAATTGTTTCCGAGTGTGAAAAGATGCGGGAAGTGGTTGATAACAATCGTAGATATAAGGGAAAAAGTGAAATTTTGATAAAAGATTATCATGTATATAATGTTTTTTGAACAGCAATTTATTTTACATACATGGATATAATTGCAGCGAAGGTGAAAACCTAATTTTAACAAACTTTTGGTTATGAGGGGGTTAGCATTGAAATCTCGAGTTCCTATCCCATTGAGGAAGTTAATTGAAGTTAAACAATCGGTGAAAAATAAAAAACAACTAGAAGACCTGAATCAAAGCGAAAATCCAAACTCCAGCAAAACCAAAAACCAAAACCAAAATCCAGTTACATCCCAAAACAGAAGTAATGGCTCAAAGAATCATCAAACAAAACTTATATCCCCTGATCTTCAATATAATATAGACCATATTAAGAAAACGTTAGGAAATAGTTCAGACATCGTTATCAGGGATTTCCAAGCAGGTAAAAATGGGGAAATTAAGTTAGGCATCGTTTACACAGATGGATTAACGGATTCTGCTTCCATCCAGGATTTAATCCTCGACACTTTGATGGTTGAAATTCGGAACTCTGACTTGGACGTAGCGGTACCTGATTGTTTTGAATTGATAAAATCACATACTCTTCCTGTAGGGGGAATAGTGGAAATTACAGATTTTCAAAAGCTTTTCAACCATGTTTTATCGGGAGACACGATGTTATTGATGGAAGGCTCCCCAAAAGGATTGGCACTCGGCTCGAGAGGGTGGGTCGATCGCGGAGTTCAAGAACCTTCCTCCCAAACAGTAGTAAGAGGGCCAAAGGATGGATTTACTGAAACGCTGCGAACAAATACTGCCTTAATACGACGGAGAATAAAAGATCCTAACCTTTGGCTTGAAACAAAGCAGATTGGAGAAAAAACGCAAACGGACGTTGCGATTATGTATTTAAAAGGTGTTGCCAATGATAAAACCGTTTCAGAATTGCAAAGCCGGTTAAATCGAATCAATATAGATGCGATTCTTGAGAGTGGATACATTGAAGAGCTTATTCAGGATGAAGTATACACTCCATTTCCGACGGTTTACAATACGGAGCGTCCTGATGCTGTAGCCGCTGCCATTTTAGAAGGAAGGATTGCGATAATGGTTGACGGAACGCCGTTTGTCCTTATCGTTCCGGCTCTGATGGTGCATTTTTTCCAGTCCAGTGAAGACTATTATCAACGGGCAGATATTGCCACATTAATTCGAGTATTACGGTATTTATCCTTTTTCCTTGCTTTGCTGACACCGTCACTGTATGTAGCTGTTTCGACTTTTCATCAGGAAATGCTTCCTACTCCATTACTCATAAGTCTAGCTTCACAACGAGAGGGAGTTCCTTTTCCTGCTTTTGTCGAGGCGATGCTGATGGAGGTAGTGTTTGAAATTTTGCGTGAGGCAGGTGTGAGGATGCCAAGGGCAATCGGTTCATCCATTTCCATCGTTGGTGCATTAGTAATTGGACAGGCTGCTGTGGAAGCAGGGTTCGTTTCAGCAACAATGGTTATCATCGTGTCCTTGACAGCCATCTGCAGCTTTGTGTTTCCAGCCAATAGTATGGCCAGCGCTTTTCGTATGCTTCGATTCTTGTTTATGATCCTTGCCGCTACATTTGGATTATACGGGATCATTTTGGGGCTGATCGTGATGGTCCTGCATTTAAATAGCTTACGATCTTTTGGTTTACCATATTTAGCTCCAAATGCACCATTCATTTTACAAGATCAAAAAGACAACATCATTCGTATGCCACATTGGTCATTATTAAAGCGGCCCCGATTGATCAGTAAAAACGATACAGACAGAGGAGATATCAGTTCTCCGAAACCACCTAGTTAAATTGATGAGATTATGAGGGTTTTTCGATGAAAAAATTGCTAAAGGTATTTTTAATGTTACCTATAATTTGTTTATCAGGCTGTTGGAGCAGCATTGAGTTGAATGAACTTGCCATCGTTACTGCCATGGGAATCGATAAATCGGATAAAGGATATCTTGTAACCGTCCAAGTTCTGAATCCGAGTGAGCTGGCTGGTGATGCCAGGTCTGGACGCACGGAAGTTGTAACCTTCAGGAAAAGCGGTGTAACCATTGCTGAAGCAATAAGAAGCCTATCAACTGATGTACCAAGAAGGTTATATGTCGCACATCTTCGTGAAGTTGTCTTTGGTGAGGAAATGGCCAGGGCAGGAATTGCAAAGCCTCTGGATGTCCTTTCCCGGCAAAAGGAGTTGCGTTCCGATTTCTATATGACCGTTGCGAAGGGTTCAACTGCTTATGATACGCTTAATGTGCAAACGGCCCTTGAAAAAATACCGGCAAATAAAGTGTTTAACTCCTTGGAAAATTCAGAGAAAAGATGGGCGCCGACAAGGACGGTCACTTTGGATGAGCTGGTCAGCAGTATCGTCAGCAAAGGCAGACAGGCCATGCTAACGGGGATTCTAGTTTATGGTGATCCCGAATCCGGAAGCAAGGTTACGAATGCACAAAATATCTCCCCGAAATCCGGTTTGCGATTGGACTATCTTGGAGTATTCAAGAAGGATAAACTTGTCGGCTGGTTAAACAGGAACGATAGTAAAGGTGTTAGTTACGTTACAGATCATGTTAAGTCTACTGCGGTAAATATTCCATGTGAGGGTGAGCAAATTACGGTCAACACGACTAGTTCAAAAACGAAAATCAAGGGGAAAGTGAAAAATGGAAATCCGAAAATTGATATAAATGTCACGTCAGAAGGGAGTATAGGTGAAGTAGAATGCACTATCGATTTATCAAAACCTGAAAAAATTGAAGAATTGAATAAAAGATACGCAAAAAACATTAAGGATAAAATAGAAGGATCGATAAAAACGCTTCAAGAGAAGTATCAAAGTGACATCTTCGGTTTTGGTGAAGAAATTCATAGAACTGATCCCAAAGAATGGAAACGTTTAGAAGGAAATTGGGATCAGGAATTCGCAAATTTGGATGTGAAAGTAACCGTTAATGCAAAGATACGCAATTTAGGCACCATATCAGAATCCTTTCAAAAAGAAATCGAGGAGTAAAGATCAATGTGGGCAATTATTGGAACTGTGTGTACGGGAGCTATTATTTCATTTTTCGAAATACCACCCCTTATTAAAAAGAAGTGCTGGAAGGAAATTGTCATTTTCATTTTATTGCTTTTAGTTGGCATGACGTTGAGTATTTTAATTATCAAGGATGTTACCATTCCCACTCCTATAGATTGGATAACGAAAATATATAGTCCACTCGCTCATTTCTTGGATCGTATTTTATCCTAGGGAGGTATCGATATGCTCGAAAAAGGAAAAATCAGCTCTGGTGAATTTCTTATAATGGTCATCATATTCACCATAGGAGGAGCGATACTTACTTTACCTTCCGTACTTGTCTCTTTAGCAAAACAGGATGGCTGGATTGCCTATATTATAGCTACTCTCATCGGGTTATGTTTCGTTTTCTTATTTACCCGGCTCGCATCGCTTTACCCATCCATGACTTATATAGAAGTTAATGAAAAAATATTTGGGAAATGGATCGGGAAGATCTCTGCACTGCTATTCTTATTTTATTTATATTACCTTTCTTCAGCGTTACTTAGTGAAATTGGGAATTTTTTTTCATCACAGGTTCTGGTTGAGACACCTATGGAAATGATTATGATCTTGTTTATAATAACAAGCTTATTTGGTGCACGGCTAGGATTGGAAGTTATCTGCCGGACTGCATTAATCTTTTTTCCTTGGCTTGTACTGCTGCTTTTCATTTTATTCGTATTTCTTATCCCGGATATCAAAATCGAAAATTTGCAACCTATATTTGAAGAAGGCATGAAACCGATAATGAAGGGATCATATCACTCTTTAGCACTGCCTTATGTCCAGCTTGTTTTCTTTTTGATGATCACTCCATATGTACATGAAAAGGCTCAAATGAAGAAAAGCTTTTATTTAGGGACTATATTAGGTGGCGGCGTTCTTTTCTTAGTGATCCTTTTCTGTATCCTCGTAGTGGGTGCTGATAATACAGCAAGGTTAACCTACCCTTCTTATAAACTGGGAATGAGGATAAGCATCGGTGATTTTTTTGAAAGGGTCGAGGTCATTGTGGCCTTCATATGGGTTTTTACAGAGTATTTTAAGTTGACCATATGTTTTTATGGACTCGCCTTGGGACTAGCTCAATTGCTGGGGATACAAAATTACAAAATACTTCTATTCCCATTAGCTTTTCTAATTCTTACTTTTACCATCTTTTCGCATCCCGATATCGTACATTATCAAAACTTTATGGCTACAGCTTGGACACCATTATCCTTAACGATTTGTTTTATTCTGCCATTGTTATTATTAATGGTTGGGAAAATTAGAAAGAAGTAAGAATGGGGTCCATCATTTTTGATGTTCTAGTGGACGTTAAATAATCTGTAAACAAAATAATTTGCCATGAAAATTTTGATGGTAAAACCGCAATTCAGCAGCTAACTGATTCATGGAAAGGGAGTAAATTAAATTTTCTGATAAATATATTGACTAAAGAATGTTGATGATTTAATATAACAATATATAACATTACATAATGTTGTATATCAAATATTAAAGGAGTGGGAAAATGAGTAAATCGGTTATGAATGTAAAAAGTAATGTAAAAACAGTATTGGATCAATTAAAGGGTAGGAAAATTAACAATATTTATTTGGTAGCATGCGGGGGATCATCTGCCATTATGTATTCAGCTAAGTATATACTGGATCGTGAAGCCAATAATATAACCTCCGATCTGTATAGTTCAAATGAGTTTATACATCGCAATCCACAACAACTAGGGAAGGAATCTTTAGTGATTTTATGCTCTATGTCCGGAACAACTCCTGAAACAGCTGAAGCGGCTAAGTTTGCAAAAAATAAAGGTGCGTTTACAGTGGCATTAACGAACGAACCAGCATCACCATTGGCCCAAAATTCGGACGTGTATATTAAATATGAATGGGGTAATGGTGTAAACGCCTTCGATACAAACCTCAGTGTTTTATATCAATTAGTTTTTGGTGTACTTCATATGGTGGAGAACAATGAAAAGTTTGGAAAACTAGTATCAAGTTTGGAGAACTTACAGCCAGTGTATGAGAAAGCCCTTGAGCAAGAGGCTTCCAATGCAAGGGTATTCGCACAATCTCATGCAAAAGAACCTGTTATCTATACAATGGCAAGTGGTTCGAACTATGGGACAGCCTATTCGTTCAGCATTTGTATCTTAATGGAAATGCAATGGATACACTCACATGCCATTCATGCTGGTGAGTACTTCCATGGACCATTTGAAATTATTGACGAAAATGTACCGTTCATCATTCTATTGGGATTGGATGAAACAAGACCATTGGAAGAAAGAGCATTAGCTTTTTCACAGCGTTATGGCAAAAAGCTAACGGTGTTAGATGCAAAACAGTATGATCTTGATGGTATTGATGAAGAAGTAAAAGGATATATTGCACCGCTTATCTTAAATCGTGTATTACGTCAATATGCAGAAGAATTAGCGGAAGCCCGTAATCATCCTTTAAGCAAAAGGCGTTATATGTGGAAAGTAGAATACTGATAATTGAAGAAAACTTAATATTCTGTATATTTTATTTGCGAATTATACTATAATGTTTTATAACATTATAGTATAATTTCCTGATGATAAAAGCATTTATAAAAAGGAGGGTATTCATGAGAAAGACAAAACTTATATTCGCATCATTTTTAAGTTTATCTTTAATGCTTGGGGGATGTTCTGGTGAAAGAACATCTTCAGAATCAGATGTTGGAAAAACTACCTTAACATTTTTCCATAGGTGGCCAAAGGAACCGGAAAAAACTTACTTTAATGAAGTTGTAAAAGAATTTGAAAAACAAAACCCCGATATCCATATTAAAACCGAAGCAGTCCTAAACGATTCGTATAAAGACAAAATTAAAGTAATGACAGGTACAAATAATCCACCAGATGTTTATTTCTCTTGGAGTGATGAATTTGCCAGTCTGTTTGTGCGAGGCAATAAAGCTTTGGATTTAACTTCTTATTATAAAAACGATCCGACATGGTCTTCTCAACTCGTTCCATCCCAAGTCAAACCATATACATTTAATAATAAGGTATATGGTGTCCCCGTAACTATGGATGGGAAAATGTTTTTCTATAACAAGGATGTCTTCGAAAAATTGAACATACACCCACCTAAAACCTGGAATGAATTTATCGATGTATTAAAAGTGTTAAAAAAGAATGATTACACAGCTCTTCAATTCGGCAGTCAAGATACTTGGACAATTTCCCATTATGTGGGCACATTGAATCAACGTCTGGTTAGTCCGGAAGTGCTGGCAATGGATTATAATCGAAAAACCGGAAAATTCAAGGATGACGGCTACATAAAAGCGCTTGAGAAATTCCAAGAGTTGTTACCTTATTTTAATGAGAATACTAATTCAATAGATCATGAATATGCAAGGCAGCAATTTTCAAATGGAAAAGCACCTATGTTTTACGCAGAAACGGCAGAGATCAAGTTATTTGGACCCACTAAGTTTGAACTTGGAATGTTTAACTTTCCTGAGGTAGAAGGAGGAAAGGGTAATCAAACAAATCTAACGGGATCGCCTGAAGGCTTTATGATTTCTTCCAAGACAAAGCATCCCAAAGAAGCGATGGAGTTTTTAAAGTTTCTAACCACTAAACATATGGGAGAAAAACTAGTCACTGATGTGGGCAAGTATAGTGCAGTTAAAGGTACGGTGAATGAAAATAATTCTTCCCCGGAACAGCTGGAAGCGGTTCAAAGCATATTAAACACAAAAGAAATGGCCCCATGGTTTGACATGAGCATTGATGCGCGTATTGCAGATGCCTATTTAACAGGAACACAAATGATGTTAAATGGAGATAAAACACCTAAACAAATTATGCGTGATGTTCAAAAAGCTGCTGATACCGTTAGATTTGAAGCGAGGAAATAAGGGGAAATCATTTTTCCGGTTTATTAAGGGAGTGATATTTTAATGATAAAACTCGATAAATTTGTACCTTATCTATATCTTCTTCCAGCCTTGGTTTTTTTATTGCTTGTTTATATTCCCATTTTCCAGAATATTGGCGATAGTATGTATAATTGGAGTACATTTTCACCAGATAAAGCATTTGTAGGGATGGATAACTATTTTACTTTATTTAAAGATCCCGTATTTTATGAAGCTTTAAAAAATAATATTCTTTATGCAGTCATTTCAATTATTTTCCAGGTTTTTGGAGGGTTAATTGTTGCAGCTGTTTTAGAAGATAAATTAATCCGTAAATTTTCACCTATATTTCGAACAGTCTATTTTTTACCAGTCGTCGTTTCAATGACAGTCATCGCCTTGCTGTTTTCATTTTTTTACAACCCGGAAGTAGGATTGTTAAATCAGTTTCTTAAAATGATTGGATTGAATAATTTAGCACTGCCATGGTTAGGTGATAGTGAAACGGCAATTTATGCAGTCATTGCTGTCTCACAGTGGCAATCAATAGGTTATATAGCCATGTTATATATCGTATCCATTCAAAAAATTTCACCTGAACTATATGAAGCAGCTGAAATGGATGGAGCGAATAAAATAAAAACGTTTTTTCACATTACGGTTCCAGCAACAAAGGAAATGACATTTGTAGCCGTAATATTAACATTGACAGGTGCCTTTACAGTGTTCAACGAGCCATATATCTTAACCGGAGGGGGACCGGGAACTTCTTCGGAAGTCCTGAGTACCTATTTATATAAAACGGCTTTTTCAAAAGATATGATGGGATATGCTTCTGCCATAGCAACGGTTATCTTAATCATTACGTTACTTATTTCTCTTGTTCAAATGAAAATATTTAAAACAGGAAAGGGGGATTAATAATGGAGATGCCTAAATCAACGATCAGAATACCGGAATTAGTTGTGGAAAATCTAAAGTATGCAAGAAAAAGAAAAACCTATAATATGAGAATAGCGCTTGTTTATGCGGGTTTGATCGCCTACTTTCTTGTTGTTGCATATCCCTTATTATGGATGGTCATCAGTTCTTTCAAAAGCACTGAGGAAATTTTCAACCATAGTTGGTCACTTCCTCATACATGGTTGTTTGAAAATTATGTTACAGCTTGGAATAGTGGGATTTCTTCCTACTTTTTAAATAGTGTCATGGTTACTGGCATGACTTGTATTCTAACGGTTTTAGTGAGTGCGTTAGGTGCATACGGATTGTCTCGCTTTGATTTTCGTGGAAAGGCTTTCATTTTGGTCATATGCTTAGGCGGTTTGATGCTATCTCCCCAAGTAAGCCTGATCCCTTTGTATAATATCATTCAGAAGCTTGGGATATATAACACCCATTGGGCGTTAATCTTACCTTATGTAGCATACAGAATTCCGCTAACCATCTTGTTGATTCGGGCCTACTTCCTGTCCATTCCGAAAGAACTGGAAGAGGCTGCCCGGCTGGATGGGTGCACAAACCTTGGAATCCTTTTTAGGATTTTCATTCCCATGAGTAAACCTATTTTATTAACGACGGTAATTTTAACAGCTTACTATACATGGAATGAATTCATGTTCGCCATCATCTTTATAGACGATGATAGTTTGCGTACGATACCTGCCGGTTTAATGCAATTCCGAGATGCATTGCAAACCGATTGGGGAGTGTTGCTTTCTGGATTAACGATTTCAGCGGCACCTATCGTCATTTTATTTTTATTCATGCAGAAGTATTTTATCCGTGGAATTGCTAGTGGAAGTGTAAAATGATAACAGGGGGAACAGGCATGAAGCTAATTGGAATTGGGGATAACGTAGTAGATTTTTATAAAGACCAAGGAAAGATATATCCCGGCGGCAATTCATTAAACGTGGCAGTAATGTACAATCGTTTAAATGAAGAGCAATCTTCATATATTGGCATTGTAGGAAATGATGGGGCGGCAGACCATGTGTTGGAGGTATTGCAAAAGGAAAAGATGGAGATTAGTAGAGTAAGACAAGCAGTAGGAGAGAATGGTATGGCCGTCGTCGCGTTGGATAAGGACGGGGACCGAATTTTCATTGGTTCCAATAGAGGGGGAATTCAATCGAGATTGGGGATTGTACTGGATGACGAGGATTTGGATTATATTCGGCAACACGACCTTCTTCATACAAGTGTTTATAGCCATATAGAGCATAACCTCCCAATATTAAGCCAACTTATTGACATTTCTTTTGATTTTTCGACAAATAAAGAAGAACACTATTTACAAAAAGTTTGTCCGTATGTGACTTATGCATTTTTTTCAGGAAGTAATTTAAACACTGCAGAGTGCCATGCACTGATTCAAAAGGTGCATTCGTTCGGCACAAAAGTGATATGTGTTACTCGTGGGGAGAAGGGAGCAATTTTATCAACTGAAAATCAATTATATGAGCAAGCTATTATCCAAACCAAAGTTGTGGATACATTGGGGGCGGGAGATTCATTTATTGCTGGTTTTCTCTCATCGTACGTCCAAGGGCAAGATGTAAATAAAGCTTTACAAAAAGGAGCTTTAGTTGCCTCCCAAACCTGTCAGGATTATGGAGCTTTTGGGTATGGTAAAGAATATATTCCTGACCATATACTGGTTTAGCATGATTTATAGATGGAAAAAGGTAACGAGATCCCGGATTAGGACGGGGATTCGTTACCTTTTTCTTGCGACATGGAACTATCAATCGTAAAGGTCACGCGATTGGCAGGATAATATAAGAAGGAGGAATGGATGGGCTGCTTCTTTGCGTCAAATGCCACTTTCTCCACTTTGAAAAGGGGATCTCCCACTTCGCACTCTAAAAATTTTGCTTCATCTGCATTTGCCAATACCATATTTAAAAGTTTCGTGTTATGAACAGGAGTTATATTATATTTATGCTTTATGATGTCATACATGGAAACGGAGTTATGGACATGTTCATTTAATTTAGGCAGAACCTTTAAGGAATAATGAGAAATTTCTAAGGTGAGAGGTTGATTATCATAGTATAAGATCCGTTGTAATTCAAGAACATCACTTTCAGGAGTAATCTCCAAGGATTTAGAAATATTAGCCGGTGCGGGTATGGTCCCAAATGAAAGGATTTTAGTTTGAGGTATCTTCCCTAATTCTGACATATATTCAGCATGACCATTAACAGCAAATAGTTCCCTTTTTACTTTAGGATATTGGACAAATGTTCCCTTTCCTTGTTGACGTATTAGAAGACCCTCTTCCACCAAGTCCAAAACAGCTTTTCTAACAGTAATGCGACTAACTCCATATATGTCACATAATTCTGTTTCAGTTGGTAATCTTTCGCCAGGAGAGTAAATCCCTTTGTTTATATCTTCAATAATAGATTGTTTCAATTGCATATATAATGGCGTAGAACTATGAGTGTTGAGTTTCATATTTTCCCCTTTCTCTTATTTTTTTTCTTTTATTATAACGTAATGTGATGTTATAGTACAAATCATCAATTCGACTAAATGCATAGTCAACATATATAAATGGTTAAAGGCATTCTGCAACAACGATCCGAGATAACAATGTCGGGGATCGTGGTTGTGGGAAAATATGCATTTTTACACAGCTAATATAAAAAGAGTATTTATTAGTGCAGCACCTAACTTATAGTTAAAGCAGGTGCCTGCATCATAAAATAGCCATAATACGACATCAAATTCCAACATATTTCCACTTTTCCTTTTTGTATAATGAAATAGAAAAATAGTCTAAGGGAGTGATTGTTGTCATATGAAAAACAGGAAAGTTATTTCAACTCTGGGAGTTGCCGTTTTATCGGCGTGTATTGCGGCACCAGCATTTGCAGCTAATGAAACATCCCCGGGAACACCCATTCAACAAACTTATTCGGTTTCAGGTTTTACAGATCATGCTGAACTAGGGAAAAAGCTAGAACAAATTGCGAGTGATAGCCAAGGTAAAGTAAAAGTGGATGTAGCTGGATATTCCAATAGAAATAGAGAAATCTATAAAGCAACCGTGGGGACTGGCGACAAAGTCGTTTTAATTCAAAGTGAGATTCATGGAAATGAGAAAACTGGTACGGATGCCATCTTGAATATTTTGAAGTTTTTGGGGACCAATTCTCCTGAAGCGGAGAAAATTCGTAAAGAAATTACCCTAGTGGCTTTGCCTAAAATTAATCCGGATGCTGCTGAATTGAACCGTCGGGGAAATGATATGACCTGGGCAGAGGTCGTGGAACAGTTTCCGCAGTTAGCAGGAGCGAAACCATCCTGGAACTATTATACATACAAAAATGAATCATTCGATTATGAGTCCAAACCTGGCTTCGATGTCAATCGTGATTTTAATCCTGATTTAAACTATACTCCTCAAGCTAAAGACTTCCCTGGAAAATCATCCACCCCTGGTTGGTTCATTACACCTGAATCACAAACAACACGTGATGTTTACAAGTCTCTACTGAAGCAATACGGAAAGGTGGAGATTTTTGTGGACTTACATCACCAAGCTCCCTATTACGAAGTTGATGGAACGGATGATTTAGTCACCTACTCGATTTCCGCTCAATTTGTTCCTGATCCAAGCTCGCCTTCAGGACAAGATTATGCCAAATATGCAAAAAACTATAATTATGATTTTTCCAGACAATTGAATGTGGCGGTATATAATGCCATGAAAGCACAAGGTAATTCTCCATTTGGGAATATATCCTTGTATCCGCAAAACCAAAACCTTCCTGGAACGGCTTTAGGAGCCTTTGCTTTAAATGGAAGCGGGACAGTGCTCTTTGAAGTCAGGGGTCAAACACAGTCTTTTGGCCAAAAGAAAAAAGGCATGCTCATTAAAGCAGTGGAAAGAGGGTTATATGGAATAATTGATGGAGTTACTGATGGTTCAGTATATAAAATCAATCCGGAACAATACGAGTCAATTCCCTTGACGGAGGGCAGGCAATAATAAAAATTGATAGTTTTATCAACTTAGTAACCAGACGGGTGCCCGCCTGGTTTTTCTTCATGATCGGTTACGGCAAACAGAAATAGTTTTTTGAATATCGCCTTTGACAATTTATTAGTGTAGGAGAAAACTATTTGGAAACATAGTCATTTTTGACTATTAACATAAAGTAGTAAAAATGTCAGAATATTATTAATAGTTATATTTTGATCATTATATTTTATAAGGAGGGTTTTTATTGAATTTTAAAAAGAAAGTTCTATCAGTTTCATTATCTAGTTTAATGACGTTAGGCGCAGTAACAGCTGTTGCGGTGCCAGTCGGAGCGGTTGGAAATGGCCCCAGTGCTGGAAATGGACAAGTGACAACTTCAAATCTTCATACATATGAAAGCCTGGTAAGCTATCTTGAAACACAGGATGCAAAACAAGAAAGGCTGGCACTGGAAGTAATCGGGGAAACGGTAAAAGGAAGGGACATTTACCTCGCGAAGTACATGTCAAATCCTAAGAATCCTACTATACTATTTTTAACGCAACAGCATGGAAATGAACAACTGACTACCGAGGGCGCACTCGAATTCATTAAACATCTAGGCACGAACAAGACTAAAGGCATTTTGGAAAATGTTAATATACTGATCATTCCCATGTTAAATGCAGATGGGGCCATGGGAGATGTTAATTTCCCTCTTGATGACTATTTAGCAAAAGGTGATCGGCATCTAACACGGGCAAATGCAAATGGGATCGACTTGAATCGTGAGCATGCTAAAGAAACTGATTCCATGCAAGTAGAGGTAAAAGCTTTACACGAAAATGTATTTGCGAAATACGATATAGATTACATGATAGATTTACACCATCAAGGGACGCTAAGCGAAACGGACGGTGAACTTGTTTCAGGTTCGATTCTTTATCCTACAAACGCGAACGTAAAGCCTGAAGTGTTAGAAGCCTCAAAAAAACTGGGTGCTGTCGTATATAACTCCATTGAACCAACTGGTTGGGGGCATATTGGCAGGTATGATGGCGGTTCTGGAGAAAATATAGGCCGTAATGGTGCAGCCGTCCGTTATGATATTGCCACATTGCTCTTTGAGATGCGAGGTATGTCGGACCACAATGTGGAGTCAGTAGCGCTAGGACAAAAAAGTAATGGCTATCTCATTAAGCAAACAGTAACCACTTTGGATGCAGCTGTAAGAGCTCTTGCCGATGATTCAATTGAAACTGTCGATGCAAGCTTTTGGGACACCCTGCCAACACAATACAATCGTCCTGGGTCAGAATCAGACGAATAAAATGAAGACACATTCCACTCTTTCAGATGGGATGTGTTTTTTTGATTCCTTATGTCGCCGGAAACAGGAGGAGGAGCCAATTTTCCCTACCCGATATGACATTATTTACAGTGAAAATAGCAGTACTACTATAGTAAAAGTTGACATAAAAAAAAGCATCTGCTTTCACTTAAGAAGATGCTCAGTTTGTCGACAAAAGGGGGTTCGGAATGATTTCACATAGAACCATGATTTTAAAGGAAGATTAGATGATCCTTAATGTTTTTTTCTGTTTTATGACCCTCAATTGAAGAAATTTGCGACACTCCTGCCGAATAGCTGGCGACGCTTGCGTGGAGGAAGCTTGGCAGACAGTCGGCGGAAAGGGAGCGGATTTCTGAAATCAGCTGGAACATTTTTAAAGAAAAAAGACTGTAGACAAATTCGCTTTCTTCGAATTTGTCTACAGTCTGAGCATCTGTTTTCATAAACAGATGCTTTTTGAATTTCAGGACTTTTTTATTTTCTACTTAGTTTTTATATCATTAGCTTGGATCTTTCTGATCGATTAACAGTATCGGCCTGTATGGCCAGTGTTTGTCCTATAAACTTTTTTCGGCTGAATTCTCCTTTTTTTCTTCTTCTTTTAGTTGTAAGGCTACTAGACTGGCAAAGTCATGAATGATGGTGGCTGCCAATAGTGATGTAATTTGTGTTGGATCATACGGCGGGAGGACTTCCACCAGGTCGAATCCAATAAAGTTGAATCCTTGCAGAGAGCGTATCATCTCTAGGGTTTCAAAACTATTCAGACCGCCGACCTCCAATGTGCCAGTTCCAGGAGCGCAGGATGGATCGACAAAATCAATATCAAATGTCAAGAAACATGGTGTATCCCCGATGGTTTCCTTGACTTCCTTCACGACATCTTCGATTCCTCTCTTCTTCAGCTCGGGCGTAGTTATCACATTGTATCCTAGTTCTGTACTGGAATCTAAATCTCCTGGATGATTGAGCGTACCTCTGATGCCAATCTGGAAAACTTTATCCGTTTGGAGCAAGCCTTCCTCATATGCACGGATAAATGGGGAACCATGCCAGTATTTTTCTTCATAATAGGTATCCCAAGTATCTGTATGTGAATCAAAATGAAGAAGTGCAACAGGGCCGTGTATTTTTGCGGCTGCTCTTAAATTAGCCAATGTTACTGAGTGATCTCCACCGATGCCTATTGGAATGATGCCGTTTTTCATCAAGTCTGCCATAGCTTTTTCAATTAACTCATAGCTTCGATGTATATTATGGGGAATAACTGACACGTCCCCAATATCAATTGCATTACATTCGTCAAACGGAAATACCTTGTGAATGGGATGATAAGGAAACAACGTCATGGATGCTTGGCGGACTGCCTGTGGAGCAAACCGGGCTCCTACCCTGAATGAAGCAGCTGTATCGAAAGGCATACCTACGACTGCCAATTTGGCATTTTCCCTTGAAGCAGGTAAGCGCATAAATGATCCGGTGGTACAAAACTCCGGTTTAACATCAGGTGATAAAGGATATTTCATTTTTCTATTCCTCCATTTTCTTATAGCTTAATAATTTTGAAACTCATTTAAATGAATTCCTATAGATGATTAATCATGCAATTACCATGCCAAATCACTGTGAGTGATTTAATGAGATTTTTTACGAGATAACATGGGCTTTGTGTATGCAAAGGCGAATAAGTTATGGGGAAATGAATCGCCGATGAAGATGATGCTGGAAGACTTCATATCTTTGAATCAATCATTTGCGGGTAAGAATAAAGGAATTAGGGCGTTTTTCGTTTGTCGAAATAAACCGAA
This sequence comes from Bacillus sp. ISL-57, assembly GCF_018613135.1. NCBI lineage: Bacteria > Bacillati > Bacillota > Bacilli > Caryophanales > Bacillaceae > Bacillus > Bacillus sp. ISL-57. Next base: position 148,483 of record NZ_JAGGQV010000007.1, on the reverse strand, counting down.
ATCATATGGCACAGAAATTGCATAAAGGTATACAGGTAAAACTTTTAAAATAGAGGGAGGCATGGGGATTATTCTAGTTAAGAAATTGAACTCACTGATTTGAAAGCGGTTTCAAGGAGGAATGATAGGTGGAAAATGAGGTTACATTGAAAAGATCACTGAAATTATGGCAAATCGTTATGATGGGGTTAGCATATATGACCCCGATGGTCGTATTTGATACATTCGGCATTGTATCTGGGATTACGGGTGGTCATGTGCCGACTGCCTATATCGTTGCATTGGTGGGGATGCTTTTTACAGCTGCCAGCTATGGAAAACTTGTAAAGGTTTTTCCTGCTGCAGGTTCTGCCTACACTTATACGCAAAAGGCGATAAACCCTCATTTAGGATTCCTGGTAGGATGGTCTTCGTTGCTGGACTATTTGTTTTTACCTATGGTCAATGCATTGTTGACCAAAATTTATCTGACAGCATTATTTCCAGGAGTTCCTACATGGATTTGGGTAGTATTGTTCGTAGCAATCGTCACCATTCTCAATCTCAGGAGCGTCAATGTGCTTGCTAACTTTAATGCGCTTTTTGTTTTAATTCAGATTGCCATCATGGCAGTGTTCATCATTCTTGTTGTCAAAGGTTTAAATGATGGGGAAGGTACAGGAGAAGTGTTTACATTAATGCCTTTCGTAAATGAAGGGATGGATTTCTCGGCCATAATTACCGGGGCTACGATCCTTTGTTTTTCCTTTTTGGGATTCGATGCGGTAACGACACTATCTGAGGAAACGCCGGATCCGAAAAAAACGATTCCAAAAGCGATATTTTTAACTGCGCTTTGGGGTGGGATCATCTTCATTACCGCATCTTTCTTTATTCAGCTCTTTTTTCCGGATATATCCCGTTTTAAGGAACCGGATGCTGCATTACCGGAAATCGCCCTTTATGTAGGCGGGAAGCTATTTCAATCCATTTTTCTTTGTACGACATTCGTCAATACGCTAGCCTCGGGACTAGCCTCGCATGCCAGCGTTTCCCGTCTTTTGTATGTTATGGGCCGTGATAAAGTATTTCCGGAAAAATGGTTTGGATTCATTCATCCCAAGTGGAAGACACCAGCCATTAATGTACTCATAGTTGGAGTCATTTCAATGTCGGCTTTATTCTTTGATTTAGTGACAGCAACGTCACTGATTAACTTTGGTGCATTAATGGCATTTACCTTTGTAAATCTTTCAGTGATCAGCCATTTTATCATTCGGGAAAAGGAGCACCGAACGATAAAGGGGTGTATTAAATACTTAATTATGCCTTTAATTGGAGCTATAGCAATTGGCATTCTATGGATCAACCTTGAGGCAAGTTCCCTAATAATGGGGACGAGTTGGTTCATTATTGGTTTTTGTTATCTATTATATATCACAAAGGCATTCAGGAAGGCACCGCCCCAATACCAAGTTGAAGAAATTCAGCTATGAGATTTTCCAAGGAAAAACGCATCCGATAAGGATGCTTCAATTTATAGACTTCAAAAGGTTTCGGAATGGTTTCATTCCGAAACCTTTTTGATTTTTAATTGGATAAGAATAGATGACCGCGACCATTTCTGGCCCTTGCCTGTCCAGTTGGATATCTTCTTTATATTCATGTAAGAGTCGCCTGCACTGACAATATTTTACGTCCGCTTGTTGTCCAAAGCATGCCATGGCTTTTCTTTTGCATCAGCGAATATTTCCATAAGTAGTAGAGACATAACCTAAGAACCAGCATAGGCCACGTTCGTATTACCTCTTCAATGGTCTTACGCATCAATCGGTTAAATAGGGTAGATTGATTGATTGATTGATTGTCAGGTTAACCTTGATTACTGGGTCAATACTTGGGCCTACCTCTGTTTCTTTCACTAAGTCATAAATGAAAGAGATATCAATGGCGTCCACAATTATACGAACCAAATGATTCGAATGCTCCAAATGACAACATTTAAAGTCGATTTCACTTAATAGAATCATGTTTAGAAAGTATCCTTTTGATTTCAAGTTTTAATACTTCTTTTTTAAAAACAAATAAGACTGTAGGCAAAAGGGTTCTATTTAAAGGATAAACAAAGTTGATTGGAACGGAAGGTGCGAGACCCCGCAGGCGAAAGCCGAGGAGGCACCAGGACCGCCCGCGTAAAGCGAGTGCCTGGAAGCTACGTTAGAATGTATTATTATCGCTGTTTGTCTACAGTCTGACGTATCCTAAAAGGATGCGTTTTTTTATGTGTTTAATCATCACTTTTTACATATGCAAATCTGAATTGCTTATGAATTAATACATATGTCCTGATGATTGTATGTGTGATATGGGTGAGGACAGATGGCGGTATGGTGCTATTCATACAATATCCTCAAAGCTGGCATGAAAGTTGCTTAATAAGTAATAAGAATAAAAGTGAGGTGCTAAAATGTCAGAGGAAATTAAGGTTATTGAAAAACGTCAATTGGATAATCCACTGCAAGAATTCCAGGATATCTTAAAAGAAGCGATTCATGTTTTGGACTATCCAGAGCAGGTTTTTGATTTTTTGAAAGCGCCAATGCGTTTTCTGGAAGTCTGTATTCCTATTCAAATGGATAATGGCGAGACAAGGATGTTTCAAGGGTATCGTGCTCAACATAATGATGCAGCCGGTCCAACGAAAGGGGGTATCCGGTTTCACCCGGATGTCACTCCTGAAGAAGTTAAGGCATTGGCCGGATGGATGAGCTTGAAATGCGGAATAACCGATCTTCCATACGGAGGGGCAAAAGGCGGCATTGTGTGTGATCCGAGACAGATGAGTTCATTTGAGCTTGAACGATTAAGCAGAGGGTATGTCAGGGCGGTAAGTCAAATAGTGGGCCCTACAAAAGATATCCCGGCACCAGATATGTATACGAATTCACAAATCATGGCCTGGATGCTGGATGAATATGATCACATCAGGGAATTCGATTCACCTGGCTTCATTACAGGAAAGCCTCTGAGATTAGGAGGATCGAAGGGCAGGGAAAAAGCCACTTCCAAGGGCGTATTATATACACTTCAAATGATTTGTGATTTAAAGGGGATTCCGATTGAAGGCATGCGGGTAATTATCCAGGGATTCGGGAATGTTGGCAGTCATTTAGCATTGTATTTACATGAAATGGGGGCCAAGGTTGTCGGAATAGCGGATGAGCTTGGAGGTTTATATGATCCGAATGGATTGGATATTCCTTACCTTTTGGAGAACAGGGACTCTTTTGGGGTGGTTTCGAACTTATACCAAGATTCCTTATCCAATCAAGAATTATTGGAAAAAGAGTGTGATGTGCTGATTCCCGCAGCCATTAGCGGAGTGGTGAATAAGGATAATGCGAAACGACTAAAATGTGAAATCCTGATTGAAGCTGCAAATGGGCCGACGACAAAGGAAGCGATCAAGATTCTCGATGATAAGGGTATAGTCCTAGTCCCTGATATTTTGGCGAATTCAGGAGGGGTGATAGTCTCGTATTTTGAATGGTGCCAGAACAATCAAGGTTATTACTGGACGGAAGAGCTTGTCGATGAACGATTGAAGGAAAAGATAACGGCCAGCTTTTTGAATGTCTACCATACTTCACAAAAATATTCCGTGAACATGAAAGTGGCCGCTTATATTGAAGGGATTCGCAAAATAGCAGAAGCATCCCAGCTTCGGGGGTGGATCAGGTTCTGAACGAATTATGGATTACAAGAAAGGGGGCAATCCGTTGAATTTTGATATTCTTTCCGAAAATAAAGAAAACCAGGCTATTCATCATTATTGCTTATTGTCACAAGATTATAGATATGATGTAACCATTGTATATTCGGCCCAGTTTTTCGGTAAAGCAATGGTGACTTCCATGCAAAGCGGAAGAATGATCCTGCTTTGTGCCAATGATATTAATTTAGATCAGTACTGGGCTCCGACCCTCGGCATTGAACAAGAAGATATATCTGAGTTCCAAAACTTTCTTAGGTTAGTTTTACAAACCCCATTTCATTTTGAAGAATACTGAAGGAAGGAATGATGTAAATGTACGTTGATGTGATTCTTAGCCCTTGTGATGGCAGGGTTGAAAAAATTTCAATATCCAAAAATTCCAGATTTTACGAATGGGAACAATTATTTCAGATTAAGAAGGCAGATGGAAGTGTGGAAATCATTGATATTGGTGTCAGCGGGAAAATAGAAACATTGGAGGTATTGGAAGGCGAACCAGTGGTGGCCGGCGAGGTCCTCGCCTATTTTAAAGAAGATTTATTTGTGACCGGCAGCGATTAATATAAAGCGAAAAGAAGATGAAATGATTCATCTTCTTTTCGTTTTATCCGATAATCCTTCACTTCTCTCTTATTATCATGGTCCCCTATACCCCAATTTTGCAGAAACCCGATTCCCAGTTTCCATCACATTCTTAATGAGGAAATCGAGTCTTTCATCTGTCAGGTTAAAGCTGACAAAACCAATGCTCACCGCACCGTGAACTTCCCCAAAATGGTTCAATATCGGCACGGCAACAGAACATGTTCCCTCTGTTCTTTCACTGTGACTGATTCCATGTCCCTTCGTTTTAGTCTCTTGCAATATATCCCAAAAAGCTGCTCTTTCTTGAGTTGGCAGAAGAGCATCGACGATTTTTTTCGTTTGATTATATGGCATATAGGCGAGCATCGCTTTATTGGCAGCCCCGATATGCATAGGTACACGTGAGCCAAGCTGGTCATAAACCCGGATTTGGCTCTTTTCACTGTCGATCCTTTCGATAACGAGTGATTCCATCCCGATTGGTTGGCTTAGATAGACGCTTTCCTCCACTTTGTTCATAAGCCTTTCGAGTTCAGGCCTTATTTGACTAATGTAATCCATTTTGTCATACATGCGTAAACCATATTCGAGCCAAATATTCCCCAAACCATATTGTTTGGATTGCCCGTCCTGTTGAATTAATCCATGCAAGGACATTGCCTTTAACAAACGATGCATGGAGCTGACAGGAAGATCACATTCTTGGGAAAGTTCCGTAATTGACAGCCAGTTTTCAGAAGAATTGGATACCAGCACCTTTATGACGTTCATGGCGCGGTCAATTGATTGCATATACAAACCACCTATCTTTCCATACAAGTTAAATAAAAAGTTAATTTATTTGAAAATTTAAAACATATTGACATTATACCAAAACTAAATTTATAATAAAAGAAAAATTCCTATTAGCGGAAACGTTTTCCGATATGCGGAAAAGGAGGGGGAGGCAGTGACATTTTGCTCGTCCATGTACAAACCATTGGATCGTGTCATTGTAAAACATCCGAAAGAAGCTTTTATTAGTCAAGAGCATTTAAGTCAAACATGGCGGAACTTCAACTTTCTGGAAGAGCCAGATTTCAACGAAGCGCTAACGGAGTTTGGTGACTTTATATCCATTTTGGAGAAATATGTCCCAAACATCGATTATTTGCCAGCATCTTCAGTAGTTGGCATTGACTCCTTATATGCGCATGACCCAGTCAAATTCACTAGCCAAGGGGCCATTATTTTAAAGTCGGGGAAAGAATCGAGGCAGCCTGAAGCGACTGTATACAAGGAATACTGTAAGGAAAAAAACATTCCGATCATTGGGTATTTAACGGGTGATGCGGTCGCGGATGGCGGTGATATCGTTTGGCTTGATGATAAGACCTTGGTTGTCGGACATGGTTATCGTACAAACGCTGAAGCCATTCGGCAATTAAAGGAAATGACCGCACATCTTGTGGATGAATTTATCGTAGTTCAGCTTCCGCATGATCAAGGAGAGGCAGAGTGTCTCCATCTAATGTCTTTCATCAGCATGGTCGACCATGATTTAGCGGTAGTTCATTCCCGCCTTATGCCTGTCTTTTTCAGAAAACTGCTTATTGAACGAGGCATTAAGCTTATCGAAGTGCCGATTGATGAGTACTTGAACTTGGGTTGTAATGTGCTTGCCATTGCTCCGCGGGTTTGCGTGATACCTTCTGGGAACGCTTACACAAAGCAAAAGCTTATTGATTCGGGAGCGACAGTTTATGAGTACAAAGGAACTGAAATCAGTTTCAAAGGCACTGGAGGTCCTACCTGTTTAACCTGCCCGGTGGTGCGTACAAATATTGATGAAGGGGGATTGAAATGAGTCAATTACTATGGGGTACTCCAGAAAGGCTCCGTGCTTTGTTGTGTGAACTTGTTAGCTGGGAAAGCCGTACTCTTACACCAGGGGAGCGAATGTTCCCTTATAAGGTGCAAGAGAAATTAAGGGAGCTCGATTATTTTAAAAGGAATCCGGCACATTTATCGCTTCACGAGGCAGATTTAGGCAGGAATTTTGTCAATGCCTTTTATAAACATCCCGATAGCAAGGAGACCGTTGTTTTAATTAGTCATTTTGATACGGTTCATACTGAAGAATACGGTGACCTTGAGACTCTTGCATTTCAACCAGAGGAGCTCACGAAAAAACTTCATGGTAGGAAAGATGATCTGCCGGAAGAAGCGCGCATTGATCTGGAATCAGGAAAGTATTTGTTTGGTAGAGGAACGATGGATATGAAAATGGGGCTTGCCCTTCATATGGCTATCATCGAAAAGGCAAGCATCGAACAATGGCCGATCAATCTCCTGCTGTTAACGGTTCCGGATGAGGAAGTGAATTCTGCTGGAATGAGGGCTGCAGTTAAAGAACTTGTGGCTTTACGTGATAGATATGACCTTTCCTATAAAGTGTTTCTCAATAGTGAACCGTCCTTTTCACAGAAACCGGGTGATAATAATCATTATATTTATTCCGGAACTTTGGGGAAAATTATGCCCGCTGCCCTTTTTTATGGGAAAGAAACTCATGTAGGTGAGCCATTAAAGGGCATAACGGCTAACTATATAGCCTCGTTTCTCACGCAGCTCATGGAGTGGAACACTCTTTTTCTGGAAAGTGACCTTGGCGAGGAAACACCTTTACCAGTATCTCTTCAGCAAAAAGACCTAAAACTACAATATTCAACACAGACACCTTATCGGGCAGCCGCGCTTTATAATGTGTTCATCATGAAAAGAACAGCTGCAGAAATAATGGGACTATTCGAGCAGGTTGCGAACGAAGCAGCGATGAAATGCAATGAATCTTATAAAGAACTTTGTCTGCGTGAACAAATTGAAGGTGTAGGCGAAGTACAAGTATTGCGCTACGAAAAGTTACTTTCATATGCCGAGGGCAAATTTGGCGGGAGTTTTGTTGAGCAAATAAAGAGTGAAGTTAAAGGAAACAAGGATTTGGATGAACGGGAAAAATCAGTGCGGATCGCTGAAAAATTGATGATACAATGTCAGGAGCTTTCACCCGCCATTGTATTGCTGTTCGCACCGCCATATTATCCAGCCGTCAATTCGTCCGATGATCCGCTTATCATCGAATCTGTGAAATTAATGAAGGAAACTGCCAGAAAGTTTGATGAAGAAGTCAAACAAATTCATTATTTTAATGGCCTTTGCGATTTAAGCTATGTTCAATATACTGATGACTCTGATGGCTGGACGGCTTTTGAAAAAAATACACCAGTCTGGGGCGATACTTACAGCATTCCCTTTGCCGATATGCAAAAACTTCAGGCACCCGTACTTAATGTGGGGCCATTCGGCAAGGATGCCCATCAGCGTACTGAGCGCCTTCACATCGATAGCGCCTTTGTCCATACGCCCGTTATGCTTGAGAAGTTAATAATGAGTATGTTTAAGTGTTTGGTTGAGAAGTGATGGTCCGATTAGGAAAGTATTAAACTTTAACTGGGGGTATAAAGATGAATGACCTGCCTAATGGTCCAATCACTTCCAAGCCGCTTAATCAGAATAATAAGCCACTTAACCAACTAACGGTGCTGCCGGAAAAAGGGATAAATCCTTTTGTATTAATGTTTATCGTAATTGTGATAGTGACGTTTCTAACCTATATCTTACCAGCAGGCCAATATGAAAGAATTGAAAAGGATGGCCGAAGTGTAGTCGATCCCACTTCTTTTGAGTTCGTGGAATCAACACCTGTGGGATTATTGGAAATGTTCAGCAGTATTCATGGAGGGATGATTGAAGGAGCGTCAATTATTTTGTTCGTCTTTTTGTTTGGCGGAGCACTGGGAATCATGCAGGCAACAGGAGCACTGGATTCTTTCATTAAGTTTGTGGCTGTCCGATTCGGAACAAAAGAAAAATTGCTTATTCCGTTGATGGTATTAATCTTCGCATCATTAGGGACACTGATCGGCTCTGCTGAGGATGCATTAGTTTATATCGCCATCATTGTTCCGATGACGATCGCATTAGGCTTTGATGCACTTACTGGTTTTGCGATCGTCATCCTTGGAACATTGGCGACTGGATTCATTTCGGGCATTACGAACCCATTTAATGTCGGAGTTGCCCAAAGCATTGCAGAATTGCCCATGTATTCGGGAATGGGATTGCGAATCGCTCTTCTTGCAGTTTTTTATGTCGTTACAGTATTGTACATCTATTTTCATGCAATGAAGGTCAAAAGGAACCCTGAACTGGGGGAGTATGGGAAATTCAGGCGTGAAGAACATGGACAACTTGATAAAAACTTTAGGATGAGCAAAAGACATAGCGCTGCTTTAATTATTTTATTGGTGAATTTCATCCTATTAGTCTATGGAGTTATTAAATTAGGATGGTATATAAGTGAAATTGGCGGCTTGTTCTTATTAAGCGGGATCATAATGGGCCTAATCGGAGGCTTGACTCCGTCCAAGATGGCTAATGGTTTTATTTCAGGAGCAGGCGATATGGTTTCCGGGGCATTGATAATAGGTGTTGCTCAGACAATCTTGGTCATCATTACAAGTGGTGGATTGCTTGATACCATTTTATATTATGCTGCAGGATTGGTTGAGCAGCTTCCTCCCGCCATAAATGCAATCGGAATGTTCATTGTCCAATTATTCCTTAACTTCATTGTTCCTTCAGGAAGTGGACAAGCAGCATTGACGATGCCGATCATGGCTCCATTAGCGGATTTAATGGGTGTGACAAGACAAACGGCAGTTTTAGCTTTCCAATTAGGGGATGGGATTTCGAATATGATATTTCCGACTTCTGGAGTGCTATTGGCTGGACTGGCAGTGGCCGGCATATCATTTACGAAATGGGTAAAATGGGTATTTCCCTTTCTTTTGATTCAGGTTGCCGTAGCGATTATCTTTTTGATCATTGCTCAAAGCATAAAGTATGGCCCTTTTTAAAGTTCTGAAAAAACTGAATATTCGAACTAGGTGATCTAGGAGGCATTTATGATGAAGACAATACAGGAGACAGTTGTGGATGAAGTGATTTCATGGAGACGTCATTTTCATGAAAATCCGGAGCTCTCGTATCAGGAGCACCAGACTTCCGAATTCATTTATAGGAAATTAAAAACCTTTACAGGATTAGAAGTGACGAGACCTACCGAAACGAGTGTTTTAGCGGTTCTCAAAGGAGCTGAAAAATCACCCCAAAAATCGAATACCATTTCCTTTCGTGCAGATATTGATGCACTCCCGATTGAAGAGGAAGCAGATATTGAATATAAATCAAAAAATCCTGGGGTTATGCATGCATGCGGACATGATGCACATGCTGCGATGTTATTAGGTGCTGCAAAAGTCCTCTCCGCGAAAAAAGATGCGATTAATGGAGAAATCAGGTTTATTTTCCAACACGCCGAAGAGGTTCTGCCAGGAGGAGCTCAGGAATTGGTGAAAAAAGGGGTCATGGAAGGAGTGGATTATGCATTCGCACTGCATGTTACTCCTTATGAACGAACAGGGACCATATGTTTAAGGGAAGGGGTATTCTGTGCAGCAGCCGATGATTTTGAAATTAAAATTATTGGTCAGGGAGGTCATGCGTCAACTCCGGAATTAACGGTGGATCCGCTTATCATTGGTGCAGAAATAACGACGAATATTCAACATATCGTTTCCAGAAAAATTTCAGCTCTTAGGACACCTGTCATTTCAGTCACCCAATTCCATTCCGGAAGTGCGCTCAATGTCATACCTGAATATGCAGAAATCGGCGGTACCATTCGTTCCTTGGACTCTGAAAGCCGAGTGAAAGCAAGGGAGTATCTAGAGCAAATCGTTAAGGGGATTGCAGAAGCGCATGGGGCAAAGTGTGAAGTCACTTGGTATTTAGGGTATCCAGCAGTGGTGAATGATAAAGCTGCCGTTGATATTTCAGGAACGGTCATGGAAGGTATTTTTGAAGAAAATAATATCATCCAGGTTGATGATCCAATGTTTGGGACAGAAGATTTTTCGGCTTTTTCCGAAATCGTTCCCTCTTCCATGCAATTTCTAGGCGTCCATGATAATGAGTTTGGAAAAGCTTATCCTTTGCACCATCCTAAATTTAAAATCGATGAGAAGGCTTTAGGGTATGGAGTAAGATATTTTGTAGGAATAGCGGATAAATTATGCGGTCATCAAAATAATTGAGAAGCATGGGCTAATAAGAGACACCCCTTATCAAGAAAGGCTTTCGGTTGTCACTTCTCTCGCTATTGTCATAGTTATTTCAAAAAGGTGAATTTTCCACATTTTAAAAAATAAGCTACCTATTTAGGAGGAATATATATATGTTTAATCATGCGATTGTAAGAAAGATTGGAAAAAGTTTTGTAAATGGCTTAACAACATCGGATTTAGGAACCCCGAATTATGAAAAAGCGCTTGTACAACACGAGGCTTATGTAGAAGCATTAAAACGCTGCGGTGTGAAAGTGACCGTTCTCGAATCGGATGAGAGATACCCTGATTCCACGTTTGTTGAAGATACCGCGGTGTTGACGCCAAAATGTGCCCTTGTAACCAATCCCGGTGCAGAAAGCCGGAATGGTGAGATCAATGAAATGAAAGAAGTTTTAAAGGACTTTTATGACACAATCGAATATATTCAATCTCCAGGTATGTTAGATGGTGGGGATGTAATGCAAGTTGAGGATCACTTCTATGTTGGCCTTTCAACTAGAACGAATGAAGCCGGTGCTCTTCAGTTCAAAGATGTTATGGGTAAATATGGATATGAAACGACCATCATTCCCCTTAAGAAATTCTTTCATTTAAAAACGGGTGTCAATTACCTGGGAGACAATAACTTATTAGTGGCAGGGGAATTCATTAATCACGAGGCTTTTTCTAGCTTTAATCAAATCATCGTAAAAGAGGAAGAAGAGTATTCCGGTAACTGCGTCAGAATGAACGAATGCGTTATTGTCCCTAAAGGGTTTGATGGTACAAAGAAAAAAATTGAAGATTTGGGATACACAGTGATTGAAGTGGAGATGACTGAATTTCAAAAACAAGATGGCGGACTTAGTTGTCTTTCATTGAGGTTCTAATATGGTTTGGGAGAAGGCATAGGTTTAATAGATAAAATAAGGACGTGATTATATGGGGTATGGACTGGAGAATAATGATCAGCTGAAACGCTCAATGAAAAGACGCCATTTATTTATGCTTTCACTTGGCGGCGTTATTGGTACAGGGCTTTTTTTAAATGCAGGCTATACAATTAACCAAGCGGGGCCAGGAGGTGCCTTGGTCGGTTATCTAGCCGGCGGTCTAATTTTGTATATGGTCATGGTCTGCCTTGGCGAGCTAGCCGTTCATATGCCGGTTACAGGATCATTCCAAAAATATGCTGCCGAATATATTGGGCCTTCCGCTGGTTTTTCTCTAGGATGGATGTATTTCGTAGGTTCTGCCGCAACTGCAGGAGTTGAATTTACGGCAGCAGGAATATTGATGAAACAATGGTTCCCCCATAGTCCTACCTGGATTTGGTGTGCGGTGTTCATAGTGCTTTTATTTACATTGAATGCATTAACGACAAGAGGTTTTGCAGAGGCGGAATATTGGTTCGCTGGAATAAAAATCGTTGCAGTGATTTTGTTTATCTTGATTGGAATCGCTGGTATCTTTGGTTTTGTCTCTTTATCTGATCGTCCAACCCCATTCTTCGAGAATTTGGCTCCCTCTGGTCTTTTTCCAGTTGGCGGCATTACAATTATCTTTGTGACAATGATGAATGTTATATTTTCTTATCAAGGCTCGGAACTTATCGGAATTGCGGCAGGTGAAAGTGAAAAACCTGAAGAGAACATCCCAAAAGCCATTCGTAACGTACTATTTAGAATCATTGTTTTTTACATTTCGTCCATTATCATCCTTTCCGCCATATTCCCTTCTTCGGAATTAGGCCTATTGGAAAGTCCTTTTGTAACTTTGATGAAGATAGCGGGGATACCTTATGCAGCAGGCATCATGAATTTCATTATTTTGACAGCCATTCTTTCAGTGGGGAATTCATGTCTGTATGCATCTACAAGATTGCTTTGGTCGATGGCCCATGATGGAATGGCACCAAAGGTATTTGGTCTATTGTCCAAAAGGAAAGTGCCATTGAATGCCCTTCTTTTTACGATATGCTTTTCACTTCTCTCGTTATTGACTAGCTTCATTGCGGCAGATACTGTGTTCGTGATACTTATGTCCATAGCCGGTATTTCCGTCACGATCTCATGGATGGGAATTGCCTTATCGCAATATATGTTTAGAAAGAAATTTATTAAAGCGGGTGGTAAAACGGAAGACTTACAATACATAGTACCATTTTACCCATTCGTCCCGTTGTTTTGTTTAGGCTTTTGTTCACTGATTCTAGTATTCCTTGCCTTTGACCCTACTCAACGAGTCGGACTGTTTTATGGAATAGGATTTTTGGTAGCCTGTATATTATTCTATAAATTTAAATTGGCCAAGAAAGCAGAATCGAACACGAACTTGGAAAATGAAAAAATATTGTAATAGATTGCTATATCGATTGCCCGTTCGTATAAAAGGTTAGCCAGTTTTTTTACTGGCTGACCTTTTTTTAATCATGTAGCTGCGGTCACTTGAATGATTATTTACTGAATCGGGAGGGGAAAACTGACATTTTGACGAAATAGAAGGAATATCATATTACGAAAATAGGAAGGAGGAATGGAAATGTCCGATAACAAAGTGACTAATAACATGACAACGAGTATAGAGGGGCGGGATCTCGTCATGGAGCGTATATTTGACGGGCAGCGGGACCTTGTTTTTAAAGCATTTTCAAATTCTGAGCACTTGGCTGGGGTGCACAGATGAAAACCAAAGTGAATTTTATGGCCAAGAATCTTGGGGGAAAGCTGTTTATCAAGAAATAACTGTACCCGAGAAGATTGTCTTAACGGACATGTTTGCAGATGAAGGAGGCAACGCAGCCGACGGTATGCCAGTTACACTGGTAACGTTGACGTTTGTTGAACACGAGGGTAAGACAAAACACATCATGCGTTCTCGATTCGATTCAGTCGAGGGGCTTCTGCAAGTAATGGGACAAGGATGTGCCTCACAATTTTACCGCCTCGACGACCTTCTGGAAAAGCATCAGTAGAGGATAATAAGGTTTAGATGCTAAATAACAACTCATGTCATATGACCTTAACATATGCGAATCTTACTTAAGCAGGATCGCTTTTTTACAGCTAAGGACAATGGAGCATGTGGGGAGAAGGAAAACAAAACCTAAAAATGGGGGGAAGTAATGAAAATCAATCACATAAATTTAACTGTTAATGATGTTACAGCTTCACGTGAGTTTTTAGAAACATACTTTGGATTGACATTTGCAGGAAGTAGGGGAGATGGGTTCGCTGCAATGAAAGATGATGATGGTTCCATATTGACTCTGATGAAAGGAAGCAATGTACTATACCCCAAGACTTTTCATGTTGGATTCATACAAGAAAATGAAGAACAAGTTAACAGGATCAATCAGCGGTTGAAGGAGGATGGATTCAAGGTAAAACCTCCACAACACTTACACGGATATACTTTCTATGTAGAAGCGCCTGGAGGATTTAACGTTGAAGTACTGTGTTAAAAGTATATAGAGATGAAATGTCGTTTTTTAAAGATGAATTAGGTGGAAAAACTGAAAAAGATTGTAGTGATAGTGCTGAAAATGCTGAATTCACACAAAATATTACTGCAATGGAAATGCAAGGATTTGTTCAAATCAATTGATGGAAAAAATGAAAATACCTACATTCATTACACTCTAGGGAAATTCCAAAGTTCGGGCGATGGAAGTAGTCGTGCTCTAGAAATCCACCTAGCATCTCTGAGATACTAGATTTTAAAAAGATCTTCTATGTATTCTTGAATCATTAACGATTTTACTAAACGATAATTATACGAATATAAGGGCAATACTACTTAGGAATTGTAGTATTGCCCTTAGTTTTTCACCACTGATGATATTGACAATAAGGTGATGCTTCTTTCCAACTTACAGGGGAGACGTTAAGGTGGTAAATCGGACTTTGTTTTCGCAAACCAAATTCATTCATGATAAGATAAATAAAATCAAATACTAGTAGGGCGGGGTGGAGCCAATCAATTCTGGCTCCTCCCTGCTTTTTTTGCCCACCCGATATTTGGAGGTTTTATTTTGAATGTTATCGTAAATAAATTTAAAAAAATGGGATACAAGCAGGTTTCTTTGTACGCCGTCATAGCACTTTGTTTTGTCTTGTCTGTTTTCTTTGTTCATCACAATTATTCATTCTATGAACGCCCACTAGCCAAAGTCATCAAAACAAATCTGGAAAATACAACTGAATTGAATGATATGTATCAAAATGAAGATCGACTATTTACCCAGAGTATAATAGCCGAAATACAAAATGGAAAAGAAAAAGGAAAACTTATTCATTTGAAGAATGAATATTCCTCATCCGGAGCTTTTGATCAAGAATATCGAGTTGGAAATGATTTATTTGTTTCGATTGATACGAAGACAAAAGGAAATTCAGAGTTGACTGGAACGATAAAAGACGTAAAACGGGATAAATTTGTGTTGATTGTAGCATGGGTTTTTATCTTTACATTACTTATCGTTGGAAAAAAACAAGGCCTGCTTTCAATTATTAGTTTGGCAGTCAATGCCATATTATTGTCATATGCATTAGATTTTTATTTGAATACATCAAACATTGGTTTGGTTTTGATATGCAGTATAAGCATCATACTATTTACGGTCTTTTCCCTTTTACTCGTTAATGGTTTTAATGAAAAAACATATGCAGCCGTTATTGCGACACTGTTAGGGACATTTTTATCTCTGCTCATCGCTTATCTTGTAATGTGGTTAACTTCAGAAAAGGGCCTTCGATATGAAGAGATGCAATTTATCACCCGTCCGTACAAAATGGTGTTTTTGGCAGGGTTATTTATCGGTTCTTTAGGAGCCGTAATGGATATAGCCATTACCATGTCTTCTTCGATTTTCGGGTTGTATGAAAAGAATAACCACATATCAGTAAAAGCACTTAAAACTTCAGGATTAGAGATTGGAAAAGACATAATGGGAACCATGACAAATATTTTGTTTTTTGCCTATATAAGTGGTTCCATTCCTATGATTATTTTGTATTTGAAAAATGAATCCGCATTGGGTTTTACCCTTTCCATGAACCTCACATTGGAATTGGCCCGCGCCCTAGCTGGTGGTATCGGAATCGTGTTAACTATCCCGATCGGTCTATATGTCTCTATTTTTTTCATTAATCGAAAGAGGGAAAGATAATGAATGTATTAGTGTTGCTAGCGTTTATACTATTTATATTAATGATCTTGATTGGCGGAAAAAAAGGGGCACGTTCATTTTTTGCTTTGTTTCTAAACTTTGGTGTGTTACTTTTCGCCATCATTTTTATGACTAATCCATATATTGATCCGTATATCGTAACATTGATTGCATGTACGGTTATTAGTTATATTAATTTATTTTTCATTAATGAAGTGAACATTACAACAAAAACAGCATTCATTTCTACTATTATCACGATTGTCATTGTCCTCTTTTTTATTGTCATTGTGACGGAAAATGCGATGATACAAGGTTTCGGTGAAGAAGAAATAGAAGAGCTTAGCATCTTTTCCCTTTATATTGGGGTGGATTTCGTTAAAATTGGAGCTTCTGTAATTATTATGAGTACCATTGGCGCGATTATCGATACAGCCATGGCCATTGCATCTCCCATGCGAGAAATGTATCATCACCATCCATCCATTAGCAAGAAAGAATTATTCACATTTGGACTGAGTATTGGGAGGGATATCTTAGGAACATCTACGAATACGCTATTTTTTGCCTTCTTTGGAGGCTATTTGGCATTGCTTATATGGTTTAAGGATTTGTCCTATTCTGTTGGGGAAATCGTAAACTCAAAAATATTCAGTGCTGAAATGATCACTATATTTTGTGCTGGAACCGGAGTAGCCCTGATAATTCCTATTACAGCCTTGATTACTGCTTATTTTTTGGTGAAAAAAGGAGAAAATAAAGAGAAAGCTATATAGGTTTCATGGCAAAAAAGCTTATGGGCACTCATTTGTATAATTAGAATAAGTCTTTGTTTTTTTTGCAAATGATTGTCCATTTTCTCCCGCATACGACCGTTTCATTTTTGAGGTCGGTTGGTGGAACAAGATGCCATATTGCCTATATAAGCTTACTGCCATTTTAACTCGGAGTAATACCCGCTTTACCATTAAACGCCTGGTAAGCGACATTGACCATTTCCGGGGGACCCATATATTCTTCCCCCGGTTCAATTACAAAGCCTTTGTCTGCAACGAGGTGAATCAGACGTCCATCCTCCGTCATGATAAATATAAAGACCCATTCAATTACGCCTTCCTTTTCTTGAATCATGGTTAGTTTTTGTTTTAATTTCTGGGAATAGGAAATTTGCCGGTTCATGTTTTTTTGTAGACTCGTACCTTCCGTTCCAATCAACTGGAACTTCTTTTTTAAGAAAATATTGAAGGGAAACTGGCTCTTCTTCTCCAATTCGTTTAAACAGTCTGGCGGTTTCATCAATTTTTTGACAAAAGGAGTTTCGAATTGCATTCGCCCCGAACCAAGTTTTTTACTAGTTTATACGGATGAAACCCTCACTAGATTGAAAAGATTTGCGATACTCCTGCCGAAATACTGGATAGCCGAGACCCTCAGGCGCTTGCGCTGAGGGGGCTTGGCAGACAGTCGGCGGATGGGGAGCGGATCTCTGAAATCAGCTGCAACTTTTTCAATGCAAACTGAGTTTTCATCGAGTTTGTCTAGAGTCGGAAACCTAATCCAAATACGGATTAGGTTTTTTTCAAACTGTCTAGAAACCTCTTAAAGTCTTCAAAAAGAAGGTAAAGTAGTTGTTTCTAAACTTATATAACTGAGAGTCAAGGTATTCAGCCATTTCGCAAGCTGATTTCATATTAACAAATGAGGCAGTTTCCCATGTGATGATTGAAAAAGCATTGGTATGAAAAAAGTGTCTACCAATGCTTTTTTATCGCTTTCAATCAAGAAGGGGCATATAGGGATTATGTTCTTGCCATTGTATTACTTAATGTGGGTGTCTTTGGTTGTAGTACATAGTATCATTAAAAAGATAAGGACATTACATAATGCTCACAAACGGAGAGGAAGTGCCTTGACTATCAAAGAGTACTTCAATCAAGGAAGAAGAGTTCTATCAAATGTTAAAGACAAGTCAGGAACACGTTAGGAGTGAAGATAGATGACTAAGTTTTATTCCGATATGACAGTGGAGGAAGCAATATCATGTTTCCCCATCGGAAGCACTGAAGTGGAAGTTTTGGATGATTCAGAGGATTTCATCGGATTTTTGACAATAGAGGCGTTATCTGCGGCAGTGCAGCAGAGTGATTTGACGAAGCCCATTTCTCATTTCATTACGGTTAATGCACCGCTGCAAAATTTACGGAATTACTCAATACCATATGATCAATTTCAAGCATTCTTTGAGAGTGATTTATGCAGGGTTGTATTTAATGCCCTGTATGATGGCGTGTATATCACGGATGGTGATGGAACGACATTATTTATCAATCAAGCTTATCAGCGCATTACTGGAATAAGAGAAGAGGAAATCATCGGAAAACCGATGAGTTATTTAATTGAGCAAGGTATGATATCCGTTTCAGCTTCATTGGATTCCATTCGAACGAAGAATCAAGTTACTTTGACACAAAGAATTCGAAACGGAAGAAAGATCATCGTATCGGCCACACCTATTCTATCGCCACAGAACGAAGTCATATTTGTCATAAATAGTGTCAGGGATATTACTGAATTAATCCGGATGAAGTATACGATTGACAGCCAAAAGTTATCTTTCCAACCTATTTCTCAATTATTGCCTGGCTCGGAACAGGTCAATTTACAGGAAATCATCATTGGACCTACTACAACTCCTTTATTCAAACTGGCTGATAAAGTGGCTAAAACGGATGCGAAGATCTTGTTACAGGGGGAAACGGGAGTAGGGAAGAGTTTAATCGCCAAGTACATACATGCCAAAAGCTCCAGGAAGGAAAAGATTTTCCTTGAATTAAATTGCGGAGCCATTCCAGCGAACTTGGTGGAATCTGAACTTTTTGGATATGAACCAGGGGCATTTACCGGATCCCTTAAGAATGGAAAAATGGGGATTTTTGAAAAAGTGAATGGTGGCACGTTATTTTTGGACGAAATTGGGGATTTACCTTTAGAGTTACAGGTGAAACTTTTGAAAGTGGTAGAAGAAAACAAGTTTATGAGAGTGGGTTCTACCGAAATGAAAGAAGTGGATGTCAGGTTAATTACAGCCACCCATCGCGATCTGGCCACCCTCGTGCAAGAAGGATCCTTCCGCGAAGATCTTTATTACCGGCTAAATATCGTATCCTTTGAAGTCCCGCCTTTACGTCAGCGAAAGGAAGAAACGATCCCGCTTTTAGAAATGTATTTGAAAAAATTCAATGAAAAATATAATGAAAAGAAAAAGATGACACCGGAATGCTATGAATGGCTGACGAACTATTCGTGGCCTGGTAATATACGTGAGCTTGCGAGTCTTGCAGAGCGGCTGGTCGTCACGACTTATGATGATAGTATTGATTTACCTAATTTACCATCTTTCATCCAGCCAGTCTTATCAAGGAAAACTACTACACATTCTTTGAAGGAAGCCGTTTCCGAGCTGGAGCGTTCGCTAATATTGGATGCGATGAAAAAATATGGGACTACAAGGGCCGCTGCCATTTCTTTGGATATCAGTCAAAGCGCTTTGGTACAAAAAATGAAAAAATTTCACATTCGATTAGAAAACGAATCGAATTAGTTTTTTTGATTTGATTTCTACTCATTGTTGATCCTGTTACCCATGAAAAAAAAGGTATCTCCCTTATAAATTAGGCGTTTTCACTTTGGCATGATTCCTGCATTAGTAAAAACATGAAAGGGGAGATAACCATGAATATTTCTATTTTTTCTATGGCTAACAAATTGGTGACAGGAGCAGATTCTTTACAGCAGCTGACTGAAGAGGTTACGCGATTAGGGATGAAGAATCCGTTGATCGTTACAGATAAAGTTTTAGTGGGTGCCGGGGTTGTGCAAAAGGTTGAGGATCTACTTTCAACAGCATACGGTATTTTCTCGGATGTGAATCCAGAACCGGAAATTGAAATCGTTGAGCAGTGTGTACGGTCAATCAAGGATGGAAATCATGATGGACTGATTGCGGTAGGCGGTGGAAGTGCGATGGATATTGCGAAAGCTTCTTCCGTCATGGCTACGAATTCAGGCAGCATCGAGACCTATTTCGGTACGAACTTGATTGAAGTTCCAGGCCTGCCTTTAATAGCCATACCGACGACGGCAGGGACCGGGTCGGAAGTGACGAATATTTCGATTTTATCGGATAAAAAAGAACAGGTAAAGAAGGGAATTGTAAGTCCGTACCTTTTACCGGATGTAGCGATTGTATCGCCCATCATGACGCTGACTTGCCCGCCAAGTGTGACTGCTGCGAGCGGAGTGGATGCACTTGTTCATGCAGTCGAGGCCTATATTTCCAAATTTGCGTCGCCCGTTACAGATGCCTTGGCAATCGGGGCCATGAAGTTAATCGCTATACATTTACCAAAGGCTTATGCTGCCCCAGATAATCTGGAAGCACGGGAAGCGATGATCACTGGAAGCCTAATGGCAGGGCTAGCTTTTGGAAATGCCGGTGTTGGAGCTGTTCATGCGCTAGCTTATCCGCTTGGAGGCCGCTTCCATTTATCACATGGTGTCAGCAATTCATTATTACTTCCATTTGTCATGAAGTGGAATAAAATTGCATGTTTGCAAAGGTTCCGCGACATTGCTGAAGCACTTGGAGAGAAAGTCACTCATTTAAATGATGATGAGGCAGCGGATAAAGCGATAGAAGCGATGACCAGAATATGTCGTTATGTTGATATACCACAGTCACTAAGTGAATTTGAAATTCCTGAATCGGCTTTAAGTGAAATGGCTGCCGAGGCCATCAAACAAGTCCGTTTACTTCGCAATAATCCCCGTGCATTAAACGTCCGGGATATCGAAAAAATATATCGTTCAGCCTATGGCTTTTAAGTGGAGGAAACAATATGAAATGGAAAAAACGCCGCTACGGAGAAGAGACATCGTATATACCTGCGGGACCTTTCAAGATTAGACTGCCATTTGTCCATTATCGTTTTGAGTGGCCTGACTACGTTCAAGGATTATTGATGTGTGCAGTTGACCTTGGAGCGATAACGCTGCTTGCAGACCATCTCGGTATGCCTTTTGATGTGGCTCTAGCCGTCGTTATCTTGAATGGATTATTATACTTGGCGCATCATTTACTCGGGGACCCGGTTATACCAGGTTGGATTACACCTGCGGTTCCATTGCTTGTATTGTTCGTCGGGCAATTTCCGGAAGGGCCTGATCGGGTCTATGCACTCGTTGCGTTTCAAATAACATTAGGTATTTTATCGATATTGCTAGGAATGACCGGACTTGCCAGTAAGGTCGTGCGATTAGTGCCGAATGCAATCAAATCAGGCATTATTTTAGGGGCCGGTATTGGTGCTGTCGTTTCCATTTTTGAAGTGGGTGGAAAGTTTGATTTATTTCCTTATACAATTAGCATTTGTATCGGCTTTGCTTTTTATCTGCTTTTTTCGAAAAGTTTTGGAAAATTGAAAATGCGAAATAAAGTTTGGGTATTCATAGGGAATTTAGGGATATTGCCGGCAATTTTGCTCGCGGTCTTTGTAGCCCCAATTTTTGGAGAAGCAAAATGGCCTGATATCCAATGGGGATTCAGCAGTCCGGATTTTGCTACGCTTTGGTCAAACTATACTGTTTTCGGTTTAGGTTTTCCTGCCTTGACCTTCTTTTTAAGTGCGATTCCAGCTGTTTTTGCTACTTATTTAGTCGTATTCGGGGATGTGCTCAAAACAAAAGCGCTGCTTTCTGAATCCGATGAGGTCAGGGAAGATGAAAAAGTGGACTATAATCCAAACAGAGCCCATTTAATTTTTGGCGGCCGAAATGTGATCATGAGTTTAATCGGACCTGATATAACAATGTGCGGTCCGTTGTGGGCAGCCATGCAGGTCGTGGTTGTGGAACGATTCAAGAATGGCAAGAAAGCCATGAATTCTTTCTTCGGCGGTGCCGGCTCGTTCCGTTGGGGTACGAATACAGGGTTGTTCTTATTGCCGGTAGTCAGCCTGGTGGAACCCATTCTCGGTGTCGCCTTGGCCTTGACGCTTTTGGTTCAAGGATATGTTAGCGTACGCGTAGGCGTGATGCAGGCGAAGAGCCAACGCGACCTGGGAATTGCAGGTGTCGTTGCTGCCATCCTTGTTATAAAAGGTGCTGGCATGGCGTTTGCTGCAGGCATTCTATTATGTGCCCTATTATATGGCAAGGACTTTTTCAAAGGAGAGAATGATAAGACTTTTACAGATCATGGAGAAGAAGAGGGGAGTAAAGCATCATGAAAAAAGTAGTGGAAAAATGGCCAATTTATATTAACGGAGCACCTATTCATACAGAAAGTCATTTTGTAGTGGAAAATCCAGCAACATTGGAGCCTGTGGGCTATGTTCCGGACGCTAACGAAAAAGAGGCAAAGGCTGCTGTGGATGCAGCTCAAGCTGCTTTTTTGACTTGGTCGAAAACGAGTGCTTACCATAGGGCGGAATTACTTGAGAAATGGTACACAATCATTGAGAATAGGCTGGATGAAATCGCAACGATCATGACCCTGGAACAAGGAAAGCCATTGGCAGAGGCAAAAGGTGAAATGAAATATGCCTCAAGTTTCGTGAAATGGTACGCTGAAGAAGCAAAGCGCAACTATGGGGAAATCATACCAGCCTCCGTTGCATCAAAGCGTATTTTAGTGCAAAAGCAGGCAGTCGGTGTCATTGCTGCCATTACCCCTTGGAATTTTCCTGCTGCCATGATCACGAGAAAAGTGGCGCCAGCTCTTGCTGCGGGATGTACCGTGGTCATCAAACCCGCGGAACAAACGCCTTTGACCGCTTTGCTATTGGTTGAAAGTGCTCATGAAGCGGGCATTCCGGCTGGTGTGATAAATATTGTAACTACACAAAAACCAGGAGATGTATCAGACGTGTGGATGAATGATTCACGTGTTAAGAAGATCACATTTACCGGCTCCACTCCAGTAGGGAAACATCTAATGAAAAAGGCGTCAGAAACAGTGAAAAAAGTCTCGCTTGAACTCGGTGGATTGGCTCCATTTATCATTGCTGAGGATGCGAATATCGAAGAAGCAGTAAATGGTTTGATTCAATCAAAATTCAGGAATGCTGGACAAACATGTATTTGTGCGAACAGGATATTCGTCCATGAGACAATTGAACAGCCGTTTTTACAAGCTTTCGAACAAGCCGTTTTAGGTTTGAAGGTTGGAAATGGAATGGAAGGAGCCGATCTTGGTCCATTGATAGATGGAGCTGCAGTTAAAAAGGTTCGGCTACAATTGGAGGATGCTGCAAGAAAGGGGGCCATCCTCCATAACACCTCAAAAGTCGATGAACAACAAGGCCATTTCATAGCACCAGCCATACTTTCCAATGTAACAGATGATATGCTGTGCATGCAGGAAGAAACGTTTGGGCCAATTGCGCCAATCAGTACATTCAGAACCGATCAAGAAGCGATAGATCGAGCCAATAACACGAATTTTGGCTTGGCAGCTTATGTGTATACCGAGTCACTTAATAAGGCGGTTGCCTACTCGGATGCACTTGAATATGGGATTGTCGGTATTAATGACAGTGCCCCATCCACTGCCCAAGCGCCATTTGGAGGCATGAAGGAAAGCGGAATAGGCAGGGAAGGCGGACACCACGGCATGGATGAATATTTAGAAGTGAAGTATGTCTCCATGCAGCTTGGCCAGTAAAAAAACGGAAGGGTCCGCCATGATTCTTAGGGCAAAAAAAGAGTGGAAGGCACATCAATTATCGATGTGCCTTCCACTCTTTTTCAATGTTTAAAATGCATTTTTACAGATAGGAAGGAGGAAAGGTCATATTTCCAAGGATGACATCGGTGTCAGCACCAGTAGCCATGGGGAACGTTACTTGTATGACCATGGAAAGTCTCATTTGCAAGTAATGCAAAGGCCACCGCTTCTTTCGCTTCAGAAGAGTATCCCAACTCTTCTTGAGTCAAAACTCGAATAGAATTTCCAAGCAGTGTTTGAATCATGTTTAATAACGTTTTGATATAGCTACCACGCCGCCAATGATCACTTCTTCAATACTGTTTTTTTGAGATGAAATTTCGATAGTTTTCCGCAATGGACTTTGCTGTAAACATCGTTACTGTTGCCAAAATATCTTGGTTTGGAAGCGATTCAAACATCTTTAATAGTTTTACTACATATTGCTTTCCAAACAATTCCCTGCCCGTAGATTTTGGTGGAGGGCCCATAATATAAGGAAGACTGATACAATAAGATAAAAGTTCGTCATTGATTTGTCCTTGTTTAGCTATGTTTCCACATTCGTCATAGGTTATATTGAACAATTGGCGGCATACTTCATCAATGATCATATTCCCAGGCCCTGTATCAAAAGCGTACATGTCATCCAAAGATGCTTGCTTGGGGTAAGACGGTTACATTTCAAATGCCACCTATGTTTTGAAGTAATCGTCCCTTTGCTTCACTTCTATAAAGAATGTATTCGTTAAAAGGAACAAGAGGAGCTCCTTGTCCACCAGCAGCCATGTCCATCGTCCGGAAATTAGAGATTACAAGTGTGTTTGTATCGTGAGCATGGTAGTAATAATCTCGTTCTCAAAAGATTACTAAAAACCCCCCTTGCCCAAAAATGGGCAAGGGGGGTTTTTTAGTAGAATATCATTTTTAAAGTTTGAGATTTTGCCAGATTGAAAGGAAAGATACGATTAACAATCCGGGACTTTCCTTATTTCGCTAAGCTTTCTGTCAATCGGTTTTCTTTCCAAATGACTGTAATGCCAAGACCAATGACGATAATGACAGCAGCGAAAAGATAAGGGTAGTGGATGTTTACGTCAAAAAGCAATCCTCCCATGGATGGCCCGGCGATATTCCCTAAGCTCGTATAGGTGGAGTTCATACCAGCAACGAAACCTTGTTCTTTCCCGGCAGCTTTTGATAAAAATGTCGTCAATGCCGGACGAAGCAGGTCAAATGCAAGGAATATGAAACAAGTTACCACTAGAACTGCCGAAAAACTGGAAATCATAGTGGATGCTACCGCAAAAATGGCCCCGACGATTAAACATAATTGGATAAGCTTCTTTTCGCCGAGAATATCTACCAGCTTTCCAAACATGAACACTTGCACAACAACTCCGAAAATAGAGCTTATTGTAATGATAATGGCAATATCCTTAGGCGTGAAGCCGAATTTATGATCAGAAAATAGGCTGAAAACCGTTTCATAGGCTGACAAACCAAAAGCGAGTACAAATACAATGATGAACGCAATGAAGTAAAGCGGATTCAGAGATTTTTTTAAATCGCCGATAAAGTTCGTTTGCTTTGTATTAGCAGAAACCTTTGCAAGCTGTTCCTTTGTCATCGGTTCTTTTAAAATGAATATTGATGAAAGGCAAGCTATAAAAGCAATGCCCGCCGCTAGGAAGAAGGGCAAGCGTATACCATATTCTGCAACAAAGCCACCGATTCCTGGTCCTATTATAAAGCCCAAGCTAATGGCCGCTGAAATATAGCCCATTGCTTTTGGCCTTTCTTGAACGGATGTAATGTCCGCAACATATGCAGTAACACCTGGCATGATAAAGGCGGCACTGATTCCGCCTAGGATCCTAGATAAATAAAACACCGACACATTTGTCCCTACACCGAAGATCAGTTCCGAAACACCAAAAAGGAATAAGCCGATGATGATGATTTTCTTTCTGCCGTAACGGTCAACCCAACGACCTGCGAATGGAGACATGACAAGCTGTGAAACCGCAAATACGGCAACCAGATAGCCCATCGTGCTTCCGGATAAATGCATGATATTCATAAATGACGGCATAACGGGGATGATGAGTCCTATTCCCAGAAAAGCAATGAATATATTGCTTAGAAGAATAATTAATACCGCCTTTTGATCTTTAATTGGTTTATTCATGTTTTAACACCACTTTCTTTGTGAATCATTTTTGCGAAATACCCCTCCAAAACACTTTCCAGGAGGCTGATAATTTATCATTCAGCCGTTTCTCATCATTGCCGTATACAAGCTCAAGCAAAATGGAATCCACGACTCCCAAGAATGCATAGGTCGGCGTTATGGCTTCATCTTCGACGATTAATTTGGCATTGATCCAATCATTGAATTTACATTCCAGGATCGCCTGCACCTTTTCCTCGATATCTACCACTTCCTGCCCGATTTCTTTTTCAAGATGCGCTGGCGGAAAAAAGGACATACGCAGCCAAAACTTTATATGCTCATTTTTTTGGAAAAGGTCGATGACCAATTGAAGAAATCCGTATAAATCTTTTTCAGGATTTTTTGAATCAACTTTACGCAAATATTTGAGTTTCGACGATAGCTCCGTCTCTTTCGCATCACGTAAAACTTGCAGGAAAAGATCATCCTTGCCTTTAAAATGAGCGTAAATGGATTGCTTCTTCATGCCGACTTCTTCAGCTATTTGAGAAAGCGAAGCTCCTTCATAACCATGAATCGTGAAATATTTTAGAGCGGCTTCCTTAATTTCATTACTTTTCAATAATATCACCTCATAATTTAACGAACGTTCGTCAGTTATAATAGCAAATTACCTTATTATATGCAAGCGAATATGGTCATAAAAAGGTATTATGTCCGAAATCATTGATAATTATGGCGCTAAATTTGAAAAGGACATATATATGCACTCAAGGCTATTCACAAAATTCCTGCATATAATTCTATAAGGAATAAAGAGTCAGGTGGGATGAAGTTGGATATGTATGACATCAGAAATGCGATTCATTACTATTACACAAAAATGCAGGAAACGAATCATCCTTATTATTGGTATTGTTTGGCTGAGACCCAAATTAGGGCCGGATTAACAAATGAAGCACTGCAAACGATAGATAACGCCTTGTCGTTTCAGAATCCTTATCCTTCCAAACAGGAACTGCTAGACATGCAATTGAAGCTCCAAACCGTTCTTTCAAGACAAATGAACTCTAGCAGAACAGTCATAGTGACCTCAAAACAGGGAGATATTGATGGGGACGGGACAAAGGACAATGTTTTTCTTACAGCAAACAAAACCCCTGATAGTCCCTTTTGGAGGAATATAACCTTGGTTATCCAAAATGGGAGGACTAATCAATATGAACAAGTCCCCATGAAAAATAATGCAGGATATAATCCGACCCTTTTTCTTGGTGATTTTACAGGTAATGAGGGGGATGACATATTAGTGGTCATTGAATCAGGAGGAAGCGGGGGTTCCATTTATGCCTATGTTTTTTCCTACCTTAACGGTCAACTCATGACCATTTTTAATTCAGATTCATTCAATGAATCCTTTCATTACGATGTTCATTATGAAAACCAATACAAAGTAAAGGTGAACAGTACTTACCTAAAAGAAAGGTACATTCTTGACCTGACTTATAAGGGTCAGGAATATTTATCCGAAATATATAACAAGGATGGTATATTGAAGGCGCCGATTGAAGGATGGGTCAATCCTTTATCTGGTGTATATCCGGTTGATTTCAATAGGGATGGCATATATGAGCTCGAAGCGTATCAGAGGATCGCAGGAAGGTACAATGCCGACTCACTGGGATTTGTACAGACCGTATTGAAATGGAACGGGAAAGCATTTGCTCCTGACCGGCAGAATGTGGCTATTTTTGGAGAGGAAATATAGCAACAATGGAATAGATGGTCCATGAACAAGGTACAGGCAAACTCTTCGCCCAAAAGAAGCCGGAAAATATTCCTGGCAATGGTTCACCTGACTTGTGTTCATTTACGAAGAAAATCGATTCGGCTTTCCATATGATTTAACTTCGAAGGGGTTTAATGCATATTGGAATTTTTAGTAGGCGATACCTACACGTGCTTTTAAATAGTCGTTACTTTTTATTTGGCTAAATGCAAATTCTGCTGTATCCGGAACGGATATTTCAACCCCATCCTTCGGCAAAAAGTCGCCTTCTATACGATATATACCAACTCTCTTTCCATCTGGCAAATACGTAGGACAGACAATTGTCCATTGAAGTGTTGATTGTTTAAGCAAATCGAAAACTTTATGATGTTCTTTCGCTGCACGGGTAGACTTCTGCCTTGATTCACTTGTCTGATAACGCAGAGAATTTGGGGTTGTTCTACTTTGGAGGATACCTGCCGTTCCAATGGTTATAATTCGTTGTATACCTTCATTTTCCATAGCTTCGATAATTAGTGGCATACTTGCTGATAAAGTGGTTGTCCCATCGGTATTAAGTGCACTAATAACTAAATCAACGCCATGCATGGCACGTACGATATCATCTTTATTTAAAGCATTACCTTGAATGATGGTTAAATTGGCATTTTTTAAAGCAATCTTCTCTGGAGTGCGAACTAAAGCGGTAACATGATGATTGTCTTGAAGACCATAAATTACTAATTGACCCCCAACTCGTCCAGTTGCACCCAAAATTAAAATATTCATGGAAACGACCTCCTTTTTTCAGATACAATCATTCCACTAACATTGTAACGTCATTTTCGACCAATGGGGAGTTTTGTGCATTAAAACATTATAATCCAGCGTGATGTGCAAGGAAAATGTATAAAACAGGCCCCTCAAAAGATTCATGAGGGGCCCATTTAAAGTAGAAAAAATATAAAAACGCTTTAAAACAAGTCAATAGCGACCACAATTTTGCCCCTACTATTCCTGCCCTTCTTTCGATTTTAGAAAAGCATCAACGGATTCATCCAATAATTTTTCCCGATTAGGATCTTCATTGACATCTGTATCCACTTCTTCCATCATGCCGTTTAATCGACTAACCTGACTTTTTGGCTTAGCTGGATTATTTTTTTGTTTTGGCATATAAACTCCTTCTTGAACAGTTATTTTTTATTTAGTATGAACGATTCACCCAATATTCACTAAGATTATTTCCGCTTCTTTCCCAAGTTGTCTGGATGGAAACTTAAAACAACATACATGTATTATTTTGGTTATTATTGACTGAATATTATAAATATTGTAATATTTAGTTTGCGCATTTGGTTTTTTAAAACTAGGTTTTATATCTGAAACGAATGGGTTTTCCTTGTGTGCAGTCAAATAATCTGACAGGAGGTTTTTGTTATGAAGAAAAGAATAAGGAATATTTCGTTTGGGTTTTTGTTGGTAGTGACCATAATTCTATCATTATCATTATTTCTTCCTTCATTTGGACAAACAGCGGTCCAGCAAACCGATTTTAAAGTAACCCTATTAGGTACAGGTTCACCACTTTTAAGTACATCCCGCTCCGGTCCAGCTACTCTTGTAGAAGTCGATAATGAAAAACTCCTCTTTGATGCTGGACGGGGAACCGCTTTACAATTACATAAAGCGAATATGTTACCAGGCAGTGTTGATAAAGTATTCCTTACGCATTTGCATTCGGATCATACAATCGGCATACCGGACGTATGGCTTACAGGTTCCTTACCAACAGGAGGGAAAAGAGAGCAAGCATTTAAGATTTGGGGGCCTAAGGGAACCGAGAAAATGATGGTACATATGAATAAAGCATTTAAAGCCGATTTGGATGCAAGGGATGACTCTGGAAATGGGAACGTTGAAGGAGCAAGTATTGTCGCAAATGATATCAAGGAGGGTATTGTCTATAACAAAAAGGGAATTGAAGTAATAGCCTTCAAGGTTGACCATAAATCAATAGAGCCGGCTTTCGGTTATCGGGTTAATTACAAAGGACATTCAGTAGTGATTTCAGGTGACACCCGCTATAATGAAAATCTTGTAAAATTCTCCAAAGGTGCTGATGTGGTGATTCATGAGGTTGCAGCGGCAAAACCTGATAATGAATCAGAATCGATCGCCAATATACTTGATCTTCACACTACACCGGAGGAAGCAGGTAAAGTCTTTAGCCAAATACAACCAAAACTTGCTGTTTATTCACATATTGTATTATTGGGAGGATTAACAGAAGAAAAAGCTGATTTGCTCGAAAGAACAAAAAAAACATATGAAGGAACTGTGTTAGTAGGGGAGGATTTGCTATCCATTGAAATAGGGGAAAAGGTACAAGTACAACAGCCGGTTAACGAGGCGAACTCGGGGAACTAAAACGGACCAGCTTAGGCTATTTCATGAATGAGAGGGCTTACTTCAAAGGAAGGTTGCTGGTGCAACCTTTTTTCTTATGTTAATAAAGGGGCAGGCAGATTAAAAAATGTCGATAGTTAACTCAATAGATAAAATTGGAGAAGTGTTAATTCCAGGAGAAGAACCAGGTGAGATAGACTAACCTGAAGAGCAAAAGGAATATCATTAACGAAAAGGGCGCTTGAATTTAATAAAAGGAAAGCACATATTATACGTGACTAATATGTGCTCTTCTTTTTAAAAACTTATTCAATAAGGAAGTATAAATTAAAGATACCCATTTAATACTGTGCCAAAAAGATCGAATTCAGGATCTTTTGACTGGGTTATTGGAGGGGCTTCGGATCGCCCTATTGAAGAGTTGAAAACAGGCTTACCTTCATCTGACTCTACAGAGTTTTCATCATTCTTTTTATACAATGGGTTATCAATCATCCCAAAATCAACTCCTTTTTATAAGATAAACGAATGGTTAGTTATTAATTCCCTAAATACTTTTATTTTATGCAAAAAAATATGGTGATGACTGGAATTATTGAAATGAACGGGGAAAAACGTGTAAGCAATCGTGATGATTTTTATGACAGGATCCATAATGATTATTTTATGCCCATAAAAAAAAATGGTACCGATTCATTGATCAGTTGAGGGATTTTGGTCTTCGGCCTTCTTAATAGCAAAAGGATTGAAAAGTTCATTCCACATGGTTACAGGAAGCTCTAATGATCGGACCTGTACTAATGATTGACAGGTCAAAGTGGAGTGAGAATCCTTTCCTTTTTAACAAAGTAAGCCCACTCAGAGAAGCCGATCTCTTTTAGTCTTTTTTTAACTAGTTCAAATTCATCGCCAATACGTTCAGGCGTATGCGAATCTGATCCAAAGGTTACCTTCACATTATGGAAAAGAGCTCGTTCTAAAATGTCATCTGCGGGATACCACCCACCACACTCTTTCGTTTTACCAGAGGTATTGATCTCAATGGCTATATCTTCTTGACTGATGATTTTTAGCGTTTTTTCAATACTGTCTGTCTCAATGGAAGAAAAGGCTGGGTAAAACCCTTTCATTGCATCAATATGGCCTAAGATTTGGAACACTCCGCTTTTAGCCGATTTCTGTATTAATTCATAATATTCATCTTTTACTTTTGACTGTTCTTTAGAGGTTAATCCATTCCAACGCCCTCTTTTAAAAATGCTAATATCCTGAACATAATGAACAGATCCAATTATGTAGTCAAAAGGGTGTAACAGATATTGTGCACGGTAGACTTCAATGTGATCAGGGAAGAAATCACTTTCCATTCCTAATAAAACGTGAATTTTGCCTGCATATTTCTCTTTTAAGCGAAGTACTTCCTCAATATAAGGGACAAGTTCACTTTTTGCCATTGCAATTGTTGGATAGAGATGGTCGTCCTCACTATAAAAATATGGAGAATGATCAGAAATCCCAATATATTGCAAGCCGTAATCAATGGCTTGCTTTACATAGTCCTCAATTGTGCCGATAGCATGACCACAGCGTT
Organism: Bacillus sp. ISL-57; assembly: GCF_018613135.1. Taxonomy (NCBI): domain Bacteria; kingdom Bacillati; phylum Bacillota; class Bacilli; order Caryophanales; family Bacillaceae; genus Bacillus; species Bacillus sp. ISL-57. Next base: position 117,053 of record NZ_JAGGQV010000007.1, on the reverse strand, counting down.
CATGGTGAGTGTGCAGATCAAATTTTATTGAATTCGTCATTTTCTTAGTCCTCCTAAAGTGAACCAGATTGTCTTATTTTATCATATCCAAAATTCACATCCTTTCTCACAAAATGAAATAAGATTTATTCCTTACTACCTTGAAAACGAATTTCTTTTACGGATTAAAATTTACACCTATCAATCAGAAATTTTATTTCGAGTAATTGTATAAAGGTTGAATTCCCTAGACAAACTAAAATGTTCAAATATGTAAAAGGAAAGGGAAGATAATGAATGACAAAGGTTTTGTATATCACGGCTCATCCTCATGATGACAAACAATCTTACAGTATGGCCGTTGGAAAAGCATTTATTGACACATATAGAGAAGTAAATCCTGGCCATGAAATTGTGAATATTGACCTTTATAAGGAAAATATTCCTGAAATTGATGTAGATGTTTTCAGCGGTTGGGGGAAACTTCAAGCTGGAAAGGGTTTTGAAGAACTCTCGTCGGAGGAGAAAGCGAAAGTTAGTCGACTCTCAGAGTTATGTGAGCAATTCATAGCAGCCGATAAATATATATTTGTAACACCTTTATGGAATTTTTCATTCCCGCCAGTAATGAAAGCATATATTGATTCCGTTGCTGTTGCGGGTAAATCATTTAAATACACCGAACAAGGTCCAGTTGGTCTTTTAACTGATAAAAAAGCCTTGCATATTCAAGCGCGTGGTGGTATTTATTCAGAAGGACCGGCAGCTGAACTGGAAATGGGCCACCGATATCTAAATATCATCATGCAATTTTTCGGAGTGCCGTCCTTTGAAGGTGTATTCGTTGAAGGGCATGCAGCAATGCCTGATAAGGCACAAGAAATTAAAGAAAATGCAATAGCACGAGCAAAAGATTTAGCTACTACTTTTTAAATTAAAGAGTCAACAATTTGTTGGCTCTTTTTTTTGTCAAAATAAAAAATAATTATGTGGATGTATTTTTCTTCACCAATCATAGCGCATTAAGACTTCGTATTTTATCCGCAAGTTACAATCCAGACCGACCTAACGTCGTTCCAACATGGAATTATATTAATCATTGTATAAAAAGTCAGAAAAATATAAAATGTACTTAAATCGGAGGGATTTTTCTTATTTTCTGAGTAAGGAATTTCCAATTACTTCACTATCATTTAAATATTTATTTCTTAAAAGAAAAGAGTGGGTTTTATGATGAAAGACATTAAAAATATTTTTTGTGTAGGTCGAAATTATGCTTTGCATGCAAAAGAGTTGAATAATGAAATACCAACTTCCCCTTTTTTATTTTCAAAACCGACTCATTCGCTCGTGGAAGCAAATAGTCAGTCAATTACGTTGCCGAGTAATCAGGGTTCCGTTCACTTTGAAACTGAGCTTGTCATACATATCGCAAAACAGTTCGAATCAGGAATGAAAGTAGATGAAGTAGTAGATTCCATGGCCATCGGGTTGGACCTGACACTTAGAGATGTTCAATCACAGTTAAAACAAAAACAGCATCCTTGGCTTTTGGCTAAAGGATTCAAAAATTCTGCAGTTGTTAGTGGTTTTATTCCGTTTCCAGGTGTCGAAGCATGTGAACAAGTAGATTTTTCCCTTTTAAAAAATGGAGAGCGTGTACAAGTCGGAAATATTAAAGACTTACTTTTTGATTTGCAAACCATTATAGAATTTACAGCAGAGCATTTTGGGCTCGGGAAGGGAGATATAATTTTTACCGGTACTCCAAGTGGCGTCGGTCCTCTTTCAGATCAAGACCAGCTTTCACTTAACTGGGGTGGAAATGAAATAGGGTCCTGTTCAGTTACAATGCGTTAAGAAAAAAAGCAGTCATTTTGACTGCTTTTTTTATGCATTAACTCAATTTTAGACAAAATGAAGAAACTCGTCTAAAATGAGAAGAACCATATAACATACATGGAAACGGCCAAAGTGTGCACGTACTTCTTCAAAAAAGTTTGGCCATTAAATTGTGGCTTTGGTAAAATTACTTGTTATGGAGTATTTTAGAACGATTAAAATGCATGATGATAATCAATTAAAGTCCATATTTTAATTATATAGGGTAGAACAGGGTGGAATGTGCATGAAAAACAACCAAGAAAAGAAGTATTTAGATAATTGGCTCTCGATTACAAATATTCAAATGAGCATTACGAATGAGCTGGAAAGTGCTTTGCAAAAAAATCATAACCTTTCATTAAAAGAGTTTTACGTTCTTTACTTTTTATCCAAAACAGGCGAAAAACAATTGAGGCTACAACAATTACAAGAGATGGTAGGATTAAGTCAAAGTGCTATATCCAGGCTGGTAGTCAGGCTGGAGGCAAAAAGCTGCGGCGTATTACAAAGACAAATATGCGAAGATGATCGAAGAGGTATTTACACACGTTTAACTACATTAGGTGAAGAAAAACTACAAATTTCCTTAAATACTGTTCATGAAATTCTGCACTCTGCTTTTTCAAAAGGAAACCTTCAAGAGGAATTACAATCCTTAATCGAGAAATTATAATTTGGTTCTTAGATCCCTTAAGTAACGTGAAGTAGGTTATTTCTATATATTTTAGATAGGAATATACCTTTAGCCCAGTAACGTAATTATGAACGGATCTGTTGGGAAAAAGGGGTGTTTATCCGAAGTTGAATGTAAGCGTATTCATTCAAGGGTTGAAATAGGTTTGTTTTACCAGCGAGGATAACTTTTATTTATGCCTAATAATAAAAATGCCAGGACGAAGAATTGTTAGCTCCTGGCATTCTTTTTTTTGAGTGAAAATTGAACTCTCTCAATGATTATTTGTATTGTTGCTGGATTTCCCCCTATATTAATTTAATTAATAATTAAAGAGAAGGAATCAATCCTTCTCTTTTTAATTTAATAATCCATCAACAGCATCATAAAAGACGACGAACTCCATTATCAAAGGAAGATCACTTACTGCGGCAAATTATTTGAAACTATTTTCATTTTTTGACGTAATACTATCAGGGATAATTTAGAAATCTCATAAAATGCAAATGGATTTCTTGTTCTTTATAATTACGCCCCATTATACATATAAATTCTAATATAGATTTGACGAAGGGAAGAGGACGTATGTTAAAAAAAATCTTAGCCAGCTTAGGAAAAGGAGCTGCAACTGTTGATTTACAATGTGACAATCATAATTATCAAGCTGGAGAAAGCATTCAAGGGCAGCTAGTCATTCAAGGCGGTGAGGTGGAACAGAAAATCAATCAAGTGACTGTCCGGTTGATGATGAATGTGGTATTAAAACAAGGAAGCGTAACTAAGGAAGTTGCACATATACCATTAATTAATCGAGATTGTATTCAGCCCAAAGAACGTAAGGTCATTCCTTTTCATTACGTCCTACCTACGAATATACCTATTTCAAGGGGAACTGTCTCATACTATCTGGATACACATCTTGATATTGAGGGCGGGGTCGACCGCAAAGATGTAGACCGGCTACTCATCCAATCCCAGGAATCTATCACATCCATTTTTAATGCTATGGCTCAATTAGGATTTCGCGAGACAGCAGACTCAGGTAAACTCGATCAATATGGACAGGAATTTGTTTTCTTTCCCACTCAGCAATTCATGGGACAAGTAAATGAAGTGGAAATGCGGTTTGCCAATGAAGAATCAGGTATCCGGGTCTGGATGGAAGTTGACTGTAAAAGCGGCTACAAGGAAATTGAAGCAAAACGTGAGTTTCATTTAAATCAAAAAACGCTTGAGCAAGAAGGCGATCTTCATAAGCTACTTGGAAAGTATATATCGGACGCTATTGAACAGCCTTATGCTTTTACACAGCCGTTCTCTTATTCCACAACCCATCCTCATGGTCGCTCTTCCCAAATGGGAAACACTATACCTGGAATGATTGGTGGGTTAGCAGTGGGTGTTTTAGGGACTATGTTATTCACTGAGATGATGGAAGGTTTTGATGTTGAGGAAATGTTTGAAGAAGCAACAGAGGATCTTGATGGAGGATTTGATTCATTTTTTGATAATGGGGATGGGGAATTCTAAAAATAATTAGCTTGTTTTTTATAGAATAAAAAAAGTCCCGCTAATCAGTGCTTGGGTAAGAATTGGTAGAAAAGCGTTACTTACTTTGATAGTCAGTAACGCTTGTTTTATTGTTGTTTTTTATAAGAAGCCAGTAAGAGGTCATTTAACAGTGCACTTGCTTCCTTTTGTGCTCCGATTTCCCCCTTAATCCTCCTATATTTAGAAAAGTTATACGTCAGTCTAAAATCTCCATTCTTCTTTCCCAGAACCGTTCACTAAAAACGAAGTCATATCTAGCCGATTGTGATAAAGGATTAGGTGAAGATCATGAAGGAAAATGAAGAATTGATATGAGAAAATATGAATGTTCAACTATACTTACATACTTCCTTGGTGATAACAACTAAGTTAAGGGAATCGAAATGCTTCATCATCTGAAAATAGCCCTTGGTTTTTTGATTTGGCCTGAAAAAAATGAATAAACAATCAAATAAGGCTAATTCTATATACAAGAATGTTAAAAGGGAGATTACATAGTGAAGCCATATGAAATAAAAAATATGATTATTGATGACGATTTTAATGGTGAAGAATCGGTTACGGCTGATTTTACTCACAATGATAAAGATTATAGCATTACTCTAAAAAAAGAAGATCTTGAAATAATCAATGCATGGTTTTTTGAGGATGGTTCATCTCTTCCTGCAAATTTATCAGGTACTGTCATTGATTCAATAAGGGAAGATATAAAAAAGAGAATCTAGTCAGTTGCACTAGATCCTTTTTTGTCATTTTCTTAATGGAAAAGAAATTTAGCCTTGTTTATATCGATGATAAAAGATTATGAAGAATTATTGTTTATGGTGCAATATCGATAAGAGTTGAAAAAGACTTAAGGTACTCTTGAGGACTTTAATTATCATTTAAAAAAATACGAGTGAAACTTAATTCACTCGTATTTTTTTAAAACGATAGCTGCATTATGACCTCCAAAACCAAATGAATTGGATAGACCAGTACTTATTTCCACTTTGCGAGCAACACCTGGTACATAATCTAAATCACATAATGAATCAGGCTTTTCTAAGTTGATGGTCGGAGGGATAATTCCTTCCTTTAAGCTTTTTGCCAAAGCGATTGCTTCCACGCCTCCAGCTGCTCCTAACATGTGCCCTAGCATAGATTTATTAGCTGTTATTGGGATTTGATAAGCTTTTGATTCAAATAGTTTTTTAATCGCTAGTGTCTCAGAACGATCTCCCACTTCTGTACTTGTTGCATGTGCGCTAATAACATCAATCTCTTCAGGAGAAATATTTGCGTTTTTCAAAGCCATTTTCATCGCAAGGTAGGCTCCTTTGCCTTCTGGGTGTGTAGCTACCATATGATAGGCATCAGAACTTGCACCATACCCAATGACTTCAGCATAAATCTTTGCCTCTCTGCGTAAAGCGTGAGATAAAGATTCCAAGATTAAAATTCCTGCTCCTTCTGACATGACAAATCCATCTCGATTTACATCAAAAGGACGGCTAGCTTTAGCTGGATTATCGTTTCTCGTTGATAATGCTGTAGCATTACCAAAACTAGCTAAAGATAAATCTGTAATAGCTGCCTCTGCTCCTCCAGCAAAAACGGCATCAGCTTCTCCAAAGCGAATAAGCCTGAATGCTTCACCAATAGCGGTATTTCCGATTGCACAAGCAGAAACAGGTGACATAGTAGGTCCCATTGCGTTCCATTTGATACTAATTTGGGCTGCGGCAGCATTAGAAATCATGGCTGGTACCAGGGTTGGACTGACTCTTCTTGGACCTTTCTCTCGAAGAGTATCCACATTATCAATCAATGTTTCAATTCCTCCTATCCCCGAACCAACATATACGCCAAGTCTTTCTAGATTGATATCATCAATATTTAATTTAGAATCAGTCCAAGCTTGTTCAGCAGCAGCCAAAGCAAATTGAGAAAAGCGATCTAGACGTCGGGCTTCATTTTTTCCAATAATATCATCTGCATTAAAATCACGAATAATTCCTGCAATCTTTGCTTTATGGTTGCTTACGTCAAATGTATCGATAGAGGAAATTCCCGACTTACCTTCAGTCAGATTTCTCCAAAATTTTTCTACGCTGTTTCCAATAGGAGAGACAACTCCCATTCCGGTAATAACGACTCTTTCCATTTTTCATCACTCCAAATGAATAGTATACTTGTATTATACTTCGGGGTTATCCTATTACAAGTGAGAGTTTATCCTGGTATAATAACTACCCGGTTAAATCGTTATGAAGGGGGTTTTAGAAATGAATGATAAAACCAGACTTGAAGCTTTGTCTACATTTTTGAAAACGAAGCGATCCCAAATAAAGCCTGAATCTATAGGTATACCTGCTGGTACACGGAGAAGAACACCTGGATTACGAAGGGAAGAAGTTGCACATTTGGCAGGAGTTAGTACTACCTGGTATACGTGGCTAGAGCAAGGTCGGGATATAAAGGTCTCTACAAGCGTATTGGATTGCATATCTACAGCTCTGCAATTAAATAATGATGAACGAGAGTATCTATATGATTTAGCTTTAGAAGTGAAATCATCCATTACTCATCGAAAGAACGATCATCCAAAACTTAGTCCTTCTTTGGAAAGAATTTTAGCTGAGTTAACATATTGCCCTACTATCATTACAGACCGACATTGTCATATTGTAGGCTGGAACAATGCTGCCGCTCATGTATTTCTAGATTTTGAACAACTCCCGGATGACCAACGAAATTTGATCCATCTATTATTTACCAGAAAAGAATTAAAATCATTAGCTGTGAATTGGGAGCATTTTGTTAAAGGATTTCTTTCCATTTTTCGCGCCTATTATGGACACTACTTAGGTGATGAATGGTATAACCTATTTATTAAAGAAATGAGTGATTCCCACCCGGAATTTCAATCTTTATGGCAAGAAAGTCAAGTGAGTAAAGCTCCAGAAATGATGATTGAATTTAGGCATGCCAAAGCCGGAAAAATGCTGTTTAATTTAACTTCTCTCCAAGTCCAGGGGGACATGGACTTAAGATGCAGTATCTATACACCAGTAGAGGGAACAGCTACGGAAGATAAATTAAAACGATTAATGAAGAAAATCTCCATTGAAAGTTCATAAACCAGCATATCTACAGTCTTTGAAATAATATTCGCAAAAAGCTTCAACTAAGGTGCTTTACTTCAATAAGGCAGGTTGCTGAGGCAACCCTTGCTTTCTTGTGGAAACTAGAGAGGCAGTTTTGTTAATGATAAGGTTTAAAAAAAGAGTTGTTTTGTAACTCTTTTTTTGTATTACCATTTAAATGATAATAAGCTAATGTAAAACATTTTGGAAGTAAACTAATGAAAAATATACAAGTTGATTAGTTTTTTTCTTTTCCGATGTTTGGAATTCTAGTACCTATACTAATATAGCTCTTTTGTGATTTAATTAATATTTGACTATTTTGAAAATTCTTGATAATATTTACGCATAAAAGAATCAATCGGCAATGGCGCCTGTTTCGATAGCTAATAACGAGCTATTGGGCAGGCGTCTTTTGCATTTTTTAGGGGGGATAATATGAATAATAGAACCAAATTAAAGGCTTTATTTGGCATAATCGTTATTTGCTTGTTTTTGTCTTCTTCCTTAGGAGCGGCTGCAAGCGAACATGCAGTTTCGACTCCGCAAAAAAGGGAGGGCCATTGTATTCAAGTGTTGAATAAAGGAAAATGGGCTCCTGACACCTATAAGTCTGTTCAAAACCTAATTGATAAGCATGGTGCTGGAAGTACAGGATACGATCCAAATCGAAAACCTTATGTTGTTTTTGATTGGGATCATACGAGCATCATGAATGATACGGAGGAGGCACTCTTTCTTTATCAAATTGATCACTTAGCATATAACATGCAACCGGAAGAGTTTTATGAAGTGATCAAAAAGAATGTGCCGAATGGACCCTTTTCACACGAGTTTAAAAACCTTCAAGGAGATGTAGTCACTCTCAAGCAAATCGCCGAGGATCTGAAGCGCGATTACGAATTTCTTTATTCCAACTATAATGGAATGAATGGAAAAGAGCGGTTAGAAGCGCTACATTCAACTGATCGATTTAAAGATTTTAAAGCGAAAATGTACTTTCTGTATGAAGCCATTGGGGAAACATACGGTGTTGAAATCGGATATCCATGGGTACTTTATTTATTTGCCAACATGTCGACCGAAGAAGTTCAGCAGCTTGCAGAGGCTTCAAATGATTATAATTTAGGGGCGGCAATGGCATCGGTGAGTCTTATAAGTCCTGGGTCCATGTTAGGAGAAGCCGGTACTGTTGAAGTTACCTATACAACAGGATTGCGTCTGGCCACGGAAATCGCAAACTTAATGCATACTTTTATGGAGAATGGGATTGACGTTTATGTTATTTCGGCTTCAATGGAAGAGGTGGTGGAGGTATTTTCGTCAAATCCCAAATACGGCTACAACCTTCCAAAGGAAAATGTCTTTGGGATGAGATTAAAAAAGAAGGAAGGAATTACTCAAGCAGAATATGAAGACAATTGGCCGATCACTGCTCGAGAAGGTAAGGTGGAAGTGATTGAACACGCCATCTCCAAAACGCGGGGCGGATACGGTCCGATATTCGTAGCAGGAGACAGCAGCACAGATTATGAAATGCTGACAATTAAGAGTTTGAAACTAGGTTTAATTATCAACCGCCTCAAAACAGGTGATATCGGCAAGCTTTCGAAAACAGCTGCAGAACGTATGGGCAAAAACAACCCGAAATATGTTCTACAAGGAAGAAATGAGAATACAGGCTTATGGATACCGACTGAATACACGATCAAGCTTGGCTCAATTGAAGAAAAATTGTTGGCGAATCCATAAAAAGATTCGTCCCAGTAGATTCAGTCAAACTCGGAGTATAAAAAAAGGAAATAGCTATGGATTTCGCCCTCATTGATACTCCGAACGTATTGAAGAATTTAGATTCAGGGATTCGAGGAAGACTCAGGATGTGCATATGGAAGCAATGGAAATTGCCAAGAACGAGGATTAGGAAAGTCAAAGGATTAGGCGTCCAATTTGGAAAAGCATATGAATGGGGAAATAGCAGAAAGGTTATTGGCGCCTAGCGCATAGTCTTATTCTAGACAAAACCCTTAATAATGTTTATTGGCTTCATCATGGGTTAGTAAATCTATATGAACGATATACAAAACTACGCCAGACTTAAACTGAACCGCCGTATACCGAACGGTATGTACGGTGGTGTGAGAGGTCGGAGGCTAGGCGCCTCCTCCTACTCGATTTTATGCCACTATCGGGGCAGATTACCGTTTTCGTTCATTATGACTAACCATTTTGATAGATTCATCCAGTCGGTAGGTTCCATTCCCGCGATGGCGGTGCCTAAACGGTTTATTCGTTTAAGTTCTTTGATCCAACTTAGAAATTTAGTAACCCCTCATCGTTATTTTCAAAGGTTAAAAGGATGACCGACCAAAATTCCTTGATAGTTAACAGCTCGACAACATGAAATTGTTTTGCAATATCAATTCCTACAACAAGATGACGATTCGTGATTCTTTCAATTAGTTGATTTTGTTTGTTTTGCATTTTAAAATTTATAGAGCTTTCTCCTTAAGATAAGTTTTGAATTTGTGTGCACTCTCATCAAATTGAGGGGCTTTTTTTTTAGCCGATATTTAACGCTCTACAGGAATGCTAACGGGGGTGATTTAGAACTATAATGATCACTAAAAAGTAATCGAAATTTTTAAAAAATTGTATGCTGAATCTTTTAAAAATAACCCTTTTGATCAATCTCTATTCATAATTAATTGTATTAATATATAAGGTCATTTAGGGTCCATAATTAACTGTGTTTCAATCCAACTAAGGTTATCCTTGTTTCTCTTGAAATATCTGCTTAATGAAGATCCATTTCCTTTAGCTTTGGTATTAATAATATCAAAAACTTTAATTTCTACATCTAAACAGTGAAAAGTATTGAACCAGTCATTTAATATTGTACTATTTGTACATACTCCAATTCACCCAAATGCGAAGTTTTTCACCTATTGAACTGCCTATATTTAGGTTTTTTTAATCTCCCTGAAAACCTTCTCTCACCAAAGTAAAGCAATCATCCAAGCTTTCTCCTACCAATCCGTTAAAAACGAAGTCATATCTAGCCGATTGTGATAATTAAGGTATAATGATAGGGGAAAGATATTTTGTAACGGATTAGGTGAAGATGATCATGAAGCTAATCATTGCGGAGAAACCAGATCAAGGTTCAACGCTAGCGGCTCAATTTAAAAAGAAAAAACAGCAAGGCTATATAGAAATCATGCCGAATGAACTTTTCCCCGATGGAGCTTATGTAACTTGGGCCGTCGGACATTTATGTCAACTTGTTTCGCCGGAAACCTATCATTCAAAATGGAAAAAATGGTCGATGGAAACGTTGCCGATGATTCCTGAGAAATTTCAATATGAAGTGACCCGACAAAAGGCAAAGCAATTCAATGTTGTGAAGACTTTGCTTAGGAAACCAGAAGTCGATGAAATCATTCATGCAGGTGATGCCGGGCGTGAAGGAGAATTGATTGTACGCAACATCGTTAACTTATGCAATGTCAATAAACCGATGAAACGTTTATGGATTTCCTCTTTGACCCCGAAAGCGATATATGAGGGATTTCAAAATTTGAAGAGCGAGGAAAAAACCAGGCCGCTTTATTATGAAGCGTATACGAGAGCTTGCGCGGACTGGGTTGTGGGAATGAATGCGTCGAGAGCGTATAGTATTTTGTTGAAACAAAGGGGCGTTTCGGATGTGTTTTCAGCTGGAAGGGTTCAGACACCGACTCTTGCTTTGATAGTAAAGCGGGAAATGGAAATTGAGCAATTCAAGTCTGAACCGTTCTGGGAAGTGTTCGCAGATTTCAAGATGGACGGTAAGAAATATCAGGGTAAATGGCAGCTCAACAATGATCCGAGAATCAAGACAAAAGAAATGGCTGATAAAATTGCCGCCTTTTGTAAGGGTAAGGAAGCTGTAATAGCGGAAATGGATACTGAAAGGAAAGAGTTTCAGCCGCCTTTGTTATTTAATCTATCGTCATTGCAAGCGACAGTGAACAAGATTTATAAATATTCACCGAAACAGACGCTTGATATCGTGCAAAGTTTATATCAAAAAGGGATCGTTTCTTATCCGCGTTCAGATTCCAATTATGTGACGGAGGGCGAAGCCGAAACATTTCCCGATATTTTGCAAAAACTAAGCGGATTTTCAGAATATGAATCTCTGTTTCCTTTACCACAACCGAACATCATGAATAATAAACGGTTTGTAAATGAAAAGAAGGTGACTGATCACTATGCCATTATTCCGACAGAGCAGGTAACCGACCCAAAGCGGCTTTCCGCTGAAGAACGGAATATATATGACTTGGTTGTTCGCCGATTGATTGCGGCCCATTATGAGAAGGCCATTTTCGATTACACCACCATTAAAACGCTTGTCGATAAGCGGGCCGAATTCATTTCTAAAGGAAAGCAGCAGATTCAAGAGGGATGGCGCAAAGTGATTTTCCAAAATAATGACAAGGATGATGATGATATCATTTTGCCGTCCGTTTCAAAAGGGGATTCTGGAAAGGTCGCCAATATAAAGGTGAAAGAAGGAAAAACCCAGCCCCCTAAGCGTTATACAGAGGGTCAGCTGATCACTTTGATGAAAACTGCCGGAAAGCATCTGGATAATGAAGAGTTAGAAAAAGTACTGATGAAAACCGAGGGTCTCGGAACCGAAGCAACTCGGGCTGGCATAATTACCATGCTCAAAGACCGTAAATACATCAATGTTAAAAAAAACCAGGTGTTTGCCACGGATAAAGGGAAAGTGCTGATTACTGCAATCGGGGAGAAAATCCTGGCTTCACCAGAGATGACAGCCAAATGGGAACAGCGATTAAGGGAAATTGGTGAAGGGAAGGCTTCAGCTGGAGGCTTTATGGAAGCTGTTAAAAAGATGTCGGCAAAAATCATCAGTGATGCCGTGGAATCATCGGAAAGCTGGGATTTTCAAGGGCTGGATACCGAGTCGATTCAACGGAGCGGCCCTAAAAAGAGAAGTTCCGCATCTGTTGGCAGCTGTAAACTATGCGGTTCTAAGATTGTCGATAAAGGGGAATTCTATGGATGTGTAAGTTATCAAAAAACAAAGTGTAACTTCACAATATCCAAAAAAATCCTTAATAAGAAAATTAGTCAAGCAAATATAAAAAAGCTGTTGGCGAGCGGTGAAACGGATTTGATAAGCGGGTTTAAGAAAGGGGAAAAGACCTTTGACGCCATTTTATCTTGGTCCGACTCTGAAAAGAAGATCAGTTTTACATTCCCGACAGAACAAAACGTCAAGCAAACTTGAGGAAAGACAACATTAAAGGCGCCCTGAGACTTATATCTTCTTGTTTCAGGGTCGTTTATATAGTAAAATTTTTAGATATGCGTTTGAATGGGAGGATTCCGAATGCCTACACCGAGCATGGAGGATTACATAGAACAAATTTATTTACTTATTGAAGAAAAAGGATATGCAAGGGTTTCCGATATAGCTGAAAATCTTTCCGTCCACCCATCTTCTGTTACAAAAATGGTTCAAAAACTTGATCAGGAAAAATACTTGATATATGAAAAGTACCGGGGTCTCGTCTTAACCGCAAATGGGAAAAAAGTTGGTAAAAGGCTCGTTTACCGCCATGAACTTTTAGAACAGATGCTAAGGTTGATTGGGGTCAAGGAAGAAAATATTTATCAGGATGTTGAGGGGATTGAACACCACCTTAGTTGGAATGCCATCGATAGGATTGGAGACCTGGTTGAATTCTTTGAAGAATCTCCTGACCGTGTCGAGGATTTACGAAAGATACAAAAAAGAAATGAAGAAAATTCAAAATAAGCTGCCGCTGGCAGTTTTTTTTATGTTTTAATATCATCTGTCTTCTTGAACCGGGTATGTTCATTTTACAAATAGGGTGAAAAGGGGAGTGACGTTTTAAAAGAGGATTTTTTGATTATGAACAGAATAGCTATAAAGAGGACCCGGTATTTTAATTAGGGAAAAACGAAGTGTTTTTGTGTTTTTCAGTAACTTATTGATTAGGGGTTAAATGGGAGGGTGAATTTCTTATGAATATACATACATGGCATAAAGAGTCGGAAAAGGAATGGGATGTTTTTGCACCCATGTGGGTGAAGAATTCACAAGAAATGTGGGAAACGGGGAGTCGGAAAAACATCATTCCCTTTTTTTCTGAATATGTACCTTCGGGAGTGAAGGTGGCTGACATAGGCTGTGGAGATGGAGTTGGTTCCTTGAAATTGGCCGAAGCGGGATTTAAAGTAACTGGAGTTGATTTATCCAATGTTATGATTGAATTTGCAAAGGTGAAAACCGCTCAACAACCAGGACTTTCTTTCCTGCAAGGGGATTTCTATAACCTTCCCTTCGAAGATGAAGAAATGGATGCGGCAATGGTCATTAATTCTTTGGAATATACGGGTGAACCCTTAACGGTGATGAAGGAAATTCAACGGGTAATAAAGCCTGGAGGTTATGTCTGTTTTGGAATACTTGGTCCAACAGCTGAGCCACGAAAAAAATTCAGCTTCAACCGGTTATTAGGAGATAAAGTCATCATGAATACCATGCAGCCGTGGGAATTTGAAAAGATGGCTTTAGAAACGGGATGGAAGGCAGTGGCTGATACCGGCGTAGCAAAGAGAGGGGTGGACTATACAAAGCTCGGACATTTTTCAAAGGAATTAAAGCAAGCTGTATCGTTCATGTGGCTTTTCCTCTTTCAAAAAGAGGTGGGGCAGTGATGGAGAAGTATAAAATCGATCAATTCGTTGAAAAGACGAAACAGCAGGATAAAGGGCAAGGTTTATTTGAACTTGAAACGGAGCGAATTCTGGAGATTAATTTGGAAAAGCAGATTTGGGCAAAAATGGGAACGATGGTTTCTTATCGCGGCAACATTAAGTTCGAGCGGGAAGGTATATTGGAGCATGGTCTTGGTAAACTCTTTAAAAAAGCCTTAACCGGTGAGGGTGCATCCTTGATGAAAGCGACCGGAAGCGGCAAGCTATACGTCGCGGATCAAGGGAAGAAGATTTCCATTTTACAGTTAAATGGTGAATCGATCTGTGTTAACGGAAATGATTTACTCGCATTTGAGCCGGGGATTTCATGGGATATAAAAATGATGCGTCGCATTGCCGGGTTATTGGCGGGCGGTTTGTTCAACGTAAGGCTCGAGGGGAGGGGCATGGTCGCATTCACTTCCCATTATGAGCCGCTTACTTTAATTGTGGAACCCGGGAATCCGGTTTATACCGACCCGAATGCCACTGTAGCTTGGTCAGGGGAATTGCAGCCTGAATTCGTAACGGATGTTTCATTGAAGTCGTTTTTTGGAAGGGGAAGCGGCGAATCCGTTCAAATGAAATTCGAAGGGCAAGGATTTGTGGTCGTCCAACCTTTTGAAGAGGTATATTTCGGTAATAAGGAATCATGAACCAAACAACCTGAGTCAGATACTCAGGTTGTTTCCCATGATGATCGGATGTGTCTGCCTTAAAAAAGCGATTCATTTCAAAGTGAAAGCTTCTTTTTTCTTACCCTTTCAATCCCACTCATAAGGGGTTGATTGGTAAACATAATAGTTCAGCCAATTCGAGAACATCAGGCTGCAATGGCTCTTCCAGCGGTGAAGAGGTATCCTGGTCGGATCGTTATCAGGAAAGTAATTTTCAGGGAGTTGCGTATTGATCCCGCGTTCCCTATCGCGCTTGTATTCTTCACCTAGGGTATCGGCATCATATTCGAAATGGCCGGTAACCATAATTCTTTTTCCATCACCTGAAGCAGCAATCAATACACCAGCTTGATCGGACTGTGCGAGAACCTTCAATTCAGGATGGTTAACTAATTTTTGATAGTCAATATCCGTATAGCGTGAATGAGGGGCCATAAAATAATCATCGAATCCGCGGACTAGATTTTCATTCGGTTCAAGGACCTCATGAGTGTATACCCCGAAGCATTTCTCTGGAAGTTCGTATTTGCCTATTCCATAGTGATGGTACAGGGCAGCTTGTGCCCCCCAACAGATATGTAGGGTGGATGTGACATTTTCACTTGACCAGTTCATGATGCTCTGCAGTTCTTCCCAATAATTAACGTCTGAAAATTCCAGTTTTTCCACTGGAGCGCCTGTAATGATCAAGCCGTCATATTTCTTCGTGCGAATATCATTGAATGATTTGTAAAATTGATCTAAATGAAATTTACTTGTGTTCTTTGATTCATGTGTGCTTAAGCGCAGGAATGATATATTTACTTGAATGGGAGTATTGCCAAGAAAGCGCAGTAACTGGGCCTCCGTTTTTTCTTTCTCTGGCATTAGGTTTAAAATTAATATATTCAATGGACGGATTTCCTGATTGGTAGCTCGTTCCTCATCCATTACGAAGATATTTTCCTGTTCTAAAATTTCCCTTGCTGGCAGTTGTTCCGGAATTCTAATTGGCATGATTAGCCTCCTTCTTCAAAAATCATAATATTTTAATTATATAGAAAATTATTGAATAGAAAAGCTATTTTAATAATTTCTTGTAAATCCCGAAGGAAATGGCCTGGGAATGGTAAAATGGGAAGATCGGAAAACATTAACTATGAAGTTGGAGAGGTGTTTGGAGATTGTTTGATCCTACAGCATTTGAAAACATGAAAGTGGTATTGGAAGGAGCGGTTTACGATCGTGACTTCATTGGGGATATATTGGTCATAAACCGTGATGATATAGTGAATCTCTCAACCATGTCCAGATCATATAAGATCGAGATGGAATTGAAAAAAACAAACGAGCCCATTTCGATTAGCGGTGCCATTGAGCTACACGCTTCCCTACATAACCTAAGTTCGGAGTTACTCGATGCAGCTATTGATGATACGCATTCAGGCTGCACGGTCAATATATTCATTTCTTTTCCTAAAAAGCTTGATGAAGTGAATGCTGAACAATTATTGAGCGACCTGGAAAAAATCTGGGGAGATCAGAGAATCATATCAGTGACGACCAGCGAAACGGTCAGTAAAAAAATGCAACCCATTACTTCTTCTATATATAAAATTTCATTTGGAAGGCTTGTAAGAGAAGAGCAAATGGATGATTTGGAAGACATGGTAGAGTATTTGATTCAATCCATACAAGCAGTGAAAATTCCGGGATGATGGAAAGAGGATTAAAGTTGGTAAACCCACCTTTAAATACGGTAAAATGAATCATCATACTAAAGGGAGAGATCATACATGTCCATTTACGAATTCGAAGTAAATAAGATCAATGGCGAAACCATCTCGCTTGAGGAATATAAAGGGAAAGTGATGATTATTGTGAATACCGCAAGCAAATGCGGTTTTTCGCCACAGTATGATGATTTGCAAAGTCTATATGTGCAATATAAAGAGGATGGGCTTGTCGTGCTTGGTTTTCCGTGTAATCAGTTTTTGAATCAGGAGCCTGGTGATGATCTGGAAATCGATTCATACTGCAAATTGAATCATGGTGTAACATTCCCGATGTTCGCAAAAGTGAATGTCAATGGAAAGGAAGCCCACCCCTTATTCAGCTATCTGACTGAAAATGCTCCTGGAGTGATGGGGTCCAAATCGATAAAATGGAATTTTACAAAGTTCTTGGTTGATCGTAATGGAAATATCGTCAGCCGGTTTGCACCTAAAACAAAACCTCTGGAAATGGAAGAAAATATAAAAAAAATAATATGAAGTAAAAAAATCGAGTCCAACGGAAAGTTTCAGTTGGGCTCTTTTTTGAGGTAAGATATTTATTGCATGCATCCGTTTTTAAAAGGGGACAGATGGTTGGGATATTGAATATAATAGAAAACACAAATGAGGGGGGAAACCATGGAACGAATTGCTTGGGTAACGGATAGTACGGGAACTTTAGATGAAGAATTATCATTGTATGAACATGTATACGTCGTTCCGATGGTCGTCATCATAGATGGGAAGGAATATGAAGATGGCGTCGACCTATTACCTGAGGAATTATACCGGCGGATGAGTGAGGAAAAAATCACCGCCACCACGTCACAGCCCTCTGTCGGCCGATTCCAGGAATTATATAAGGAGCTTGAAAAACGATATGATCGAATCATAGCCGTACATCTTTCCAGTGAATTGAGCGGGACGGTTTCTGCGAGCAGGCAAGCTGCACAAATGGTTACGATCCCTGTTGACGTTTTTGATACTTTACTTATTTCCTTTCCAATGCTATTAATCTTGAAACGGCTCATGCATTATATTGAGAATGGCTATTCCATCAATGAAGCATTCGTCAAAACGAGAATGTATGCGGATAACCATGAGACCTATGTAATGATAGGTTCTTTAGATCAGCTGCATCGCAGCGGCAGGTTAACAAACACACAGTATATTCTAGGAAGCCTATTGAGCTTTAAACCCATCATTTCAATCGAAAATGGTGTCCTCCATACTAAATCTAAACCTCGGAACCTTAAAAAAGCGGAAAAACAGATCTTCACTGATTTTCGCAGATCAGTCGAAGCGGGGACAGTAAAGGAATGCACCATATTATATGGTGGAGTGTCGGAGGAGGCACAAAAATGGAAAAAGATGATTTCCGAAGAATTCCCTCATGTGTTGATCCATGTATCCCCACTGGGGAGCGCCATCGGGGTGCATACCGGTGAACAGACGATTGGGCTCAGTTGGTTCAATGAAGATTAAAGCACACCATTATTGAGAACCATGGTAAAATAGAAAGGACATGGAGTGGTGAAATGAAACAAACGATGATTGAGTTAACGGAGAAGTATGTATATGACCAATTGAATTCTGATGCCAGCGGCCATGATTGGTTCCATATCGATCGAGTTCGTAAGCTGGCTTTACATATTGCAAAAGAAGAACGAGTAGGAAATGAGTTCATCATTGAAATGGCGGCTCTGCTTCATGATATCCCTGATGATAAACTAAACCAGGAAGCCGATGGGGGCTGGAAAAAGCTTGATGCTTGGTTTGATGAAATAAAGTTGGATATTGATAGTGTTGATGCCATCAAACAGATCATCAATACAATTTCATTTAGTGCAGGGCAGTTGAGGCTACCCTCGATAGAAGCTGAAATTGTTCAGGATGCGGACCGCTTGGATGCAATGGGTGCCATTGGCATAGCCAGGACATTTGCATTTGGCGGAAAGAAGGGACAGCTTATGTATGATCCTTCGTTGCCCATTAGGGAAAACATGACCAAGAAGGAATACAGAAATGGCAAAAGCTCTTCCATTCATCACTTTCATGAAAAATTATTGCGTTTGCAAGATATGCTTAATACTTGTACAGCCAAGAAGGTTGCAAGTGAAAGGCATGAATATATGGTAGGATTTTTAGAGGAATTTAATAAGGAATGGGATGTACGATTATGAAAGTTTTTAGCATGGAACATGTAATGAAAACCCAGGGGGAAAAGCTGCTTTTTAAAGATGTCTCTTTTTCCATTACCGAAGGGGAAAAAATCGGGATCGTTGGGATAAACGGTACCGGTAAATCGACATTATTGAATATCATCGCAGGGCTGGAAGACAGTGATTTAGGAACGAAGGATCATCCGAATGATTATACGATTTCCTATCTGTCCCAAGATCCGCATTTTGATGAGAAATTGACGATCATGGAATATATGTATGAAAGTTCAACCCCCGTATTTTCGTTGATTAAAGAATATGAAAAGACGCTCATTCAACTTCAAGTAGACCCGCAGAATAGCGCAATACAGGACCGTTTGTTAAAACAGCAGCAGGATATGGACACGCTAGGCGCCTGGGATACAAGTGCCAATGCCAGAACGATACTGACCAAGCTTGGTCTTCCTGATCATTCAAGGAGACTCGGAGAACTGTCCGGCGGCCAAAAAAAACGTGCGGCCCTGGCAAAAACCTTGATTGAGACCCCTGATTTATTGATTTTGGATGAGCCTACGAACCATCTCGATTTTGAAAGCATCACTTGGCTTGAAGAATATTTAGGTAAATATCAAAAATCAGTTTTATTTGTAACCCATGATCGATATTTCCTTGATCGTGTGTCCAATAAGATTTGGGAAATTGCCCAGACCCAGCTTTTCGAATACAAAGGAAACTATGCGGATTATTTAGAATCAAAGGCCATTCGTGAAGAGAATGAATCGGCTGAAAGAACGAAAAAGGAAAGTCTATTCAAAAAAGAACTGGCCTGGATCCGTAAAGGTGCAAAGGCCAGGACAACGAAACAAAAGGCCAGGATCCAACGCTTCGAAACATTGGAATCAGGTGTAAAGGATAAGCAGAAAACCGAGAACCTGGAAATGGAATTAAGCGGTGCCCGTCTTGGGAAAAAAGTACTTGAGATGCAGGATGTTTCTAAATCCTTCGGTGATCGAACCATCATCAACCATTTTTCCTTCCTCTTCAAACCAGGTGATCGAATTGGGATCGTCGGTAATAATGGCAGCGGAAAGTCAACCTTGTTGAATATCCTGGCAGGAAGGGAATCCATAGATGAAGGAAACCTGGAAAAAGGGCAAACCGTGAAAATAGGGTACTATACGCAAGAAAGCGTCGATATGGATGAGAATTTGCGCATGATAGAGTATATTCGGGAAACTGCGGATTCAATCGCACTTAAAGATGGTAGTTTCATATCGGCTGCACAGATGCTTGAAAGGTTCTTGTTTCCTATGGGATCGCATGGGACGCCAATTCGTAAGCTGTCCGGTGGGGAGAAAAGGCGATTATATCTCCTTAACATATTGATGTCGGCACCCAATGTCCTGCTTTTGGATGAACCGACGAATGATCTGGACACGCAAACCTTGACCGTTCTTGAGGATTATTTAGAAACGTTTTCAGGTGTAGTCATTACTGTATCACATGATAGGTATTTTTTGGATAAAACGTGCCATCAGCTTCTTGTCTTCAAGAATAAAGGTGACATTGACTTCTATTACGGCTCTTATTCAGAGTTCTTGGAAGAAAAGACGGAAGAGGCTGTGCCAGTAAAAGCACCAGAGCCGCAGATGAACCGGACCGAAAAGAAAAAGAAAAAACTAACCTATGCGGAAAGTAAGGAATGGGAAGAGATAGAAGGTAACATGGAGCGGGCCGAGCTGCGCTTGAAAGACATAACATCAGAAATGTCAGCAGCGGGAAGCGATTTTGAAAAAGTCCGCCTGCTTCTTGAAGAAGAAAAGGAACTAACGGATAAATTAGATCATTTGATGGAAAGATGGGCGTATTTAGCGGAAAAATTGGAAGGAGAATGAGCGTGGTGACTGGTCCAAGGAAGTAAACTTGGATCAGTCTTTTTTTTGCCAATCTCAATTGCATGAGAATCTGTTGCCGATGTGATAATATCTAGTACATGGAGACGTCTTGTAAAAGGAGAGAAATGCATTGAAAATTAAGTCGATAGAACCTACACCAAGTCCGAATACAATGAAAATCAATTTAACAGAAGAGCTATTAGCTGGTAAAAGCAATAATTATAAGAAAGATCAAGCTGACCAGGCACCCAAGCTGATAAGGGATTTATTTACGATCGAGGGAGTGAAAGGGGTATATCATGTTGCGGACTTCTTAGCCGTTGAGCGAAACGCGAAATATGATTGGAAAGATATCTTGGTCCAAATCCGTCAGGTCTTTGGTGAAAAAACCGAGGAACAAAATCAACAAGCGGCATTAAATGAACATTACGGTGAAGTAACTGTTGCCATTCAACAATTCAAGGGCATTCCAATGCAAATTAAAGCAAGTGATAGTCAACACGAAAAACGTTTTGCCTTACCGGATTATTTCATAAAGGGCATTGCCGCTGCCCAAAAAGAAGATGATAATGTAGTCCTGCTTCGAAAATGGAAGGATTATGGCGTAAGATATGGTGATATGGAAGATATCGTGAAGGAAGTATCGGATGAACTGATTGCAGCTTATCCGGAAGATCGAATTAATCGGCTAGTTGCAGCTGCAAAAGAAATGGTCGATACGAAGGAAGCAATTTTGAAACGTCCAAAAATTAAACTGACTGCAGACATGCTGAATGATGAAAGCTGGGAAAAGCGTTATCAGGCTTTGGAACAAATGGAAGATCCAACGGTTGAAGATATTCCAGTATTGGATATGGCACTCTCCGACAGTAAGGTCTCCATTCGAAGGCTCGCGGTAGTATACTTGGGTATGATCGAAGATAGAAAAGTGCTTCCGAGCTTGTATAAAGCCTTGAAAGATAAAAGCGCGGCCGTTAGACGTACCGCTGGTGATTGTTTATCAGATCTTGGCTTTGAAGAGGCGATGGGAGAAATGTCTCAATCACTTTCGGATAAAAATAAATTGGTTAGATGGCGGGCCGCGATGTTTTTATACGAAGTGGGAAATGAAACGACCCTCCCTTATCTTAAACAAGCGGAACAGGATCCTGAATTCGAAGTGGCCCTTCAGGTCAAGATGGCCATAGACCGTATAGAAAATGGCGAAGAAGCAAAAGGATCGGTTTGGAAGCAAATGACAGAATCAAGACAAGCGAATGACAAGTGATTTAAAAAATGACTCAAAAAAAGGCATGCGGTTGATATAATCCGCATGCCTTTTTATTTTTTTAGGATCATTTCCAATCGTTTGAAAGGAGTTCCCCTGAGGTCGAATCTATAAATTGGAACTCTATTATTTTAGTAAAATGATTTTTGAAGATATTTAGTGAAGAATGGTTGCATTTGTCTATAAATATGTTAGAATTTTTAGAGTATACTAAAAATTATATTATTCTGAATCATTAAACATTTAGCGGAAATTGGGGGTACAACAAATGTCTACATCAAATATGAGAAGTGACATGATTACAAAAGGGGTCGATCGAGCTCCACATAGAAGTCTGTTGCGGGCAGCAGGGGTTAAAGAAGAAGATTTCGGTAAACCGTTCATCGCGGTTTGTAATTCATACATCGATATCGTTCCAGGTCATGTTCACCTGCAGGAATTCGGAAAAATAGTGAAGGAAGCGATTCGTGAAGCGGGCGGTGTTCCTTTCGAATTTAATACGATCGGGGTAGACGATGGAATTGCAATGGGTCATATTGGTATGCGCTATTCCTTGCCAAGCCGTGAAATCATCGCAGATTCAGTGGAAACTGTTGTATCGGCACATTGGTTTGACGGTATGGTGTGCATTCCAAACTGTGACAAGATAACGCCGGGAATGATGATGGGTGCACTTCGTGTCAATATTCCTACAATATTCGTAAGCGGCGGACCCATGAAAGCAGGTAAAGATAAAAATGGTAAATCTCTTTCATTAACATCCGTTTTTGAAGGGGTGGGTGCTTATCAAGCAGGTAATATCAATGAAGAGGATTTGCAGGAGATCGAGCAAGTTGCATGCCCTACTTGCGGTTCTTGTTCAGGAATGTTCACAGCAAACTCCATGAACTGCCTGGCTGAAGGATTGGGACTTGCGCTACCGGGAAATGGAACGATTTTGGCGGTAGCCGAAGAACGTAAGGAATTCGTTAAGAAATCCGCAAAACAATTGATGGAGATAATCAAACAGGATATCAAGCCTCGTGATATCGTGACGATTGATGCAATAGATAACGCATTTGCCTTGGATATGGCGATGGGAGGTTCGACCAACACCGTTCTTCATACGCTTGCATTGGCACATGAAGCAGGTTTTGAATATCCGATGGAACGCATAAATGAAATAGCTAACCGCGTACCGCATCTAGCGAAAATTGCACCGGCATCAGATTATCATATTGAAGATGTACATAATGCCGGTGGTGTAAGTGCCGTCATTAATGAGTTACTCAAAAAACCAGGTGCGTTTAATGGAGATTGCCTTTCTGTCTCAGGTAAAACGCTCCGCGAAAATGTTGCCGGTTGTGAAATATTGGACAAGGATGTAATCCATCCATTGGATAATCCGCATTCTGAGCGTGGAGGGCTTGCGGTATTGTTCGGTAACCTTGCTCCTCAAGGCTCCATCGTAAAAGTGGGCGCCGTTGACGCATCAGTTGGTGGCTATCACAGGGGTCCTGCCATTTGTTTCGATTCCCAGGAAGATGCACTTTCCGGAATCATTACCGGAAAGGTTAAAGAAGGGGATGTAGTGGTCATTCGTTATGAAGGGCCTAAAGGTGGGCCGGGAATGCCTGAAATGTTGGCACCCACTTCCCAAATCGTCGGGAGGGGCCTTGGAGCGAAAGTCGGTTTGATCACTGATGGCCGCTTTTCAGGAGCATCCCGAGGCATCAGCATTGGTCATATATCCCCCGAAGCAGCTGAGGGAGGCCCGATAGCCTTTGTTGAAGATGGAGATATCATCGAATTGGATTTGAATAATCGTAAAATCCAATTGGAAATTTCCGATGAAGAATTCGAAAAACGCAAAGCCAATTGGAAAGGCTTCGAGTCAAAAGTCAGGACAGGCTATTTAGCGCGTTATTCCAAACTTGTGACGAATGCCAGTTCAGGCGGAGTGATGAAAGTTTAAGTTAAAAGGAAGACTAAAACATGGTGGCAGAATGAAACTCGATTCTGTCACCATGTTTCTTTGTGAAGAACAATGAAATTTTTTTACAAAGCTTTAAGCGTCATTTTTGCATATGCACTCAAGAATATAGTATCATTATACTAATTGAAGAATTGTAACCAAGGAGGTTTTTTTATGTCGATGGCATATGATGAATATATGAAACAAATGGTGAAACCAATGCGCGCGGAACTGGTGCAGGCTGGTTTTGATGAGTTGGAATCCGCTGAAGCGGTTGAAAACTTTATGGAATCGGTAGAAGGTACGACACTTGTGGTCGTGAATTCAGTTTGCGGCTGTGCTGCAGGGTTAGCCCGTCCAGCTGCTACTCAAGCCGTACTCCAAGCGGACAATAAGCCAGATCATTTGGTAACTGTATTCGCAGGCCAAGATAAGGAAGCGACAGCTAAAATGCGTGAATACTTCGATGGAATAGAACCTTCTTCACCATCCATGGCTCTTTTAAAGGGCAAAGAGGTCGTACATTTCATTCCGCGCCATGATATAGAAGGACAGCCAATGGAAGCGATCATGGAAAATTTATTGGCAGCGTTCAGCAAGTAAATAAGTGATGAAGCGGAATGTCCTGGAAACAGGGCATTCTTTTCAAATTTTAAGAGAGTATGAAGGGGTAGGATTCATGTTTGTCACAACAGTAGGAAGAGCCGATAAAGAAACGATGATATTAGCCAAAAGGTTAGCTGAAGAATTGCAAATCCCCTTTATAGCAAGAAGAAAACGATCGGTGAGAGATATCCAAGCGGAACATAATGAAGATGATTGCCTTGTTTTTGGTAAAAAGCGGATGGAGTTATATCGATATCAGGAAAAAGAACCATTCTTTTTTCACCCGAACCTGGCGATGATCCGTTTAAAAAGAATGATGCGCGGAGAGAGTGATCCATTTCTCATTGCCGGAGATATAAACGAAGGGAACGCTGTGCTTGATTGTACCTTGGGATTGGGCTCTGATGCGATTGTCGCAAGTTTCGCAGTGGGTGAACATGGACGTGTTGTCGGATTGGAAGGAAATCAATATTTGGCCTTGCTCGTGGACCGTGGAATCAAAACATGGGAGGATGCAGAAGAAAAAATGATTTCTGCGATGAGAAGAATAGAGGTCAGGCAGGGTGATCATTACGAAATATTGAAAACATTGCCGGATAATCATTTTGATGTCGTATATTTCGATCCCATGTTTGAAGAAACGATTCAGGAATCGAATGGTATCAGGGGACTGACTCATTTTGCGGATGGTAAGGATCTATCGGTTGAAATAATGAAAGAAGCCAAGCGGGTTGCGCGCAAGAGAGTCGTGTTGAAAGACCATTACCTCAGCTCCCGCTTTGAGGAATTTGGATTTGAGGTAATAAAAAGAAAAACATCCAAATTCCATTTTGGCTTCATTTCCATCCAGTGATCACGATTTATAATCTGTTTCGTCCAGACCCATGGCACAGCCTTCCCGGCTTGAATCGGCAGCACCATAGTTTGAGCCATCGGGGTGGATTTGAATCGCTTGGACATTCCCTATTGAGTGGGGAACTTCATTAAAGGCGAAGCCCATTGCTTCCAAGTGGCCTTTGCTAGTCATATCCATTCCAGGCTCCCATTCAATATGAGGGCCCATCGGAGTGAAAATTCTAGGTTCTTCGATGGCTGCTTTCAAATCCATTTTTAAATCGAGTACATTAATGATCGTTTGTACGACTGAACTGATGATGGTTGGTCCTCCTGGTGACCCTAACGTCAAGATCGGCTTGCTGTCTTTAAAGATGATGGTCGGGCTTTTACAGCTGACTGGGCGTTTATTGGGCTGCACTTCATTCATGCCGCCTGGAATGGAATCAAAATCAGTCAGTTCGTTATTCAGCATGAAACCATAGTCTGAAACCATGATGCCTGATCCGAATGGATGTTCCACTGTAGAAGTGCATGCTGCGATATTACCCCATCTGTCACGGACAGTGAAATGGGTCGTTTCACTGATCTCTTCTTCATTTGGTTGCGGAATGACTTCCCTTTGTTCCACGGAATCATAAATCCAAGGGTTTCCGAAGTCAATGGCATTATTTCTTGACTTGAAATTTATGAATGAACGGCGTTTAGCTATATAATCATCATGCATGAGACCCGCCAATGGCAATTCGGCAAATTCGGGATCAGCGAGAAATGCTTTTTTATCTGTAAATGCCAGACGCATCGCTTCTGCGATTAAATAATATTTTTCCCAAGAACGGGCATCATATTGTTCGATTTGGAAGTTTTCCAATATTTTCAGGATTTGGATGACCGTGAATCCGCCGGCACTTGGCGCATTTGATGAAGCAATTAAATAATCCTTATAAGTCCCATACATTGGTACATCGATAGTAGCTTTATAGTCCTTTAAATCAGAAAGCTCCATGAAACCTCCAAGTTCTTGTATGCAGGAAATGATGCCCTCTCCGATTTCACCTTCATAAAATGCGGAAATTCCTTCACGTTGTAATATCCGATAGGTATTCGCCAATTTTTCTTTAATCAGCAAATCGCCATCCTGATAGGGTTTTCCGTTTGGTATGAAGAACTTACGCGCTTCATCGCCCAATCGATATTCAAAGTTCTTAAGAGCATCGCATAAAACCCAATTGACGGGAACTCCTTTTTCCGCAAACTCAATGGATGGCTCGATAAGTTCAGCCAATGGCTTGCTACCATTTTCGGCGAGTGCTTCATCCATAGCTTTCAGTATTCCGGGAATGCCAACCGCTGTTGCTTTGATGGATCTCTCTTTAAAAGGGATGACTTCCCCTTTTTCATCAAGAAACATGTCTCGATGTGCGGCTTTAGGTGCCCTTACATGGCCGTCGTATATTTTCGTTTCCTTATCTTTTGCATTATATACCATTAGAAAACCACTTCCGCCGATACCAGTCATCATTGGTTCAACAACATTTAGAGCAAATTGGATGGCGACGGCCGCATCGACAGCATTTCCACCTTCACGTAATATTTTTTCCCCTATGGTAGTTGCTACAGGATGTGCTGTAACGACCATTCCGGCGCTCCCTTTCGCAGTTTCCCTTTTGTAATCCTTATCTTTTATCTTTTCATTGTTGTTTTCCAAAATGATTCCTCCATTATTCAGTCCTTTTACCTGCCAAAAGGTAAACTTATATTTGAGTGAAAAGAAAACCTTGTCATTGTAGAAAAATGACAAGGAGATTTTTCGTAGGTATTCATTTATTCTTAATCAGCAAATGATAAATATACGAAAAATGCTAATGTTACAAGACATAAAGCCACCATGGCAGTCGAAGCCATATAAGACCCCTCCTTAAAAAGACTTGAATCTAATTAATTTCTCCAAAAATCGTCAAAATCCTTCATTTAAATGTAAATTTATTGATATTTATTAAAAAGTTCGAGTTCATAAACTTTATATAGGTATTTATCCTTTTTTTTGATTTTTAAAACATCGGTAACTATATATTCGTAATTACCAAAAAATAAAAGTATACTAAATATAAAGACAATACAAAAAAGGAGGGGGAGTGTGAGTTGAAAGCAGCGGCATGGTTCAGGAAAAGTCTCGTCATTTTAGTATCCGTTTTGACGTTTGGTCTTGTTACTCCTTCAGATCTGGCATGGCTAGCGGAAGCCGATTCGTTAAAGGATACTAAAAAAGGCTTAGTGGAAGAAGAGGGATTAGCTTATCTTCCTTCGCAGGATTCGACTGAACTTGAAGAAGAATTCAATCGGGAGGAGTTTTTATCGGACATCCTGAATAAGGCAGAGGAAAACGCATTTATGAAATTTGGCGATAAGATCAATCCAAAAATTGGCGATGAATTCAAAATGGTCATATTACCAAAAATGGAAGAAGCCATTACAGAAATGGCTGCACAATTTCCAGATGAAAAATTACAGCAATTAACCATCACTGAGCAGCCGAGCGCCGGCAGGGCAGAGAAAATATTCCATATTTATGATTCAAACAGCGGCAAGGATATCATCAGATTCCATGTCAGGCAGGAAAATCCCCCACTGGAAGGACATTGGTTCGATTTTCACTATCATACCTATCATGATTCATTTGCCACCCATTATAATATAGGGAAAATATATTGGGATAAAAATACGCCGCCAGAGTGGACGAGTAAACAAAAGCTCTCATAGCGGTTGGTTTCGTTGATTTTATTAAAGTGGAAGAGTATGATGAAATCAATAAGCATCGAATGATACGTTGCCCTGCAACGTATTTATTTTGTGTTTAAAATTAAAGTGAAGTTTTTATCATAACTGGGAACAATGTTATTTTAAAAGGTTTTCTAATTTAGCTGTTATAGGAACAGAGGAGTCTTTATCATGTCAGAGTTGTTAAATAACATCGTGCAAACGTATGCTCAATTTTTTGACTGGAATATGTGGGTGGAGGTTTTATCCGATCCGGTTAGCTGGGGATTGATCGGGACGCTCGTCTTAATGGAAGGATTGCTATCAGCGGATAACGCTCTGGTATTAGCTATTATGGTCAGGCACCTTCCTGAAAAACAACGGAAAAAAGCATTATTTTACGGTTTGTTAGGTGCTTATGCTTTTAGATTTATAGCGATTGGAATCGGTGTTTTCCTCATAAAGCTTTGGTGGGTGAAGGTGATCGGAGCCGCCTACCTTGGTTGGCTCTCGTATAAATACTTTAGGGATAAAAGAAAAAAACAAGCTGGGATCGACGAAGATATCCAGGGAATGAGTAAAAACAGCATACTGATCCGTATGTTCGGTACATTATGGGGAACGGTTGCGGCAGTGGAAATGATGGATATAGCGTTTTCCGTCGATAGTGTCTTGGCCGCTTTCGGGGTGAGTGAAAAAGTCTGGGTCCTTTTGACAGGCGGAATGATTGGTGTCTTGATGATGCGGGGAGTGGCCGGAGTATTTCTAAAATTGATAGATAAGGTTCCAGAATTGGAAACGGCCGCTTATGTCCTTATCGGATTCATTGCTATAAAAATGTTAATGGCAGTTGCAGGGATAGAAATCCCGCCTGCGATCTTTTTTGCCTTTATTTTACTGATTTTCGGCACTACAATCGTGTATCATTTGAAGAAAGGGAAAAAGGTCAAGGAACATGGCTGAGTACCATTTAAAAAGCTGTCATCAAAATGATGTCAGCTTTTTGTCGCCTAAGTTTCGGAATGGCCCCATCCCGAAACCTTTTACGATTCTTTTGTTCTTAATTCGACTTCCCAATTACGAATATTACCATTTCTCCATCTTTTCATAAAAAAGCTCATTGTTTTATCGATTGAATTCCTTTATCCAACTACATTTTTTAGTGAAAAAAAAATTAAAGGATGTTTATATAACTAACGATGAGCCTTAGTACAATAAGTTAATAAAGATAATGAGTAAGAGCACAGTTTAAAGAAAACTGTGCTTCAGTTTGTAGACAAAAGGGGTTTGGAATTAAAAAATTTCCGAACCCCTTTTGAAAATTATTTCAAGTTGATCTTGCTGAAGAGAATTTAGAAAGCATCCATCCATTATCACAAGTTTTAATAATTCTATTTTAAAACAAAAAAGACTTAAGGCAAAAAAAGGGTTCTATCTAAAATTTAAAACAAAGTTGATTGGAGCGGAAGGTGCGAGACTCCTGCGGGAAAAGCGAGTCCAGGGGAGACCCCGCAGGCGCAAAGGCGCCGAGGAGGCTCCCGGGCCGCCCGCGGAAAGCGAGCGCCTGGAGCGGAAATCAACGTCTAAATTGTTCACCTATAAAAAAACTGTAGGCAAACTCGATTTTCATCGATGTTGCCTACCCGTTTGAAACTGACATCAAAAATGATGTCAGCTTTTTTTTTGGAAAATATCAAGTATTTGAAGAAGAGCGGTAAATGTAGTGAAAAAAAGTAAAGGCAATAAAAAGTTAAGTCATAGAGAAGACAATAGCGGATGAAGCAGTATGCCAAAGAAAATGGAGAACAGAAAAAGGTCGAGAATGATAAACACTTTTAAACTGTAAATATCAAGGACTTCTTCAGCAAGTTCATGTTGCTCATTCAAGATGGCTTTTTTATTATTGGTTTCCATGCGATCACCTTAAACCTTTTACGATTATATATTGTTGATATATGAAAACCGCGGATCAATGGTTCTTCTCAGGATGATTGCGCAACCAAAATTACCAAAAAAACATAGAACTTTTACATTCAGGCAATATGTTATACTAATATAATAGTATGAAAGATTTAGAGAGTTTAAATAACATATATTTTCTTAACGATGCATGAGGAATGAGAAAGGGGAGAAGAGTGTGAAAAGGAAGAAATGGTGGTTATCCATATTTGCATTGTTTGTCTTTTTACTCTCAATGCTCTCCTATTCATTAGCGAAAGATGATGGGGTGAAATGGCGGAATTTACCCAAAGATAATCTTTTAAGACAAGCTGAACTTTTTAAGGGAAATGAAGAATTGCAAAGAATATTTTTATTTCCAGAAGAGGAGTACGATGAAGGGGAAGCACTGAAAATTGCTGAAACCATTAATAAACTGCCTCATTCACTTTTGGTGAAAACAGCGGAAAGTGGTGTGAGGATCAAACTATTCGATGGCGATATAACAGAAAATCAATCCGCGGCCAAATTAAAGGGGAAAACTCCGCGTGGTTATTTGAATAAAGAAACAACTTGGGATGATGTGCCTGGTATGGGCGGATCACATACGGTATTGGTTAAAATCGGGGCGAGTGAAAAGGGCAACGGGCATGGCTCGGTTAATTTGGAACTGCATGAGCTGGGGCACTCCATTGATAATATAGTGTTTAATGGAATCCGTGAAGACATGGATTATTTGAAGATTTGGGGTAAGGAAGTGGATGGGCTGTTTCCTGGGATTACGTATTTTTCCAACTACCCTGAGGAATATTTTGCAGAAACGTTCGCCATGTTTTATGTGAACAATGAACAAAATCAATTGCTTAGACAAAAAGCACCCGAGACTTATAATTTTATTAAACAATTAGATTAAACATTGGGCAATAATACGTTAAAATAAGGAGAATGAAAGTAGAAAAGGTGGTTTATCATGAAGCAATATTTAGATTTATGTAAGCATGTACTCGAAAATGGAACGCAAAAAGGTGATCGTACGGGGACAGGAACGATCAGTACCTTTGGATATCAAATGAGGTTCAATTTAAAAGATGGATTCCCTGTACTTACAACGAAAAAGGTTAGTTTAAAAGCGATTATCCATGAACTATTATGGTTTTTGAAGGGTGATACAAACGTTGGGTACCTTCAGGAAAACAGTGTGCGCATCTGGAATGAATGGGCGGATGAAAAGGGGGAATTAGGTCCGATTTATGGTCATCAATGGCGTTCCTGGGGAACGGCCGATGGAAGGCAAATCGACCAAATCAGTGAATTGATCGAACAAATCAAGACGAATCCAAATTCAAGAAGATTGATAGTCAGTGCTTGGAATGTTGGGGAACTGGATGAAATGGCCTTGCCGCCTTGCCATGCTTTCTTTCAATTCTATGTTGCCGATGGCAAGCTTTCATGTCAGCTATACCAACGTTCAGCGGACGTCTTCTTAGGTGTTCCTTTTAATATAGCTTCGTATGCGCTTTTAACGATGATGATCGCTCAAGTGTGTGATCTGGAGGTTGGCGAATTTGTACATACTTTCGGGGATGTCCACATCTACTCTAACCACCTTGAACAAGTGGAACTGCAGTTGACTCGTGACCCGAAACCATTGCCAATCATGAAAATCAATCCAGATGTGAAAAATATCTTTGATTTTAGCTTCGAGGACTTCGTTTTGGAAAATTACGAAGCCCATCCCCATATAAAAGGTGAGGTTAGCATATGATATCGTTGATTGTGGCTATGGATCAAAATCGTGTTATAGGTAAAAACAATAAACTGCCATGGCATTTACCAGCAGATCTGCAGTACTTTAAAAAAGTGACGATGGGCCATCCTATCGTCATGGGCCGAAAAACATTTGAATCGATCGGCAGGGTCCTGCCTGGCCGCGAAAATGTCATCGTCACCCGCAATCAGGAATTTAAAGCGGAAGGCTGCGTAGTATTACATGATATTGCACAAATCAAAATGTTCGCAGATAACCATGATGAGGAAGTCTTCGTAATTGGAGGAGCCGAAATCTTCAAGGAAATCCTTCCTTTTACCGACCGCCTGTATATTACGGAAATTCATGAAACTTTCGAAGGGGATACTTTCTTTCCAGAGATTGATGAAAATGAATGGGATGAAATCTCCTCAAACCCGGGCGAAATTGATGGAAAAAATCGATTTGCACATGATTTTATTATTCTACAAAAAAAATAAAGTGCTAATCCGATTATGGGAAATGACCATAATCGGATTTTTTTGTTATGGAACAAACAAATGAAAGAATTTTTAGAAAAATCAATTACATTAATAACAGTAAAGTGCTATAATGATTGAATTCATCAGAAAGGAAATGAGGGATTGTTATGAATCAGACTGCATCTAAGAATAGGGGGATTCAATTGGAAGATATTCTAATTGCCTATAGAGAACTGAAAGAAATCGTTTTACATACTCCTTTACAAAAAAATCAGAGGCTCTCTGAAAAATATGATTGTAATGTTTATTTAAAACGCGAGGACTTACAACACGTACGTTCCTTTAAATTAAGAGGGGCTTACTATAAAATGAAAAGCCTGACCGAGGAAGAGACGAAGAACGGAGTCGTTTGTGCCAGTGCAGGAAACCATGCACAGGGTGTTGCTTTTTCCTGCAGTCAATTGGGCATTCACGGGAAGATTTATATGCCTGCTACAACTCCAAGGCAAAAAGTCGATCAAGTTCAGCTATTCGGCAGGGATAATGTGGAGATCATCCTAATTGGGGATACCTTCGATGATGCATTTGCCATGGCGATGGAATGCTGTGAAAAAGAAGAGCGTTCCTTCATCCATCCATTTGACGATGAAAAGGTAATCGCCGGGCAGGGTACAACGGCAGTAGAAATCCTGAACGATTGTGAAGATGGAATCGATTATGTATTTGCCGCTATGGGCGGTGGCGGGTTAATGGCCGGAGTATCGAGTTATTTCAAATCGGTTTCCCCAAATACGAAATGCATTGGAGTTGAGCCGCAAGGTGCTGCTTCGATGGAATACTCCTTCAAGGAAGGAAAAGTTTCTGAACTGGAAGAAATAGATACATTCGTTGATGGAGCAGCTGTCAAGTGTGTGGGACAGTTGACATATCAGCTTTGTAAGGAAAACCTGGAGGATATCGTTGTCGTACCTCCAGGCCAAATCTGTACGACGATTCTCGATTTATATAATCAGCATGCGATTGTCGCTGAACCGGCAGGGGCTATATCTGTAGCCGCGTTGGATTCATATAAAGAACAAATCAAAGGAAAAACGGTTGTTTGCATGGTCAGCGGAGGGAATAACGACATTGGGCGCATGCAGGAAATTAAAGAGAAATCCTTATTATATGAAGGGCTGCTTTATTATTTTATCGTGAATTTTCCACAACGTGCTGGCGCTTTAAGGGAATTCCTTGATGAGGTGTTAGGACCGAATGATGATATAAGCCGTTTTGAATATACGAAGAAAAATAATAAAGAAAGCGGGCCGGCCCTGGTTGGTATTGAGCTAAAAGATAAAAATGATTATGAAGGGCTCATTCAAAGGATGAACAAGAAAGGATTCTCTTTCGTAGAGGTCAATAAAGACAGTAATTTATTTCACTTGTTGATTTAAACATCGAAAAAATGTTAAATTAGGATAGAATAATACCTATGTTATTACATTTTATTCTGCCGGCCCAGTCGTATATGGGCATACTGTCGATAATTGTTACCATTCTATGACGAATTGCCAGTTCCCTTTCAATTGGTTGGAAATGGTATTATAATCGAAGTAGGTCTAATTACAACACCAAAGGGGATGTATCCATGTCGAACATTGGAGTACCTGGTCTAATTCTCATCTTAATTTTGGCATTAATTATCTTTGGTCCGAAGAAACTTCCAGAAATTGGCCGTGCTTTTGGACAAACGCTTCGTGAGTTTAAAAAATCCACAAGTGATTTAACAAAAGGTGATTATGAAGAAGATAAGAAGCTACAACAAAAAAATCATGAATGATTGAATGCTGGGCGTAAGATGGAATCGTCTTGCGCCTTTACGCTGTAACAAAGATACGGATTTTCAGATGAAGGCGTGATCAACTTTGGAAGATAAGGAATTAAATATCATCGATCATCTCGATGAATTGAGAAAACGGCTCATCATTACAGCTGTTGCTTTTGTCATTTTTTTTATCGCCAGCTTTATTTATGTTGAGGAGATTTATAATTGGTTCGTGAAAGATCTCGATTTCGACCTGATGGTATTGGGACCGAGTGATATTATCTGGATTTACTTCATGCTTGCAGGTGTCGTAGCCATTGCAGCAACTATACCGGTAATTGCCCTGCAAATCTGGTTATTCGTTAAACCCGCTTTGATGCCAAATGAAGTGAGGGCTACCCTTGCCTATATTCCAGCACTTTTCCTGCTTTTTATAGGAGGGCTTGCTTTCGGTTATTTTGTCATCTTCCCGACCATTCTTCAATTTTTGATTGAATTGGGTGATGGGATGTTCATAACCAGTTTTACAGCTGATAAGTACTTTTCATTCGTATTTAATATGACGATACCTTTTGCTATTTTATTCGAGCTTCCTGTCGTTACCATGTTTTTGACCTCCCTTGGCATAATAAATCCTTATGTGCTTCAAAAATTAAGGAAGTATGCATACTTTGTACTGGTTGTCATAGCGATATCGATTACGCCGCCTGACTTTATGTCAGACTTTATGGTGATGGTTCCATTGCTGTTATTATACGAAATCAGTATTTCATTATCTAAAGTCGTCTATAAACGAAGGGTGAGACGTGAAAGCTTGCGGGAAGACACCTACGAGGAAGGTTTATAAGAAAAAGCCCATAATGGCATTTTGCCCTTAGGGTCTTTTTTTTTATGATTGTCAATCTGATTTCTCTGTTTTTTTACACATTTGAATATTTATACTTTTGGATTTATTGTGTATAATGTAAGCAATCGGTTAAAAATGAGGATTGATATTTTGATGTTCAAATGCTTGGAATTCAAAGATTGTTTTGGACATAAGGTCACCATTTCAGAAATACCTGTCTTACTGCCTAGTGATCCGAATTTTTTTATGTTGACCGTGCGTTTGGAAGTATTTGTTAAGAAGGTTTTTGCCAATAAAGATCATAAAGAAAATTACTCATTTAAGCATTATTTAGCATCCGTACTCAAATGGCCCGTTTATAACAAGCTTTTTTTTGGAAGTTTACTCAATAATGCTTAATGCGGATTGTTCCATAGCTAACATCTCCGTTAAAAGAGATGACACGAATGCCATGCAATATCGATTGTATCGGCATGTGTTCAGGCTAGCTCATGGAACGGTCTTTTTTTGTGTAATCAATTCAAAAGATAAGTATCACTTCAGTCGGAAAATGAAACCTTTGGTTTGAATGCTTACCTTGAATAGGTATAATACAATAGATATGTTAATTTAGGGATGTGTAATGATGAATAAAGTAAAGATAGTAACAGACTCGACAGTAGATATGACACCAGAGGAACTGGATTTTTATGATATTACAATGGTCCCTTTATCAATCTTTATAGATGGGGAGACTTTTTTGGATAAGGTTGAAATCGAACAAGAAGAATTCCTGAAAAGGATGAACCAGTCAAAAGAACTGCCAAAAAGCTCACAACCGGCCGTAGGTACCTTTGTGGAGGTATATGATGAACTCGGAAAAGACGGCAGCGAGATCATTTCCATACATATGACAGGTGGCATGAGCGGTACAGTCCGCTCAGCGGAAAGCGCAGCTAGCATGTCTGAAACGAAGGTTACCGTACTTGACTCGAAATTCATTTCAAAAGCGATGTCATTTCAGGTGATAGAGGCAGCGAAGATGGCGAAGGAAGGGAAATCCGTAGCTGAGATAATTGAACGATTGGAACATATTAAAAAGCAGTCAAGTTTAATCATTGTCATAGAAACACTTGATAACCTCGTAAAGGGTGGAAGGATTGGTAAAGTTTCTGCTTTTATCGGTTCATTGCTGCACATAAAGCCGATTGCACTTCTTGATGATGGTGTACTGAACCCTGTATCCAAAGCCAGGAGCCAGTCACAGGTCGTGAAGTTCATCATCAAGAAATTCAAAGAAGAGACTCAAGGCAAAAAGATTAGAGGCATCGGTTTTGTACATGCGAATGGCCTTGAAATAGCGGATAAGGTCCGCCAGGCCATTGCAGACTTAACCGGATATCAAGACATAAAGATAGAAGCAACGACTGCCGTTGTCAGTACCCATACAGGTGAAGGCGCCATGGCGATCATGTATTATTGGGACTGATAAGGATATACCATATGAAACTGCTTTTGGCGGCGATCTCGTCACTTTTACAATTGTCTTTAATTCGTAGAAATAGTTGCTGTCCTCATTCCGGATGGTCTGTTAGAATAAATGAAGTAACAGAATATTTTATACATAAAGGACGGGGTAGGGATGAGAAAGCTGCAATTGCTTATGGCAGCTATGGGAGCATCAATTTTATTGCTGTTGGCAGCATGCGGTTCCAATGGTGTACCTGATGCCAAAAATTGGGACCTTGAAGACTTCAGTTATATTGATCAGGAGGGGAAGCCTTTCTCAAAAAGCGATCTTAAAGGAAAGGTTTGGGTAGCGGATTTTATATTCACGAGCTGTGAGACGGTCTGTCTCCCCATGACTTCGAATATGACGAAGCTGCAGCAGCAATTGAAGGATGAAGGAATTAAGGATGTAGAGTTCGTTTCATTTTCCGTGGATCCGGAAATTGACAAACCTGATGTTTTAAAAAAATTTGGTAACCAATTTAATGTGGATTACGGCAACTGGCACTTTCTGACCGGTTATGGACAGGAAGAAATCGAGCAGTTTGCATTGGATAACTTTAAAACGATCGTCAAAAAACCAGAAGCAGAAGATCAGGTAATTCATGGGACCAGTTTTTTTCTGATTGATCAAGAAGGAAAGATCATCATGGATTATACAGGTCTGCAGGATATTCCGTTTGATGAAATCATTAAGCATATTAAAATTTTACAGAATTATTGAACAGGTTAAATGACCTGTTCTTTCTGTTTTCATTCATCTAAATTACCGGGCTTTATCGATGGTGAAAATGAGCAATAAGTTTTTGAAGAAACGGCGGTAGTGAAGAATGATTTTACATGTTAAGTAACATGCTAATTTTTATAGGACTAGCTTTAATTCACAGCGTTTTTCATATTGTATAGTAAGGAATGCTCAATTCTGGAAGTAGAATGAAGGTATATTGTTTGCAATCTTTCGTTTTCTGCATGATATAATGTATAGGTAGGAAGGTGAGGGTCATGAGGTACAAAATCACCTGTCTTTTCATATGCCTAGTTTGGATTTCAGGCTGCAATCAAAATGAAACAGCCTCAAATCAGCCATCTGTTCAGCAGAAAAGCATAGTTGAGCTGAGTAAAAAGGAAACCATTCCTGCCAGCTTTTTTCCGGACCCTGTGAAAATCGTGTCAATTGGCGACTCCTTGACTCAAGGTGTCGGTGATAGTAAAGATAATGGCGGGTATCTGCCTTATTTACAAAATAAGCTGGAAAAAGAACCATCGATTACTTCCGTTGAGATGATTAATCATGGCATACGTGGAAATAGGACCGACCAACTATTGAAAAGACTGGATAAGACTAGGATTAAAGAAGACATAAAGCAAGCTGACTCGATTGTCGTCACAATCGGTGGAAATGATATCATGAAGGTCTTTAAACAGAATTTCTCCAACCTGGAACTGAATCAGTTTGATTCGGCAAAAATAGGGTATGAAAAAAGATTAAGGCAGATACTTGATAAGGTTCGTTCCGAAAATGATTCTGCGCAAATATATCTTGTAGGCGTCTATAATCCATTTTCCAAATGGTTCGGAGATTTTTATGAACTTGATATGATCATGAATGATTGGAATGAAAGTGGAAAAGAAATCATTGAAGAATATGATTCAGCCTATTTTATTGAAATAGCAGACATTTTCGAGAATCCCGAAGAAGATTTGCTTTATGCCGAGGATTATTTTCACCCAAATGACCGCGGATATGAATTAATCGCGACAAGAATCTATAATGATATGGATATTACCACTATCGGAAAGGATACATTGGAAGCGAGTGCCAAAGGAGATGATGACCAAGAATGACAAATGTCAAATGGAAGACTTTGTTTATTTCCCTATTAGCCTTAAACATCCTGGTCATCCTGTTTGTAACGATTTTAGTTAATCTGCCGACTAAAGATAAAGAGCTGATACCCAAAGTAAGCCACGAAGAAGACATCCAATTTCAAATTCACACGAATCGGGAAGATTTGACAAGATTAATCAACCAGTATCTGGATAAAGAGGGCTTGACGGGATCCATTCACTATGAAGTGTATTTAACGGATGAGGTGGAGCTATACGGAACAATGCCATTTTTCAACCGTGAAGTGGAAATGAAATTGACTTTTGAACCAATTGCCCAAAAGAATGGGGATTTGATTCTTAAGCAAAAGTCAATTGCAGTGGGTAAAATGAACCTTCCTGTTTCATATGTAATGAATTTGATTAATGAGCGATATAATATGCCTGAATGGGTTAGCATAAGCCCCAATGACGAAAGTATTTATGTGTCATTACAGGATATGGAACTGAAAAGCGATATAAGGGTGAAGGCGAAAGAATTCGATCTGAAAAATGATGACATTTCATTTTTATTGACCATCCCTTCATCATTACAGTGATCGTGAATAAATGGATAAAAAACCAGGATCGATGCATCCTGGTTTTTTATTCATTTATGGGGAGAGCGTTAGGGTTTCTAGTGAGGATGATTCCCGATTCGACCCGATTATATAAATAGTTGAGGAAGTATTTTCTTGAAATGCTTTGTTTGGCAAAGGGAGTGCGATTTCTTTTGTTCCAGCTTTCCTCACTTCGAAGTCAACTATCATGGGATGAATAGTGAGATATTCGCTTGCTTTCCTGAAATGGAGTTGATCAAAGACGACATCTCCGCCTTTGACCGCAATGTCCACTGAGAGTAAATCATGTGAAAGCTGGATGAATCGGACCTTTGCTTCATTTGGAGGAACAGATGGGTTATCCTCGAAAGGTAAAATTTTCAACGATTCGTTAGCCACGGTAGGTGTAAGAGCAATGGTATAGGAAGCTCCGATTTCGAGAGCCACTTTACAGCTTAATAGAGGTGAGGTGTTTTGCCCGCTGCGGTATATATCCAATTGGTACTTGCCAGGGGACATTAGTGAATAACCATTGCACTCTTTATACGAGAAATTTTTGAGGATACGCATTTCATTTACATGAACATCAAATGGGTGAGCAGTTGGGACAGCATGTAAGAAGCGGACTTGTGCAGGCAGTAGGACAGTTATTTGTTCATTTCTGTATGTTGAATTTTCGAGACTTTTCAAATGTTTATGGTAATAATAATCATGCAATTGCGGATCGCTGTTTTTATAAGACGATAGTAAATCATATGTTTCCGATTTTTGTGGATATGATTGTTTATCGCTCATTTCCAACACCTCTCATTTTTCCATCATGTTTTTAACATATGTAATCATGCTTGGGCGTGTGTGTCCTTTCTAAAAAGAAAGGTAATATTTTCGTGAAAAGGCTCTCGGCATATTATTTTACAGGGGTATATAAAAACGTTAAAATGCATTCAATGGATGGTTTGTAAAAAAGGAGGATTTTCATTGACAAATCAATTAGAGAAAGCAACATTTGCAGGTGGATGTTTCTGGTGCATGGTGAAACCGTTCGATGAACAGCCTGGCATCGAATCCGTTATCTCGGGCTATACCGGCGGGACTACGGAAAATCCCACGTACAAAGAGGTTTGTTCTGAAACCACGGGACATTACGAAGCTGTTCAGATCACCTTTGATCCAAACGTATATCCATATGAGAAGATAATTGAGTTATTTTGGCAGCAAATTGATCCGACAGATCCTGGCGGGCAATTTTATGACCGGGGAAGTTCTTATCAAACGGCCATTTTTTATCATGACGAAAACCAACGTGAAATTGCAGAATTATCCAAAGCTAAGCTGCAGGCGAGCGGGAAATTTTCCGGACTGATCGTAACCCCGATTATACCGGCCAAAACGTTTTATCCAGCCGAGACATACCACCAGCATTACTATAAAAAGCAACCTGAACATTATGAAAGATATTCGACTGGCTCAGGACGTAAAGCATTTATACAACATCACTGGGGGGAAAAAAATGAAAAGTAATGAAGAATTAAAAAAGAAGCTCACTCCGATTCAATATGAAGTCACGCAAAATAATGGAACGGAACCAGCCTTTAACAATGAATATTGGAATTTGAAGGAGGAAGG
The DNA here is from genome assembly GCF_018613135.1 of Bacillus sp. ISL-57. Classification (NCBI taxonomy): domain Bacteria; kingdom Bacillati; phylum Bacillota; class Bacilli; order Caryophanales; family Bacillaceae; genus Bacillus; species Bacillus sp. ISL-57. The sequence continues at coordinate 76,767 of NZ_JAGGQV010000007.1, read as the reverse complement.
ATTATATGTGGATATCGTTTCAGGTAATCCTCTTTTCACTTCAAAGGAAAAGTTCGATTCAGGCTGCGGTTGGCCAAGCTTCACAAAACCGCTTAAAGAAGAGGAAGTGGTGGAAAACCTCGATACGAGTTATGGTATGAGAAGGATCGAGGTCCGCTCAAAAACTGCTGATTCTCATCTGGGACATGTTTTCAATGACGGGCCGGGACCGTCAGGATTACGCTATTGCATCAATTCTGCATCTTTAAGGTTCATCCCGCTCCAAGATCTTGAAAAAGAGGGATACGGGGAATATAAAAAGCTTTTTGAGTGATTGGAAAACCCCCTATCAGATTATGATAGGGGGTCATTTATTGAGTAATATTCAATCTGTGATGATTGACGCGATCCGGACATATGGAATGTCGGTCAGGTCCATTGCTTTAGTCCTGCCAGTCACCTCAAAACGGACAGTATGTGAACCGGGGCGAAGCCCATTAGTGACAAATAAATATCTTTCACGGGCAAATGGCCACCATGTATTCAAAGTCGTGATTTCATTTCCGTCGATCCATACATTCACTTCCCCGCCATCAGGACTTCTAAGCAGTTTCACACCAAGCATACTCCCTTTGAAGGTATATTGAATCACACTGCCCTTTTCACTGCTAGTGAAATAGCCGCCCATTGGCCGGAAACCGCTCATTTTTTCATAGTGGTCAATTTCCGATAATTCAAAACCGGAACGGGCATGCAGCTTAGTTGGAAGAACCGCTACAGCCTTCTCTTGTTTGATGTTATCCAGGAACCGTTCATATATGGCATCGGCATATAATTTATATCCCAGCCCATTTGGATGTACCAAATCTTTGGTCAGCTGTTTTTCCGTATATCCTGAATTTTTGAATACCGGCCGCATATCCACATTTGTAGCACCATAATGTTTGGATAAAAGTCCAATGGCTGTGGCAAATTCCTCATATTTCAAGGAACTCTCTGTTATTGTGAATAACTCAGCATTAGGGTGGAGCCGTTTTGCCTTTCTCATTAACGCTTCATATGTCATGGTAAAATCATCGACATTCATATATTTGCGGTCATTTTCACCAAAAACGAAGAAAATCAGATCTTTATGATCATGCTTCCTTCTTTGGGAAAGTTTGAATAGGCCCTCAAAAGCAGTTGATCCGCTTTGGACCACGTAGTCACCGTGTAACGGAATATCATTGGCATCATTCATCTTATTTTCTAGCTGTTTGAACCATGTTCGATTAGGATTTTCAGCTCCCGATCCTCTTCCGATACTGTCACCAATGACGAGATACTGAATGGGCTGGCCTGATTGGAATTTTTGATAAACATTTATCGAATCATCTGATCCATATGTTTTAGGAACTTTTTGAAGGATATAGCTGATTAGAAGGATCGTGGCGATTGCAGCGAAAGGGATGAAGGATTTTGCTTTCGTTTTCAATTATGTTCCCCCGTATTGCCTTTTATGTATCCATGTAGGTATGAGATAGCTTAAAGAGGCTAAGAATTGTTTTTTCCTTATTATATCCCAATTTTAAAGTAACACAATAAATTTGTGACAATTTTCATGGTTACTCGTGGGATTTCAGCCATTGAATGAATAACGCTTAAGATGGTGTTGATTGAAGTTTTTTCTTAAATCCAAAAAAATAGGCAAATGCACAGACCAAGGCGGGCGTATCGACATATGGTAAGGTGTAAAGAGAAAACAGAATTCTAAAAGGAGTGAAACTTAATGTACGGATATGGTGGAAATGGTGCAGGACCAGGGTACGGATATGGTGGCGGTGGATACGGCGGTTGTGGATACGGCGGCGGTAGCTGCGGATTTGGATCAGGCTTCGCTTTAATCGTTGTCTTGTTCATTCTATTGATTATCATCGGTGCTTCATTCTGCTGCTAATTCAATAACCCAAAGACCAGTTGATAAAGCTGGTCTTTTCTTATGTAAGGAGATTGGTGGTTTGACGGAAGACCTTTCTGATTCCATGGTTGTTGACGAATCTTCAAGGATAAATCCAGGTAATCATGGGACAGGCGATAAACAGCCAATCCTTTTTTAAATCCTGATTTCAGTACTATCGGCCCGTAAGAATTCAAAGAAACTAGCTGCGTGACTGACATACGATAAGGGACTTAGTTTTCTTTGTAAACCATTTCTGCTAAAATAACGACAGAATGTAATTAATTTAGGGGGATAAAGATATGAAACCTTCCCGTTTACAAGCAGGGGATGAAATTCGCGTAATTGCTCCTTCAAGAAGCTTGGCGATTGTCAAAGGGGAACAACGCAGATTGGCAGAAGAAAGATTGACTGAGCTTGGTTTTAAAGTGACATATGGTAAAACGGTTTTGTTCCATGATGACTTTTTCTCGAATTCGATCGAAGACAGGATCGAAGATTTGCATGATGCGTTCAGGGATCCGAGTGTTAAGGGGATTTTCACAAGCATCGGGGGGTATAATGCTAACCAATTGTTACGGTATATCGACTATGACTTGATTAAGGAAAATCCAAAAGTGTTGATGGGGTATAGTGATATAACAGCAATTTTATTGGCCATTTATAATAAAACAGGCTTAACTACATATTCAGGTCCTCATTTCTCGACGTTCGGGATGAAGGCTGGTCTGGAATATACAATGGAATATTTTAAAAAGGCTGTAATTGAAAGTGAAGGCTTTTATCTTGAACCAAGTGACACGTGGAGTGATGATTCTTGGCATTTGGAACAGGATGACCGAACATTCCACCCGAATGCTGGATACATGGTCATTCAGGAAGGTGAAGCTGACGGGACAATCATTGGGGGAAATCTTTGTACACTCAATCTATTACAAGGTACAGAGTACATGCCATCCTTAAAGGACAGTATCCTTTTCATTGAAGATGACGAAGAAAGCCATCCATTCAGTTTTGACCGGGATTTACAATCCTTGCTCCATCAGCCAGGTGCAAGTGGGATTAAAGGAATCGTCATCGGGCGTTTCCAAAAGGATTCAGGAATGACTGAATATGCTTTGAAGGAAATCATCGCCGCCAAAAAGGAGATAAATGGCATACCCGTAATCGCTAATGCCAACTTTGGTCATGTTCATCCTTTTGTAACTGTGCCGGTTGGTTCAAAAGCAGTAATGAAAGTGAAGAACGGAAAAGTGACGATCCAGATCCAGCCATGAACGGTTTGAAGACGCCGTTCAAAAAATGGACGGTGTTTTCATCTGTTAGGGGTATGTATATGGTTTTCATTATGGTGTATATTAGGAGTCTTTCCTCTTGTCAGCCCTGGAAATTGTCCTATTTTACAAGCATTATTAGGGAATATGAGTCTAATAGTTCAAATTCTTTATTTTTCTGATATAATACTAAGAGATTTAAAATAGAAAAGGTGATTATGTGTTATTAACAATTCCAGCATCCATTCGTTTAGAAGGGGCTTTGGCCGAGTATAATAAAAAAGGCCGTGTGAGCCATACTTGTTCCGTTTGTAACGAAGACACTTCTAACGGGGATGCAAGTAACTTGAACTACTATAAGTTAGGAACTAAAAAAGTTTGTCATTCCTGCATGAAAAATGTTTTGCGTCATCCGTCTTTGAAAGAGTATGAATATGTACATACTTCAAATATCGATAAAACGGCTTTTTATAAAAATGTGTTGGCTGTTTTAAAGGATGAAAGTTTTTTGGAATCCATTCGTGAAGAAAAACTAAATAGCGTATTGTAAGAAAAAAGTGTATCTATTCTGTAAAATTAAAGACAAGTGATTGTATGTTTTTATTGTAAGAGCAAGGCTTGTCTTTAATGTCACACATTAAAACAAAATTAAGTACATCACTTATATATAGTGGTGTGCTTTTTTTAGTTTTTAAGACCTCTAAATGACCTCTTTTACTACAACAACAATCCATATTTGTTATTATTTTACACGAATAAAAGGTCGTGGTAAGATATATAAGAACATATATTCTTGAAACACACATTCTGTTTGGAGGTTATTTTTTTGAAAGAATACACAGTAAAAGAAGTATCTAATCTCTTAGGAAAACACGAAGAAACAATTAAGCGATGGATTCGGTCAGGGAAATTCCCCAACTCATACAGAAACAGTGATAAAGAAGGATGGAAAATTATTGAATCAGATTTATTAAAACTGAATAATATTGTACCTATTAACAAAAACAAGCAAAAAGATGTTGATGAAATAGAGTTAGTTAAATTAGCTTATCAAGCTGTTACGCTTACTTCTCCTACTGATGAAATGTTATCAATTTTATCAGTTGTGGGAATTAAACGCACCTTAGAAATACTTCTTATTATGCAGCAGTCCGTTTCAAAAGTTAAAAACCCTGACGGGTTTATCCGAAAAGCAATTCGAGAAAATTGGAGTCCCTCTTCTATACCTACTAAGTTACCAAAGAATTCTAGTAAACGATTGTATGATTTATCTCAACAAGAGTTTGATAATAATAACAATCAATTAAATAAACAACAATCAGCAACGGTTCCTTTTTACAATTGGCTTGAAGAATAAGTAAACGATGAAATGAAGTATAGGTAGGTGATGTTTTGGTCACGAAATATTATTATCACTACTGTCCTGAAGAGACTGAAAGCCGTTATGAATTATTAGTTTTTAATTGTGAAGATGAGCCCTTTTTACCTTTAACAGATCATTACCACGATTGTATAGGAAGAATTGATAAAAGTTCGGCTCTTTCCTATTTGAATCGCCTTCTTTCCTTCTTTAGTTGGTTAGACCATTTTAGTACATATCAGGGAAACCGGGTTCAGTGGAATGAACCGCCCGAAGTCATACGAGTAGCTGTTGAAGATTATCTTATGGTTGAGATGGGATGTAAAGTTCGTGAAAAGGACAACTTTCGGTTTGTAAATCGTACTAGCAAAAGTCCTAATACCGTTAACCTTTTTCTATCAGCCATAAAATCATTCTACAAATCACTTATTCGGCTAAAACAGTACAATTATACGAACCCCTTATTAGATTCTTATGCAATTTTAGATGATTATAAAAGTCAAACCGTAGGTGTAAGAAAGGATAAACCACGTATGCCGGCTGAAGCAGGAACAGAAGATGCAATACCACATAGAAGGCTGACTGATTCATATTTTAAGCTAATAAATGAAGAATGGCAGCCTGAAATTATTGATGATCCTTACCTCCCTTCTCAGGTGTATCAAGCAGGTAAAAAGGTTAACTGGTCGTTAAGGGAAGTTATTATAGCTCGTATGCTCTTTGAAACAGGATCGAGAGTTACAGAAGTTATTGAGTTAACCATTGGTGATTATCGCTCACGAAAAGATTTTCAAGAGGTGAGCACATTCAATAAAGGAAGTCACGGCAAAAGAGTGAAATTTCTACGATTTGGAAAAGATACTGTTAAATTACTGATGCAATATATCAATAAAGAACGAGTGCAGTATGACGAGTTACAACGTACTTTTGATGCGTTACCGGATGAAGCTCCAATATTCTTAACCGAACTTGGAACACCTTTCTCCTATGAAGCTTGGTATTACCACTGGGACAAGGCTATTAAAGTATGTGAAATGAAGTTAAATCCGCATAAAACAAGACACTGGTTTGTTACTACAAGGATACGAGAAATCTATAATACTTCCAAGACAGAGGCTGACACTAAACAAAAGACAAATGAACTTATTAAGTATATGAAGTGGAAAAATGCAGATACGATAAAGGTTTACGAACATTTTTTTGATGAAGAAAAGCATCGTAAAGCACACGATGAAATGTTGAAAAATATGAAAAAGTCAGAAAGTGAATATGCAGAGCAAAAGAAAAATAAACGATTAAAAAATTTAACAGTTTTGAATAATATCGAGGATATTGAAATGGATCCTGAAATACAAGCGTTATTAGATGGATTGGAGTGAGACCACTGACCGTATCATCCCCTAAACCACAATCACCTTTTTATGAGAAATTATTGGGTAATGTTGATAAACAACTTCTGCATTTTCGTGATACAAGAGATTCCTTTATTTTGGATAAAATGAATGAAATGTATCTGAAATACTTTATTAATAATGCTGTAGACAAACCTTGGAACGATCATTTATTTCTTCTAATGTTGGTTTATAGAGAAAAAAATTCAGATGTTAGGTATATTTATCGCATCGTCACTACTATTAACCGACGATTGAGCCATTTGTTTGAATACTTTCATTTAACAGAAATGGAAGAATTCGATACGGAAACGCATTTGTACCAATACTTTAAAGAATCTATTTTTAAAGATCATTCAGATAGTATGAGGTCGATATTTTTTAATGACTATAGACGTTGTTCTTATACAACAAATAATTGGATTGCTAGTAAAGTACTTAAAGAACAACAAGAATACTTTCAGCAATTTATTTTTCCAATGCCTTCTTACGCTCCAAAAGAATTCTCTTTTACTAAATCAGCTAAAGATCAAGCTCGAAGAACTCGTAAGAGTGAAACAGACGTTATCGTACCTTTGCTCTCTGAAATTCGAAGTGAAGGGTATTTTCGATTGGGACAAATAGAGCGACTACGGAAATCCTATTTAAAAGCGTGTGAACGAGTAAAATCACAAAATGTAGTGCTGCCATTAGATTTCGCTTACGATGAACCCGAACGTGTCGGTGAACGCTATTATTTTCGTCTGTGGGACAAGCCTTCATTTGTATTAAATCACCAAGACCAATTTAAGACTTCTATAAAAGCAGCAATCAATCGTACAGGAGCTTATTCAGACGAAAACAATCATTACTTCGTGGAGTTTATTAAAGCTGAAAAATTGGATGAAGATGAGGAAGCAGAGGGGCTTTGGTTCATTGAACTTTTTAAAAATGGTGTTGTTGGACAATGGCCTCAAAACACCAGTGATGATGAAATAAAACAAAAACAGAAACTGCTTAATTCGTGGGGCTATGGTGAAGAAAATTCAAATAAAAATACTGTACCTTTTTCCTCTACACATAAAGGAATACTCACACCAAGCACTTTTGTTTCTAGTAATAAAGACAAAGTCGACGGAGTATTGCTCGATGTAGAACCTTTATATGTAGCGGGAACATTCGGTTTATTAGTACTAGATATTTGCACGACCACAGGTGCGAGACTAAATGAATTATTACAAATTAATAACTCGAATGAATGTATCCGTACAGTTAAAGTTGATAACAAATTACGTTTTTCATTTTATGTAGTTCCAAAAGGCCGCGACCAAGTAGAAGCTTTTTATATCAGTGAACAAACAATGAAACTAATTCAACGGGTTGGGCTGATGTTAAGAACTCATTATGGTACTGAAAAAATACCAAGTGTTTTATATCGTGGTAATCGAAAACATCTATTCCCTAAACCTAAACCCTATTTTTTTCAGTATCACAGTAAAGCACTTGGAAACGATGGGATTTCGACAAGTCTTCGTTTTTTATTACACGGACTAGGATTTGATACACAAGAAGGTAAATCTGTTGTAGTAAAGACGCACTTATTACGTCACGCTTTTGCTACCGAAGCTGTTCAACGACAAAAGATACCGGTAGACATTGTAGCAAAGTTCTTACACCAACGCGATTTAAAAATAACCAGCTATTATTCAGAGCCTACACCAAGCCAGGTTTCTCAATCAATGAGTGATTTACACGATATTATATCTGATTATATAGATCTTGATGAAGCTGTATTGCGAGCTCCAGAAGAACTTGAAAAAGAGTTAGAAGAATATAAAGAAAAAGTTGGTGTTTTCAATAATGTTATAGGAGGAACGTGTGTTACAAATCACGTTTGTCCAATTAAAATGGCGTGTTTAGGTTGCCAAGCTAAGATTCCAGACCCTGAAAAGAAACACGAGTTATTAGAAGTCATTGAGTTATCGAGAGATATGGAGAAGCGATATAGTGCAATGGGTTTAACGATTGATGTTAAAAAAGCAAAAGTGATGCGTAAACACGCACGCAATGAATTAAAAGAAATAGAACTAATTGAAAATTATAGGGAGGAACAAAATTATGAGCCAAGCATTCACTTCAATAAATGAAAGTGCCGGGCTAAAAGAAAGTCATCAGAAGCGTCGTAATCGTTCGGTAGAGATAGGGAAACAAGCAATTGATTTATTGATTAAAAAAGGCAGCCCTATTACGTTTACAACAATAGTAGAACAATCAAAAGAAATAGATTCAGAAGGTAAAGGGATTCACCATAACACTATCCGTACAAATGAAGAGTTATATGAATATTACAAGCAACATAGCAAGACTTATAAACAAAAAAACAATAGTAAAAGTAATATATCCAACCGGTCTGTCGCTGTTAAGAATATTGAATTTCATAAAATAAAGCCAAATCGTAATCGGAAAATTTTACAAAGGAACTATATGAAATTATCTAAAAAAGAACTGGTTCAAAGACTAATTCAAGCAGAAGAATATATTGCTGAAAGTAGCACTAAATGGGTTGCAAATCATTTTGACAACTTTAAGTAGGGGATATATGGAAAAGTAAATACATACAAAAAGATCTGCTGCTATGTTATTTAACTATTAGGTTCTGTTAAGAAAAATAAAAAGACCAAATTTTTTTCGGTCTTTTTTTTGATTAAAAATCAACAGTAATATTTAATACAAGGCCAACTATTTAAAATATTGTTTGTATAGGTTCCTTCTAAATCTATGTCAGGCATTACTTTCTTAGCGACTTCTAGTAAGATCTTATTCCTACTCCCATATTTTCCATCATAACATTGTAGATTATAGTTTGTTTCACTTAATAAGGTTTCGAATTGTTCTTTATTAAATTCTTCATATCTGCTCCATTATATGAACCGGTATGGTAATAATGGCTAATCATCAAATCATAAAATTCGTTTACTATTCCTTTTTCTTTTGCTAAATGGTTAAAAAAAGCTACGTCATCTTTTGTTAACCTATGGGTTTGAATATAGGTTTGGTTATAGTAGGCACCAGTGGTTACAACTGAAGACCTGTAATTTTCATTCTCAAATGAGTTCAGTACCTCATCAAAGTATTTTTTGGTCTTATGATGATAAATCATTTCTGCTAGTTCCTGAATTGTATTTTCCTTTCAATCCCTCTACTTCCTTATATTATCTACATCATCATTTTATAAGATTTTCAGCTGCCAGTTTACAGTTACCGGGGAAATGATTTTAGAAGCGATTAATATTAAATAATTGAAGATATTTTTAAAGTTTATTATGGTATTATATTCCTGTGAATTAATAACTATAAATTCAGTAAGGGGTCGGTGCTCGCTTGAAAAGAAAAAAGTCATTACTAACGTTAACAATATTGTTTTTTACAATCTCAATTATTTTGGTTCTTTTGTCTTTTATTATAAATATATGGGATATTAAAATTGAAGGGAATGAAATAATTAAATATTTTTCAATATCAAAGTCTGATATTGGGGATATAGTTACAATTATATTTGGAATTTCAGGTGGAGTTTTGGCCCTTATAGGTTTAATAGCTATTTTTATTTCAATAAATAGTCAACATAAAATTCAAAAATGTAGAGAATTATATTGGGAAATCATAAAATTATCATTTGAAAAAAGTAACCCTATTACTCTATCCAATGAAATGACTAATTTATTATGGCAATACTCGAAAATATCTGCTAATGATGATGAAGATTTTATAAATAAAATTATAAAGGGCTCTCAAAAAACTATTATTTATGTTTTAATTGTTTGGACGTCATTTATACCTTTTGCAATCGTGAATTATTTAGTAATGGGTGCACTTATTATTGTTATTGGATATGTTGGAGGCGTTATGGTATTAATTTTCTTTCATAATATACTGGGACGACTTAACAATTTAACGGATATTGGAATGTTAAAAGAGACTAAAGAAATTCTTGATATAAAAACTAACAACGATTTTCAGAGTTTGCTTCTCCTAGTAGACAATATAAAATTAAAGAGAATGCAACTTGTTCGGGAAAATTTAAAGATTGCGTTAGATTTAAATGTTCCCATACAAGGTTTTAAAACAACATTAACAGGTATTCAATATATAACCTGGGGAAGTGCACACAAAACTTTAGAGAAACAAATTAAACTTAAATGTGAAGATGTTAATCAGTTAAAAACATCAAGTAGGACTATAAGGATGGATATGTTTGGAAATACCGGTATGTTAGATATTAAGCTAGGTATTGATGATTTTAATGAAGAGATAAGTAAGTGGATTCATAATGGTATGTTTTGGGCAAAAGACTCAGATTCGGAAGTATTCCTTGATATTCATTTGATTGATGATAAATGGGGCCGTTATAACGAAGAAGAGCAACCAGGATATGAAATTATTACGACGGAAGATAAATCAGGAATTGAATCGGAAAGTGTTCAAGCAATTGTTCCGCCCGATACATATGCAATAAGGTTATCAACATACATAACTCTAACAGAGAGTAAGGATGATAGACAATATTTAGATATTCTCTGGGAGTTTCCAATAGATCTTTATGTTGAACCAAGAATAGTTGCTGTTAGTGTTGGAGCAAATGGAAGAGTGCTTAGTCAAAACTATTGGGATTATAGTCAAATAAAAGAGGATATTGAAAACATTGAAAAATGAGAAAGAGGGAAAGATGCTAGGTGGTCTGATATCGAGATGAAAGTTTTAGAAGTAAAACAATGGATCGTTAAGATATTTTAACATAGTCTATATTTAAAGAGAGTTGATCCATATCTTAAGCCTCCTTTATTCTAAATTCTACAAAAAAACTTTTATGTTTGTAATAACCCCCCTTTTTTTTTATGGAATGAGTTAAAATAGTATAGTTTAATAGATAAAAATGGGAAAAGAGGAGCCTGATGGATTTTAAGTATGAGTTCTTTAAGGAACAATACGACAAACAACAAGAATTAAAGGAATCGTTAAACAATCGTTTTACCATCATTATGACCATTGTTCCTTTGTTGTTCACTGGTATCTTTTTTTGCTTCAAGAATATTAACGATTTAGAAAAATACCCATTCTGGTACTATGAGCTTATTAACTTCGGTTTTATCTCTCTAATTTTAGATGTCATAATTATTGTTCTTTTAATGCGACATTTTAAGGGAGAAGTATATGAAATTTTCCAACAACCTAGTGAATGGGAACGTGTGTATAAAGAATATGAAACATATGAGAATAATCAGCCGAATCCAGATGTAGAGAACGATTTCAAAGCATTTCTTTGTGAAGAATATTCAAGAATCTCCAATCATAATTGGAATGTAAATGATAAGCGAAGAGAAAGTTTAAATCTAGCTCACAATTTTATCATTGCCTCACTTATTACAACTTTAATATCGGTAGGCTGTTACATCCCAAGTTTCTTCGGCGATGATGCGAATACACAGAAAGTAGAAATAACAAAGACCCCAAAAATTAATTTAAAAGAGGTGCCTGATGTCAAGAGTACAGAAAAATAACGATCAAAACCAACAAACTACACAAAATTCAGAACCAACAAAAAGAAAACCAACAATAGCACCGGTCAAAAGAAAAGATTTTCGACGTTTAACAAAAAGCCCATTTTTCAAAAAAAAATAAAAAATTTTAAAAAGACCTTTAAAGCATTAGGTTATTTTATTGTTCAACTAACGGGTGATGTGCGAATAGATTTGTAAAAACTTCCATATTATCACCTGTTCACTTGGGTATCAAAGGGGATTATATTTTTATATGTAAATAAATCTGTTAGAACCTATTATAGAGGCGACTCGGGGTATTTCAAATACTACCTTGCTACAATGATTAACTTATGCCAAATGGGATTTAATTATTATATGGAACTTAACGGAAAAGCAACGTTTAGAGAAGTTCATTTTAATTGAATCATACATAAAGGTATTTTAAGACGAGGATAAAATAGAAGGAAGTGAGAGAGTGTACGACTATACGAATTTAAGTGCAAATGAATTTGAGATCCTTTGTTCAGATATTTTAAGTAGAGAATTAGGTATAGACTTAAGGCACTTTAGCCCAGGTAGAGACGGCGGAGTTGATTTAACGGAAAGCCCGACAGAAAAAAAAGTTGTTGTACAAGTTAAACATTATAGTAAGAGTACTTTTAGTAGCTTAAAAACTTCATTAGAGAAAGAGCTTGAAAAGTTAAAAGAAATGAAACCGAGACCAAATGAATATTATGTTTGTGTCTCTAAAGATCTAACAGTAGACAATATCAAAGAAATACGACAAATATTTAATGATTATATGGATAGCGATAAATATATATTTACTAAAAATGAATTAGATGAATTTCTTAGCAAGGAAAGTAATCAGGATATCTTGAGGAAAAACTTTAAACTTTGGTTAGTAGCAGATAAAGTATTAACGCAAGTTATCAATAGGGATGTATTCATTGATGGTGAGGTACTTTTAGATAATTTAGAGAAAGATTTCAAATACTTCGTACAAACAAAGCTTTTCAATAGTTGTATAGAAATACTTGAGAAAAGTAGGAAGATTTTGATTAGTGGCGATCCTGGTGTTGGAAAATCAGTAACTTCTAAAATGCTTACATTTTATTTCGTAAAGCAAGGATATCAAATAAGGTATACAACTAATGGTGAAATAAGCGATTTAAAAAGAAGCTTACAAGATAACAGAGAACTAAAAGAAGTCATTTTATTAGATGATTGTTTTGGACAATACTATTTAAAATTAAAACAATGGCAGGATTCAGAACTAATTAGTCTTATGAACTATATTAATTTATGTGAGAATAAGATACTTATTTTGAATAGTAGGGTAACGGTTTTAAATGAAGCACAAGTGGTATCTAGAAAACTAAGAGAATATCTTGAAGACGATAAAGTGAAAATTAAAACTATCAATATGAATGCTATAACTCCAACTGAAAAAGCTAAAATTTTCTATAATCATTTATTAAAAAATGAAATCCCAAACGATTATTATGCCTCGGTAAGAAAAAATAAAAATTATATAACAATCGTAAAACATCCTAACTATAATCCTAGGATTATTGAATATGTTACGCATCAAAGACGGTATTCAAAAGTTGAAGCAGAGAAGTATTATAATTTTATTATAGAGACTTTGAAGAACCCTCAGGAAGTTTGGGAAGAGGAATTTAGTCAGGGATTAGGTGTCGGAGATAGAGTTTGGATGCATACTTTATTTTCTCTAACAGATACATTAGTAAGTATAGACTTACTAGAAGAATGTTTTATAAATAGACTTCAAATGGAAGGTAATATTGATAATACAACCAATAAATTTGAAGAATGTAAAAAAAGGTTAACTTCATCATTAGTTAAGGTAGTAGATGATGGAAAAGGAATGGTTACGGGAGTATTGAATCCATCTATAAATGATTATATGAAGCATTCTATTCTTTCGAATCAATTAGAAGTAAATAATATTATTAAAGCATCTGTTTATATTGAGCAAATAGAAAAGGTTTTAGGAAATGCCTTTGAAAAAGAAGTAAACTTAATGTTAGAGCGAGGTACTATCTTAGAAAAGAAAAGCATAAATGATAAAATTCCTGTTTATATAATTTTTGCTTTAATAAATAACAGAATACGGAATTTAGATTATAGGAAATATATAAGTGAAGGATTATTAAAAATTAATAATTTACAAGATTTCTTTGGTACAAAGCTTAGTAAGGCGGGAATTATTTCGAAGTTACTTAAGGATACCGAGATATTTGATTTTTATAATATAAAAGAACTTTTAGAAGACTATTCTTTTAGAAGAAACTTTATTACAAACTTAAATTTAAAAAATGTAACTGCAATATTGGAAATACTAGATTCAAAAGAATACACTGAAGAACCTATTTTTGAAGATTTAATTGATTCATACAGAAGTATGATAGAAAACCACGTATATGATTTAGATTTGCTAGATTATATAGAAGCAGAGGATTGTAAAGATGTTGCAATTGCATATTATAATGGTACCAATGAAGAGTATGAGGAAGCTTTAGAAGTACTTAAAAACCAGATAACAGAACTGCTAATAGAAGAAATAATGTCTTTAATATTTGGTCCTAATAATGATGAAATTAAAGAATATACGTTTGAGTTTATAATAGATAGATTAAATGACGAAATGGAAGACGTAGTGAAATGGTATATAGAGCCTGAACCAGATGACGATTATCCAGACCCTAGAGAAGATAATTTTGAAGATGATTATACATTAGATACATTAGATATTATACTGGATAGAGATATTTAGTAATGTAAACAGGAAATTAAAAATGGTTAATCTCCCCTATAAATCTGATATTTATGAATGAGATGAGAATAAACCATCTATATATTATTAACAAAGCAAAAAGCATAAATAACCAACAAAAAGAGACTATACGATAGTCTCTTTTTGTTGGTCTAAACAATATAAATAACGCGTTAACACTAATTTAAAAATGATTGAATCATTTCAGTAACTTTTTTCCTTTGCTGAGGAGTTAATTTTTTTGCTGTATTAACCAGGTTCACTAAATCGGTAGGCAAATCTTCACTGATATCAAATAAATCGATAAGAGAAGTTCCTAATGCTTCAGTAATTTTCAGAAGAGTATCAACAGATGGAGACTGAACATTTCGTTCAATTTTACTAATGTTTGACTGACTTATTCCTGACAGATGTTCAAGTTGGGTGGTAGATATACCATTTTCTAATCTTAAAGCCCGTAATTTTTCACCCAAATTCATCATTATCAAACCTCATTTTTCCTTTTTATATTCTTTATTAAATTGTATTTAGTGGAGATATCATAGCAAAAAAGTGATTGAAAAAAGCGTATTATTCCAAATAGAATAATTTATGTTTAAAAATATTCTAATATGAATATAATGGTCATTAGAAAGTGATCGTGGAGGTGAGAAAATGTCAATAGATACAAAAAGACTCAGTATTGGAAAGTTATTAGGGAGTGTTAATGAAGTCTTTAGAATACCTTTATATCAAAGGCCCTACAATTGGGGTAAAGATCAATGGAATGATCTATGGGAGGATTTAATCAGACTAGAAGGTGACAAAACACATTTTCTGGGTTTTATCATTACCATAAGCCAAGAACGGCAAAAAGGTTTTGGCTATTTTGAGGTTGTAGACGGACAACAACGAATTACAACAATTTTAATACTTTTAACTGCAATTCGTGATTTAGCAGAAAAAATTGATAAGGATCGTGCGGCCTACATAAATAATTACTTTTTAAAAAGTTCTACAATAGATGAAATTGAAGCAAAGCTAATATTAGGAAGGAAGGATAACAAATTATTCAAAAAATTAGTTGAAAAAAGTATTAATAAGGAAGAAATGAAAAATGAAAAAATTATTCAAGCACATAATTTCTTTATAGAAAAGTTGCAAGACAGTAAACTGCAATGGCAGCACATTTATACGAAGTTATTGGGGTCATTGGATCTTGTATTAATGGTTACTGACTCATATTATGACGCGTTTAGGCTTTTTGAAACTCTAAATAACCGTGGATTATCCCTTTCGTCCGTTGATTTGATTAAGAATTATTTACTAAGTAAATTTTCAGCCAACGAATCAATGTTGGAAGAATGCATTGAAATATGGGATAGTATTATTGAAAATATTGAGGATATTGAGTCGGTCCGACACGATAAGGTTCGTTTCTTTAGACATTATTTGTTCTCTATTGAATATGGTGTAGTCCCAATACCTAAACTGTATTCGAAATATCAAAAGTTGATTGATTCAACTGATAATTTATTGAGTTTAGTTGAGGATATATGGTTAAAATCTGAAATGTATTTAAAGCTGTATAATGGAATATTAGGCATAAAGGAGGTTGATGATCTGCTAAATACTATAGTTCGTATAGAAGCTACTACGAGCTATCCACTTCTAATTAAATGCCTATCCGGGAACCTTAATAAGGAACAAATGATATCGATTTTGAAGTCTATCGAAGTTTTTACGTTGCGAAGAAGTATATGTAATATTTCAACGCGAGACATAGATAGAATTTATAATCATTTGGCTTTTGAATCGTTTAATAAAGAAAGGCCAGTTTCTTATATTGTTGATTATCTAAAGAGGAGAACCCCATCGGATACTGAATTTTACTTAAATTTCCAGAATCGAGATTTTACAAGGTCTGCACAAACGAAATATATTTTAGAAATGATAGAAAATGCTATAACAAACAACACAAGAGAAAAAACGATAAGTGGCCGGAGTGACGTTCATATCGAACATATTATGCCAAGAGAATTAGTAAGGAAAAGTAATAAAGTCATTGAAAATACGTGGCAAAAAGAACTCGGGTCAAGAGCTTCTGAATATTCGATGTTTGTTAATAGAATTGGGAACCTTACGCTGCTTGGAAGTGAATTAAATATTACTGCTTCTAATTATCCCTTTCTTGAAAAGAAAAAAAAATATGAGCAATCAATAATTATGTTAACCAAAGAAATCTGCCAAGAAGACAAGTGGACCTTTGAAGAAATAAATATTAGGAGTGTTTACCTTGCGGGTATAGCTAAGAAGATATGGAATTTCAATAATCTTGTTTTGGAGTAAGAGGGGGTTAGAATCTTCTAGATCAAAACAACCGGTATAAAATCTAGCAAAAAACAAACAAGACTTCATTTCTAAAGCTAAAATTAAATAAAGAAAAAACTGAAATAACTGTCACGTTGTCAAATGAACCCGTTACATATATAGAAGCAGAAATGGAGCCGCAAGAATTTAATCCCGATTATGAGTGGGAAATAAGAAACCACAGTATAACGAATTTAAAAAGACACCTCCTGAACCGTAGGAGGTGTTTTTTAGAGGCGTTAATCGGGAAAGGTAGCAATTAGTGAAACAATTGAAAAAGTTATAATATTTCGGATTCGGACATACAAGATAATCTTAAAAAATTCCTCCAACCTTAGCATTTATTGGTTTTGAAATGTTACCCTTGAAAAAGATGGGTTACTTCGAAAGGAGATTGATTATGTCCGATTTTGAGGAATATTTGAAAAAGAAATTAGAAGAGGATAAAGATAAAATTGAGCAGCTATCTTACTCAACCGATCAGCTGAGGGAAATTTATCAAAAAGAGTACGAATACAATAAGAATTCACCTGCACTAGAGTTGAGACTAGAAGGACAAGAAATAGAAAGTGAACTTGTAGAATATTACTTACCCGAAAAATGGGAAATGCCGAGGCAAGGTACACTTCTTTATGACGATGAAAAACTACTTAATGCTTTGAAATTAATTATCTTCAACATAGGTGTAAAAAGAACTCTAGATGTAATTCCACAGGATTTAATTAAACAGTATCAAAACGGTCTTAATAAAATGAAAGTATTTGTTATATACACAACAGACAACGGATTCTTTGAGGTATTAGGCATAATAACAAGAAGATCTTTAGAAAATGCAAGAGCCGCAGCAAGATTAACACACTCAACCAATTTCCACGGTAACCGGCAAAAATATGATATCCTTGGACCATTTGATGATGAAATCCAAGCTGACAAATATATTGAAGCAATAAGGTGGGGGGATAATGATAGTTGAAAGAAAATCAGGCATTACAAGCTAACCAGTACAAGAATAAAAGAATGGAGCTAGCATCCAGGCAGTCAATTTTATTTCAATAATGGGGCAGGGTAGATGGGGTAATAAAGTAAACTGGCATAAATCTGGCCTTTTAATAATGGCTATATAGAAAGGATTATTTTATCGCTAAATTTGGATAGTCACAATTTACACATTTACTTTTCTTTTTGTTATGGCAACTATTTAACCTGCGAATTTACTGTCGTTTAATCTCGGATTTGAAACCAAAATTCATCCTGGAGGAAACAATGATAACAAAGTTTGAAACCCGGTATTTTTACATTATTTGCCCTTATGGTGATAATTTTATTAAGTGGAACACAGTAAAAGGAGTTCTTAGCGAAGATATAAATGATGATTACAACGTAATTTCCGATTTAATGGCTATGGACGTTAGAGAAAAATTCGGGGAAGAATATGACGTTTGGGGCATTACCAAAGTGGAATTTGAACAAAGGATTAAGCCTGAAATGAAATAAAGTTCCTTAATAAACTAACGGGACAGGATTGCTTAAGAAGAATTATTACCCTTTTTGTGGAATAGGGGAGATATCTGATGAAAAAAATTGTAATTATTGGTTCGGGGGGTTCTGGAAAATCCACTTTGGCAAAGCAGTTAGGCGAAAGGTCAAAAAGAAATGTTTATCATCTTGATGCATTACTCTGGAAACCTAATTGGATAGGTGTTCCAAGAGAGGAACAAAGAAAAGTTCAAAAGGAATTAGTTAAAGAAGAAGAATGGATTATTGATGGGAACTATGGAGGGACAATGGAGATAAGACTTAATGCAGCCGATACAATAATCTTTCTTGATATTCCGAGAACAATTTGCGTCTATCGTGCATTTAAAAGAATGCTTCAATATCGAAATAAAACAAGACCAGATATGGGAGAAGGTTGCGAAGAGAGGTTTTCCTTTGAGTTTTTTAAATGGATATGGGAGTATCCCAAGACGAAAAGACCTAAAATTTTAGAGAGACTTGATCAGTTGTCTAAAGAAAAGGAAGTTATTATCTTAAAATCACAAAAAGAAGTTCAATATTTTTTGGAAAAAGTACAATATCTATAACTTCTTGTTTAGCTAACGGGGGTGCTTAGTTAACAAAAAGACCGATTATATCGGTCTTTGTTTTATTATTCAGCAGTGAATGTAAATGTTTCTTTTAATGGTCTGCCTTCGCTACCTTTTTGAGTCCAAATGATTTCCACTTCCAATTCCGTTGCATTTTCAGCCAAAAGGAAATTGCTAAATTTATAAGGATACCCATCATTCAATTGTTTTGCTAAAGAAATCGTCTGTTCATTAGTATCTATTTCTCTACAAGGATGTTCAGGAGGACAACCAAAAAGTGCAAACTTCGTTGTAGAATTAGGTTCATTTCTAAACATATGAATTTCCGCAGACAATACATCCTTACCAATGTTATCAACCTTTAAAGAGTAAGTATGAAATTTTCCCTTTTCGGGCTTTGCTACTCCCTTATCTTGTTCAGCTTCGCCCACTTGAACTGACCATTGTTTCGATGTTTGTTTGGTTGGCAATTCACCAAAGGTTAAAGCTTTTGCATCTAGAGTTGGTACGACTATGTTCAAAAGAAATAATGTACATATAGCAAGTATCGTTTTCTTTACCATAACTACCTCCTTGTTTTAGTTACAGTTACCTTGCCCATTATTGAATGGAATATGTATTGAACTAACCGGTGCTTTAGCTAAAGGTCGGAGCTGTCTTTAAGGTAGCTTTTTCAAGGAGTGCAGCCATAGGAGGTTCTTATGCAACTAACGGGGCAGGTTAGTTGAACGAAAATTCCTTAAATATTTGGTATTTTGGTAAAATTAAGTTGTGGGAGGGGTTGAAATGGATAAAGAACTTGAAGACATAATTGTTAAATCTTTTTTTAATAAAAGAATCCAACAAAGAGTTTTGTTCGAACTTTTATCGGCAAAAAAACGAATGGATGCAATAGGTAGATTAAATCATAATTACTTAACTACACTCAGGGAGGAATTTATGATTGAGGTACCAAAGCCTAATTCTGACCCAGAAGAAATAGAAAATCTATTGAAAAAACAAGGTGCTGGTAATGATTGTTACGCAATGTCTTGGAAAGATTCTATCGATGGAAAGCATATGTCTTTAACTTCGGCTTTAGAGGTGTCAGTCGGTGAAGGATTTCCCTCAATAATTTCGTGTATCCCTGGAAAACTCGCCTACTTTGAAGCAGAACAGTCAGATGGTCCTCCACCAAGGTTTATTCTGAAAAGGAAATAATCCTTAATGAACTAACAGGTGCGTTAGCTGAAGATCGGAGCTGTCTTTAAGGCAGCTCTTTTCTTATGGAACTATCGGGGCAGGTTAGTTCATTAAGAGAGTCATTATCTAATCAAAAAGTATTCATTTGGATATTTATTAACAATAGGTAGATTAATAAACAAATTAAGTTATATTTATTTTATAATTTTATCTATATCTTGGAAAAGGGGATAGTTATTGTGGAAGGTTGTTTTTGTAATAACTACACTGAAGATACACAAACTTCAGGGACTTATAAGGGTGAAGAATTTAGTTGGGTTGGAAGTCAGGAAGATTTTATTGATAATCCAGATATTCAAAGGCTTAACCAAATTATAGTTGGACGATATGGAGGAAACTCGGAAGCAGGTCAAAATAAGAACGAAGATGGGTGCTTAATCTGGTCAAATAAAAATGAGGACTGGGAATTCGTAATTATATTAGATGCACACTATACTGCCGAGAGTGCTGAGATAGTAATTGAACTTTTTAAACAGAATAAAACGGATATAGAAAACCTATTATCCTTTCCTACTACAAATCATCAAATGTTTAAAAACCTAGAAGAGAAGGTATTAAACCTTTTTCAAAGTGATAAATTTCTTTCTATTTGTCGTAAAGTAAAAGGTGAAACCTCCTGTTTAATCGTAGTACGAAAACATAAGTATCTTTGGTGGTTTTCGGTAGGAGACTGTATTCTTTATTTATTTCATCAAGATTTAGTTGCACTTGGACAATATCAACTCAATCAAAGACAATTCTATGAATGGGTAGGACAGGTCAACACATTTGATAACAAAGTGCCTTGTTATACCAGTGGGACAAGAGAGCTAAGAAAAGGGTTAAATCATATTTTTTTGACTACTGATGGTTTAATAGAATGTTCAAATGCCCCTTTTATTAATCCAAGTGAAATATTTAAGGTGTTTGCTAATTGTCAAAACGACGAAGGTATTAAATTATTGCTGCAAGAAATTCAAGAAAACAATGTTAGGGATAGCACTACCATAGTTACCTGGGAAGTTTATATATCAGAAGAAGCAAGTAAACCAAGCGACCAATAGAGGTGGGAGGGGCTTATGTTAAAGAAGATTTTCATTGTCAGACATTGCGAAGCACAGGGGCAACCTTCGGAATCTCCATTAACAGAAAAAGGTTTAAAACAAGCGAAATACTTAGTTGATTTCTTCAATAATGCAAAAATTGACCGAATAATATCGAGTCCTTTTTTGCGTGCTATTCAATCAGTAGAACCATTAAGTGAGAAAACAAAAATTAAAATAGAGATTGATGAACGCCTCTCAGAACGCACCCTAAGCAAAACGGACTTACCTGATTGGTATGGAAAATTAAAAGCAACATTTAATGATATGGAATTAAAATTTGAAGGTGGAGAGTCAAGTCAAGAAGCAATGAACCGAATTGTAAATGTTGTAGAAGAAGCCATTGAAAGTGGTACTGAAAACACAGTAATCGTCAGTCACGGAAATATAATATCCTTACTTTTAAAGAATTATAATAGTGACTTCGATTTCGAATGTTGGAAAAACCTTAGTAATCCTGACATTTTTCAAATAAGCTTTATTAATAATGAACTGATCTTGGAACGTATATGGGATGAAGATAATGTAATAAAAATGTAATAAATTACATTATTTTATAGAACTAACCGGTGCGTTAGCCGGAAATCCGAGCTATCTTTAAGGCAGTTTTTTTCTTTATACAACTAACGGGGCAGAATAGATATAATGCGATTCTAAAAAAGGAAGGTTAAATATGCTTTTTCACATTATCGTTGGGTTTATTTTTCCTTGGCTTTTAGGTGCTTATTTGGTTAGAAATCAGACAAAGCTATTTATAATTTTTTATCCAATTGGTGTAGCAATAAGTATTTTATTAAATGAAATTGGTTTTAACTACTTTTGGAAGATGGATATAGTATTTCAAGAATCATCTTTAACTGGAATTCCGTATGATTTAGGTCTTTATCCTGTACTTGGTTGTTTATTTATTTGCGTTATACATTATAAAATAATGCCTATTCTTATTACATTTTTAATTTTTACTTTAGTGACAACTTTTGGAGAGTACATACTAGTGTATCTAGATAAAATAGTATATAGAAATGAGTGGAATATCATTTGGACTGGAGTTAGTTATTTATTGGCTTATTCAATTTTTTATGTTTATTACAAATTAGTTCGTAGGTTTATTTTATTAAATTAATGGGTGCTTTTCATTTCTAGGAGCTGATCAGCAGCTCCTTTTCTTATGGAACTAAAGGGGCAGTATAGTTCAACAGTAACTTGGAAGGATTTTCTCTAAAAAAGTTGAATTTACAATAATATACATTTTTGTTTTTAGGGGGACCGTTATGTGGGAGAGAATGTTTATAAGTACATCTCGTGGAAAGTTTGAGATCTTTACCCAAGGAAAAGGAGAACCAGTGTGTATTACCCATTTATATAGTGAGTTTAATGAATTAGGTTATTATTTCGCCGACACCTTTGTAGATCAATTAAAAGTTTATCTAATAAACTTAAAAGAAGCAGGAAACTCTTGCAAAGCCGGTATAGAAGAGGAATTAAGTATGAAAGAAACCTCTAAGGATTTAGAGGCTATTAGAGAAGCTTTAAATTATAATAAATGGTGCTTTGCAGGGCATTCAACTGGAGGAATGCTTGGTTTAATTTATGCAACATTGTTTCCTAAATCTCTGACAAAACTATTAGTTGGAGGAGCAACTGCTACTAAAAAATATATGGAACACGAAGGCAGTATTTATAGTCCTCGTAGTCCACTAAATAAAAAACTGAAAAAGATCTTTGCTGTATTAAAATCTCCTGACTCTACCACTGAAGAGCGAAGGGATGCTAACAGAGAATGGACTAATATGTCTTTATATAACAAAGAAAGATGGGATGAATATTTTAAAAAACCGAGTAGTGGGAAAGTTGTACAAAAAAGGCTAGATTATTATTCCTTTAATGACCTGCCAAACTACGACATTCAAACTGAACTGTATCAGGTTACTATCCCGACCATTGTTTATTGTGGAAGACACGATGCACAATGTCCTCTTGTTTTTTCTGAAGAAATAAGTGCAGGTTTAAAAAATTCCAAACTTTATATTTTTGAAAAAAGTAATCACGTTCCGTATTTAGAAGAGAAAGAAAAATTCCTTCAGATGGTTTCAGATTACAGAGGACTGACAACGAAAACCTATTCTTAATGAACTAACGGATGCGTTAGCTCAAAATCAGTGCAGTTCAAAATGGGTTCTTTTATAACAAGTTTTCAACATTATCGTAACAGCCAAAGATAAAAGCCCACCATCACTTGCAGGCTTTAAAGTTGCTTTCTATTTTCATAATCCTTTGTTCCAGACGATCAATCTCTTTAGGTAAGGTCGCTAAAAGGTGATAATATAATTCGGCATTCCAAGGGATAGCAGGATAAATGGTACTCATTGAATCAATGCCATTATCTTTAAGCATTGCATATCGCTGACGGGTCTCGATTAACGATTTTGTTAAATTATTTAAAAGAGTTGCCATTAGTATTCCCCCAAATAAATAACTGTCTAACTAACCAACTCTATACCCTCTTTATTTATATACAAAACATTTTTAAGGTAAAAAATTTATTCAACTAATGGGTGCGTTAGCTGAAGATCGGAGCTGTCTTTAAGGCAGCTTTTTCTTTATGCAACTAACGGGGCAGTTTAGTGAAAGAACAATCAATTTTTAGTACCAACTACTAATAGCAAGTGTTAAAATTAAAGTAGGATGACTTTTATATTAAACAATGCTACGAATTTTAAGGAGAGATAAAATGAATCTTTTTGATTTATTGCTAGAATCAACCAATCAGTTAGTCGAGGAAGTTAAAGCATTGAATTATGAACAATTAAATGCCAAACCTGCTCTGGATAAGTGGAGTATCTCTCAAATTTGCCATCATTTATATTTGTCAGAAAGTTTGTTTTCTAAGTCTATAGAAAATGGGTTAAAGGATAAAGACTATGAGAGTGTCGCCCATAAACCTATACAGTTGGTTTCTGATAGAACCAAAAAATTTGAATCACCTGAAATTGCTAAACCAACTGAAGAGCCTTTTGATGTTGAAAATATGTTGAATTTATTAACGAAATCAAGGCAAAATTTATTAAATGTTCTTCGTGCAATCGATGATAAGTCTATTCTATCTAAAAAAGCAGCGAAACATCCTGCATTTAGTGAATTATCTTTAGAACAATGGATTGAATTACTGTACATACACGAGCAAAGGCATATTGAACAAATAAAAGATATAAAGTTAGTTAAATCTTATAGATGATAGGTATTTGTGAAGAATTGTACTTAAACTAACGGGTGCGTTAGCTGAAGATCGGAGCTGTCTTTAAGGCAGCTTTTTCTTTATGCAACTAATGGGGCAGAAATCTTTAATAAATAGTGAGTGCTTTTTATTGAAGGGAATCGCAAGTTTATTAATAAAATTATAAAATATTAATCTAAAAAAAGCCCGAATTTGGACTTTCTTGTTAATACCATTCTCCTTTTGCGATTAAAAATACTTTACCACCTACAAGGATTTGAATGGAATTTTGGGAATTTTCAGCTTGTATATTTAAAATAGATGGTCTTCCCATTTGGAATCCTTGTTCAACTCTGTACGCTATATTTTTACTTTCAAAAAAGTTATGTGCGATAAGGTATCCAGCAAGATTTCCGTTTGCACTTCCAGTCGCAGGATCTTCAGGGAATCCTGTGTCATCTAAAAATACTCTTACGTTTAAATCATTTTCTTTTAGTTTGGTTTCAGGAGAAAAGACAAGGATATTTGCTTTTATAACGTTATCAATGAAATTTTGATAATTATTATGATTGATCTTGCAACGATTTACAGCATCCAATGAACAAAGAGGAACAATTACTGCTGGTAATCCAGTTGATACAATTTGAATTGGAAAACGGGAATCAATATCTTCATTTGGTATCTGTAATATTTCGGTGAAAATATCTTGATCAGGAATAATCGTTCCTAATTCGGGTGGGTTTTGCTTCATTATTAATTGTTCACCTTCAATATTTACAGGTATTTGTCCTACTTTAAGGTTAAGAGTTATTTGTTTACTTTCATTGTTTTTTAAAACTTTCTGAATGATAAATGCGGTTCCTAATGTTGGATGACCAGCAAAAGGAACCTCAACATCAGGAGTAAATATTCGAACATCGTATCCTCCGTTGTCTTGTTTGCCAGATAAAATAAATGTTGTTTCATTAAAGTTAATCTCTCTTGCAATCTTTTGCATTTCTTCAGTAGATATTGTTCTCGAGGGAATAAGTACAGCTAATTGGTTACCTTGATATTTTTCTTCTGCGAATACATCAACAATATAAAAATCCATAAATATTACAACTCCTAATTTTAAATTTTAGAATATTATATCATTTCTTATTCAACTAGCGGGTGCGTTAGCTGAAGATCGAGCCGTCTTTAAGGCAGCTTTTTCTTATGGAACTATCGGGGCAGGATAGTTCATTAAGAAACCACCCATTTTATGACAATTTATGTAAATTAGAATGTTATAATTAGGTATAAAATTTTCAGTTTGGGGGATGAAGATGCTAAAGAGAAAATATGGAAACCGTTCAGAATGGAAACGAGTCTTGGATAGAAAATATGCACAAGCGTTTCTTGATACTAAAGAATTTAAGGGCTATATAACTTTATTACATACAATTAAAGTTACTGAACCATTATCCGTTCGGTATGAGGAAAAAAATATATGTATTGTTGATGATGGTTATATGTGGCTTCAACAATTTCCCATAGAAAAAAAGCATTCAGTAACAACAATGTTTGATAATAATGGGGGTATAGTGCAATGGTATATTGATGTTTGCCTTGGTAATGGATTAGAAAATGATATTCCCTTTTTCGATGATTTATATTTAGATATTATTTTGTTACCTTCTGGAGAAGTAATTCAAAAAGATGCTGATGAGCTTGAAGAGGCTTTTTTAAATGGAATTATTGATAAATCTCTTTATGATTCAGCTTGGGATGAAGTAAACATCCTTACTAATTTAATAAATAATAAAAGCTTTGAATTGCTTGAGTTATCCCATTATCATAAGGAATTCTTAGTCAAGGAATTAAAATAACTCCGCCTTTTCTTGTGCAAAAAATTATTGAAAAAATTAATAGAGGAATTAATACTTACTACCTTGAAATAAGTCTCTAATAAGAAGGAGATTAAAATGGCCAAAAATATTCAAGCAGTTTTTGTTGACAGAGACGGTACGATCGGTGGAAGTGACAGTGTTGTATATCCAGGTGAATTTACACTTTTTCCATTTGCTTCAGAATCTATCAAACTTTTGAAAAATGACAATAAGATGGTTTTGTCATTTACCAATCAACCTGGTATTTCAAAAGGAGAAGCTAAAAGAGAAGAGTTTGAAAAGGAATTAATTGAATTTGGTTTTGATAAAGTTTATATGTGTCCTCACCAACATCACGAAGACTGTAATTGCAGAAAACCATCAACAGGAATGCTATTACAGGCTGCTAAGGAATATAGTTTGGATTTAGAACATTGTGTAGTAATTGGAGATAGATGGACAGATATAATGGCTGCGAATGAAGTTGGTTGTATAAAGATTATCGTTCAGACGGGTGCAGGAAAGGAATCTATTCAAAAATATAATAACAAAGAATATTATGGAGTTTGGGCAAAAGTAGAACCTGATTACATCGCAGAAAACCTACTAGATGCAGTTCATTGGTTACTGAAGTGGCGAGGTGAAAAATGTTGAAAAAAATATCTCAGTTAGAACCTGATAAACTTACCGACTTACAAATGACAGAACTCCTTTATAAAAATTTAGAAGACGATGATGAAAGTGGTGATGTAATATTTGTTCCAGGTAGTAATAAGGCTGTGGAGTATCGCTTGCCGAAAGCTATACAACTTTATAATGAAGGAAGAGCAAAGAAGATATTATTTTCAGGTGGAGTTATCTGGGAAGGCACCAAATTATCAGAAGCACATTTATTAAAAGAAAAGGCTATTGAAAAAGGAGTTCCCGAAGAGGACATTTTAGTAGAGGATATATCACTTCATACGAAAGAAAATGTACTCGCTTCATTGTTAATCTTGGATAGGGAATTTAATTTGCATAATATTAAGCGTGTAATTATTGTTACTACTATTTATCATATGCGTAGATTTTATTTAACACTTAAAACATATATGCCAGATTGGATTGAATATTCTCTTTGTACAGTTAATGATAAAACGACCAAAGTAGATAACTGGTTTATGTATCCTTACGGAAGAAAACGAGTAGAAATGGAATCAAGAAAATTAATAAATTATGTAATTCAAGGGATTATTGTTGATGGTAATGTTGAAATATCTAACGAACATTCACAAAGAAGTTCAGACATAGAGAATGTGAAGAATTGTACTTAAACTAACAGGTGCGTTAGCTGAAGCTCGGAGCTGTCTTTAAGACAGCTTTTTCTTATGGAACTAACGGGGCAGATTAGTTGATTAAGAAATGAAAGTAAAAGAGACTTATAATAAAAGGAGCTATATCAATGATAAAAGGTTTATACGAAGCACATTTACCAGTAAGTAATTTAAATCGTTCAATTGAATTCTATGAAGGACTTGGTTTGCAATTTGATCACAAGGTTGAAGACAGATTGGCTTTTCTATGGATTGAAAAAGATAAAAGTTGGTTGGGGTTATGGGAAACAGATAAAGTAGAAGTTGAGTATCATCCTTCAATAAGCATATTGCATTTCAAGTAACATTAGAAGACTTAAAAAAATCAGTTGTTTGGCTAAAAAGTAAAGGTTATAAGCCAAGAGAGGCTTTTGGCTTTGATCCTATTGAGCCTTTTGTAATGCCTCACGAAGAATATGCACACGCTAAAATTCATTTTAATGACCTAGACGGAAACAGTTTAGAATTAATTTGTAAACTAGAAAACCCGAAAAAAATTAAGCAACGTATGTATTTAAGTGAATGGGAACAAATAAATGAAATATAATTTGTATCTGAAATAATATGTGCTAAATACTTCAACTAACGGGTGTGTTAGCTGAAGATCGGAGCTGTCTTTAAGGCAGCTTTTTCTTTATGCAACTAAAGGGTCAGGTTAGTTCAACAAGAAAAGTGGTAATATAAGTTACTGAGAAGGTGAAAAATGTTGGAAATTTTTGGAGAAAAAATTGATGGTCTTGATTATCAAATAAGAAAAGGCGTTTATGCAATAGTTTTCAATTCTAAAAAGGATAAAATTTTAACTGTCAAAAATTCCAGAGGACATTATTTTTTACCTGGTGGTGGAATTGAAAATAATGAAGGTTATCAAGAATGCCTGGAAAGAGAAATGCTAGAAGAAACGGGTTATAAAGTGTCGATAGGTTCTTTTATAGGAAATGCAAAGAGATATTTTCAATCCACTAAAAATGAACCATTAATAAATGACGGATATTTTTACTGGGCAGAATTGTTAGATAAAATACAAGAACCAATTGAAGATGACCACTTTATAAAATGGATAGATATTGAAAGTGTTCGAGAACTCTTTGTCCACGAACATCATTGTTGGGCGGTAAATAAGGGTTTAAAAGGATAAGGTTAAAAGCACTCCTTGTTGAACTAACGGGTGCGTTAGCTAAAGAACGGAGCTGTCTTTAAGGCAGCTTTTTCTTATGGAACTAACGGGGCAGTTAGTTGAAGAAGCGTAGTGTAGACGAACTGTGCAAAAACAAATACTCTTTGCTGTTGATAGATAGTATATAATGAAATATATTCCATTAAGGAAGGGGATTAATTGTGTTTTCCAGTGAGATGGTCTATTTAAAAGAACTTAATTTATCAGATGCTGAAAATTTACTACAATTGCTAGTGGAAAATAAGGATTTCTTTGAGCCATTCTCAATAAAACGTCCATCTAACTACTATTCTTTAGAAAAGCAAAAGGAATTAATAATAACTTGGGAACAAAAATCAAAAGAAAATATTAAATACCAGTTTGGGATTTTTCTAAAAAAGAATGATGCACTAATAGGAACTATCAGCCTTTTTGAAATTATTCGTGGTCCCCTTCAAAGTGCAACGATAGGTTATTACTTAGATCAAAAAAATAATGGTAATGGTTACACTACAGAAGCTGTTAAATTGGTTGTAGATTATGCTTTTAGAACTCTTAATTTACATAGGATTGAGGCTGGTGTTATGCCACATAACATAGGTTCAATACGTGTTTTAGAAAAGGCTGGTTTTCATAAAGAAGGAATTGCAAAACAAAATATAAAAATAAATGATCGTTGGGAGGATCATCAGGTATTAGCCATAATAAATTCCAACGATTAATTTTCATTGTCTGCCCGTCTTTCAATTTGATTTTCAACCACTCAAATGCAGAATGAGTGGTTTTTTCATTTAATGTACAATTGATGTAAAATTCTACAATCGGTCTTCTTCAACTAACGGGTGCTCTACTTCATTATCAGGAGCTGATCAGCATCTCCTTCTCTTATGCAACTATAGGGGCAGGTTAGTTCATTAAGCGTAGTGTATTCGTACTGTACGGTAATCATCTTCTTATTTAGGTCAAGTTGTTAGATGGTTTTTTTGTTAATATTTGTTATATTTTTAATTCTTTTCTCATTGTTAATTCTTGTATATAATGTTGCTTATTAAGAATATTTTTGGATGGTTATTACAAATTAACAAGAGAAAGGTTATGAATATTAGTGTTATCACTTAACGAAATGAAAAGTAAGATTGATTACTTGAGAACTCATTTAATTGAAATTGGTATGTTACAAGGCCTTTCGCACCCCGAAACCATTAAATCTAGTCAAGAGTTAGATAAGTTGTTGTACAAATTTCAAAGGAACATATCAAAATAATCCTATATTCCGGAAATCTCTTTGTCTACGCTCTTCTTTCATAGTTTGTGTTCACCGTTTATTCGTACTGTGAAATTACCTTTCGTACAGTAATATATTGTCGTTATTGGGATAGTGTTGTTCTTAACGTTAATACTAGGTAAAAACAAAAATTGAGGTTGCTTTAATGTATGATACGTGGATTTATAATCATTTCATCAATACAGCGTTCTTCCCTATTTTATTAGTAATAATTTTTACAGCTGTCTTTATTTATTTGTTATCTAAAAGTAAAAACAATCCGTAAACTTATACCCCTACTAGTAGTTGTCTCTTTTATAACAACTATATTTCAGGAATTCCTAACGTCACAGTATGTGTCAACTCTGCGATAAGTCTTATAAAAATAAACGGGTGCGTTAGTTCCATAGGGCATAAAGGAAGACCACAAAAAGTGGTCTCTTTTATTTGTTCAAAAACCCAACATTTCTCTAGCTCGAACTTATTTGGGGAAGGAATTTTTTTCTGCCTTTTGCAAGAACGTTAGTTCGTATATAATGGATGTAAAGGAGGGATCTTTCTGATGAGTACAATTCGTGATAGGGGGCTCGTTAAATGGCAAGGAGCGTTGATTATGCCAGAACATAAAGCTTTAAATAAAAAAATGGGTGAGGTTGATTACTTCCTTAATAAAAAACCAGTCCTTGATGAATACCAGGTTGAAGAGTTTGAAAACAACATTCATTATGCGATGGAATATAATTTACGGCTAAGTTTTACATTGCATAACGAGGGAAGTCCATATGATTTGCACGGGTATTGTGTGTACATACATCCTGTCACGAAAGAGTTACGTATTCAAAAGAAAGATAGTTCCTTTGGGTATATTCAATTTAATGAGATTATTGATGTGATTGTAGAGGATTAAAAAAAGCCCACCTAAATTCAGGAGGGCTTTGTAGTGTTTGAAGAATAAACCAAAAAGGCACAGAGATTTAGGAGTATACAAATGGAAATTAAGATTGAGGTACAATTGTTTGCGAACAGTACTAAGTTCTTACAGTCTGGTAGTTGTTCAGTAATAATAACTGACTTTAGAAAAGAACCGGAATGGACTGCTGCTATATCAGCTTATGAGTGGATACAAATGATAAAAAAATCTGTTCGCTATCCAGAAGACTTTCAAATTCTTAGTGTTGTTTATAACGGAGAAAATGACATAACAGATTTAGTAAGAAGGGTACGCCCTATAATAAAAGATGATTTACCTTTTTTAAAAAATTAACTAAGAATATAATTTAGGATCTCTTTAGAGGTTCTTTTTTGTTTCTTATATTATGTCATCAAACAGAAAGACGGGAAAATAATCACGAATATCTTTAATCAATTGAAATTAGAGAGATTTTGGTTTGCAATCGGGATATCCAATTTCAATTAATGAGAATACCAAACTATAACAAAAGAAGTAGTAGATAAATAACGTAATATAACATAAATTTTGGTAATGAGTGTTATAATTTACCTAAATAAAACTTTTAGGGGGAAAGAAGATTGGTTAAAAGGATTGCTTTCATTACTTTTTTTCTGACATTCATATTTGGAACAATAACGTATGCACACCCTGGCAGAACAGATTCAAGCGGAGGACACAATTGCAGTGAAAAATCAATCGCCAAGGGCTTATGTAGCGGCTATCATAACCATAATGGTGGTGATACTTCTTCAGGAGTGGGAGCTAGTACAACTGCACCGGCAACAAGGAATGACGATATGGATTGCTCTGAATTTGGTTCTTACGATGAAGTAGTTGAGTATTGGAATTCAAAAGGCTACTCCGCCACCAATGATCCTGAAAATTTAGATGGTTGGGGAAATGGTCAGGTTGATGACGGAATCCCTTGTGAGGCCCCTAGTGATTACGATAGGACAAAAATTAACAATAGCCCCGAACAAGTCCAATACAATCAGGACCAGCAGGATATCGAAAGTGGTGAAAAACAAGGGGCCGCACAAGGAATGAAAGATGGTTACCAGGAATCCGAAAGCAATAGTTTTGCCTCCTCCGGTTCTGACGCTTCTAAAGAAGGCTATGCTACTGGATATAAAAAAGGTTATGCAGATGGAAAGAAAAAAATAGAAGCAGAAAAAACCATAGCAACCAAAGAAGGATACACATTAGGAAAAAAACAAGATAAAATCGCAGTACCAGGAAAATACACCTCCCATACTGGACTGAAAAAAGCATATGAAGATGGGTTTAACAAAGCAGTTGCTGAACGGGTTGGTGCCAAGAAAAAGGAGTTGACCGAACAGGGTTACAACGATGGAAAGAAAGATACCCACTCCCCTCCTAAAGGTTCCATTGAAGAATACGTTACAGCATATCAAGAAGGATATGATAATGCTCAAAACGAGTTGAAGGAAGAATATCTGCAAATGGGATATAAAGCTGCATTTACGACACTGAAATATAAAGAACCTGACCTTACCAATTCAAAATTCAAGGGATGGTACAAGGAAGGTTTTAAATCTAATAAAGAGATCGCTGAGATCATTGATGCTGGACTTGCTTTAGGTAAAAAAGGAACTACATTGACTATTCCGGCAGAATATCAAAAGGCCAAGCCTATTTTTACCCATTACTATAATGTAGGATTAAAAGAATATGAAGAGGAACAAGACGCAAATCAAGCGGCAGCCACAGTAGGTATCAGCGGACTAACACTTTCCTGGTTAGGCAGAAGACTCTATGTAGCCAAGAAAATGATCGGATAAAGGAGGAGCAATATGGGCATTTATCAAACTGTCTGTCACAAAGTTGAAGATATATTTGTAAAAGTGTTAACCAAAAAACAGGATTCTGCCGTAATAACTGAAAGGGTTAGTCAATATAGGAGTCAAAAAGAAAAAGCACATCAGGAGAAGAAGGAAAATAGGAAAAAGAAACAGGACGAGCAAAAGCTTATTCAATTACAAAAACGCGAAGAGCAGGAAAAACAACGAAGAGAACTGAAAGAAATCGAAAGAAAAGAAACGGAAGCCCTTATTTCAAAAGTGATGGAGAATGGCGGCTGGGGTTATTCCCAGTATGAATATAATGAAATCAAAAACAACAAACAATTCTTTCAATCTCTTGCTTTGCGTGTTTTCGAAGTCAATGAAACAGCACAAGCCTTTATATTCTGTGAGTACGATAAATCAAGTAAAAAAGAAATTAAAGGTTATTTAATTGCCACTAACAAAAGGGTATTATTTTTAACGAAGGACCTCAATCATATGGATAAATTCCGTTATCAGACCATTATCAATGTTAATTGGTTTAAAGATGGAATAATTGAACGAGGTCTCCGGATACAGTATGGTAAAAGAAAACTGGAATTTGATGAAATTTTCGACCAGGACCAATTGCAAAAAGTGAGTAAAACTATTCTAAACAACTCAACAACGAAAGCGGTATAGGATTCAAACAAGTGGTCATTTAACTGGTGATAAATCATTTAAAGTTTGAGAAAGGGATCTTCTTTTGAAGGTCCTTTTTAGATTGTAGTTCAATAAGGAATTGGTGTATTATGGTATAATTTGGCTAGATAGAAAAAAATGGGGGTATGTAATATGGCGGATTGTAGATCACAGTTTAACGACTTTCACGACTCAATTAAACTAAAAGAAGAGAATGACGTTTTGAAAGAAAAAAGAGAAATCATCATTAAGCGAATTAAAGAAAAGCTATCCGAACAAACAGATTATACCTTTGAAATTTTTAATCAAGGTTCATATGCAATGCGTACCGGCATTAAACCTTTGGATTCTGATTATGATATCGATGTGGGATTGTATTTTGATATGTCAAAAGATGATGTAGATCCAATTGAAGCGAAGAAGTGGATTTATAACGCACTACTAGGCCATACTTCTGACGTGAAAATTAAAACCCCTTGCGTAACAGTCACTTATGCTGCTGGATACCACGTAGACCTAACTGTTTATGCAACTACAAATACTGACAACAAAGTATATCTTGCAAAAGGAAAACCAACTAGCAATACAGAGGATAAGTTCTGGGACGAGTCAAATCCAAAAGATTTAATAAAGGCCATTAAGGAAAATTTGTCAGATGAAGATGATCGTATGCAATTCAGGCGAATTGTGCGGTATCTAAAGAGGTGGAAGGATGTGAATTTCACTTCCGTTAATGGCAAACCTTCTGGTATCGCTTTAACATCTTGTGCTTATCACTGGTTGGACATTCAAAAAGAAACAGATAGTTTTACTGGAAAACTAAAATATAAGGATCTGGACGCTCTCATTCAAATCGTTTCTACAATGATTTCTAACTTCCACAATGATTTTGTCGAGATAGATGGGGAGTATAAATTTATGCCGCGACTAAAAGTAGAACTACCTGCCGAGCCAAGACCTGAGTTGTTTGAAAAAATGACTTATAAGCAAATGACTACGTTTAAAGAAAAACTTGAAAGCTTCTTAACTGCATTAAATAACGCAAAAGATGAAACAGATCCAACAGATGCGGCTGAAGTCCTAAAAAAACAATTAGGCGATGATTTTCCAGTTCCGGCAAAAGCAGATACCGGCAAAAGGGCAGTAGTCCCAGCAGTTCTATCAAGTTCAGAATCTGCTTCCGAGGAAATTGGATGGAAGTAAATTTAGAATTCATCAGAAAACAGGTTTTAGAAATGGACCAAACTTTAATAAGGGACTTTAATCCAAAAGATGATTTTGATAAAGAAAAATACTCAGGATTCGAAGCAATGGCAGAGATCGATGTGTTAATTTGCGAAGAGCCAACGACATTAACGGTGGGCTTCCCAAAAAGGTTCCCCAATGTGTTGCCATCATTCTATGATGACGAAAACCAATTTGGTTCAATCCCTCACAAGTTACCTGGTGGATTGCTTTGCTTCACTCGTATCGATTCGTTACTTATCGATACGAGGTATCCATCATCTATCGTGTTAAACTGTTTGGAAAAAGTTATTTCCCTTATAGAAAGTGGAATAACCGGTGAAAATCAAAATGATTTTATGGAAGAATTTGAAGTGTACTGGATAAAGAAATCTTTCCTGGATATTTATGCTCACATTGATACTTCAAATGAGAGAGTAAGAGAGTTGAACTTATGGTCAAAAAATATCCCTGAAAATGATTTTTTTATCGCTGCATCTGAGAAGAAGGATGATATTGAGAACCTAGAGAAACTTGTCAAACATCTCTTCAAAATAGATATAAGCAACGCCAATAAATATAGATGTTTTTATATCCCACTTAAAGAAGGGACTTTTTTAATCCCTCCGCTTGATGAAAAATGGTCATTTTCAGAGCTGAAAACAAATATTATGTCCAACTTGACTGAAGAAAACTTAAAGATATTTAATCGATTAGCCAATAGACCGGTTAAAAGCACCTCGTTGGAGTATATTATCGTCGGATTGCCAACGCCTAATGGCAATGTTGCTTTATTTGGCTTTGGGATGACTGGTAACAAAATTCCATTCAAGTCCCATAAAAAGAACAAGGAGACCCAGAAACAATTGCACCCATTTATTTTAAAGCCAAAAGATATGTCCGTTTATAATGCTAAAATTAATCGATGGCACCCTAGCCATCTAATTGGTCGATCAGGTGGCCATATTCAATTGAATGATAAACATATCTTAATTGCGGGTGTAGGGTCTATTGGGAGCGAAATTGCTATGCGATTCGCTAAAGCCGGTGTCGGGAAAATATCTATGGTTGATAATGATCGATTGGAATTTGGAAATATTCATCGACACGTCCTCGGAAGCGATCAACTTTACTATGCAATTGAAGAAGTTCCTTTAATGCAAAAATCAAAAGTATTCGGTATGAAGGATGAAATCAACCGAAAATATCCTTTTTCAAAAGTAGAAGCTTTCTATAAGGATATTTTAACTGTACCCGAAGAGATGGATATGAATAAGCCCAACTTTGATTTGATTATCGTGGCTATTGGATCTCCAAATACGGAAATGGAATTAAATCGTCTTTTTCAAGGTTTACCCGAACCTCCTCCGACCCTTTATACCTGGGTGGAACCTCTAGGTATTGGAGGTCATACTCTTGTTACCTTAAATGGTGAACGGAAGGGCTGTTACCAGTGCTTGTTTAAACCAGATGAAATTGAACCAATTTTTAATCGTTCTGCTTTTGCTCAACCGTTCCAAGATTTTTCTAAATCCATTACCGGATGCGGATCTTCATTTGTCCCATATAGTTTCTTGGATAGTGAACGTTCAGCTATATTGACGGTTGAAGCTGGTATTAAAATATTAATGGGTAAAATGCAAGGGAACCCACTCTTGTCTTGGAAGGGAGACCCTTCTTTATTTGAAGAATCCGGTTATAAAACGACTATCCGACATTCATTTGATTCTGGAAAGTTAGAAGAAACAAAGTATTTGTATAAGGATTCAAGCTGTCCTGTATGCTCTTTAGAAGGAAGGGATACGTCATCCATAGCCAATTAAAAGAAGTGTATGTGCTACCAAATCATAAATCCCTTTATATTCGTCCTGAGGCACTAAATAAAATGAACCACTATAAACAGGTTGAACGTAATGCCACCGAAGCCGGTGGCATTCTAATTGGAAGGATACTAGAGGAAGATGGAAATTATATAATAGATGATGTGACTGAACCAATGCCAAGTGATAGAAGAAAACGCACAAGATTCAGTAGAAAACCGGATGGCCATCAAGAATATTTCAATGAAGTATGGAGTCGAGAAAAGGGGAGATGTTTCTATTTAGGAGAATGGCATACTCACCCTGAAAATAACCCAATGCCTTCTAATATTGATAAAAAGGACTGGTCTCGATTAATAAAAATGGAGTATGAGTCAGGCTGTCTTTTCTTTATTATCATTGGAATCAAAGAAACAAAAGTGTGGTATGGAGCGGAAGATGAAATAATTGAACTCAAAAGGAGAAATTAAATTTGACCGATTCTAAAGAAGAAAGAAAAAGAAGAGATCTTACAGCAGCCGAAAATTATCATCTTTGGGTAGCGTGTGGTGGTATGTGTTCTATTGATGGGTGCAAAAAGAGATTAATAGAATCTACGTCTGGAGAGTTGACGAATGTTGGAATAAAGGCACATATAATTGGTCACGCCAAAAACTCTGCTCGTCACGAATATATGGAAAAGTATGATTTTACCTATGAAACATTAGAAGAAGTAAGAAATCTTATGTTAATGTGTTATGACCACTCTAAAATAATTGATGACAAAAAGACTAGAGGCCAATTTCCACCGGATTTACTATTTGCGATGAAGGAAAAACACGAAAACTGGGTTTCCTCTTGGTCAGTTGATAAAAAGAAAAGTATAGCTCTTATACACAAAAGAATGGGGGGGCCACTTTTCGATATAGAATATGATAGTCCAGCTCCATATATACTTCTTGATGCTGTTGAGTACCAAACAGTGTTTGACGACTTTTCAATAGAAGGTTGGGAAGAAGGTAAGAAAAGTAACGAGGTTCTTTATCAGAAGTTCATAGAGAAAATTAAAGAAAAAGAGGCAAAGGTTGGTGAAATATTCCCTTTGTCTCCTATACCATTATTGATGCATTTAGGTTCTTTATTAACTGATACCGTTTCATATTCTATTTATCAATTTGATAGAGAAGCAGGACTATGGGTTTCTGATTCTAATGAAGCAAATAAAGATATAGAACTCAGTGTCTCCAAAGATATAAATAATAAAAAAGAACTGGCAGTACTCGTTTCGATTAGCGGAATAGTAAAAATGAATTCCGTACAGGAAGTGTTGACAGGGGGGGTTGATTCCATTCGTTTTGACATTGACAACCCAGGTCTAAAAAGACTTATTTATAGAAATGATGTAATCTATGTTCAATCTAAAATTAAAGATGAGATAGAAAAATTATTGCAGCAACAAGATTATGATAAGATCCATCTCTTTTATGCAGGACCTGCTGGACTTGCAATAGAAATAGGAAGAGGAGTTAACCCTAATATTTGGAGTGAAGTTTGTTTATATTATTATAACAAAAGGATGACTCCAAATTACCAATATGCTTTATCTATTTGATGGTAGCCTACAATATTGTAAGAATAGAAGTTCATACTTAATACAAGTTTTTTTGCTATTAGTTAAGAAAATAAGGTGAAGCTTGAAGAATTAGGATCCGAGATAATATATTACTTTAAGAAGGAGTATTTCTCCTTCTTAAAGTAATAGGTCCGTTCTCAATTGGTATTGGTCTAACCCTTATAGGTTTGACAGGCATATTAATGCAAAACCTAATTTGGAATCGAAACCAACCGGCAATAGTACATATTAAAGTAACTGAACAAGATGAAGTGTTGAAACGGTAATAGAATGTGTTCAAGACCATTCCAAAAAATCAAAGTCTGCGACCCCTAATAATGTTGCAGGCTTTTCTAATTGCTTTCTTATATTAAGTTAGAAGGTTAAAGAAACAGGGTGGCATTGTAGGGATACTTCTTAAGGGAAATTCATTTTTTATCAACCTGCCCTGTTAGCAGAATAAACCTCTGTATAAATAGCACCATAAAAAGTAAATTACTCCTTGTAATACGTAAAGCAATAATCTTTGCGAAAAGAGCCTTTTAAAAAGTCTGATGGAACAAATATAGTTTTGCAAGTGGCTAAGGAAAATGATAAATGGGTGGTCGTAGAAAAGAAAGACAAACAAGGTAAGAAAATGAAAAATGAATTGATTGGCATATGTAATATCAGTTTCTTATTAAGCTAAAAGGTGCTTTAGTACAACAACATAAAATTTAGTTGTTGTTGTAAATGGGGCATTTGTAGTACAAAAAAGGAAAGATAGAGCATATATTTTATCTGCTCACCTATCCTTCCTTTTTATTACCCTTTTTATGTGTGACATTAAATAAATAGATAATGTTATAAAGGGTTTCTAGCCAATCCCTTGACTTTTAATAAAATTTCGCGGATACACTTTTTTTTGCATTTTTTTGGACAATCACCCATGAAGCCAAGAAATGATCCGTATACATGCTTAGGACAATTTCCTTAGCAAGATTGCCTTCTTCTGGACATACACTTTACTATATGGCATTTGTTTTTAAAGAGAAGGAGTGTGTGGGCTTATGGAGCAGTCTTCATTGATCAAACCGGTCCTGGGAGGAGCCTATCCGACTATCAGTCATGGTCAGGGAGTGTTTTTATACGATAAAAATGGAAAGGATTACCTCGATGCTTCATCCGGTGCCGTTACAGCCAATATTGGCCATGGAGTCCAGGAAATCATTGAGGCTATGGTTAAACAGGCTAAACAGGTATCGTTTGTGTATCGTTCCCAATTTACCAGTGATGCTGCAGAGAAACTCGCCGGAAAAATTGCAGAATTGACCAAAGGGGAACTGACATACAGCTTTTTTGTAAACAGCGGCTCCGAGGCGACGGAAACGGCATTGAAAATTGCCATTCAGCATTGGCAGGAAAAAGGGAAGCCAAAGAAACAGAAAATCATATCGAGATGGATGAGCTACCATGGCATCACGATGGGAGCTCTTTCAATGTCTGGACATCCGATTCGCCGGGAACGCTTTACTCCTTTGCTTGAATCATATCCTTCTGTATCTCCTCCATATTGTTACCGATGTCCACTTCAACTTGACCAACATACGTGCGGAATGGCCTGTGCTTCGGAATTGGAAGCATCAATCCGGCGCATTGGCAGTGAAAATATAGCGGCGTTCATTGCAGAACCTGTCATCGGCGCAGCCGGAGGGGCCATTGTTCCTCCTGACGGTTATTTTCAAAAACTCAAGAAAATCTGCGAAGAGAATGATATTTTATTCATTGCGGATGAAGTAATGACCGGATTTGGACGTACCGGTAAGATGCTTGCTTCCGAATATTGGGATGTGGAACCTGATATCGTGACATTAGGTAAAGGTATGAGTGGGGGGTATACCCCAATAGCGGCAGCAGTAATGACCAAAAACGTGATGGAACCCATAATGAAAGGCTCGAAGTCAATTATAGGAGGTCATACTTTAAGTGCAAATCCGTTATCGTGTGCGGTATCTTTGGCGGTTTTGGAATATGTCGAAAGGAATGAACTTGTCGAAAAATCAGCCGACAGGGGGAATTACCTGATTAGGGGCCTGAAAAAGTTGGCAGGGAAGTACTCCTTTATCGGTGATATACGCGGGAGAGGTTTATTGATTGGCATCGAATTTGTCCTGGATAAAGCAACGAAGGCCCCATTTCCGAAGGATGCAGATGTGACCAATGAAATCATTGAATTGGGAATGAGGAACGGAATCCTTCTTTATCCCGCAGCTGCAGGCCTTGACGGTGTAACCGGGGCAGCGCTCATCATCTCCCCGCCGCTAACGATATCGGAAGAGGAGTGTGCTGAATTGTTAATGAGGGTCGATATAACCTTTGGGCAATTCAATGAATCGATAGGTAAACGATTATCACAACAAGGAAGTGAGTCTTAGTGGTGGAAAATACGTTCCAGAAGATTTGTCGTTTTGAAGATGTCCGCCATCACTTTAAAGATAAACAGTCCATCCTATTTGGGGGATTCGGTGGCATAGGGACGCCTCCGGGATTGATCAATGTGATTTTGGAATCAGGTATTAAGGATTTAACCTTGATTGGGAACGATACAGGTTTCCCCGGTATCGGAATCGGAAAACTGGTCACCCAGCGCCGAGCGAAGAAAGTCATCGTTTCCCATATCGGTTCCAATCCTTATGCAGGACTATTAATGAATAATGGTGAACTCGAAGTGGAGTTCTGTCCGCAAGGGACACTTGTCGAACGCATCCGGGCCGGTGGGATGGGACTGGGCGGGATATTGACCGATATTGGAATGGAAGCCGATATCGTCCGGGACGGCAAGCAAACCGTTAAGCTAGGTAAGAAAAATTATCTGGTGGAATCGGCATTAACTGCAGATATCGCCATTGTTTACGCAGAAATGGCAGATCCATATGGAAATCTTCTATTCGATAAAAGTGCCAGGAATACGAATCCAATCGTTGCTGCGGCCGGACAGATCACTATAGTCGAAGTCAGGCAAATCGTTCCGCTGGGCACTTTGGATCCAGAGAACATCATTGTACCGGGTGCCTTTGTGGATTATATCATTCCATCAAAAGGAGTCGATTGGAAATGGGTTTGGGAACAGGGGATAGAAACAGAATAGCGAAACGGGCAGCAGCAGAAATAAGCGATGGGATGCTGGTCAATTTGGGAATTGGCATTCCATCACTTGTACCGAATCATCTTTGGGATGATCATAAAGTGATGTTTCATGCAGAAAATGGCCTTGTGGGAATGGGCAGTACTCCTGAAACGGGGAAGGAAGATGCGCATCTTTGCAATGCTGGGGGATTGCCGATCACCATTAGGGCCGGGGCTTCTTACTGCGACAGTACCGTTGCATTTGGAATGATACGGCGCGGCAGGGTGGATATCACGATTCTAGGGGCCCTTCAAGTAAGTCAAGCTGGGGATCTCGCAAATTGGATTGTTCCGGGAAAGCGGGTGCCGGGCATGGGCGGTGCAATGGAACTGGCTGCAAAGGCAAAAAAGGTCATTGTCTTGATGGAACATAACGATAAAGCGGGCATGTTCAAATTAGTCAAAACATGTACGTTGCCGTTAACAGCCCCAAAATGCGTACATATGATCATCACCGAATTAGGCGTGTTTTCCGTAACCTCGGAGGGCCTCCTATTAACTGATGTATTTGATACTTCCAGCGTTGAGGAAATCAGGAATCGGACCGAAGCGTCGTTTACCGTCTCTGAAAACATCCACAAATTAAAAGAATGAGAGAGGAGAATGGATATGTATGAGGAAAAAATTAGAACATGGCTTAATGAACATCGGATGAATGGGGTTCAGCTTTTGCAAAAACTGGTTCAGGAACCGAGCAAAAGGGGCCAAGAGGGAAGTGCACAAGCAATAGTGGTCGAGAAGTGCAGACAACTTGGTCTGGAAATTGACCTTTGGGAAATCGGGGATGAACAATTAAGAAAACATCCCCATTTTTATTGCGACCGCAGGGATTTTAAAGGAAATCCGAACCTTGTGGCCATTAGAAGAGGAACAGGCAAAGGGAAATCCCTTATTTTAAACGGACATATTGATGTAGTTCCTGAAGGAGATCATGCAGCATGGCACGATGAACCCTATAGCGGCAAGTTGATGGACGGGAAAGTTTTCGGGCGGGGAACGACGGATATGAAAGGCGGCAACGTATCATTATTGCTGGCCATTGAAGCGATCGTCGAATCTGGTATCCAATTAAAGGGGGATTTGATATTTCAGAGTGTGATTGAA
The DNA here is from genome assembly GCF_018613135.1 of Bacillus sp. ISL-57. NCBI lineage: Bacteria > Bacillati > Bacillota > Bacilli > Caryophanales > Bacillaceae > Bacillus > Bacillus sp. ISL-57. The sequence continues at coordinate 34,567 of NZ_JAGGQV010000007.1, read as the reverse complement.
GAGGAAAGCGGTGGTGCCGGCACACTTGCAGCAGTCATACGCGGGTATAAAGCTGATGGTGCAATCATTCCGGAACCTACAAATATGAAACTATTCCCATTACAGCAAGGTTCGATGTGGTTTCGACTGAGAATAAAAGGCAAGTCTGCACATGGAGGCACTAGGTATGAAGGAGTCAGTGCAATTGATAAAGCGGTTGTTGTAATGAAAGAAATCAAGATGCTTGAACAAGAACGGAATGAGTCACTCCGTCATTCACTCTATAAAAATGTCCCTATCCCCATTCCAATCAATATTGGTAGCATTCAAAGCGGGAATTGGCCTTCCTCCGTGCCGGATACAGCCGTCCTGGAAGGCAGATTCGGTATCGCCCCTACAGAAACCATGGAAGAGGCACAAAAATCGCTGAAGGAGCGAATAGATGCTTTAAACGAGAGTGATGCATGGTTCAAAGAAAGACCTATTGAATTAGAATGGTTTGGGGCCAGATGGCTGCCTGGCAATCTCGAAATCAATCACCCGCTCATGAAGACAATTGGCACATACTATGAAAAAGTGGTCGGGGAAGAACCGCTTGTCGAAGCATCCCCTTGGGCGACGGATGGAGGGTATCTTTCATCGGTTGGTTCTACCCCCGTCGTTGTGTTTGGACCAGGGGAAACGAAGATGGCCCATGATTCGAACGAATATATAGAGGTGGATAAAATGATGGAAGTTGCGGAAATCATCGCATTGACCATTATTGAATGGTGTGGGGTGGACCAGGAATAATCATTTTTCCCAAGGTCTGATCCCAGGAAGGGTCAGGCCTTTCGCAACAATTTTCGAAGATGTGAAAGGAGCGGGACAAATGGAGGCTGGAATCATCGAAAAAAGAATTCAAAAGCCAATGTGCACCATACATATTACGATCGACCATTTTAATAAGCGAATCAGGGTTGATGATTATCTAGGGCATTTTCAAGAATGCGTGGAGGAATCTTTGAAGGTGGCTAAAAGCATATCAGCAGAAAAAATCATCTTCAAGTCCCGCAAGGAAAACGTTATGGCATTGCTTGCTCAGGGCTTTCTATATGAAGGAAGCATCGATAAATTCTTTTTGGGAAGCGATTGTTTCTTCCTTGTTAAATATAACCGGAAGGAAAGGCGCAACAGTGCTGAATGGGAAAAGGAAGATCAAATCCTTGCCGATGTTCAGAGGCTGCAGATTAAATCCGCACTGGATGATCCTCCGTCAGCATATCAAGCCCGTAAAGCTGAAGTTGCAGATGCACTTCAGCTGGCCCAACTGTATGGGAAAGTTTTCGAAGTGTATCCCACACCGATGAATGATCCGGTTTATGTGAAAAAGTGCATGGAAATGGGAACGGTTTTTTATATTTACGTCCATGAAGAGAAGATCGTCAGTGCTGCTTCCGCAGAAATTAATTCCTTTTACCATAATGCAGAAATCACTGATTGTGCGACATTGCCGGAACATCGGCAGTACGGCTTGATGAAACACTTGATTTCCGCGCTTGAAGACTATCTAATCTCACACGGCATTTATTGTATCTATTCGATTGCCCGGTCGCTCTCGTTCGGCATGAATGCTGCATTGCATCAGCTTGGATACTCGTACCGCGGACGTTTGGCCAATAATTGTTATATCTTTGATAAACTGGAAGATATGAATCTTTGGGTGAAAAACTTTAGTTGAATGCTCATTTTTAGGCGGTTCATGACAAGTTTTTGGCATTTCCTCATATACATCTAGCAAGAAGGTATTGAGGAGGGATAGCTTGCCTAGTGAATTTTTCAATACAAGTGAAGTGTTGGAAGCGATATTAGAAACCATTGATGAAGGCATTCATGTGATAGATCCAAAAGGACAGACCATCTTTTATAACGGAGTGGCCGCCAATCATGATGGGATGAAAAGAAGTGAAGTGCTTGGGAAACCATTGCTTGAAGCATTCCCTTCTTTGAATCACAAATCATCGACGTTACTTCGGGTCATTAAATCTGAAAAACCAATCTATAACTATAGTCAATCGTATGTAAATGCACATGGGCGTATCATTGAGACGCTAAATACTACTCTACCCTTATATGTTGATGGGTTTATGATCGGTGCAATAGAGATCGCAAAGGATTATTCAAGCTTGAAGCAATTATCGGAAAGGTTAGCAGATCTGGAAAGCTCGCTCAAGACAATCAAAAGTCCTGAAAGGAAAACGGCTGGGAACGGCGGATTGTATTCTTTCACTGAAATCCTGACAAGTGATAAGGGGTTTAAAGGTTTGATATCCCAAGGTAAAAAGGCAGCCCGCTCCACCTCATCGGTATTGGTTTATGGGGAAAGCGGTGTAGGAAAAGAGCTTTTTGTTCAAAGCATCCACCAGGAATCGAGCCGCAGTAAAGAACCTTTCATCGCGCAAAATTGTGCGGCCCTGCCAGAAAATTTATTGGAATCGCTTCTATTCGGTACGGCAAAAGGAAGCTACACGGGTGCTGTGGAACGACAGGGATTGTTTGAATTGGCCAACGGCGGAACCTTGTTTTTGGATGAATTGCAATCGATGCCGATTGACTTGCAGGCAAAGCTTCTTCGCGTGCTTGAAGATGGGTTCATCAGGAGGATAGGTGGCACAAAGAGTGTACAAGTGAATGTCAGGATCATGGCAGCGATGAATATTGATCCGAAAAAAGCCGTATCGGAAAACAGGCTAAGGCCGGATTTATTTTACCGATTGAACGTATTGAGCTACGAGCTGCCTCCGCTAAGGGAGCGGATTGATGATATAGAGCTTCTTTCTGAACATTTCATATCAATATTTAACAGTAAATTAGGACTGTCCATAAAAGGCATGGATGAAAAGACAAAGGATTTTTTTCGGAAATATCACTGGCCTGGAAATGTAAGGGAACTTAAACATACGATTGAATTCATGATGAACCATAAGGAGAATGATGTTTTGAATCTTGAAGATTTACCCCAGTTTTTAAAGAAGCCCAACCCATCCGAAAAAATACTTCCGCTCCGTGAGGCCATGATTGAAATGGAAACAAAATTGATTACCGAGGCCCTACTTCAAACGAACGGTAACGTTTTCCAAGCATCGAAGCTATTGCAAATTCCAAGACAGACCTTGCAATATAAAATAAAAAAACATATTTGAGGGAAAAAAACCGGATGCAGCCTGCAGTCCGGTTTTTTTTATAGGCATTCGAATTTTCGGGTCATTTTGGCACCCTTCTTGCATTTAATACTACTATCATAACTCAGGAGGTATAACCATGTTATTTGACTTATATAAGCCAGATCGTAATTGGAAGGATATAGAGCTATGGAAAGATGTAACCGAAGAACAATGGAACAACTGGCTGTGGCAGCTTACAAATACAATCCGAACAGTTGATGATTTGAAAAAAGTGATAAACCTGACTCCGGATGAAGAGGAAGGTGTGAGGATTTCCACAAAAACCATTCCATTGAATATAACCCCCTACTATGCTTCGTTAATGAATAAAAATGACCCAAGGTGTCCAATCAGGATGCAATCGGTCCCAATCTCGGAAGAAATGCATAAAACCAAATATGACATGGAGGACCCCCTGCATGAGGATGAGGACTCCCCTGTACCGGGATTGACCCATAGATATCCGGATCGCGTTCTTTTTTTGGTGACGAATCAATGTTCTATGTACTGCCGTTATTGTACGCGAAGACGTTTTTCAGGCCAAATTGGCATGGGCGTGCCAAAAAAACAATTAGACGCTGCAATCGGTTATATACGTGACACACCGGCAGTTCGGGATGTCCTTATTTCCGGCGGGGACGGATTATTGATCAATGACACGATCCTAGAATATATCCTCAAAAACTTAAGGGAAATTCCTCATGTTGAAATAATCAGGATAGGTACGCGGGCACCGGTTGTTTTTCCTCAAAGAATCACTGAAAATTTATGTGCCATTTTAAAAAAATATCACCCGGTTTGGCTGAATACTCATTTCAATACCTCGATAGAAATTACCGAAGAGTCAAAGAAAGCATGTGAGATGCTTGCCGATGCGGGTGTACCTGTAGGCAACCAGGCTGTTATTTTAGCGGGGATAAATGACAGTGTCGCAATCATGAAAAAGCTGATGCATGATCTTGTTAAGATCCGTGTCCGCCCTTACTACATCTATCAGTGTGATCTCTCGGAAGGGATCGGTCATTTCAGGGCACCCATTTCAAAAGGAATTGAAATCATCGAAGGGCTCCGGGGCCATACATCCGGCTATGCAGTGCCTACCTTCGTCGTCGATGCTCCAGGAGGGGGAGGGAAAATTACCCTGCAGCCGAATTATATCCTTTCACAATCTCCTACAAAAACGGTGCTGCGCAATTTTGAAGGTGTGATAACCACTTATCCTGAACCTGAGCAATATACACCAGGACTTGCAGATGATTATTTCAAAGGGATATATCCTGATATGGAAGAAAAACAGTCAGATATAGGTGTATCTGGTTTAATGAACGACAAGCAATTCAATTTAGTGCCTGAAGGGCTGAAGCGAATGAACCGACGGGAAAATTACGTGACCAACCCAGAGCATGCTTCATTGAAAAACAAACGTGAAAAGCGAGATTTGTTAAAAGAAAAGAAATTCCAGGCACAGCAAAAAAAGACCACTCCTAAGGGGGATGAATAGAATGGAGATGTGTCCATGGTGTGAGGTCGGAACATTACAATCGGTAACTGATACAGTTTTTTGGGAGTTGCCAGATGGATCGAGAGCGGTTGAAATTGATGAAACGCCATCGTTCTACTGTGATAATTGCCATGCGCTATTTCAGAGTGATGAAACGACTAAAGAGATTGAAGACCAGCTGTTTTTAATTGATACGAAAGAGTTAGGGAAACAGACGACGTATGACGAGTTATTGAAGATGAAGCGGTTGTTAAAGCGGAATTATTTTGATTTTGGGAAATAAAAAATAATTAGAAGTTGCCTCATCATCTACTTTTTTTGGTGAGGTTTTTCTGTGCGCCCGGCGGTGCGGTCTATAGGGTGCACATCTCGAACAGTGAAGGCATTATCTGCGGTTGCTTTCCGTAGTGACGCGGAATTCTGAAGGAAGCAAGCAGTATATTGAGATATATTATTTTGGAAGCCTCTTTTGGAGAGGTCTTTTTAAATTTCTTCAAAGGGTATTAGGGTAGGTGAAAAGCACTGTTAAAACAACTAAATTTTATTTTCAAAATACGAAGAGCAGAAATAATAATGAAAGACCAATCGTACAAAATTAATATCCCTGCGGCTGTTGTAATGGAAAGGAAAATTGAAGTGCCTGTTATTCTTATATCAATGGCCGGTCCAAGAAAAAATCCAGTACCAATAGTGCAGCCAACCCCTATCAAGGACAATTCAAACATTTTAAATCTTCATCTTCACTCCCTTACTTTGACCACTAGGAATAAAAAAATCCATACAGTATCTCCTCCTCACATATTCAAATTTCTTTTCAAAGCAAGTAGGTATTTAGATTACCTGTTTCTCTGAACATTCCCCAAATGAATTCATATAAAAGTGAGAAATTACCATTCTTAATAAGCATTTTTTGGGATAACTTCATGTTTTTGTGGATAACTTAGAAATGAATCTTAAAAGAAAGGGTACATATATGAAAATAAAATGGGTTAAATTAGCTATTCTTTCTACCATCGTCAATGTTCTTTCTGGCTGTGAATCATTAGCGGTCTTAGACCCTAAAGGACCTCAAGCCCAAACGCAGGCCAATGTGATTTGGCTATCAATTGCGATCATGGCGGTTATTGTTATAGTTGTTTGTGCTATTTTAGTCTTTGTGTTAACGAAATACCGTGACTCTAAACTACCTAAAGATTATGAACCACCCTACATTGAAGGGAATCATGTTGTTGAAACGATTATTGTTGGGGTGCCAATTTTAATCGTCATTTTCTTCTCCGTTGTTTCTGTAATTTCCAACAATAAAGTGGAAGCCACTCCGGAAGGGTACAAGGGTCAAGATCCATTAGTTATTTACGCTTCGTCGTCAGACTGGAAGTGGCATTTTAGTTATCCAGAAAACGATATCGAGACAGTTAACTACTTGTATATTCCAACAAATCGACCACTCGAATTTAAACTTTATTCATTCGGGCCTATCACGAGTTTCTGGATTCCACAACTTGGCGGTCAAAAATATGCCATGTCTAACATGGTGACCACATTACACTTAGCAGCGGACGAATCAGGGGAAATGATGGGAAGAAATGCAAATTTTAGTGGGAAAGGATTCGCTGAAAATATGTTCCACGTCGAAGCGATGTCTCAAGATAAGTTTGATGAATGGGTAAAGGAAGTTAAAGAAACTGCGAAACCCATTACTGAAGTAAGATTCAATGAATTATTAAAACCGGGTCATGAAGGACAGTTAACGTTTACTGGAACTCATTTAGACTTCTCACCAGCTCCAGAAGGTGAAAATGCTGGACATCATCATGGCTCAAGTGACTCTAACGCGAATTCAAAAGGCGAACATATGGAACATGATCATAAGTCAAGTAATAGTAAAGAAAAATCAGTACACAATCATGAATAATTTCTTAGTCTATCTCGAGAAAAATATTTTCAGAAAGGAAACACAAAAGTATGGGTTTTTTCTCTAGATTTCTTATACCTAATCCTAGTCCCGTCATTTACTCATCAATGGTGGCCATTGGTGTTACTGTTCTCTTGATCATTGTTGGTTTAACCCACTTTAAAAAATGGTTTTTTTTATGGAGTGGCTGGCTAACAACCGTCGATCATAAAAGAATAGGTATTATGTATCTAATATCTGCTTTGCTAATGCTATTTCGTGGTGGGGTAGATGCTGTGATGATGCGTGCGCAACTTGCAGTACCGGATAACAAATTATTAGATTCACAGCACTATAATGAAATTTTTTCAACACATGGGGTTGTAATGATTCTCTTTATGGCGATGCCGTACATTATGGCCTTAATGAATTTCGTAGTGCCATTACAAATTGGAGCCCGAGATGTAGCATTCCCACGTCTAAATGCCGTAAGTTTCTGGTTATTTTTTATGGGTGCGATGCTATTCAACATCTCTTTTGTAATTGGTGGTTCGCCTGATGCAGGGTGGACATCTTATTTCCCGCTTGCAGGTAATGAATTTAGCCCGCATGTTGGGACGAATTATTATATGATTGGTATTCAGATAGCCGGAATAGGTACATTAATGACGGGGATTAACTTTTTGACGACTATTCTTAAAATGAGAGCACCCGGTATGACATTAATGAAAATGCCAATGTTTACATGGTCTGCTTTAGTCACAAGCATTATTATCATTTTCGCATTCCCTGTATTGACAGTGGCGCTGATCATGGGAACAATGGATCGACTATTCGCAACCAAGTTTTTCACAATGACTGATGGGGGTATGGATATGCTTTGGGCTAACCTGTTCTGGGTTTGGGGACATCCTGAAGTTTATATCTTAATTTTGCCTGCATTTGGTCTTTTTAGTGAGATTATCCCAACCTTTTCGCGACGTAACCTATATGGATATCGATCAATGGTTGCTTCAATGGTATTTATCTCTATATATTCATTCTTCGTTTGGACGCACCATTTCTTTACAATGGGGCAAGCAGCATATGTTAATAGTATTTTCTCGATTACAACGATGGTAATCGCTATCCCGACTGGAATCAAGATCTTTAACTGGTTGTTCACGATGTGGAAAGGCAGAATCAGATTTACCGTACCTATGCTTTATTCAATAGGTTTCATACCTCTTTTCACAATCGGTGGAGTTACCGGGGTTATGCTTGCGATGTCAGCGGCGGATTATCAATACCATAATACAATGTTTTTAGTAGCTCACTTCCACAATGTCATTATTCCGGGTGTAGTATTTGCTGTGCTTGGTGCCGGAACTTACTACTGGCCGAAAATGTTTGGTTTCATGTTGAATGAAAGGATTGGCAAATGGGCGTTCTGGTTTCTAACCATTGGTTTTTGCTTAGCATTCTTCCCTATGTATATTACGGGTTTAGATGGTCAAGCACGTCGTATGTACACATACTCTGAATCGACTGGATTTGGACCATTGAATATGATTTCGTTTATCGGGGCAGCTTTAATGGCAATCAGTTTTGTATTAATCGTATATACGATTTACTATAGCATTCGCCATGCTCCAAGAGATGTTAGTGATGATCCGTGGGATGCACGTTCCCTTGAATGGGCTACTCATAATCCAGTACCAGAATATAACTTTGCTATTATTCCACAAGTGAACTCAAGGGAAACGTTTTGGGATGCTAAATATAAAGGTCATGAATTATTCAAGGGAGACTATGAAAAAATTCATATGCCCAATAACAGCGGGGGACCGTTTATCCTGTCCTGTATCTTCTTTGTCTTTGGATTTGCGTTAGTATTCAGCATATGGTTTCTTGCGATTATTGGGTTAATCGGTATCTTTGTTTGCATGGCTCATCGTTCATTCGAAATAGATCATGGGCATTACATTTCTGTAGAAGAAATTAAAGAGACAGAAGCAAAATTCGGGGGTGTTAATAAATGGAAATAGATCACTCGCAACCTCTTGAATATAGTACAGAACAAAATCGTCTAAATATTTTAGGCTTCTGGATTTTCCTTGGAGCCGAAATTATGCTTTTTGCAACACTCTTTGCATCATATTTTACATTAGTTGATCGTACTGGTAATGGACCTGCTGGAGCAGAATTATTTGAAATCACTCCAGTACTTGCTGAAACATTCTTGCTCTTAACAAGCAGTTTTGTCATCGGGCTTGGAATTCATGCCATGCGACTTGGCAACAAGAAAGCTATGTTGACATTTTTCGTAATCACTCTCCTTCTTGGATTAGGATTTATAGGATTTGAAATTACTGAGTTCATTACCTATTATCGCGAAGGAGCTACACTGCAAACTAGTGCATTTACATCGATGCTTTTTACAACATTAGGGACACATGGAGCACATGTTACATTAGGGCTTTTCTGGGGGTTATTTATTATCCTTCAAGTGAAAAAACGCGGGTTGACACCTGAAACAGCCAATAAATCTTTCATTTTCTCTCTTTACTGGCATTTCTTGGATATCGTTTGGATCTTCATCTTCACCTTTATCTACATGAAAGGAATGACATGAACATGAAGGAATTATTCCCGGCTAAGCAAGTATGGGGTTTTGTATTTTCATTGATTTTGACGTTTGTAGCTATTTTGGTTTACTTCTTCAATATGTCAAAAGCAACAGGCATGACGATTTTTATATTGACAGCATTCATACAAGCAGCTGTTCAACTAGTTGTGTTTATGCATGCTCGTGAAACTGATGATAGCAAATCAATTTTTATGACATTATATTGCGCTATATTTCTAGCTCTAATTACTGTCTTCGGTACAATACTATGTATGATCTGGGGTTGGAGTTATTGATATGATACAGCTTGGGAACAGAAGGCGTATGATGAGTAATTGAAGTTGAAATAGGACTATGGGCTATGAATAGGGAAAAGCTTATAATGCCCTATTACAATATAACTGCTGATAAATTCCAATTTTAAAAAGCGACCTTCATTTAAGGGATACGGCTATTGAAATTCCCTTTTAAGGTTATTTCCAATCCCAATGAGAATGGGGGAAATAGCCACTGATCGTGCGGATTCAGATAGCCATCTAAAAAAAATGTTTTATAAACTATTAGAGAAAAGTAATAGCAAGGTGTTTGATGGCTGGGAAGAGTACCAAAAAGAAATTCCCTATTTCTCCAGATGCAATGAAAGCATATCTTTATCAAGAACTTCATCGTGAAAATCCTACTCGTGAGTAATATGTTCTTCATACTATTCGTAAGAGGTGTAAGGCGTTAGTGAAAAGACTGGATTTTTTACAGCAAATAAAAGCAATAAATTGTTCCATATATGAATGAATAAATCCCCTCATTTTAGACAGAACAGTGTAAACCACTATTTCTATCGAAGAAGGGGATTTGATTTTTCCTTTCAGAAAACTATAGCCTGCGGGAAATTGAAGATTTTTAAAGTCATTCCGTCATCCTTCATGCGGAATGACAGATCGTGCCCCGCATGTTTATTATAGTCCTTGGGCATTGATATACCAGTTGAAGAACTTCGTCTCCTTTATCGAACATATTTAGAACGATATCTTAAAAAATAAAAAAAATTTCCGTTTTAAGGAAAGAGTACGATATTTTAGTGTCATTCCGTAATAAAACGAATGCATTTTGTGTTGGAAAATCGTGGATTTCATAAAATGAGGAAGAAAAAACCAAATTGTTTTTTAAAAAAGTGGACGGAAGCGAAAGTTTCCGATATATTAAAGCAGAAATCATAGTTATTTTAGGGGGGCTCGACATCATGAGACCATTTTATTTATATTTAATGAAATTTCGACAACCAAAGGAGATTGATGCAATCACTAAATTTGCCAATTATGCCTATGAGGATCATGGCTTCCCAAAACAATCGACTGATTATAATGAACTGAGCAGTTATTTAGAATTGAATGCAGACTATCTCGAAAGTATGTCAGTATTCGATCAAGCGTGGGAACAGTATGTCCAAATAGAAGAAGGGCTCATATTGGGAGATCAGGAATAGGGAGGATCGGAAGGATGTTTAAAAGCCTTCAAACCCGAATTTTGCTTTATTCTTTACTTATTGCAAGTGTTCCTCTTCTGATCTTGGGGATCATATCCTATGGATCACAACGTTCCCTTCTGGAGAAGGAAGCAAGAAATGCCCTGAATGCAGGTTCACTGAATATTGTAAATGAAACATACAGTTATTTGAACGAACGAATCAGTGATGTGAAGTTAATGAGTGCAAATTCGGCAATCATCAATCCTGGCTATTCAAGAAAAGATAAGTCAGATGAATTAAAAAAGTTTATCGATGCCAAAGGAAATTATTACGGAGTCCTGTATTTGGATATGGAAGGCAATGTCATTGCAGATACATCCAATAAAATGATCGGGGATAACCTCGCGAAGAGAATATGGTTCAAAGAGGCAATGGAAGGTCATGAATTCCTTTCAGACGTATATAAAACCCGGGCTTTCTCAGAACCAATTATAGCTCTGAGTGCTCCGGTATATGATAATTCAGGGGAAATGATCGGAGTCGTATCCACAGCTTTCCGATTGGAAGGGCTTTGGGAGATGATGGAGGAAAAGGCTAATGAAATTAGCGAAAAATACCCAGTCAACTTTTACATGATCAACCAAGAAGGCATCATGATTTCGAAAAAAGACCCACATGGCATGGTGCAGGATTCTGCCCTGAAAAAAATGGGATTAACGAAAGATAAGCTGATGGGAGCATCGTTAACGGATGAATTATACAGTGAAGAGAATGGGGAAAAAATATATTCCATCCAGCCTGTCCATACGGTAGCACAAACAGAGAACAAATGGTTTGTTGTTGTGGGTGCTGATAAGAAACAGGTGTTTCAGCCTTTGAATGACCTATTGACACGGTACCTGAAAATCTACAGCATCGTTTTTGTTTCTATCATTCTGGCTGTCTATTTACTTACAAAGACCCTCGTACGGCCAGTTCAAGAACTTGTCGAAGCGACAGAGGATTTCATAGGAGGAAAGGAGTTCATCATTTCCGACAAAAAAAGCTTCGAGGAAATGGAAAAATTGAACCTTGCCTTCCTAAGAATGATGGAAACGATTGAAGATCGTGAGAAGGAAATCGTCCGTACGGAAAAATTGAAATATGTTGGTCAGCTTGCTGCCGGTGTCGCCCATGAAATCAGGAACCCATTGACGACAATAAAGGGTTTTTTTCAATTATTGAAGAGCCAGGACCACGATAAATCATTGATAGAAAAATATAGCGATGTCATGCTTCATGAAGTGGATCGGGTCAATGCATTTGTGACACAACTTCTTGATTTGGCAAAACCGCATCAACTGGAATGGGAGAAAATCGATTTAAAGGATTTCCTTGATGAAATTATGGATACATATACTTCCTCAATTCCGAGTTCTCATGTAAGAATAATTAATGGGATGACACAATCCGTTTTTGTTTATTCAGACAGGAACCGGTTAAGGCAGGTTCTCTTGAATGTCTTGAATAATGCATGTGAAGCCATCGAAGCTAAGGGGCAGATTGAACTGCATCACGATTCCATCTCCCAATATATAAGATTAGTGATAAACGATGATGGAAAAGGCATCAGTCCCGAGAATTTAAAAAATATCGGTATGCCCTTTTATACCACCAAACCGGATGGAAACGGATTAGGTGTGGCTACATGCATTCAGATAATGGAGGAATTAAAAGGAAAATTCCAAATTGAGAGCGTCCTCGACGAAGGAACGAAAGTGACGCTCTCAATCCCCACTACGAACCGTCTCATTAAATGAGGCGGTTTTTTTGGTTGTAGTGCCCCTTAAATAAATGGGCCGGTTAATTAGCTAAATGAGCAAAATGCCCGCTTATTTCCATTAACCTCCATGTTTGTTTGTGCATATAATTTACTAATCAAACGATAAGGACCATATTGGGGGATGTCTCTTATGGGCAAAAAAAAACAGCCGAAATTTAAATTAGGCGATACAGTCGTAATAACAATGTATGGGACAGTCGGGAATATAACCGATGTGAAATTTCTCGATGGTGCTTATGTGTATGAAGTGAACTATAGTGAAGGTCTTTATATCGAAAAAACATTGCAATCGATAAATGAATATGAAGGAGAAATCCTTTATCCGAAAGAACAAATCGATATTGAATATAAATTTTTATTAGGCGACTTGGTCCAAGTGGATGGATATGAACAGGATTATTTCAAGATTATCGGCTATCGAACGGAAATTTGGCGCTATAAGGAAAATGCCTGGGAGGATGTAATCTATGAGTTATCAAGAATCTCTGATGGTGAATGGCTTGAAGCGCATGAAGAAGAACTGACTTTGATTGCCGATGCAAAACGTGCAGATGGAATCATTAAAAAGTTGGGCCTGCTCCTTCCTCAAAAGAAAAATGAGCTTGCTATCATTGCTAAACAAAACAACCCTGGTAAAGGTGAGCGAGAAATGACAATGACAAAAGATGAAAAAAAGGAAATGATTGATGGCCTGTTGGATTTATATAATGATTATTGTAAGCTCTACGAACATTTTGGCGATGATGAATATCGTCACATCATGAAGATCGCCCTCGCTAAAATTGAAAAGGCGGCAGAGGAAATTTATCCAGATCATAAAAAGAAGCAAACGAAGTGAAAGGCACTTATACTTTTAAAGGGCAATTTCCAGATTCCCTATAGAAGTATCCATTCAAATTGAACACGAATGGAACTTGATAACGATGGACCCTTCATATGTTTTTCCATTAAGGGATACCTAACTGGTATATTTGTCTCTACACATTCATAGACCTTTAAATAAGGGGGCGATGATTTGCGAGAAATTGAGGTTTTTATTGATACAGAAGAGATAGCGGAATTCTTTTTCCAAGAATTGATAAGACGGGGCTATCTTCCAACAGAAGCTGAAGTTGAAGATCTTGCTGACATCACATTCGAATATCTTCTTGAAAAATGCATAATTGATGAAGAAGTCGATGAGTAACCTGTCATAAGACGGTTAGCAGCTTCCTTTCCCTTAATTTTATTAACCATTTAAAAAAAGACGGCGGACTTCCGCCGTTTTGTTTGCGATTTAGGAAGGGTACCAAAAGTCGTTTCGTGATTTCCATTTTTCAAGTTCCAGATAAGGTTCGATTTTCCTAACTTGTGGTTGATATGGTATAGTAGTTTTTGAATATCATTTCAACCACAAGTTAAGGAGGACATAGTCGTATGAGCGTACATATAGGTGCAAAAGAGAATGAAATTGCGGAAACGGTCTTACTTCCTGGGGACCCGTTGCGTGCAAAATATATTGCTGAAACATTTTTAGAGGATGCTAAACTTTATAATGAAGTTCGTAACATGTTTGGATATACAGGGACATATAAAGGAAAACGAATTTCTGTACAAGGTACAGGCATGGGTGTCCCATCCATTTCGATTTACGTGAATGAATTGATGAATAGCTATAATGTCCAGAAGTTGATTCGTGTGGGAACTGCAGGAGCGATTCAAAAAGATGTAAAAGTCAGGGATGTGATCCTTGCCATGAGTGCTTCCACCGATTCCCAAATGAACCGCATGACTTTCGGCGGTGTGGACTTTGCCCCGACCGCGGATTTCGAATTACTTAGAAAAGCTTATGACGTCGGCACGGCAAAGGGCTTGCAATTGAAGGTCGGTAATGTATTTACGGCCGATCAGTTTTATAACGATAATAGTGAATTGGAAAAATGGGCAAAATACCAAATACTTGCGATAGAAATGGAGTCAGCGGCCCTTTACACGCTTGCTGCTAAATTTGGACGCCAAGCTTTATCTGTTTTGACCATTTCCGATCACATTTTAACTGGTGAGGAAACGTCGGCGGATGAACGCCAGTCAACCTTTAACGAAATGGTTGAAGTGGCATTGGAAGCAGCTATCCAGGACTGATAATTTGATGTAAATGACAGGCGGGTGACCAGGAATAAGTGATGCTGTATAATGGCAGGTTGGATACAGCCTCATTTGTTCCAGGTAACCGCATTTTTGTAATATCGGGAGATGCCTGTTGTCCTTGGAGCATTCTCCATGATTTGAAGTGTATTAAAAAATACATATGGCTATAAGTTGTTATTTTTGATAACTATTATTTTTCGATTGGCATGAAAGCTGATAAAATAGGAATGAAATCGTTTATATCGTCATGAAGAATGAAAGTGGTGAGGCTTCAGTGGAAGAAGAAAATCAAAAACAGCCAAAAGAGGCAGGGAAATTCATTAAAATAAAGAAGTTTACGTTCATTATGGGGATTTTCTTAGTCATATTCCTAACTGCAGGGATTACTACAATAGCCTTGACCTTTGGAGATGAAAAAGTAGAGTCATTAGCACCGGATAAGCATGCGGAATTTGAAAAGCTGTATTCTACATACGATAAGATAAAAGATAACTATTATGAAGAGGTTGATGAAGAAAAGCTGGTTGACGGCGCAATTAAGGGAATGATCAAATCATTGGATGATCCCTACTCTGCTTATATGGATAAAAAGGAAGCATCGAGTTTCGATGAGAGCATCTCTTCATCTTTTGAAGGAATCGGTGCTGAGATTCAGGAGCAGGATGGAAAAATCATGGTCGTCTCACCGATAAAAGGGTCCCCGGCAGAAAAAGCAGGGGTAAAACCAAATGATATCATTTTAAGTGTGGATGGTAAAAGTGTTGAAGGGCTAACCTCTTCTGAAGCTGTCCTGAAAATCAGGGGCGAGAAGGGTACGAAAGTGGATCTATCCATCTCAAGAGCTGGTGAGTCGGAACCGATCGAGCTCACCATTAAACGGGACACAATTCCGATTGAAACGGTATATGCGGAAATGCTTGATGATGGAGTTGCAAAAATTCAAGTGACCAGTTTTTCCGAACATACAGTACAAGAGCTGAAAACGGCGCTTGAAGAAATGTCGAAGAAGGATATGAAGGGTCTCGTATTGGATTTACGGGGAAATCCGGGAGGACTTCTTGACCAAGCAATAGAAATGGCAAGCCTGTTCGTACCTAATGGGAAAGTGGTCCTTCAAGTTGAGGATCGCAGCGGGAAAAAAGAAGTCTTTAAATCTGAGAATGATGGAAAACTGAAAATCCCGGTAGTCGTGTTGATTGATGACGGAAGTGCCAGTGCTTCTGAAATCGTTGCAGCGGCTGTCAGTGAGTCTGCGGACATTCCATTGATTGGTGTCAAGTCATTTGGGAAAGGGACAGTGCAAACTGCCGAACCCTTTAAAGATGGATCTAACTTCAAATATACGGCAGCTAAATGGTTGACTCCTGAAGGCAATTGGATTCATAAAAAAGGGATCAAGCCGGATATTAATGTGAAGCTTCCTGATTATGCCAGCCTTCCGTACATTTCGCCTGATAAGGAATTGAAAGCATCCGATTCTTCTAGTGAAGTGAAGGCGGCTGAAGAGATGCTGAAGGAAGCAGGACATGATCCAGGTAAAATAGATGGATTCTTCGATGAAGCAACCAAGAATGCGGTCACAGCATTCCAAAGGGAACAAAAAATTAAAGAAACCGGCACCATTAAGGATGATACTACCGTGAAATTGATGCAGGTCATCCGCGAGAAAATCCTTAAGAACGACACACAAGTGAAAAAGGCAGTGGAAGTATTAAAGAAAGAAATCAATAAATGATTTTGACCGAAAAGCCTGTCAGCGAATATCGTTGGCAGGCTTTTTTGTCGTTTCATGCATAGGATTCCAAAATTAGGCAGAGAATAGGGGTAATTTTCCGATGAGGTGAGGTAATGAAAGAAAAGGTATTGTTCATATATCTATTGGTCTTGATTCTGGCAGGCTGCACCTATGCGCCTTTACCCAAACAAAATGGAAATGAAGGTACGGAAAAAAAACTAACCAATGAAGAGACTAAGGAAAGCGGAAAAATATTTCTGTTAATTGGTGTTGACACAAGGGGAGAGCAAAAATCTCGATCAGATGCGATTATCCTGGCAAAATACTTTCCTGAGCAGGAGAAACTGAAGCTGGCTTCCATTATGCGTGATAGTTATGTGAAAATCCCCGGGAATATATCAGGATATAACAAAATAAATGCTGCTTATTATTATGGTGGCAGGGAATTGCTGAAGAAAACCATACAGGAAAACTTCGATGTCAAGGTCGACCATGTAGCGGTAATCGACTTTAAGGGATTTGTGAAGATGGTGGATTTACTTGCCCCTGAGGGGGTGGCGGTGAATGTGGATCAGGAAATCATAGATGATATGAGCATCCAAGCAAGCGTCGGTAAAAATGTTTTACATGGCGAGGAAGTATTGAAATATGTCCGTTTTAGACATGACGATGAAAGTGATTTTGGTAGGGTTGAGCGTCAACAAGAAGTAATGGTTCAATTAAAAACAGCGTTTATAAATCAAATCTCATCCTTCGAAGGGATGGCAGCCCTTCCTAGTATCATAGAACAAGGACTATCGTACTTGGATACAGATATTGGTCTGAAAACAATAATGGAAATGGGACCAAAAGCCGTTTTCCATACACCGGAAACTGTCGAAACCCTAAGGGTTCCAGTGGAAGGAAGCTTTAAAGATGAAATATATCCCCAATCCGGAGCCGTTTTGGAAATGGACAGCACTGAAAATAAAAAAGCACTTCAGGAGTTCTTTTCAAAATAATAAGAATGTCCAATTCCCTTTTATTATCGAAGACATCGTTATATGAACTGAAGAAGTTTCGAAATTTAATATTGTATTATAGACCTCGCAAGAATAATTCGATCACCTTAAAAAAACGAGAGGGATAAGGAAATCCTTCTCGTTTTTTATCATCAATAAAGGTACCTGGATCAATTAACAAAATGCGGAATGTTTTTGAAGAAATCCGGTGTTATGATGCCGTTTTCGGTAATGATGCCTGTAATTAGATGATTCGGTGTAACGTCAAAGGCTGGATTGAATGTCTTCACGTTTTCCGGAGCGATCCTTACACCTTGAATGAAGGTGATTTCCGCCTCATTCCGTTCTTCTATCGGGATGGATATGCCGGATTCGATAGAAAGGTCGAATGTGCTTGATGGTGCGGCCACATAAAAGGGGATACCAAAGTGCTTGGCTAATATGGCCAATCCCAATGTCCCGATTTTATTGGCTGTATCTCCATTGGCCGCAATCCTGTCGGCCCCGACGATAATTCCATTTATCCGTTTCTGGTGAATCGTATGGGCAGCCATATTATCAGAAATTAAGGTGACATCAACTCCCGCTTGCATCAACTCCCAAGCCGTCAAACGCGCCCCTTGCAGGACAGGCCTTGTTTCACATGCGTACACTTTTAGCGGAAAGTCCTTTTCTTTAGCCAGGTGGAAGGGAGCCAAGGCTGTACCATACCGAGCTGTGGCGATTCCCCCAGCGTTGCAATGCGTAAGAATGGAATCTCCTCTAGTGAATAGGGATAAACCATGTTCCCCGATTTTCCTGCACATTTCTTCATCTTCAGTAAAGATGGCTTTAGCCTCCGATACAAGTGCTTCCTTGGCAGTTGAAATGCTTTGCGCAGCATGCAAGATGTTCTCCATCCTCCTTAACGCCCAAAAAAGGTTGACTGCAGTAGGCCGTGAAGAGGCGAGTTTTTCAATATGCCTCGTTACATTTTTCTTGAATTCCCCTAATTCAGCGGTTGTTTCCTGCTTGGCGCCAAGTGCAACACCAAATGCTGCCGTCAGCCCAATTGCTGGGGCACCGCGAACTTTTAATGTCAAAATGCTGTCATATACATCATCAACAGAATGAAGTTCAATAAATTCAGTTATGGAAGGAAGGGCTTGTTGATTTAATAATGTAATATGGGTATCATCCCAATGTACCGAATATGGTAAGGGTGCTAGTGTAGTCATGTGCAGGTCTCCTTTTAAATGGTTGAGTAAGATGGCAGTGTCCGTTGCTTCAACGCTTCAATGACGGCTGGAACATCCAATTCCTCCCGTTTTTTTATTAAAAAAGTACCGATTTCCAATGTTGCCGTTTTGGCTGCGATCCTTGTTTCTTTATCTTCAATGACGTTTAAATCGGCAACATGGGAAAGGCCAATGGTTCGCCGAATCAGTTCGCAGCCGGCAAAGCCGAATGCATCTTTTTTGAATTTTGTCAGTAAATAAGGCAGATAACCTTTCACATGGCGGAATGGACTTTTATTTTGGACCTCCCATAATTTGGTGTAAGTTTCTTCAAAGGCATTCCAAAATTCATGAAGGAGCGTGAAAATCTCTTCCTTTCCAGCGCCATTGCGTGTGACTGCCTGAAAGAGAAGGTTGGCGGTGTATTGACCAAGGTCAAAACCAACTGGCCCATAAAATGCGAATTCCGGGTCAATAACCTTTGTTTCAGTTTTACTTGCAAATATACTTCCAGTATGTAAATCTCCATGAAGCAAGGCTTCCTGCTCGGTTTCAAAGCTTTGCTTCAGCTTGGCGACTTCAAGTATCACTTCTTGGTCATTCCATATTTTTTGGGCTGCATCTTTCAATTCCACCTCGAAATCTCCAGGGAGTTCCTCAAAAAATGGATCCGTGAAAATAAAGACCTCAGTGATTTTGCAGAGCTCGGGATTCGTGAAATGTCGGGCTACCTCCTTTTTCGAAGAGGGTTCTAAATGATAATCGGATGTATAAAATGCCGTCTTCGCAACATACTCACCAATATGCTGTGAAAGCAATGGATATGAATCGCCATCGATCAATCCTGTTCTAACGATTTTCAAGTGCGATAAATCCTCCATGACTGTGATGGCAAGCTGTTCATCCGAATAGTAGACCTGCGGTACGAATTCGGGGCAATAACTTCTGAAATGAATCAGCGCATTCGCTTCAATAGCTGCCCTTTTCAATGTCAGCGGCCAGCTTTCACCAAGTACCTTGGCATAAGGGATCGCTTGTTTGATTATTATACCTTTGTTTGTGACCGTGTCTGTAATATGAAAAACATAATTTAAGTTTCCATCGCCGATTTCATTACATTTCAAACTTGCATCCGCATTGACCAACCCAAGTTTTTTTGCAAGGGTTATAGCTGTTTCGTTTGTCAATCTCTTAAAATTTGAATGGTTTTGAGTCATTCTTTTCCCCTCCAGATTCAAAATAAGAATAAAAAAGCCTCTTTCATATAGAAAGAGGCAGAAGTTTTGGCTTCGGACCTCTTATCTTCCAGAAAATGAATTCTGGTGGAATTAGCACCGTGCTCTGTGGATTTAATAATCCGGCGGAAGATCCGCCCCATTTCACAATGGTATTACAGTCGGTTGCTGGGCTTCATAGGGCCTTTATCCCTCAGCCTGCTCTTGATAAGAGTAAATGTTTTCTGAAATTTTAATCTTCGGGAAAATAATATCAACTTTTTAAATAGTTTGTCAATGGGTAAATTAATAAAAATCAGGACGGCGATCTTCGAATACAGGTATTTTGTTGCGTGCTTCCGTAACTTTGTTGAAGTCCAAGGTGCCTGTCAATAGTTCGTTTCCTTCTCCGGCTTCACTTATGATATTCCCCCATGGATCAATAATCAAGGAATGACCCGCAAATATATTATTGACATCCGAGCCTGTACGATTAACGGCTACAACATAGGCTTGGTTCTCGATGGCACGACTTATCAATAAAGCTCTCCAGTGATCGAGTCTCGGTCTTGGCCATTCAGCCGTTACGAATAGAACTTCTGCGCCTTGAACGGTATGGGCTCGCTGCCATTCAGGGAAACGAATGTCATAACAAATGAACCCGGCACATATTTTTTCATCAAGAGTAAATAAACCATCTTTCTCACCTGGCTGCAGGAAATGATGTTCATCCATTAATTGAAATAAGTGAAGCTTATCATATTCTTTAATGAGCTTACCGTGTTTGTCGATGATGATCATGGTGTTATAGATTCCCTTGCTTGTTTTTTTCGCAATGGAACCGCCGATGATGTGAATCTGGTGTTTCTGTGCCTGTGTTTTAAGAAATTCAATCGTTTTTTCTGCCTCTTGATCAGCAATCTCATTCAGCCTGGTCAAATCGTATCCGGTTGTCCAAAGCTCTGGTAATATGACGATATCGGGTTCGGACCGAGCTGCTTTTTCCATCCATTGTTCTGCAACTTGAAAATTGATATCTGGTTGACCGAAGGCTATATCCATTTGAATACAAGCTATTTTCCACTTCATCGTTTAAAACCCCCAATGTAAAAAATGCTTTACAAGACTACGATAAACATATATCATTTGTGACTAGAATTTCAAGAAATTTCAGAGAAGGTGTATAAATGGTGCAATTCGAAAAATCCGGACTGCTTCAGGACCTGCCCAAGCAGTTTTTTGCTTCACTAGTCGCAAAAGTCAATGCTATCACGGAGCAAGGACATGATGTCATTAATCTAGGCCAGGGAAACCCTGATCAGCCGACTCCAGAACATATCGTCAAAAGTTTGCAGTCTGCCGCAGAAAAAACGATTAATCATAAATATTCACCATTCCGGGGACATCAATATCTAAAAGATGCTGCTGCCGTCTTTTATGAACGGGAATACGGTGTCAAGCTGGATCCGAATAGTGAAGTGGCGATTCTCTTTGGGGGAAAGGCAGGTCTTGTCGAACTTCCGCAGTGTTTATTGAATCCAGGTGATACGATCCTTGTTCCAGATCCCGGCTATCCGGATTATCTTTCCGGTGTTGTTTTAGCCCAGGCAAAGACCGAACTGATGCCCTTGACAGAAGAAAATGATTTTCTTCCGAAATACGATGACATACATAAAGAAGTTCTTGATAAAGCCAAAATGATGTTCTTGAATTATCCGAATAATCCCACAGGCGCTTCTGCAACTGAAAGTTTCTTTGATGAAACCGTATCCTTTGCAAAAGAACATTCAATTTGTGTAGTCCATGATTTCGCCTATGGGGCGATAGGATTCGACGGAAAAAAACCAATAAGCTTTCTCCAGGCGGAGGGAGCGAAGGATGTTGGGGTTGAAATATACACTCTATCGAAAACATACAATATGGCAGGGTGGAGAGTCGGCTTCGCAGCGGGCAATAAGAGTGTAATAGAAGCTCTTGAACTATTACAAGACCATCTTTATGTGAGTCTTTTCCCGGCGATACAAGAAGCTGCGGCAAGCGCTTTGCTTGACTCACAGAACTGTGTAGAGAAGCTAGTGCAAATGTACGAGGGGCGAAGGAATGTTTTTATTGAGGGATTGAGATCCATCGGCTGGGAAGTTAAAGCTCCAGCGGCATCGTTTTTTGCCTGGCTCAAGGTACCTGAAGGTTTTACGTCCGAGAGTTTTGCGGACTATTTATTAACGCATGCCCATGTAGCTGTTGCCGCAGGGAATGGGTTCGGTGAATTTGGAGAAGGTTATGTCAGGGTAGGGCTACTGACTTCGGAAGAACGGCTGCAAGAGGCTGTGGAACGAATACGGACATTAAATTTATTTTAATGCAATAAGATATCCGATTTATTCACCTTTAAATAGTTAAAACTTATTGACAAAGTAGGAATTACCTGTCAGAATACAAAATAAATTCTTAATCTTTCGATACTTGGATTCAACTTATATATCAGCGTTTTCTTATTTTGAGCAGGTGGAGGGACTAGCCCGATGAAGCCCAGCAACCGACCGTAATTCCATTGTAAAATGGGGCGGAATCCTTCCGCCGGATTTTTTTGAAATCCACAAGGCACGGTGCTAATTCTTGCAGCCGATGGCTGGGAGATAAGAAGATGGCTTTTTAAAGCCTCTTCTTTATGAAGGGGCTTTTACCATTTATAGACCATCTCAGGTTAATAATGACATCGAGAGTTTACTAACGTGTTATAGGAGTGATCAGATGAGCGAGATAATCGCTACTTATTTAATTCATGACTTTAATGGAAATCATGAGAAAAAAGCAGAGAGCATTGCCTTGGGTCTGACTGTCGGGACATGGACGGACTTGCCACATTTGGTGCAGAAACAACTTGAAAAACATAAGGGACGCGTCGTATCGGTGAAACCCCTATCTGAAGAAGAGAGGGCAAACAGCTACTTTAATCGGAAAGTATACCGTTCGCTGATTAAAATTGCCTACCCGGCAAGGAATTTCTCCAATGATTTACCCGCAATCCTTACGACGGTCTTCGGCAAACTTTCATTGGACGGTGAAATAAAACTTATTGACTTGGACTTTGTCGGTGATATTCAAAAAGCCTTTCCCGGGCCGCAATTTGGCATTGAAGGCATAAGGGAAAAGCTTGGCGTATTTAACCGGCCCTTGGTGATGAGCATCTTTAAAGGTGTATTGGGAAGAGACCTAACATTTCATAATGAGCAACTTAGGCAACAAGCATGGGGAGGTGTTGACCTAGTTAAGGATGATGAGATCCTCTTTGACCAGGAACTGACCCCATTTTTCGATAGAATAAAAACGGGAAAAAGAATATTGAATGAAGTCTATGAAACCACTGGCCACCGGACTTTATATGCTGTCAATCTATCCGGGAAAACATTTGAATTATTGGATAAGGCAGAGCAAGCGGCTGAAGCAGGGGCAGATGCTTTATTGTTCAACGTTCATACATATGGTTTGGATGTATTGCAGGCCTTGAGTGAACATGATCGTATCAAGCTGCCGATCATGGCGCACCCCGCATATAGCGGGGCACTGGCATCTTCATCATTTTATGGTATCGGCTATCCATTATTGCTTGGTAAATTAGTAAGATTATCAGGTGCGGATTTATCCTTGTTCCCTTCCCCTTATGGAAATGTCGCACTTGAAAAAACGGAGACCTTAGCGATTGCTGAAGCTCTGACAAAAGATGAACTTTCATGGAAAAAAGCCTTCCCTGTTCCTTCTGCAGGCATTCATCCGGGCATGGTTCCGGACCTGATCAAGGATTTCGGGCTTGATAGTGTGATTAATGCCGGAGGCGGAATTCACGGGCACCCTGACGGAGCAGAGGGCGGTGCCAAGGCTTTCCGTTCTGCTGTGGAAGCCGTTCTGGCAGGAAAGGAACTTTCTGAAGCCGCGGCTGAAGAAGAAACCCTAAAAAAAGCTCTTGTGTTGTGGGGGGGCCTATAAGAAATAATGAAACCGATCATCTTTTGTGATTTTGACGGAACGATCACCAACACAGATAATATCATTTCAATTATGAAGAAATTTGCGCCTCCGGAATGGGAAGCGTTGAAAGACGATGTCCTTCAGCAAAAAATCAGTATATCTTCAGGAGTTGGGGATATGTTCTCCCTGCTTGATAGTGGCTTGAAGGATGACATCATCCAATATGTAAGAAAAACGGCCGGCATTCGTCCAGGGTTTTATGAATTCGTTGAGTATACGAAACAAGCCAATATCCCTTTATATATTGTAAGCGGGGGGATGGATTTTTTCATTTCACCCCTTTTGAATGATATCTTGCCAACAGAGTCCGTTTATTGCAACCATGCATTTTTTGATAAAGAAAAGATTTATATTGAGTGGCCACATGCTTGTGATGAGCAATGTGATAATGATTGCGGTTGCTGCAAGCCATCCATCATGAGGGAAATTGCGGGTCCGGAAGATTTTAAACTCGTTATTGGAGATTCAGTGACGGATTTTGAAGCGGCAAAACAGGCCGATTTTGTCATAGCCCGTGACATACTGCTTGATAAATGCGGTAGGGAAGGAATTCCACATCAAGGATTCGAAACATTTTTTGATGTAATTGACATTATAAAGCAGCAGGAGGTGGTTAAAGCGTGAACACTCATTCTAAAGAATGGCTTGAGTTGGCAGATATTAAAGCTGAACTGGCCGAAAGGGATTGGTTTATGGGAACAAGCGGGAATTTGTCCATCCGCGAACCCAGAAGCCCTTTCTTTTATATTACCGCAAGCGGTAAGGATAAAAGGAAGCAATCGGATTCGGACTTTTTACTTGTGGATTTAAAAGGAAAACCAGTTGAAAATACGAACCTAAGACCATCGGCCGAAACATTACTTCATACAGACATTTACCGAAAAACCAATGCGAACTGTGTACTCCATGTCCATACAGTTGAAAATAATGTGATATCGGAATTGTACGGAGATGAAGGCCACGTTTCCTTTCGTAATCATGAAATCATTAAAGCGACCGGTCGGTGGGATGAAGATTCAGAGCTTCGGATTCCAATCATATATAATCACGCTGACATACCGCTGCTATCCGATAAGTTCAAGCCGCATGTCGAACAAGACTCTGGCGCTGTGCTGATACGCAATCATGGCATTACGGTTTGGGGCAAAAGCGGATTCGAGGCAAAAAGAATACTTGAAGCCTGCGAATTTTTATTTCAATATCAACTTTTACTTAATCAACAAAAGGCGTTTGCAGGTTCTATAAGATAAATACTCATAGAGGAGGAATGAATGATGGCAACGATCAGATTCCATGAAACAAACGAGGTTATTGAAAACGGTGAACAGGTAAAAGGTTTTTTAGAAACACATGGGGTTATTTATGAGCAGTGGGACATTTCTAAATTACCTGCCCACCTTGTGGAAAAATACGATTTAACAGATGCTGACAAGGAGGAAATCCTTGTAACATTCCAATCAGAGATAGCGGAGATCTCTGAAAGAAGAGGCTATAAAGCCCATGATATCATCACATTATCCGATGCAAACCCGAACTTGGATCAAATGCTTGAAAACTTTAAGCAGGAACACCATCACGAAGATGATGAAGTGCGTTTCATAGCAGGCGGAACGAGTATCTTTGCCATTGAAGGCAATGATAAACAGTGGTTTGATGTACGGCTTAATCCAGGAGATCTTATTAGTGTACCAGAATCAACAAGACATTATTTCACGCTTGCGGAAGATAGGAAAACTGTTGCTGTCCGGATTTTCGTAACAGCTGAAGGATGGGTGCCGATTTACGAAAAAGACGAAGTTCAAGCATGAATCAATGTTGAAAAACCAGCTTGCGGGCTGGTTTTTATTTGTAGAAAAAAGGGAAGTCGGAATGGTCTCACCTAACCTTATTTTTAAAAAAAACATGATGTTTTTCCCATTTTACAGGAAAGAAATCTCGCAAGATTGAAGAATTTTGCGACACTCCTGCCGAAAAACTGGCTAGCCGAGAACCCACAGGCGCTTGCGCCGATGAGGCTTGGCAGACAGTCTGCGGAAAGGGAGTGGATTTCTGAAATCGACTGGACATTTTAAAAACTGCAGTCGAACTCGATTTTCATCGAGTTTGTCTACAGTCTGAAACCAGCTTATGGGCTGGTTTTTTATGTGAATCCGGCAAGTGCTTTAGTAAGCTAATTATGATAAAATTTAACCGAATCGAATTTAACCGGATTTAGGAGCAGATAAGAATGAAAACGACCGAAGTGTACATATTGGGCGGCTTTCTCGGCAGCGGGAAAACGACGCTTCTTCGAAATATTTTAAAACAGGAAATTGAAGCAGGCAGAAAAGTGGCAGTGCTTTTAAATGAGCTCGGCAGTGTATCGGTTGACAGCGGACTCATTGGTGATGGAGTGCCTCTGAAGGAGTTGTTTGACGGGTGCATTTGCTGCACAATTCAAGATAAACTGGAGGTTCAGCTTCATGAGTTACTAACCGAAAATGAACTGGATGCGGTTTATATTGAAACGACGGGTGCAGCTCATCCAGTTGAAGTATTGGATGGCATCATGTCGCCGATTTTCGCCAAAAAGCTGGAGTATAAAGGGATCATCACGGTCGTCGATTTATTAAGGTGGCGCGATCGGGAGGAACTGTCACCGCAGCTTCGACAGTTGCTTGCAGAGCAAATCCATCATGCCGATTTCATTTTATTGAATAAAGCGGATATGGTAAGTGAGATGGAGGCCGCGCAGCTAATATATACGATACAGGCGCTGAATACGGATGCAGTATGTTTATTGACGGAGTATGCAGCCGTTTCATTGGCATCATTGCAGCAAATGCAAAGAAAAAGGCATAATGTACATCAAAAGCTTGATGTACATGACCATTTGCATTTAACTGCAATCGTGCATACATTTGAAGGTGCTGTGGCACAAACCGACTTTGAAGAGTGGCTTAGGGCCTTGCCGGAAACGGTCTATCGAATGAAAGGATATATTTCCTTTACACATTCACAATACCCCCATTTATTCCAATACTCCTACGGAATGCCGATGTATATGAATGAAATGATGAAAATGCCATTGAATATCGTCATGATCGGGGAAAAGTTGGATAAGGAAATGTTGATCGGTCAATTGAAAGCTTTGGAAGCGAAAGCGGCCCGATAAACGTTTACCGCCCATTAAAGAAGGGAAACATGAAAAGAAGACTTTCTTATTAAGGAGGCGGTATTAGTGCCATGGGATAAAAACGATTACCCAAACTCGATGAAGAATCTAGATAAAGATGTTAGGGAAAAGGCTATAGAAATCGCGAATGCATTATTGGATGAAGGATATGAGGATGGAAAAGCCATTCCAATTGCCATAGACCGGGCTAAGATGTCAGTAGGAAATGATTGAGAAAATGGTCAGACCCACATAGGGGTCTGACCATTTTTATTGTTGCATTCCAAAGGCGGCAAATGTCTTTTCGTCTTCTATCAACCCGCAGGCAGCACATTGAACCCGAACTTCAGGACCATTATATGCTAGATGGAATGGCAGAAGGGAGTCGTTCGAATATTGTTCAACAATCTCACCGGATTGGGGATCCTTTTTAATGGGTGTTGCTACTTGCTGAATGAGATTGAAGCGAGATTTATTTGTCCGGCAATTCGGACAGCGGTATACTTGAGACATTGTACTCACTCCTTTTTTGGATTTTAAAAAGCATGATATCTTATTATTAAGATAGTCTTTACAAACTTGAACATTAATATGTATAAATTAGTAATGGATGGAAGGGATACTATGAATGAAAATGTCAGGCAAGAAGATTTACTTATGGCTTATTTAAGCATATGGAACAATCGTAAGGTGAGCGATGGAGGGGGAAGGGAAGTGCTGCCGGAACTCATCAGACGGGAGCTTTTGGATGAAAATGCCCATCCCCGTGCCCGAAAACCAGTATTGGAGAAATTTTACCTTTCTATTAAACGCGTGATGGAATCTCCGCTTTCGGAAGAAATGAAAAATGCGATTGTAATGGCCTATATCACTGAATTGGAAAGATTATGATTTTTCGAGTGTGTACGGATGCTTGTTAGCAAATATTCTTTTATGCTTCATACTTTTTTCACAAATCATTGTTAAAATTTTTAAAAAATAGATATTTAATGAATAAGGAGCTTAAAATTATGAAGTGGGGCATTGGGCTTTTTCTTGCCATCGGACTGCTTACGGGGTGTAATAGCGGTAATGCATTTACTAAAATTAATAAAAGTCAATCTTTCCTGGCAACTGTCAATATCAAGGATACCTCACTGACTTTCATAGACGAAAACTATCATGCTTTTGCCAAATGGGATATTTCAGAACCATTTACCGGAGCCCTGCTCCTGGCAGACAAAGATACAATCCTGCTTTATGGAAAAGAGATGGAGAAAGTACAAGTGTACTCTTTATCTGCAGGAAAACTGATAAACAGTTGGGAAATTGGAAAAGGGATCGTCAATATGCAGTTGTTACGTGATGGAAAAAGCATCGTGGCGGTCAATCAATCGAATCAATCCATTTATTTTTTAAATGCTGATGGGGAGGAACAGGATATTGTCAAGGTTGGTAAAAGCCCCTTGACCGTTCTTCAAGGAGAGCAAGCGAATCGATTGTATGTTATTAATTTTGGTGATACCAAATGTTCAGTGATAAATCTTGAAACGAAAAAGGTCGATTTCGATTTTCCCGTACATAGTTCCAGCACAGGCACATTATTAAGGGAAGAAAAGGATGAAATATGGATTGGAGGACACGGTGATGGGGATCAAGTGGAAGAAGATCTTTATATTTATTCGGCAAAAACGGGAGAGTTGAAGAAAAAGCTTAAGGCCCCAACCATGCCGATAAAGTTCCTGGAAAATGATGAAGGAATATTTGTCCTTAGTCATGGGACTAGCTCCCTGTATAAATTGAATGATCAATATGAGGAAGTCAAAAGCAAAGTGGTCGGCGTCAACCCCTTTGAAATGGCGAACTTTAACGAAGATGTGGTCGTGGCGGGATATGATAGTGATGAAGTGTATGTAATGGATGCTGAAACAGTCGATGTTAAAAAAACGATCGAAGTCGGCGAAGGTCCATTCCAATTGATGTTGAGGGAGTAGATGACATGCATGTTTACACCATTTTAGTCGTGGATGATGAAGAAGATATGCGAAATCTAGTTGAAATGTATTTGCTGAACTCAGGATATCGATGCCTTCAAGCTGCGAATGGAAAAGAAGCTATAAGTATGGTTGAAACAGAGGAAGTGGATTTAATCCTATTGGATATCATGATGCCAGGTATGGACGGTTTCTCCGTTTGTGAAGAAATTCGTGAAATTGGGGAGATCCCCGTGATATTCGTCAGTGCGAAAGGTGAAGAATGGGATAAGGTGAAAGGGCTGAAGCTTGGCGGCGACGATTATATCGTCAAACCGTTCAATCCAGGAGAATTGGTCGCAAGGGTAGAAGCGGTATTGCGAAGGACAGGGAAATTATCATTGAATGAAGAGAATCAAAACCATATCCGATTCGGTAAAATTAGCTTGAACTTACAATCCAGAACAGTTTTAGTGGAAGGGAAGCCAATCAATTTAACCTTGAAAGAATTCGAATTGCTGTTATTCCTCATGCGTCATAAAAGCCAGGCACTCAGCCGTGAACAACTGCTTGAAAATGTATGGAGCGGTGAGTATGGAGGATCTTTACGTACTGTGGATACCCATATAAAAACGTTACGAATGAAATTAAGGGCGGCCGATTACATTCAAACCGTCTGGGGAATCGGTTATAAGATAGAGGAAAAGAAATGATCTATAAATGGCGAACACTTTCTTTTAAATTATGGCTCACCATTATCTCCGCCATCATCCTATCCGTGATGTTCGCTTACTCCCTTTCTCAATATTATTATAAAAATCTATATGTGGAGAAGCTTAAAACGGATTTAGTCAATGAAGCATCATTGCTAGGGGCGGATTATTCCGGCGGTGAAATCAGTGAAGACTTTAAGCAAAAAGTTGAATGGTTTAACAGTAAGAACGACAGCGAAGTCTTTGTCGTCAATAATCCCAGGGAATTGAGTGCTTGTCTGCCTTTTGAAATCAATTATGATACCCTTATTTCCGAAGAAGAACGGCAAATGCTTTTAGATGGGAAAGCCGTTGAAAAAGAGGGATATGAGAAAAGGTTTGAAAAGAACATCGTAGCAGCGATCATACCCCTGATTGACGAAAATCGTCTCGAAGGTATCATCTATACATATATTCCTGTAGATTCCATTACGGTCTTATTTAAGGAATTTGCTGCAAAATGGTTGGCTGCGGTTCTATTATTTTTGATTGTCGCAATTTTGTTTACTACTAAATGGTTGAAAAAGCTAGTCAGTCCGATTAAGGAAATCGAGACTGCGGCACATCGTGTCTCAGAGGGGGATTATGACATACAGGTCGAGGTAAGGAGTCATGATGAGATAGGTAAACTGGCAATAGCCTTTAATGATATGGCCAATTCCATCCATTTGGAAGAAGAAAGAAAAAAAGAATTTCTAGAAAATGTTGCACATGAGCTCAGAACCCCGCTTAGTTACGTTAAGGGATATACGCAGGCCATATTGGATGGTGTCGTGAAAAATGATGAAGAGCAACGGAAATACCTTCATCTCATATCAAGGGAGGCTCTTAGGTTGCAGCGGCTTGTGGGAGATCTTATGGACTTATCAAAAATGGAAAGTGCTCCATTCTTGTTAAATAAAACCCCGATTGCTTATGCGCAATTCATTGAAGACGTACTTGTGAAATATGAACCGATAATAAAGGAAAAACAATTGGGCTTGAAGCTAGACCTGGATCCAGACCCGATTATTTTTGGGGATGAAGGAAGGATGGAACAGATTCTACATAACATTTTTGATAATGCCATTCAGTATACGGATTCCGGAGGGGCGATTCATATTACCCTAATTCAGCATAAAGATGATTGCGAACTGCTGGTAACTGACACGGGCAACGGGATTCCGGAAGCGGATCTGCCATATATCATGAATCGTTTTTACCGTGTGAACAAAGCACGCAGCCGTTTTGATGGCGGTTCAGGGCTTGGACTGTCCATTGTCAAAAAATTGGTGGAATTACAAAATGGTAAAATTGAAATAGAAAGCAAGGAAAAAAGGGGCACAACGGTCAGGGTCATCCTGCCGAATATAAAAGAAGAATGGAATTCATAAAAAGGGGATACGTTCAAAAATGAAAAAAATCATGTTATTTTGCATGGCGTTAATTTTTTTGGCTGGATGCGGCAAGAAAGAGGAGATTCCAAAAATGTTAAATGTCGATTTAGCTGTCGATCCAATTCAGGGTAAAGTGAATGAGCCTGTGAAATTTCAGGCAAAAGTAACATATGGGGACGAAGTCGTGACAGATGCGGATGATGTCAGTTTTGAAATTTGGCTTGCGAATAGCGATGACCATGACAATATAGCAGTAAAACATAAAGGGAACGGTATATATGAACTGGAAAAGGCTTTTGATGAAGAAGGTACCTATTATGTATATGCCCACGTAACGGCAAGGGACATGCACAACATGCCAAAGAAAGAATTCGTCATAGGCAAACCAAGCACTCCCGAACAAAATGGCGGAAAAAAAGAAATGGACGAGAAGAATGATGAAGAAATGAAAAAATGATGAATGTACCATCAAAATCAAAACAATTCGGGCTTAAATCCGGATTGTTTTTTATTTGGAAAAATGTTCAAGACGATAAGGGGATAATGACGAAATGTCGAAGTGAAACCGAAAAATTTGTAACATAAAAGTAAAGAAAGTCATAATAATTCGGTTAGTAACGATATGTCAACTAAAAGTTATTAGTATTCCATGGAAATGGTTCTATGTAACTACCATTGACAAATAATTACTGGAAAAATATGAGTATTAATACTATTGGCAGAAACATAGATAGTTAAAGCATTTCTGCTTGTTTTCTCTGAAACTTGGATTATAAATATATTTTCATTCGCATCCTGTGAATTTGATGGAAATTGATGGTGCCTTTATTACAAAAAGTGCATGTTATGATAATTCCAGAAGCAAAGCACAACAAAAATGAACATCACAGGAGGAAATACGAATGAAAAAGAAAATGATTATGTCAGCAGCAGCGGCTGCAGCTATTATATTCACAGGAGTAGGAGCTAACCAAGCTGAAGCAGCCAACTGTGATACAGTGAAACAAGTAACTTATAAAACTACGAATAAAGAGGATATGCAAAAAGTCCTTAACCAATACCTAGCTAAATACAATATCACTATTCCTGCAGCGCAGGCACAACAAAAACCAGTTCAAAAACCAGTTCAACAACCAGTTCAACAACCAGCTCAAAAACCAGTTCAAAAACCAGTTCAACAACCAGCTCAACAAGAAGTTGGAACAACGAACCAATCAAAACCAGCAGCACCAGCAGCAACACCTGATAAATCAACTGATAAAAAACCAGAGACAAGCTCTCAATTAAGTGCTTTTGAACAAGAAGTTGTTAAATTAACGAATGCAGAACGTGAAAAACAAGGTTTGGCAGCTCTTAAAATCGACACTGAGTTGAGCAAAGTTGCACGTATCAAGTCTCAAGACATGAAAGATAATAACTACTTTGACCACAATAGCCCGACTTACGGCTCACCTTTCGATATGATGAAACAATTCGGAATTAGCTATAAAACAGCTGGCGAAAACATCGCACAAGGTCAACAAACACCTGAAGAAGTGGTGCAAGCTTGGATGAATAGCCAAGGACACCGTGAAAACATCATGAATTCTAGCTTTACTCATATTGGAGTAGGTTACGTAGAATCTGGTAACTACTGGACTCAACAATTCATCGGAAAATAATAGATTAATAGAAAAGTGCATCCCATTAACATGGGGTGCGCTTTTTTTTGCTAGAATGGATCATTCCATTCCATGAAAAAAATCAATTGTGACATCGAGTGGCTCTCTATAATGTACCCAAATCTAAAAAAAAATTGAACCAAGAAATAACTGGAACCGCACTTAACATCAGTGAGGTCCCGGTAAAGCCGCTTAAATTTCCGATACATCGATTTCTGAATACTGTGTATTGAAACTTTTTTGAAGCCGTATTTCCAAGGTTGATTCTTTATATTGGGCTGATGCCCCTTTTTTCTTTACAGGTGCGGGGAGTGTTATGACATGCCGATCTGAATCTTCAGGAATCCTCTCGATGATGGATTGGTTAGATGTATGGTAAAGTTTCATTTTCTTAAGCCAAGATTCATCTTGTATTGGAATTCTTACGAAGACATATAAGTGGGTTTCAAATACCTCGGCATGTAAAGGATGTTCAGATCTGGCATTTACTTTTTGTGAGCCGCCATCATTTTGGTTCATCATACCTTGCATATTGTCAGGGATCACTTGTGAAAACACCTTTTCAATGAACGATTGAACATCACTTTGCTGCATATTTTTCATAAATTCCTTTTGGTTAGGGTTATTCTTAAAAGAAAAAAGTGAATTCCAGGGAAACATATTGGATTCCTCTCTCCTGCTTATGGTCTGACAGGTTTATTTGTTATATTTTATGCAGCTAAAGCCCAGAGGTTCTTTTTTATAATTACTAAATTATAGAAAATGGAATAAACTTATGTATAATTAAGTAAAATCCATTTGATAAAGAGGGTAAGCCTGTGGATGAAAAAGTAGCTTTTATTACTGGTGGAGCAACGGGTATCGGCAAAAGGATGGCGTTTTCACTCGCGGATAATGGAATGTCCATTATCATTACTTATCGAAGAAGTAAAAAGGCAGCTTTAGCATTAGTGGATGAATTACAGGAAATGTACCAGGTTAAGGCAATTGCGATTCAAGGTGACTCGTCAAGTGAGGAAGATTGCCGGAATATATTGCAAAAGATTTCGGAGACATTTGGCCATGTTGATATCTTCATTCATAACGCAGGGCCATATATGCATAATCGTAAACCGATGACTGAATATGGCAGCGATGAATGGAAGTACATCATGGACGGGAATTTAAATGGTTTTTTCCATTTTGCGAAGGAGCTTATTCCACAAATGCGCAGCAGAAACTGGGGCAGAGTCATTACACTAGGGTTTGAACGGTGTGAAACTGCACCAGGTTGGATTTATCGTTCTGCTTTTGCCGCTGCAAAGAGCGGCTTGACCTCCTTGACAAGAACTTTGGCTGCGGAAGAAGCTACTCATGGAATCACGGTGAATATGGTTTGTCCTGGTGATATCATAGGGGATTGGAAAGAGAAGGAAATAAGGGTCGCAAGAGCAGAAAAGGATGATACGGTTCCAGTCGGCAGACCGGGTACGGGGGAAGATATAGCGAGGGTCATCACGTTCCTTTGTGATGAAAAATCAGATTTCATTACAGGGAGCATCATACCGGTAACAGGCGGTAAGGATGTTCTTGGGAAAATATATAAAGCCTAGTGATTTAGAAGTTGAATTCATAATGAAAAAAAGTGAGGCCGTGCACATAACCCTGTCAAGTAGACAATAAAAAAAGAGTATTTTTTAAGCTGCGGCCTTTTCTCGATATTCAATTGGGGAAAGGCCGTTGAATTTCTCTTGAAAGCGAGCCGTATTGTAAAACTCTATATACTCTTGAATAGCTAGATAAGCTTGTTCTGCTGTTTTTGGACATGTTAAATATAACTTTTCTGTTTTTAAATGTGAGAAAAAGCTTTCTATACACGCGTTGTCGTGACAATTGCCACGACG